>NZ_JACOOJ010000002.1 GCF_014287585.1 Parabacteroides hominis | reverse complement strand
CGGGATGATTGGGAGCTATCTTTTCCGATAAACTAACCGGAAAAAGTACATTTTGGTTGGATGTTAACTCTTTAAATACTATCTTAGCCATTGCTATAATGTTTGTTTTTTTGCAACGGTAAGATACTACTTTTTACCGAAATAAACAATAGCAAAGGGGCTGTCACACTTTTTGGACAGCCCCTTTTTTGTGTTATGTAAAAAATGTATGTTTACTTCACTTCCTCGAAGTCAACATCCGTTACACCGCCATCCTGCTTGTTGTTTCCGGCGTTGCCACCAGCTTGCTGGCCGAAGTCCGGACCCGGTTGTGCGCCACCTTGTGCGTTCTGGGCGTTGTACATTTCCTGGCTTGCGGCTTGGAATACGCTGTTCAGTTCTGTTGTTGCAGCATCGATACCGGCGATATCCTGAGCTTTGTGAGCTTCTTTCAGCTTGTTCAGGGCAGCTTCGATAGGAGCTTTCTTGTCAGCCGGAAGTTTGTCGCCGAGGTCCTTCAACTGTTTTTCAGTCTGGAAGATCATGCTGTCGGCCTGGTTCAGTTTGTCGATACGTTCTTTTTCCTTCTTATCGGCTTCGGCGTTTGCCTGAGCTTCTTCTTTCATACGTTTTACTTCGTCGTCGCTCAAACCGCTGGAAGCCTCGATACGGATGCTCTGTACTTTGCCGGTTCCTTTGTCCTTAGCCGATACATTCAGGATACCGTTTGCATCGATATCGAAAGTAACTTCGATCTGAGGAACGCCACGCTGTGCAGCTGGAATTCCGTCGAGGTGGAAACGGCCGATCGACTTGTTGTCTTTTGCCAGTGAACGTTCGCCCTGCAATACGTGGATTTCTACAGAAGGCTGGTTGTCGACAGCAGTTGTAAATGTCTCGGACTTCTTGGTAGGAATAGTCGTATTGGCTTCGATCAGCTTGGTCATTACGCCACCCATTGTTTCGATACCTAATGACAGCGGAGTAACATCGAGCAACAGCACGTCTTTTACTTCACCTGTCAATACGCCGCCCTGGATAGCAGCGCCTACAGCTACCACTTCGTCCGGGTTAACGCCTTTTGACGGGGCCTTGCCGAAGAATTTCTCAACAATAGCCTGTACAGCCGGAATACGTGTCGAACCCCCTACCAAGATCACTTCGTCGATGTCGGAAGTGCTCAAACCAGCGTCTTTCAAAGACTGGCGGCACGGTTCGATACAAGCCTGGATCAGGCTGTCAGCCAACTGTTCGAATTTGGCACGTGTCAGTGTCTTAACCAAGTGCTTTGGAATACCGTTTACCGGCATGATATACGGCAGGTTGATTTCCGTGCTTGTCGTGCTTGACAATTCGATCTTGGCTTTTTCAGCAGCTTCTTTCAAACGTTGCAAAGCCATCGGGTCCTTACGCAGGTCGACACCTTCTTCACGCAGGAATTCTTCTGCCAACCAGTCGATGATCACATGGTCGAAGTCGTCACCACCTAAGTGAGTGTCACCGTTTGTCGATTTAACTTCAAACACACCGTCGCCCAGTTCCAGGATAGAGATATCGAATGTACCGCCACCCAAGTCGAATACGGCGATCTTCATGTCTTTGTTCGTCTTGTCCAGGCCGTAAGCCAAAGATGCGGCAGTCGGTTCGTTCACGATACGGCGAACGTTCAAACCAGCGATTTCACCGGCTTCCTTTGTAGCCTGGCGCTGTGCGTCGCTAAAGTATGCCGGAACGGTGATAACGGCTTCCGTCACTTCCTGTCCTAAATAGTCTTCAGCCGTTTTCTTCATCTTCTGAAGTACCATTGCTGAAATTTCCTGAGGCGTATAGAGGCGTCCTTCGATGTCGACACGCGGTGTGTTGTTGTCACCCCGTACTACCTTATAAGGTACGCGATTGATTTCTTTCTGAACCTGGTCGTAGGTTTCACCCATGAAACGTTTGATAGAGAATATTGTTTTTTCCGGGTTCGTGATAGCCTGACGTTTAGCCGGATCACCAACCTTACGTTCACCACCTTCAACAAATGCAACGATTGAAGGTGTCGTTCTTTTACCTTCGCTGTTTGCAATTACAACCGGTTCGTTACCTTCCAGTACGGCAACACAAGAGTTGGTTGTTCCTAAGTCGATTCCGATAATTTTTCCCATAATTTTCTACTATTTTAATTGTTATTATTTTCTTGTATTTGCTTTTCTCTTTCGAGTCGCATTAACTATTCTACAAATCGTATGCCAAAGTAACAAGGATAGGTTTGGAAAAGTTCAGGTGGCAGGAAGTGTGACAATACGTCAGTTTCTCTATCTGTCCCTAATAAAAATATGGATTATATTATAATATGTATGTTAGTGGATTTTTTTGTAGATATGACAGAATGTGAAGTTTAGCCTATGCTCTGATAAAATTACTAACCGTATGAGTGATTGCTATCTATTGAACGGTTAGAAAGAAATTACCGCGAAGAACGTTTTTTCTTATGAGGATTTTCTGTAAAGCTTTGAATCGTAGATGGTTGTTACTTTTTTTGTAAAAAAAGAATATATATTTATGATTATTCAATTTAAGTCAATATCTTTGGCATCCAAAATGAATATTCTTTTGATCAATTTAATTAGACAGTGTAATTTGCTATTAACTTAGGATAATTATGTTATGGATATGTGATGAATATTGAGACGTGTGTTTTTAAATTCTTGATTTACAAAAAGTTATTTACTTGTCTGGAATATGAAACTACATAAAAATTATTGAATAATTTCCTCTTCGGGTCATTATTCGAATGGGATAACATGGTTTTAAGTAAGTGTGTTAACGCACACATTTACAGTAAATAAGCTTGTCGTATTGATGTTGTGCGAATCTATAAATTCTAATATAAACTATCAAACTTAATACTAAACTGAAAAATTGTATGAAGAATCGTGTTTTTAGTTTCTTACCCCGACTTAGTATCTTATTGCTGTTTTTGGGGATGGTTATTGGCGAAGCCTATGCGCAGTCGCTAACAATAACCGGTGTTGTTAAGGATCAGATGGGTGAACCGCTGATCGGTGTGAACGTAATGGAAAAAGGCACTACAAATGGCTCTATTACGGATGTGGATGGAAAATATAGCCTGACTGTCAAAGGCAGCAAAGCTATTGTTACATTTTCTTATATCGGGTATTTGTCACAGGACATTACGGTTGGAAACCAGAAAATGATTGATGTGACGATGAAGGAAGACACGGAAGAATTGGAAGAGGTTGTTGTTATCGGTTATGGTACGGCAAAGAAAAAGGACTTGACTGGTGCTATTTCGACTGTGAAAGCGGAAAACATGGAAAAGGAAACTCCCCGTTCTGTACAAGATCTTTTGCGTGCAAGTGCTTCCGGTCTTTCTATCGGTATTTCGACAGATGCTGCCGGTACGGCTAATTTGCAGGTGCGTGGTAAAAATACTCTAACTGCCGGATCTTCTCCTTTGTTGGTTTTGGACGGTGTTATTTATGACGGTGATTTGTCTGATATCAACCCGATGGATATCCAGTCAGTAGACGTATTAAAGGATGCCAGTTCCGTAGCTGTTTATGGTGCAAAAGCTGCGAATGGTGTAGTTGCCATTACAACTAAAAAAGGTAAAACAGGCAAACCTGTTGTCTCTTTCAATGCAAATGTCGGTTTTGCACAACCTTCACGTATTCCGGCAGCCTTGGATGGTCCCGGATTTATCCAGTTTCGTAAAGATTATCAGGAAGGTAAACTGACTCCGGAAGAAATGGCAAAAGTACCGGGCAAATTTATGGACCCGCGTCAGTTAAGCGTCTTTGGAGTCGATCCGTTGACTTGGTATAATTATGACCAGGCAACTCCTGTGACAACTTTGCCTTCTGACCAGGAAATGTTGACAACTTGGTTAGGCCGTCTGGATTTCAAAACGATTGAAATTGAAAACTATCTGAACGGTATTGAAACAAATTGGGATGATATTGTCTTTCAAACTGCTCTACAGCAAGATTATACAGCCAGTATAAGCAATAAGAAAGAGGATCTTTCTTATTATTGGTCTTTAGGATATGCTGATCGCGAAGGTATTCGTGTGGGAGATCGTTTTAAGAACTTCCGTACCCGTTTGAACCTGGAATCGAAAGTAACCAACTTCTTGACTATCGGTTTGACTTCCCAGTTCGCTACTAAAGACAAGGGAGCACAGGTTGCCGACGTTACTCAACGTACAAATAACTCGCCTTATACCCCAAATGATATCGATGATCCGGATAGCCCGTATCGGATGTATCCTTCTGGTGACAACAATGGCAAGAATCCGTTTTTCGATAATATGTATCGTGACAAACGCGAAATTGAACATACACTGAATGCAAATATTTATGCGATTGTAAAACTTCCGTTTGGAATTGAGTACCAGATGAACTATACCCCGAAATATAAATGGTATGAATTTATGAAACATGAATCTGCCGAACATCCTGAATGGGCAGGAAAAGGCGGATATGCAGAGCGTAGAAATTCAAAAAGCTTTAACTGGTTACTGGATAATATCATCCGTTGGAAACATCAATTTAACGGAGGGCATAATTTTGAAGTGACTTTATTGGCGAATGCTGAAAAAGGACAATATTGGGATACTTATGTAAGTGCTCAGAATTTCTCACCGAGCGATTTGCTGGGTTATCATAATATGGGGGCCGGAACTGTCTTGTCTTTCTTGAAAGATGATGGTAGAAACCAGGATACATACAAGACTGGCGATGCTTTGATGGGACGTTTGTATTACTCTTATAAGGATAAATATATGATAACGGCTTCTGTTCGTCGTGACGGTTATTCTGCTTTTGGTATGATGAACCCACGTGCGACTTTCCCTGCTGTCGCTTTAGGATGGGTTTTCACTTCCGAGAAATTTATGGAGCCGGCAAGTGATTGGTTAAATTATGGTAAGTTACGTTTCTCATGGGGACAGAACGGTAATCGTGATATCGGTCAGTATGAAGCATTGGCATGGCTGAATTCTTCTTTGAGTCCGTATATCGATCAGAATGGTAATATCTATGTGACATCACAGGTGTACGTGAACCATATGGGTAACTCAGCTTTGAAGTGGGAACGTACCGGTTCTTATAATATCGGTTTGGATTTTTCTTTGTTCAACGATAGATTGAGAGGTTCTATGGAAACCTATATGTCTGAAACGAACGATCTGTTGGTAAAACGTTCATTGCCAGATATTACCGGTTTTTCCGATGTGAAGGCGAACTTGGGTGCTTTGACAAACCGTGGTTTCGAACTGTCTCTGAATGGTGATGTGATGAGCAGAAAGGACTTTAACTGGAATTCGAGCGTTACTTTCTCTTTCAACCGTCGTAAGATCGAACATCTTTATGGAGATATGGAGGATATTAAGGATGAAAACGGTAATGTGATCGGTCAGAAAGAAGCTGATGACTACAAGAACAAATGGTTTATCGGTCATGACCCCGACCAGATCTGGGATTACGAAGGTGATGGAGTATGGCAGTTGGGAGAAGAGGAAGAAGCAGCCAAATATGGAAACAAGCCGGGTGACTTCAAATATGTAGATCAGAATGGCGATGGAGTATTGAATGACCAGGATAAAGTGTTCCAGAAGTACAAAACTCCCCGTTTCTACTTGTCTTGGAGAAATGAGTTCACTTATAAAGATTTCTCTTTATCTTTCATGATGTATTCTCACATTGGAACATACGGCACATTCAATCCGGCTGCAAACGCCATTGAATTGGCAGACCGTCGCAGTACTTTAGATATTGAACGCTGGACTGTTGATAACCCGACAAATGAATATGGACGTCTGGGGTCGAAGAACTTGGGTAACCATTATGTGAACAAGTCTTTTGTACGTATGGAAAATATATCTCTTTCCTACAATGTTCCGAAGAACTTTTTGAAGAAGGTTTCCGTACAGAACATGCGTTTGTCTTTAAGCGTACGTAATCCGTTCGTATTGTCTGGATATACATTCAGAGATCCTGAAGAAGATCCGACGAAAAACGAACTGTGGGTTCCGAGAACATTCAATATTGGCGTAAATTTTACTTTATAAAAGAGGAGATTGAATAATGAAACATATAAAAAAATGTCTTATTTTGGCAGTAGCCGGATTGCCTTTGTTTAATTCTTGTAGCGACAGTTGGTTGGAACCGAAGCCTCTGTCTATCTATACTCCGGAAAATACATATGTGGATGCAGATGGTTTGTATGCTGCATTGGTTGCTTGTGAACGTAATATGCGTCATGAGTTTTTCGGAGACGGTGCTCCGATCACAACCGATATGTACACGACAGACCTGGCTGTCACTGGTACGACCGATAAATCAGGTCCTTTGATGGATATGGATGCGGATCTATTGCCGAGCCGTACTGCAAATGATGTGAATAAAAACAAGATCGGATGGTATTGGGATGAAGGATTTAAAGGAATCAAATATGCCAATATCGTTCTGAACCGTATGAAGAATGCAACGTTCAAAGATGAAGCTGAAGAAAACGCGGTACGGGGTGCCGCCTATTTCCAGCGTGCATATCGTTATTACAAGCTGACACATCTGTTTGGAGATATTCCTTATCTGAGCCAGGAGATTGAAACACCGAAAGTGGATTTCTATACGTATGACCGTTGGAGCATTCTGGAACAGACGGAAAAAGATATGGAGTTTGCCTATCAGTGGGTACCGGAGAAGGTCGATAGAGGAAAACCTTCCAAATGGGCTTGTGGCGTATTGCTGATGAAAGTTTGTATGTCGTTGGGTCATTTTGACAGAGCAATCGAAGTCGGTAAAGAAGTTATCGCAGCCAACCCATTGATGATCGAACGTTTTACTACAAACAAAACAAAACCGAATACGAACTTGATGCATGACCTGCATAGTGTAGAGGCTAAAATGGATATGTCAAATACAGAAGGTATTCTGTATGTCGTGTCTTATCCGGAGGTAGAAGGTCGTGACAGAATCAATACGATGCGTAATGCTACTCCTTATTGGGCGAATGGATCGGTTAAAACCCCTGATGGTAAGACGGGCATGTCTATTGTTCCGACAAATGAAGCCAAAGGTACCGAATTGGACAATGATGCCAATGTCGGTCGTGGTATCGGAACTTGTCGTCCGACCAATTATTATCAGTATGACATCTGGACGGAAAAGGAAAAGAACGACTTGCGTGGTGTATATAACCGCGATAGTTGGAAGGGCGTATTCGACCTTTATTATAATGCTCCGGCTCTTAAAGGAACAGAATGGTATGGTAAACATCCGGTTAAACCTGTCGGAATGTCTGTTTCGGATTCTATCCGTTGCTGGTTCCAGTGGCCTCATTATAAAACGTTTGTTCCGGATCCTTCCGTGACAACAGACCGTAGAGGTGGTGAAACTCCTTGGTATATTTATCGTTCGGCTGAAGTATATCTGATGTTGGCAGAATGTTATTATTGGAAAGATATGAAACAGGAGGCTGCCAATATGATGAACGTGGTGCGTCAGCGTGCCGGTGCAGAACCTCTGGCTGTTTCGGATATCAATATTGGTGCGGTTCTGGACGAACGTGCACGTGAATTGTATTACGAAGAAAACCGCCATGTGGAACTTTCCCGTATTTCATATGTATATGCTTTGACGGGTAAAGCGTGTGAAGTATTTGGTGGCCATGTCTACAAATTGGATAATTTCTCCGGTCCGAAGGGTACGGGTGTAAACTGTAAGGATTCTGGCGTGAACTTCTATTTCGATTGGGTTTCTGCCAAGAACAATTTCTATAACAAAGGGATAAAGACAAACTATGCTGAATATCGTTTCAGTACACATCATGTTCTTTGGCCGATTCCGGAAGGTTCTATCACTTCCAATACCGGTGGCGTTATCAATCAGAACATTGGCTATCCGGGTACTGAGAATAACATCACTCCGTTGAAAGTCGGTGAAGAAGTTCCTGAAAAGTTATAATTGAATCTGTAATTTTGTAATTCATATAGAGTAATAACGTGTAAAGGCACTGGAACTTGAATCATTCAAGTATCAGTGCCTTTTTTTGATTATTTTTTAGCTTTTGGTAAAATAGTATCATGATTTGCAAAAATACTCGGCTCTGAAGATATTTTTTCTTATTAATATTGCAAAATGTTAAACTAAAAAAATATTAGTATGGAAAAATGGACAACAAAATCTTCAAGTGCTCACTTGAAGATAAGGATGTATCTGTACATCCTTATCTTCATCCTTAGTATAATAAACTTTGGAAGTGTGTATGCACAAAGTTTTTTAATTACCGGAAAAGTAGTTGACATCTCAGGAGAATCTCTTCCTGGTGTTAATGTTATGCAAAAAGGTACGACCAATGGAACCATTACGGATATGAATGGAGCATATTCCATCGCAATCTCTGGTAAAAATCCGATTTTGTCATTTTCTTATATCGGTTATTTGACAGAAGAAGTAACTGTCGGAAGTCAAAAGAAGATCGATGTTAAAATGAAAGAAGACACACAAAATCTGGAAGAAATAGTGGTTATTGGTTATGGAACGGCTAAAAAGAAAGATTTAACCGGAGCAATTTCAACGATAAAAACGGATCAATTAGTTGCAGAAGCGCCTTCTTCTATTCAGGATTTGATGCGAGCTAATTCTCCGGGGTTGAATATAGGCATGTCGACAGGGGCAAAAGATCAATCAAGCCTGCAAATTCGGGGTAAAAATACTTTAAAAGCGGGTTCGTCTCCATTAATTGTGTTAGACGGAGTCATCTTTGAGGGTTCTCTTAATGATATTAATCCGGTTGATATCGAGGCCATTGATGTTTTGAAAGATGCCAGTTCGGCAGCAGTTTACGGTGCAAAGGCTGCGAATGGTGTTGTAGTTGTGACTACTAAAAAGGGTAAAGCCGGTAAACCGGTTGTTAATTTTAATGCAAATATAGGGCTTGTTCAAGTAGCAAATCAGCAAGAAATATTGGATGGAGCAGGTTTTGTGAAATATCGTCAGGACTATGAGACAACCCGTAATTCAGCAGAATATCTGGCTAAGTACCCTGAAATTTTTTCTGATCCTCGTAAATTACAGAATGTCGACCAACTGACTTGGTATAATTATACACAAAAAACGCCTGTTACTTCTGTGACAGAGGACGATTTGGTTCGTTCCTGGTTGGCACGTCTTGATTTTAAGGCGCCGGAAATTGATAATTATATGCTCGGTAACGAAACCGCTTGGGATGATTTAGTTTTTCAAACCGGTTTGCAGCAGGACTATACAGCCAGTGTTTCCAACCGTACGGACAATATGTCGTATTATTGGTCATTGGGTTATTCTGACCGTGAAGGTATTATAACAGGTGATCGCATGACCAATTTCCGTACACGCCTGAATTTGGAGTCGAAGATTACGAAATTTTTGACAATCGGTCTGCGCTCAAGCTTTTCTTCTCGTGATGAAAAGAATTTGAATAATTACGATTCGAATGGGAATAACGATAAAGATAAATATTGGCTTTGCGATTGGGAACAAATGGTACGAATATCCCCTTACGGGTCTAATAATTTGGATGATCCTGAAAGTGCTTACCGCCGTTGGCCGACAGGAGATGCTACTCCTGTGAATCCATTTTATGATAATTTGTATCGCGACCGTAAGAAAATGTATTCGACATTGGATGCGAATATGTATGCAAAAGTGTCGTTGCCATTTGGCATTGAGTATCAAATGAATTTTACTCCACATTATGAATTTTATGAACTATATAGCCATGAATCGTCTGAAAATGAGAATTGGGCAAGTAAAGGAGGCAGTTCTGAACGTACGACTCGCAAGAAATTCAGTTGGCAGGTTGATAATATATTCAGTTGGAGACGTGAATTTAATAAGTTGCATACGGTCGAAGCTACTTTCTTGATTAATGCAGAGAAAGGCCAATCTTGGTCGCAATCGGCGAAAACATCTAATTATTCTCCCAGTGATATTTTAGGATATCATCGTTTACAAGCTGGAACTGTTCCTTTAGTAGAAAGCAATGATACTTACAAAACGGGTGATGCGTTGATGGGACGTTTGTTTTATTCGTTTAAAAACAGATATATGTTGACGACATCTGTTCGTCGTGACGGTTATTCTGCTTTTGGACAGATGCATCCGAGAGCTGTTTTTCCCGCAGTTGCTTTGGGGTGGACCTTCAGTTCTGAAAAGTTTATGGAAAGTATGAACTCATGGCTGAACTATGGTAAACTGAGACTCTCTTGGGGGCAGAATGGAAATAGGGACATTGGCCAGTATGAGGCTCTTTCCGATTTGACATCCGGTTTACATCCTTATATAGATCAAAATGGCAATCTTTATAATTCTTCTCAATTGTATGTAAATCGTATGTCAAATATTGCTCTTAAATGGGAAAGGACAACGTCTTATAATGTCGGATTGGACTATTCTTTGTTTAATGACATATTAGGTGGATCCATGGAATTTTACGTTGCAAAGACTAATGATTTGTTGGTGGACCGTGCTTTGCCGGAAATTACCGGTTTTAACAGCGTTGCGTCCAATTTGGGTGAAATCAAGAATAAAGGTTTTGAAATATCCCTTAATGCGAATATCATAAGGAAGGAAAACTTTACATGGTCGGCAAGCGGGAACTTCTCTTTGAACCGTCGTAAGATTACCCATCTGTACGGGGAGATGGAAGATGTCTTGGATGAAAATGGGAACGTTATCGGTCAAAAAGAAGCGGATGATGTTAAGAACAAATGGTTTATCGGACATGATACGGAACAGGTCTGGGATTATGTGCGTGATGGCGTATGGCAGATGGGCGAAGCTGAAGAGGCTGCCAAATACGGTTGCCAGCCTGGTGATTTTAAATATTTGGATTTGGATAAAGATGGAGTGATGACGGATAAGGACAAAGTATTCCAAAAGAACAAAACGCCGCAGTTCCGTTGGACATTACGCAATGAGTTCACTTTTTGGAAAAACCTTTCGCTTTCGTTCATGATGTATTCGCAATGGGGGCACTATAATACATTCAATCGTGCAGCGAATGTTTCAAATTTCCCCGATCGTTGTTCCGAATATGTCCAGCCTCGCTGGATGCCTGAAAACCCGATCAATGATTATGCGCGTATCGGCTCAAAGAACATAGGTAACAATTATGTAGACAAATCTTTTATCCGCTTGGATAATATAACGGTGTCTTATAATGTCCCAAGCAATTTCTTGAAGAAATTTTATGTGCAGAATATGCGTGTATCTATGAGCGTGCGTAATGTAGCCGTATTCTCTCCCCACTGGGATTTTTGGGATCCGGAAACAGGAGTGCCGACCCCTCGTACTTATAATTTGAGCGTGAACTTTACTTTGTAAATTTAAAATCGGAATGAATCATGAAAAAGATAAATTTTAAAAGATGTACAGTGTCGGCTGGCGCTGCGGCTTTATTGGCGGTCATGTTCGCCTGCAGCGACTCTTGGTTGGAGCCGAAACCGCTATCGTTCTATACACCTGAGAATGCTTATGTGAATGCAGAGGGGCTTTACGGCGCTCTGACTTCTTGTGAACGTAACATGCGGCACGAATTTTTCGGGGATGCGGCCCCCATTGTAACGGAGATGGTACAATCTGACATTTGTGTGGAAGGGACGACTGATAAAGCCGGTCCTCAGATGGATATGGATAATACGTTGTTGCCGGATATGAACTTGAATCATGGAGATAAAACGAAAGTCGGGTGGTATTGGTATGAAGGCTATAAAGCGATTAAATACTCCAATGTGGTTATTTCCCGTATAGATGCTGCGACTTTTAAAGATGAAGCGGAAAGGAACGCCGTTTTAGGCGCTGCTTATTTCCAACGTGCTTATCGTTATTTTAAGTTGACTCATCAATTCGGTGATGTCCCGTATCTTGCTGGTGAATTGACTACTCCCAAATATGATTTTTACTCTTATGATCGTTGGAGTATCCTGGAAAAGGTTCAGGAAGATATGGAGTTTGCTTATCAATGGGTACCCGAAAAGGTTGATCGTGGAAAAACATCCAAAGCGGCTTGTGGCGTTCTGTTGATGAAGATATGTATGACATTGGGTGATTTTGACCGGGCATTGGAAATCGGTAAGGAAATAGTTGCTAACCATCCTTTGATGACAAGCCGTTTCACTGCAAACCAGTCAAAGGCCCATACAAATTTGATGCATGATTTACATAGTGTAGAAGCCAAATTGGATATGAGTAATACGGAAGGATTAATGTATGTGGTGGCTTATCCGGAAGTCGATGGCTCCGACCGGGTCCAGACAATGCGTAACGGTGTCCCGTTTTGGAATGGCGGTGCAGTTAAAACACCTGATGGACAAACGGGTACAAGTGTGAATATAGCGGCAGACGAGACAGATCCGGAAATGGACTTGAATAAAACATATGGCCGTGGTATCGGCCGTGCCCGTCCGACCAATTATTTCCAGTATACGATTTGGACGGATAAAGAGAAGAACGACTTGCGTGGCCCGTTCAACCACGACAGTTGGAGGCGTATGGAGGATTTGCGCTATAATAACCCCAGTTTGAAAGGAAAAAGCGAATGGTATGGTAAGAACTTTATCAAAAATCCGGCAATGTCTGTAGAAGATTCTATCCGTTGTTGGTTTATGTGGCCGCACTACAAATTGTTCGTGCCGGATCCTTTACAGCAACAATGGGCTGGTGGCGAGACTCCTTGGTATATATATCGTTCGGCAGAGGTCTATTTGATGATGGGCGAATGCTATTACTGGAAAGATATGAAGCAAGAAGCCGCCAACATGCTGAACGTCGTTCGTGAACGTGCCGGCGCAGACCCGTTGACTGCGGCGGACATCAATATAGGCGCTATCCTGGACGAACGTGCCCGCGAACTGTATTACGAAGAAAACCGCCATTTGGAGTTGGTGCGTATTTCCTATATATATGCAAGGACAGGCAAACCGTGTGAAGTTTTCGGTGGACGGACTTATAAACTCGATAACCTTTCCGGTCCCGGCGGCACAGGTTCGAATGTGAAAGAAACAGGATATAACTTCTGGTATGATTGGGTCGTAGCCAAAAATAATTTCTATAACAAGGGAGTCAAACATAAATGGGCCGAGTATAAAATCAGCGTGCACCATATCCTGTGGCCGGTTCCGGCAAGCGCCATCAACACCAATTATGGCGGAATACTCAACCAGAACATCGGCTATCCGGGTGCTGAAAACAACATCGCCCCACTGAAGGTAGGCGAAGAAACGCCCGCCGGAAAATCCGCCAATTGACAAACTGAAATAAACGAACGCGCATAACAACAACAGCGCACGGGAGGCACACTATCGTCGGGAGACAGCAAGCGAGCTTATCGCTCCCACGATATGTGCCTTCTTTTTTTATTATAATAATTAATCACAATTGAAATTTTTTTATCATGGATCTAACAAGAACTTACGAATGGGAATTCGATCTCGAAGAGTATACGATGACCAAAGACGTGGTGGAGGACTATCTCGCCAAAGTGAAAACCGGCAAGACATGCACGGAAGAAGAAATCATCAAGGACATTATCGCCGAACGTACGGACATCCGCCCGGAAACCCTCCGGATGGGCAACCAGCTGATGGGGGACAAGATCATTGAAAAGTTGTGCGAAGGACATATTGTCGTTACTGCCACGGCCATTTTCGTACCCTCTATCCCTGGTGTCTTTATGGGAACATCCGGACGCGTCGACTCGGAAAAAAATGTTTGCGTCGTCAACGTTACTCCAACCGACGCGATACGGAAAGCGTTGCTTCATGTAAAGCCCAAATACTCCGGTCGTGTCCGCTCTTTGGGTGGTGCACGTGTCGGTCTGATACGCGACGTGGCGACCGGCAAGACGGACGGCACGATCACGTCCGGCGGCATGCTCGACGTGACCGGCAACAAGATTCGTTGCCTCAATGCCGACGGCTCCGGGATCGGTGTCGTCCGTTTCCTCAAAGCCGACACGCGCGAAGAGGCGGCAACCGTCCCGCTGATCGGTATCAACGACCCAAGCCGCTTGGTGTTCAATGCCCCGACATTGGAAGACGGAAGCTATTTGTTCCAGGTAGAGACCTGTTTCAGTAACACAGCCGTATTGCTGAAACAACCTCGTATCATCGAATACCCGATTACTCTGTATGTCGGTGAACGCCCGTCAAGTGGAGGTGGTGGGGAGGAAGAACGCCCTGGTGAACTCTGATCTCTTTTTGTAACGACAGTCGTTACCGAACGGTAATAACTGTCGTTATGCTTCGGTAACGGGAGATATTATGCTTTGGTAACGGAAGGTGTTATCGCTCGGTGATAGCTGCCATTATCATTCGGTAATAACCGGCATTGGAAAAATATAGCATGATTTTAAAATGAATATACAATGAAAAAGTCCCTTTTTTTAATATTGTCTTTTATTTTCGCAAGTTTAAATTGCTTGGATTTGTGTGCACAAAAGAAGGAAATTATAGGATCAGTTGTCGACCAGGAAGGAAAACCGGTGAAAGGTGTCCGTATCGGCGTTGTTAATACAAAGATATTGGAGAAAACGGATAAGAAAGGAGAATTTTGCTTGAAGAATGTTTTTCCGTCAGATAGCGTAGTGGTATATTTGAAAGGTAACCGAGGCGCTCGTTTTTTGCTGGGAGAGGTGGCGCGACTCCAACTGATGGTGAAAAGAGATGTGTTAATGATCGGTAACGGCGAAGGCACAACCGGTTCTGTATCTATTGAAACATTAGTTCTTAAAAGGTACGGCAGCGGATCCGTTATAACCGCCCAGATGATAGAGCGCAATGGTTATCTTACTATAAAAGAAGCGATTAAAGCTTGTATACCCGGAGTTAGTTTTGACTATTCGGACGGTGGGGAGAAGATTGTCATCAGAGGGTCGAAGAGCCTGAATCTTTCAACGGAGCCACTGGTCATCCTGGATGGAGTAGAGACATCGTTCAACGCAGCCGATCAAGGATGTCATGTGAATGACGTCGAATTCATAGAGGTGATAAAAGATGGTTTAGGATATGGCGCAAAAGGAGCAAACGGGGTAATTGTAATTAAGACCAAAAAATAAAAATGTTTTATTATCTTTGCCCGGAATATGATCCAATGTAAATGCTTATCAATAATTTAATTATAATAGTATGAAAAACTATCTTCTATTTTCTATGGCGGCGTTGTTAGCCGGGACTTCTTGTAATACAAAGCCGGAAAAGGCTGCTGAAGGCTTTACCGGCGCGCCGGGGGAAGTCAAGCTGATTACACTCGATCCAGGGCATTTCCATGCTGCGTTAGTGCAAAAAGTGTCTTATCCGCAAGTTTCCAAAGATGTTTATGTGTACGCACCCACCGGTTTTGACGTGGATGAGCACCTGAAGCGTATTGAAGGTTTTAACACGCGTGCGGAGAATCCGACGGCTTGGAATGAAATTGTTTATACGGGCGATGACTATCTGGAAAAGATGTTGACCGAGAAGAAGGGAAACGTGATGATCCAGGCCGGAAACAACGGTAAGAAGACCGAATACATTAAGAAAACGCTTGAAGCCGGCATTAATGTGCTTTCCGACAAGCCGATGGCGATCAACAGCCAGAACTTCAAGCTGCTGGAAGAATGTTTCGATATCGCTAAACAGAAAAACATCATGCTGTATGACATCATGACCGAAAGAAACGAGATTACCACCATGTTGCAGCGCGAACTTTCGACGATCCCGGCCATATATGGCGAACAACTTCCGGGTACTCCCGAAGAACCGGCTATCGTCAAGGAGAGCGTACACCATCTGTTCAAGTTGGTCGACAATAAGCCGCTGACTCGTCCGGTATGGTATTTTGACGTGACCCAGCAGGGCGAAGGCATAGTCGATGTGACGACTCACTTAGTCGACCTCGTGCAATGGGAAGCCTTCCCCGGCCAGATTATCGACTATAAGAAGGATATCGAACTGATAGATGCCAACCGTTGGACAACCTCTATCAGCCCGGAAGAGTTCAAACAGGTGACAGGAACAGAGGCTTATCCTGACTTCCTGAAGAAAGACGTGGAAAACGATACGTTGAAAGTATATTGCAATGGTGACATCATTTATAAGATCAAAGGTGTGACGGCTAAAGTATCCGTTATCTGGAACTACACCTTCCCGAAAGGGGGCGGCGATACCCACTTCTCCGTCATGAAGGGCAGCAAAGCCGACCTGGTGATCCGTCAGGGCAAGGAGCAGAATTACAAGCCTGAATTGTTTGTCGAAGCAGTGAAAGGCGTGGATCTGGCCGCTTACGAAAAGGACCTGACCGCTTCGATGGAAAAGGTATCGGCTGAATATCCCGGTGTTGCGTTGAATAAGATCCGTAACGGTGTATGGCAGGTCGAAATTCCGGCTAAATACAGCGTAGGTCATGAAGCCCACTTCGGCCAGGTAACGGAACATTTCCTGGAATACCTGAAGGATGGCAAATTGCCAGATTGGGAAGTACCTAATATGTTGGCTAAGTATTACACGACAACTTCGGCTTTGGATATGGCGAAAGCGAAGACAAAATAAGAAAAGCTTTCTTTTAGATTGAATCCTGCATCAAACCTGTAAAGGTATGGTGCAGGATTTATTTTAAGAACTGTTTCCTGTATTCGGTAGGGGTAAGGCCGGTGTTACGTTTGAATATGCGGTTGAAGTGGGCTATCGTGTTGAAACCGCATTCGATACTGATCTGGATCACATCCATCGTGTTTTCGACCAGTAGCTTGCAAGCATAGCCGATGCGGAGGTCCAGCATATATTCCGTAAATGTTTTTCCCGATCTCTCTTTAAAATAGCGGCAGAAAGAAGAGGTATTCATGGCAACCAGGGAAGAAATCTCATTCAGGTCTATATCTTCCCTGAAATGGCCGGAAAGGTAGGTCAGTATCTTTTCCATTCGTTGGTCCATTGTCAGCGATATGGACTGGCAGAAGTGTACGCTTCCCAGGTAACGTTTCTCTTTGAAGTTGGCCATAAGATCCAACAGATGTAATAGATTGATGATTCTCATCGTCCCTTTGCTGTCCGGGAGTTGTTCTATGCAGGTGATGATCTCCTGATTGGCAGGATAGGGAAAATGGATTCCCCGTCCGGATTCGTCGAGCAGCTTTTTGATATGGGTCAGGTCGGCGTAGTTGTTGATGGCATGCGACATGAACTCCTCCTCAAACTGGATAATCGTTCCTTTCACCCGCTTCGACGGATCTCCGGTCTCGTATTCGGTCGCGCTTTTCATATAATGGGGTACGCTGTGCCCGACGAGGGTCAGGTCATACGGTTGAAAGATTTCCATGCTGTCGGCCACAAACCGTTCTCCGGAGCTCTCCTTTACATATATGATTTCAAATTCATTGTGAACATGCCAGGGGAATGTGAACTTATCATAGTCGTAATGTCTGGCTATTATCGGAGTGCCGGCATATATTGTCAACTGTTCATGCATTAATTTGTTTCCCATATCTTGTGTTTTTCTTAATTTAAGGACAAATATAGTTTTTTCCTTAACCCTATTTCCCAAGATAGTGCAATTATCTGCAAAAAAAAGATATATCTGTCGGGTTCAATCTCTATATCTTTGTCAAAAGAAAAATCTAAATTTTATTATCATGAGTACAACACGAAGAGAATTTCTGAAAAGATCGATTACGGCCGGTGTAGGTATGTTCATCGCACCGACTATTGTCCCGGCTTCAGTCTTTGGCCCCAATGCTCCATCCAACCGCATCAATATCGGAGCGATCGGGACCGGACGTATTTCACGAGACCATGATATGCCCGGAGTCTGGAAATATGACGATGTACGGATTATTGCGGCTGCCGATGTCGATGTCAACCGGGTGGTCGATGCGAAAAAGCTGGTGGAAGGATATTATTCGAAGAAATTGGGTAAACCTTATACAGGTGTGACCACCTATGGGGATTACCGGGAACTGCTGGCGAATAAAGATATCGATGCCGTCCTGGTCAGTACGCCGGATCATTGGCATGCGAAGATTGCGATTGATGCGGTCCGGGCCGGAAAGGATGTTTATTTGCAGAAGCCGACCTCACTGACGATAGAGGAAGGGCGAAAGATGAGCGATGCCGTGAATGCAAGCGGCAGGATTTTACAGATTGGCAGCCAGCAACGCTCGATGGAACAGTTCCGTTATGCCTGTGAACTGGTGAGAAACGGACGTATCGGACAACTGAAAGACATCGAGGTGCGCCTGCCGGGTGACCCGGCGGGAGGTAATCCGGAGGAAATGCCTGTTCCGAAAGGATTTAATTATGATATGTGGTTGGGACAAACACCATACGTGTCTTATACGGTTGACCGTGTGCATCCCCAGCAGGGGTACGGTCGTCCGGGCTGGCTGCGTTGCGAACAGTTTGGAGCCGGTATGATCACCGGATGGGGAGCTCATCATTTTGATATTGCACATTGGGCGATGGATAAGGAATATTCCGGCCCGGTTGAAATATCCGGTCGTGCGACATTTGCTTCGGGTGGTTTATGGAACGTTCACGGAGATGATTTCGAGACGGAAATGTTGTATGATAACGGTGTGGTTGTCCGAGGCACTACCAATACGAAGGAAAAACCAAACGGGGTCTTGTTTACAGGAACCGAAGGGTGGATTTTTGTGAGCCGTGGTGCTTATTCCGCTTCAGCCAACGATCCTGCTACAGCCGGCGCGTCGAAGGCGTTGCAGGCTTCGGATCCTAAGATACTGACGTCGGTAATCGGAGAAGATGAGGTGCATTTGTATAAAAGCACGGACCATCACGGCAATTGGCTGGAAAGTGTACGCACGAGAAAGCAGAACATCACGCCTGCCGAGGTTGCGCATCGGTCATGTTCGGCTTGTCTGTTGCAGCATATAGCTATGAAGCTGAACCGTAAACTTTATTGGGATCCTGTTCTGGAGCGTTTCAAAAATGATGACGAGGCCAATTCGATGATAGCCCGCCCGCACCGTCCTCCTTATAATTTTTGATTGCCATGAGACAACTAATTTCAATTATTCTGTGTAGCCTGCTTTCAGTCTCCATGTGGGCGGCGGGAACTGTCCGGATCGTAGTGGAAGCGGGGCGTTTCGATCGTCAGGATTGCATCGTCTCGACAGAAATATCCAAGTTGAAAATAAAAAAAGATACCCGGATTGCCTTGTTCGAGCAGATAGGGAAGGAGCAGAAACCTGTAAAATGTCAGTTGATTCAGGAAAAGGGAGGAATCCCGGTTTTATATTGGGTGTTGGACGGAGTTACATCGGCAGGCACTACCCGCGAGTTCGTCGCCCGATTGGTTAGAACGGATGCCGGTGAAGAAACCATGCGGGTGGAGGATACCGGCAAAGGGTTGATTCTGAAACAGAATGGCCGGAACGTCCTACAATATAACTATGCGTTTGTTTCTCCTCCGGCAGGGATTGATCCGGCCTACGGGCGGAGCGGTTTCATTCATCCGGCCTATTCTCCTTCTGGCAATGTGTTGACTACCATCCAGCCAAAGGACCATTATCATCATTATGGCATCTGGAATCCGTGGACGCGCATCGAGTACGATGGCAAGATGTATGATCTTTGGAATCTGGGTGACAAGCAGGGAACGGTCCGTGCACGGAAGATAGACCAGGTATTTCAAGGAAGCATCTGTGCCGGATATACGGCTCGCCTCGACCATTGCATCTTTGGAGCGCAGGGCGAGAAGGTGATAATGGATGAGTCCTGGGATGTGAAAGCCTGGAACATACCGGGTGGTTTTTTATGGGACTTTGAATCTGGGCTGCATCCGTCGACGGATTTACCGGTGTTGATAAAAGCCTATCGATATGCAGGTTTCGGCTGGCGTGCAACGGAAGAGTGGACGAAAGAGAATTGCGAGATGTTTACGTCCGAAGGAAAAACGCGTCAGCAAATAGACGGGACGACAGCCCGTTGGATTTATGTTACCGGGCAGTGTGGAAGCCAGGGACGTTCGGGGATGTTGTTTCTGGGGCATCCGGAAAATTACAATGCGCCCGAACCTCTTCGTATCTGGGATGAAAAGGCAAATGGCGGACGGGGAGACGCTTTTGTCAATTTCGCTCCGACAAAGAATAAGGATTGGGAGTTGATGCCTGGAAAGTTGTATAAGCAACGTTACCGTATTTTCTCTTATGATGGCGAGATGGATCGTGAAAAGGCGGACCGCCTTTGGAATGATTTTGCCTATCCCCCGAAAGTAACGGTTCAATAGAAATCACATAAAGGTAAAACGAAAGTATAGAACACGTATGAAAAAAATATTATTAAGTATCGCTGCTGTTTTCCTGACCGGCAGCATGATGGCTCAGAAGCAGGAAGTTTCCGCAACAAAGATCGGAAATCGTATTGATGTCGTGATCGGCAAACAGTTTTTTACCAGTTACCGTTTCCAGCCGGATGAGAAATATCCGTTCTTTTTCCCGGTCAACGGTCCTGTATCGGGAGCAACGACGACTTCGATGCGCAATGGGGAATATCCTCACCACAGTTCCTTGTTTTTCGGTTGCGACCGGGTGAATGGCGGCAACTATTGGCAGGAGGGACTCGAACGCGGCCAGATCGTGTCGATCGGCGCCCGTATTGTCGAGGCGAAAGGTGAGCGGGTGGTGATCGAAGACGAGTGTATCTGGAAACGTCCGGATGCGCAGGCTCCTGTCATCGACCGGCGTAAGATCACGATCTCTTCCCCGTCCGAAGATTTGTATCAGTTGGATTTTGATATAGAAATGGAAATGCTGATGGATGTCACGATCCAGAAAACCAACCATTCTTTGTTTAGTGCTCGTATCGATCCGGACCTGACAGTCAGGCAGGGGGGAGCCATGATTAATTCGGAAGGTAAAGAAGGGGAAAAAGGAACGTTTGGGGTCGGTTCGTCTTGGATCGATTGCTACGGCAAAAGAAAAACCGGAACGGAAGGGATTGCAATCATGCAGCATCCTTCCAATAAATGGTATCCGTCACCTTGGTTCACGCGTGATTATGGCTTTATATCACCGACCCCCATGTACTGGCCGGAGAACGGAAAAACGACAGAGTTGAAAAAGGGAGAAAAGATCAATTTAAGATATCGGGTATTGGTTCATGCCGGGAATTCCGGAGAGGCCGATATTGCCCGTTTATTTGAACAATATAAAAAAGAATAGACCGATGGAACTGAATTTGAAAGGTAAAGTCGCCGTTGTAACCGGTGGCGGTGGTGTTCTGGGAGGCAGTATTTCCCGTAGCCTGGTGGAGAACGGTGTCAAAGTGGCGATCCTGGATATACGTCAGGAACAGCTTGACAACCGGGTGAAGGAGTTAAAGCCGTTGGGAGAAGTGATGGGTATCCAGTGCAATGTACTGGATATGCAAAGCCTTGAGGCGGCGCGGGAAAAATTGCTTGCCGGATGGGGGAGTGTCGACATTCTGGTAAATGCAGCAGGCGGTAATCTGCCAGGCGCTACCCTGCGGGAAGATCAGACCGTGTTCGATATGAAGGTCGAAGATTTCAACCGGGTAACGGATCTGAATATGAACGGGACGGTTTATCCTTGTCTTGTATTCGGAAAAGCCATGGCAGAAAAGGGGGCAGGGAGCATTATCAATGTCTCGTCGATGGCGACCTATTCGGCTATAACGCGCGTGCCGGGCTATTCCGTTGCCAAAAGCGGAGTGAGTATCTTTACCCAATGGCTGGCTATGGAGATGGCTTTGAAGTTCAGTGAGAAAATCCGTGTGAATGCTTTGGCTCCGGGATTCTTTATCGGCGACCAGAATCGTACGGTACTGATCAATCCAGATGGATCTTATACGGAACGGAGCAGGAAGGTGCTGGCACGTACGCCGATGAAACGTTTTGGGGATATCAGGGAGTTGAACGGGCTGGTTCATTTTCTCTGTTCGGAGCATGCCAGTTTCATTACAGGAGCAATTATTCCGGTGGATGGCGGTTTTAGTTCATTTAGCGGAGTCTGAGATATGGCGTTGGAGAAGACATGGAGGTGGTTCGGCAGGAAAGATTCTGTCGGACTTGCCGATTTAAAGCAGATGGGGGTGGAAGGAGTCGTTACGTCCCTCCATCATATTCCTTCGGGCGAAGTTTGGCCGGTCGGGGAGATACAGGCTGTCAAGCGGGAAATAGAAAGTTATGGCATGAGATGGAGTGTAGTGGAAAGTCTTCCTGTTTCGGAAGGAATCAAGATTTGTTCTGCCGACCGTTTCCGCCTGATCGAAAACTACCGGCAGTCCTTACGAAATCTGGGAGCCTGTGGCATAGATACCGTATGCTATAATTTTATGCCTGTGCTGGATTGGGCGCGAACGGATTTGCATTATCGAAACAGGGACGGGGCCGAATCGATGCTGTTCGATTATCCGACTTTTGCCGCTTTCGACATTTATGTCTTGAAGCGGGAGGGTGCGCGTGAATGTTATCCTCTGGATATTCAGGAAAAGGCTGCTGAGATAGTTGCCGAACTATCCCCGAAACAGCAGGAAGAGTTAGCTCATAATATTATTATTGTGACGCAGGCGTTTATTCATGGTGTAGTGGGAGATGGAGGAGATTATAAGAAACAGTTCCTCGATTATCTGAAAACCTATAATCGGATAGGAAAAGAACAGTTGCGCCGTAATCTCGTTCTGTTTCTGGACGATGTGATTCCGGTCGCGGAAGAAGCCGGGGTGAACCTTTGCATTCATCCGGACGATCCCCCTTTCCCTTTACTCGGATTGCCGAGGATCGCCGGAACGGTCGAAGATCTCCGGTGGATATTCAGCCAATGCGAATCTATTGCAAACGGCCTTACTTTTTGCACCGGTTCTTTATCGGCACGTCCTGATAATGACCTGGTTTTAATGGCGAAAGAGTTTGCTTCCCGCATTCATTTCGTGCATTTGCGGAATACGGCATTTTTACCGGATCATGGCTTTTATGAATCCGGGCATTTGGGAGGAAGTGTCGATATGTTTGCTGTTGTGAAGGTTTTGTTGGAAGAACAAATCAGGCGGAAAAAGGCTGGACGCAAGGATATAAGGTTGCCTTTCCGGCCCGATCACGGCTTACGGATATTGGACGATTATGGCAGGAGTGCCAACCCTGGATATCCTTTGATCGGCCGTTTGAAGGGACTTGCCGAAATAGATGGTTTGCAAACAGGAATAGAACGTTTTTTGATCGAGAATCCGGATAAAATAAATTAGATGTGTGATAAGATGAAGAAGTATTTGATTTTTACGGTGGCATCACTCTTGTTGATGCTTTCCTGTTCGACAAAGAAAGAAAAGCCCGGCGGACTGGCCGGAACTCCGGGAGAGATAAAGTTGATTACGCTCGATCCCGGTCATTTCCATGCTGCCCTTGTACAAAAAAACTCTTATGAGCAAGTGGCGGACGAAGTATATGTGTATGCTCCGGAAGGAGACGACGTGCAGGAACATCTGAATAAGATCAATGGCTATAATATGCGTGCAGACTCTCCTACAAAATGGCGGGAGGTCGTTTATTCAGGACCGGACTTCCTGGAAAAGATGCTTTCCGAGAAGAAAGGAAATGTGATGGTTACGGCCGGAAACAACGGAAAGAAGACCGAGTATATCAAACAGACACTTATGGCCGGCATCCATGTTTTGGCGGATAAGCCGATGGCCATAAACAGTGATAATTTCGGTCTGCTCAAAGAATGTTTCGATATTGCCCGCCAGAAAGGTATCTTGTTGTACGATATTATGACGGAACGTCATGAGATAACAACCATTTTGCAGCGCGAACTGTCCTGCATTCCGGCTGTTTATGGCGAACAATTGCAGGGAACTCCCGAAGAACCGGCAATCGTAAAGGAAAGTGTACATCATTTCTTTAAAGTCGTTTCTGGGAATCCTCTGAAACGTCCTGCCTGGTTTTTTGACGTGACCCAGCAGGGCGAAGGCATAGTCGATGTGACGACTCACTTAGTCGACCTTGTGCAATGGGAAGCCTTCCCCGGCCAGATTATTGACTATAAGAAGGATATCGAACTGATAGATGCCAACCGTTGGACAACCTCTATCAGCCCGGAAGAGTTCAAACAGGTGACAGGAACAGAGGCTTATCCTGACTTCCTGAAGAAAGACGTGGAAAACGATACGTTGAAAGTATATTGCAATGGTGACATCATTTATAAGATCAAAGGTGTGACGGCTAAAGTATCCGTTATCTGGAACTACACCTTCCCGAAAGGGGGCGGCGATACCCACTTCTCCGTCATGAAGGGTAGCAAAGCCGACCTGGTGATCCGTCAGGGCAAGGAGCAGAATTACAAGCCTGAATTGTTTGTCGAAGCAGTGAAAGGCGTGGATCTGGCCGCTTACGAAAAGGACCTGACCGCTTCGATGGAAAAGGTATCGGCTGAATATCCCGGTGTTGCGTTGAATAAGATCCGTAACGGTGTATGGCAGGTCGAAATTCCGGCTAAATACAGCGTAGGTCATGAAGCCCACTTCGGCCAGGTAACGGAACATTTCCTGGAATACCTGAAGGACGGCAAATTACCTGATTGGGAAGTACCTAATATGTTGGCTAAGTATTACACGACAACTTCGGCTTTGGATATGGCGAAAGCGAAGACAAAATAAATGTATTATACGGTATGGAGGCAAAGCCTCTTCTTTTGTGGGCTTTAGCGCCCCTTTTATGGATTATATTTAAAGGGGGTAAAACCCACAGAAGAACCGGGAAATCGCCGGTATAAAGGGGGTGTGAATTTTATAAAAAAAAGTCCCCGGACTTTATGAGTTCCGGGGACTTTTATGTTACTTGATTTCTTTTTCTTCCATCATGTCCAGTTCGTTCTTGTCGGAGTCAATGAACTTGTACTCCAGGAAGCCCAAACTTTGATTCGGAATCACTTTAATACCCATCGAGTATTTCAGTTTCCATTTCCAACTGAGCGGGAATCTTCCGCTCTTGATAAATGCTGCAACATAAGGATGTACGTGCAGGGCGAATTTCTTCACGTTGTGTTTGTTAACCAGGCAGTCGATCTTTCCTTCCAGGTTGTCGGTAAACAGGATAGAGGGTTTGATGGTTCCCGTGCCAAAACAGGTCGGACAGGCTTCGGATGTATCGACATCCATTGCCGGACGGACGCGTTGGCGGGTGATCTGCATCAGGCCGAATTTGCTTAGCGGCAAAATATTATGCTTTGCCCGGTCGTTAACCATCGCTTTCGTCATGTGTTCGAACAGTTTCTGCCGGTTGGCAGCTTCAGCCATATCGATAAAGTCGACAACGATAATGCCACCCATATCGCGTAGGCGTAATTGACGGGCAATTTCGTCTGCTGCTGCCGTGTTCACGTCGATAGCCGTTTTTTCCTGGGCATCACTGCCTTTGGAGCGGTTCCCGCTGTTCACGTCGATAACGTGCATGGCTTCCGTGTGTTCGATAATCAAATAGGCTCCACTTTTGTATGTGACGGTGCGTCCGAATAAAGACTTGATCTGTTTTGTGATTGCAAAGTTGTCGAAGATAGGAAGTTCGCCGGTGTACCGTTGCACGATCTCTTCCCGTCCGGGGGCAATCAGGCTGACATAATCACGGATATTGTGATAGATGTCCGCATCGTTCACATAAATGTTCTGAAAAGAGGGGTTGAAAATGTCGCGCAACAAAGCCACTGCCCTTGCCGTCTCTTCGTAGATGAGCGCAGGAGCTTTTACTTTGGTGATCTTAGGAATGTTCTCTTCCCAACGTTTCAGTAATGTCTTCAATTCATGGTCGAGTTCGGCAACGCGCTTTCCTTCCGAAGAGGTGCGTACGATTACGCTGAAGTTCTTCGGCTTGATACTTTGAATAAGTTGGCGTAGACGGGCACGCTCTTCGCTCGATTTGATTTTTGTGGAGACCGACACTTTATCGGCAAACGGTATCAGCACGATGTATCTTCCGGCAAAAGAAAGCTCGGAAGTCAGTCTGGGACCTTTTGTTGATATCGGCTCTTTGGCGATCTGCACCAGCACTTCCTGTCCGACTTTGAGCACGTTGCTGATACTTCCGTCTTTTTCGATTTCGGGAAGCAACTGCATTTTGGAGATGACGGGGAGTTTCTTATCTCCCTTCTGTTCTCCCAGTGCCTGCTTGAGGAATTTCTGCTGGGTGTTAAAATTAGGACCTAAGTCCAGATAGTGAAGAAATGCATCCTTTTTATAACCTACATCAATGAAAGCAGCGTTTAAACCCGGCATCAGTTTCTTAACTTTGCCCAGATATATATCGCCGACAGCAAAAGAGACGTTGCGGGCTTCCTTTTGGAGCTCGACAAGGTTCTTATCCTCCAGTACGGCTATAGATACCTCTTTGGGTTGTACATCAACTACTAATTCACTAATCACTATAAAAAGAGGTGTTAAAATATGGGACCTTATCAAATACGCAAAGAACAAACTTAAAAGGTCTCTTATTAAGTTTGTTCTTCAGAGTTGCTCAAATAGACTTATTTTTTCTTATGTCTATTCTTCTTTAGTCTCTTTTTGCGCTTGTGCGTAGACATCTTATGTCTTTTTCTTTTCTTTCCGCTGGGCATTGTTTTAAAATTTTAAATTAAACTATAATAACTAAATTACTTTACTTCGTTCAGGAAAGTCTTAGCCGGCTTGAATGACGGAATGTTATGTTCCGGGATGATGATCGTAGTATTCTTTGAAATATTACGAGCTGTCTTCTGGGCTCTCTTTTTAATCACGAAACTTCCAAAACCTCTCAGGTATACGTTTTCACCCTGAGACAATGAACTTTTTACGATATCCATAAAAGATTCTACGCTGTTCAACACTGTCTGTTTGTCAATGCCAGTGCTTTTTGAAATTTCGCTAACAATATCTGCTTTAGTCATGTCTATAAATTAATTAAATAATTGATTTGGACCTATTAATTTTTTGGAATGCAAATATATAGCTTTTTATTTAAGTGGAAAAAGAATTGCCAGCCAAATTTTAAGAAAAAAGTTTCCTTGCAATTCGTTAGAACTGTGTATGTTTGCAGTAATCAATTAGTTGCAAGTCTTGAGAAGGCTAAAAAAGAACTGTATGTCGCAGATAGAAAACGAATTAGAAACCAGCCGCTTGTTGCGTGACTGGTATCGGGTGCATAAAAGGGAGTTGCCCTGGCGGGAATCTTCCGATCCCTATATAATCTGGATATCCGAGATTATCCTTCAACAAACGCGGGTGGCGCAAGGAATGGATTATTTCCTCCGTTTTACCGAACGGTTTCCGGATGTGGCATCGCTGGCTTCGGCAGAGGAAGACGAGGTGTTGAAATACTGGCAGGGTCTCGGCTATTACAGCCGCGCCCGTAACCTGCATGCCGCGGCAAAAGATATTATGGAGCGTTTCGGCGGGGTATTTCCCAACCGCTATAAGGATGTGATCTCTTTGAAAGGGATAGGGGAGTATACGGCGGCGGCCATCGTTTCCTTTGTATGGAACCAGCCGTATCCGGTTGTGGACGGGAATGTCTTCCGGGTGCTTTCGCGCCTGTTTGCGATAGACACTCCGATCGATACGCCCAGAGGGAAAAAAACCTTTACGGAACTGGCCGGGCTGGTGATGGACCCGCAGCACGCAGGGTTGCATAACCAGGCTATAATGGAATTGGGCGCCTTGCAATGTGTGCCGCAAAATCCGGATTGTGAAGCCTGTCCGCTGAAAGGAGGCTGTGCGGCTTATGGGGCGGGCTATGTGCAAGCCTATCCGGTGAAACAGAATAAGACCAGGACGCGCGACCGCTTCTTTCATTATTTATACATTATATATAAAGGGAAAACCTGGTTGTCCCGCCGGAAAGGGAAAGATATTTGGGAAGGGCTTTACGAGTTTCCGCTTATCGAAACGGACAGGGCTATGGATTTTGCGGAGTTGCAGACGACGGATGCCTTTCGCCGGTTGTTCGAAGGGGCGGGCCGGATGGATGTTTCGGCGGATTTGCAGGGCGTGAAACATGTCCTGTCCCATCAGATCCTGTATGCAGCTTTCTACCGGATAGAGATAGAGCGGGAGAGCGACGCCCTGAAAGCTTTCCTCCCTGTGGCGACGGGAGATGTGGAGAAATATGCGGTTCCACGCCTGATACATATTTATTTGGAGAAATTAGAAGGAAACTTGTCAGAATGATTGAATTTATGTTTCTTTGTAGACTAATAAAAGAATAGAGCTATGTCATTGAATAAAGTTATATTGATCGGTAACGTCGGACGTGATCCGGAAGTACGTTACTTCGATAGTGGCGCTGCTGTCGCCAACTTCCCGCTTGCTACTTCAGAGAGAGGTTATACGTTAGCCAATGGTACGGTTGTCCCGGAACGTACGGAATGGCACAATGTGGTCGTTCGCCGTGATCTGGTCTCCTTTGTGGAAAAATGGGTGAAGAAAGGGTCCGGACTCTATGTGGAAGGCAAGATACGCACGCGTAGCTATGACGACCAGTCAGGCGTGAAACGATATGTGACGGAAATCCATGCCGACCGTGTCGAGTTTTACAGTACAGGTTCGGGCAATCGTGATAATACAGCCGGAACAGGTATGGCAGGAGGTCAGTCACAGCCGGCTGGCGGATATCAGCAACCGGCCACCGGTTTCCAGCAACCCGCATCCGGACAACCGGACACATCTTTAGATTCCAACAGTGCGGACGATCTTCCGTTCTGATATTGTTTAACAAATACTGTTCCCCTTGGACTCAGACTATTATTTATCGGGCTTATTCGATCAGGTTACTATACAGGCGCTCACAGCAGGCTCTGTAATAGCGTTAAGCCTTGCAATTCTTCTGCTGTTAGTTTCTGGCTTCGTGTCGGCTTCCGAAGTGGCCTTTTTCTCGTTAACCCCGGGTGATATCAACGACATCCGGGAAGAGAATGCGCCTTCCGACCCCTTAATCCAGCGTTTGCTGGACCGTTCAGAGTACCTGCTCGCCGCTATCCTGATAGCCAACAACTTTGTGAATGTGGCTGTCGTTATGCTTTGTACCTACGGTATCAACGCGATCGTCAATTTCTCCTCCGCCCCGATGTTGGGCTTTATCCTGGAGACGATCGTCCTGACTTTCCTCCTTTTGTTGTTCGGCGAGATCATGCCTAAGATTTACGCACAGAAAAACTCACTGCGGTTCGTGCGCAGTTCGGCTCCCGTACTGAATGTCGTGGAGCGTATCTGCCGACCGCTTTCGAAGATATTGGTCACGTCGACCAGCGTCATCAACAAGGCGTTGGTCAAGAAGAAGTACGATCTTTCGGTCGACGAACTCTCCAAAGCATTGGAACTCACATCCACCGAAATGCCGGAAGAGAAGGAAATGCTTTCGGAGATCATCAAGTTCTACAACAAGACCGCCGACGAGATCATGACGCCTCGTCTGGATATGGAAGATATCGACATTAAGACGAGTTTCCGCACCGTGGTCGATTTCATCATCCAATCCGGCTATTCCCGTATTCCGGTCTATGCCGATTCGGAGGATAATATCAAGGGGATCTTGTATATCAAAGACCTTTTGCCGTATGTGGAGAAGCCCGACACGTTCCGTTGGCAGAGCTTGATCCGTCCGGCCTACTTTGTGCCTGAGACGAAGAAGATCGACGATCTCCTGGAAGAGTTCCGCACCAGCAAGATCCACATGGCGATTGTGGTGGACGAGTTCGGCGGCACTTCCGGTATCGTGACGATGGAGGATATCCTGGAAGAGATTGTCGGCGAGATTTCCGATGAATACGACGAAGATGAAAAGCTGTTCATCCGCTTGGCGGACGGTAGCCTTATTTTTGAAGCTAAGATATTGTTGACCGACTTCTTCCGTGTGATCGGAGCCGATCCTGCCGGGTTCGGCAAACTGACGGAGGAAGTTGAAACCCTTGCCGGCCTTCTCTTGGAGATCAAAGGGGACTTCCCGCGCCGCCGCGAGATCATCGAGCATGACGACTATCGTTTTCAGGTCCTGGAGATCGATAACCGCCGTATCCTGAAAGTCAAGTTCAACCGCATTTCAGACCAGGAAAAGGATAAGCAAGGGGAATGATGCGTATATCAGCCGGTATAGTATGGATTTTGTTGTTGGTTCTGGGTGTTTCCTGTACGGAATATACGCCGAAGCCACGCGGCTATTTCCGTATCGAGCCGCCAGCCCCTTCCTATCAGATGCTTCCGGTGGAGGATTTGCCTTATACTTTCCGGCTTTCCAAATGGGCGGAGGTGGAACTGCCTCCGGTCGGGAATCCGGCGGGATGGATCAACCTCTCTTATCCGCAGTTGAATGTGAAGCTCTATTGCAGCTACTTCCCTGTCACTCCGGCCACGCTGGGCAGGGCGGAGGAGGAATGCCGCGCGTTGGTTGTCCGGCAGGCGAAATATCCGGACCGGATCAGGGAACAAGCGTACACGAATCCGGAGGCTTCGGTGTACGGATCGCTTTTCATGCTGGACGGCGAATCCGCTTCGCCGCTGCAGTTTATGCTGACCGACAGCGTCTCACGCTTTTTCCGAGGTGCTTTGTATTACGACTGTATTCCGAATGCCGATTCGCTGGCTCCCGTCACCGACTATCTGAAACAGGATGTCATTGAATTGATCCAATCTTTTAACTGGAAGAAATAATGCCTCTTTTCCTTCAACATATCGCTCCGCTTTGGGGAGTCTGGAAGATCGAAGAATCCTCTGAGACTCTCTTTGCCCTTCTGAAGAATGCCGAAGAATACCTTCCAGAGCTCGACGGCATCCGCACGGAACACCGCCGCCAGGAATGGCTTGCCAGCCGCGTGCTTCTGCAGGAGCTTTTGGGTAGCCCCCTTCGCATCGCCTATCATCTGAATGGTGCGCCTTATCTGCCGGATTCGCCTTTACGCATCAGTATTTCGCATACGAAAGGGTATGCTGCCGTCCTGCTGCAGAACCATCCTGCTGCCGGCATCGACATCGAATATCATTCCGAACGGGTACTAAAGATTCGCAGCCGCTTTATGGCTCCGGAAGAGGAAGCCGGCATCGACAAGGAGCACGAAACGGAACATCTGCTACTTCATTGGTGTGCAAAAGAAACGCTGTTCAAGATGATCGGACAGGAAGAGGTCGATTTCCGGAAACATCTGCATGTCCGTCCGTTCCGGTATGCGGAAGAAGGAAGTTGTACCGCCCATGAAACCCGCACGGAGCAAGGCTCGGTTTATCGGTTGAACTACCTCGTTACCCCCGCTTTCGTATTGACTTGGAGTGTATGAGTTTTTAGTTCGATTATTGGCAGATTTGAAACATAAATCATCATTTACAGGTTCAAATCTTCTTAGATTATCCTCTAAATACCCCTTGGTTGTTTTATTTAATTAGGGTTCACACTGTCCGGGAAACTCTATAGATCAGCATGTTGCTGTGAACCCTGTGAATGCAAGATAAAAAGAGGCGGGATCGACCGATAGGATTGGCTGATCGTAAACAGGTTTCACAGCCTTCACAGCCTTCACAACAAATCGCTGTCCATTAGTCTTTTACCGCCGTGAACCCTGTTTTCAGTTTTGTCATATAAGGGCTTGGATTGGTTCCTGTCCCATAAAATATAGCTTATAGGCTAAAAAATACAGCCTTTAGCCTGTCCGTGAAAAGCCTATAGGGTAGCAGGAAAAAGGTAGGCATCCATTCGGCAGCCGATGCCTGTCTTTTCGGGAAGCGACAGGCATCTATAGGAACAACTTCATATACGAGGTTTGAGTCTGATAGACGCAGATTAAAATAAATAAACAGGATTTCTTGACGCGGATTGCGCGAATAACGCAGATTAAACACCTGATACATATTTTCTTATCCGCGTTATTCGAGTCATCCGCGTCAAAATTATATTTGCGTCTATCAGACTCATCTTTTGGCAGATTTGAACCAATTTTAGGCACGGATTACGGATTTCACGTAAATATGTTTTGAAAAAACTTCTTGCCGTGTAATCCGTGAAATCCGTGCCTAAAATATAGGATCAGTTTTTCTAAATTATTATCTATTAATGTACCGGATTTGGATTAATACCGGATTTCCCATTCCCCGATATTTCGTTCTTCAGCATCGAAGGAGACACCGACTTTCACTAATTGCCGTCCGTCGGCCGTGTAGGGGATCAGGTATCCTTTATGCTCGATTTGTTCCAATGCTTCTGACGCGGAGCCGTCGAGCTTGAACTCGAATACATAGATGTAGTCTTTTGTTTTGACTACAGCATCGGCCCGTCCGCGGGCACTGCGTACTTCGGCATCGCAGAACTGTCCCATCAGCTTGAACACGAGATAGAATACGACCTGGTAATGCCGTTCGGTGCGGGCATTCAGTTCGTAAGGAAAGTCGGCGAAGAAGGCACGCAGGCGGGTGAGGAAAGCATCTACGTTGCCGGCACGAAGCTCCTGCACGAACTTGCCGATATAGAAACCCTTGTCGTCGTCCGTTATGGAAGTATAGAAAGGCGCGATGAAACTGAGGAAGCCGTAGCGTACCTCCTCGTTGGGAAACTCTAACTTGTAGAGTTGAAATTCACGGTCGTACTCCTTTATCGTGAGGTAGCCGCTCTGGTAAATAAGCGGTATGGGGTTGTTGGCATCTGCACGATATTCTGTGAAGGCCGATGCCTGTGTTTCCAGTCCGTCGATCACTTTACGCAGGTCGTATTCGCTCTTTTTGAGCAGTTCGACGAGGAAGGTGGGCGTGCCTGTCTGGAACCAGAAGTAGTCGAGCCTCCGGCTATTGAATGCATTCAGGACGCTAAACGGATTGAATATCCCGACCGATTGCTCATTAAAATGATAACCATCATATTTCCTTTTCATCAGTTCTACGATCTCTTTTTCCGTCAGATGGTTTTCTTTAGCGATGCGTTCCAGCTCCGGATGAAAGTTAGCGGCCAGTTCTTCACCTGTAATTCCGCAAGCTGTTATATAGTCAGGATGCATACTTATATCCATCAACTGGTTGAGGTCGCTGAACACGCTCACTTGTGCAAATTTCGTCACGCCGGTAAGGAACACGAATTTCAGGAACGGGTCGGCGCTTTTCAGTACGCCGTAGAACGCTTTCAGTGTCGATCGGTATGCGTCGAGCAATTCCTCCTTGCCGAGAGCCTGTAAGAGCGGCTTGTCATATTCGTCGATCAGGACGACGACCTGGCGGCCTGTCTGCTGGTTGGCTTGGCGGATGATGTTGGCGAAACGTCCGGAAAGAGTTGCCTCTCCTTCCCTTTTTCCGTAAGTATCTTCCCAACGGTTAAGATGAAGCTCCAGCATCTTGTTCAGCGCTTCGGGCGAATCGTATTTCTCCGCATTCAGATCGAGATGCAGCACCGGATAAGTCACCCAGTCCTGTTCGAGCTTCTCGATAGCCAGCCCTTTGAAGAGATCCTTTTTGCCGAGGAAGTAGGCTTCGAGGGTAGAGATAAGCAAGCTCTTCCCAAAGCGGCGCGGGCGGCTCAGGAAGTAGGGTTTTCCCATCGTGGCGAGGCGGTAGACAATCTCCGTTTTGTCTACATACACATAATTATCCCTCCGTATATCTTCAAAACTCTGTATGCCGATAGGCATCTTTCTGATCGCTGTGTCCATAAGCAGGTTGCCGGTACGTTTATGTACCGGCTTTACAAAGATAGCATTCATTTGATTATTGACAAATATGAATCCTTTGTTTCTATTTTATGGCTGTAAATCGTATCTTGTGACAATTTCAGTATTTGGATTCTTTATATGCTTAGGAGCCTTTTTGTATGAGGGCAAAATTGCTTTTGCTTTCGAACCGGGAATTTCTTTAATCCGTTTACAGCGGTGGGGGCTTCCGATAGCCCCCTTTTCTTTTATTTCTGCCAGATCTCCCAAGCTGCAAACGCTTGCAACAGCAGCATTTCCAATCCGTTCTTGACGACGGCGCCGTGTTCTTTGCCTTTCTTCATGAAAAGGGTTTCATCCGGGTTGTACAAGAGGTCGTACAGCAGATGGTTCGGAGTGAGCAGGTCGTAGGGGATATCCGGGCAGGCGTTGATATTCGGGAACATGCCTAACGGAGTCGTATTGACGATGACGGTGTACTGTTCCATCGTCTTCGGAGTGATCTCTTCGTAGGTGATGCAGAATTCTTTCGGTTTACGGGAAACCAATGTTGCGCCGACGCCCAATTGCTTCAATCCCTGGAAGACTGCTTTCGATGCGCCGCCTGTCCCTAAGATCAAGGCTTTGCGATGCGTCTCGTTCAGGAGTGGCTCGATGGAGCGCTTGAAACCGATGATGTCGGAGTTGTAGCCTTTCAGCTTTTTGCCGAAGAGTCCTTTTGTGAATTTGATGACGTTGACGGCTCCGATCAGGCGGGCGTCTTCGTCCAGATCATCTAAGTAGGGAATGACTTGCTCCTTGTAGGGGATGGTGACATTCAGACCGCAGAGTTCCGGGTTATCCTTCAATACAGTCTTCAGATCTTTGATGTTCGGGATCTCGAAGTTCAGATAAGTTGCATCGATTTTCTCGGATTCAAACTTCTGGTTAAAGTAGTTCTTCGAAAAAGAGTGTCCGAGGGGATATCCTATTAAACCATATTTTTGCATGACCTGTAAATTAAGATGATTAATGTTTATTTACTGCCCGTGTATAACGAACAAATGCCGAAAGTGAAAGTGCGCGAACGGGCTTCGCTGAAACCAACGCGGCTGAGCAGGTCGGTCATTACCTTCCCTTGCGGAACCACCCGGATGGAGGCCGGCAGGTAACTGTAGGCTGTACGCTCTTTTGAAAGCAGGCGTCCGACGGTGGGGATCACGACTTTTGAATAGATGTTGTAGAGCTGCTTCATCGGGAAATGCACCGGCGAGGACAGTTCCAGGATCATCAGATGGCCGCCCGGTTTCAGCACCCGGTACATCTCGGCGATCCCTTGCTCAATGTTCTCGAAGTTGCGTACTCCGAATGCGGCGGTGACGGCATCGAACGAGTTGTCCGGATAGGTCAGTGCCGTGCAGTCCTGGTATTCGAACGAGATGTGGTCCGACAATCCCGCTTCGGCGACTTTCTGCCGTCCGACTTCCATCATGCCCTCCGAGATGTCGGCCCCGATGATGCGGTCGGCTTTCAGGCGGCGGTACATGGAGATAGCCAGGTCTCCCGTGCCTGTGGCGATATCGAGGATCGAGGCGGGGGAAAAAGGGCGCAGGAAAGCAATCCCTTTCCTGCGCCATATTTTGTCGATACCCAGCGAGAGCGTATGGTTCAGCCGATCGTATGTACCAGCGATGGAGTCAAACATGCGTCTGACTTGTGTAGCTTTGTGTTCCTCGTTGTTGTAGGGTAGAATCTGTTCTGAACCGTACTTCGCCATATCCGTTTATCTTATTTGTTGAGATATTCGGTTACGTTCTTTTCGATGCGCGAAAGGAGGTTGTCCGTATCGCCTTTTTCGAACTTCTCGCCTGTGATGTGTTCATACAGTTCGATGTAGCGTTCGCTGATGCCTTCCACGATAGCCGGAGTCATTTCGGGTACTTTCTGGCCTGCCTTGCCCTGGAAACCGTTTTCCATCAGCCATTCGCGGACGAACTCTTTGGAGAGTTGCTTCTGCGGTTCGCCTTTGGCAAAACGTTCTTCGTAGCCTTCGCTGTAGAAATAGCGGGAAGAGTCTGGCGTATGGATTTCGTCCATCAGGTAGATCTTGCCGCCATGTTTGCCGAATTCGTATTTCGTGTCGACAAGGATCAGGCCGCGTTCGGCTGCGATCTCCGTGCCGCGTTTGAAGAGGGCGAGCGTGTATTTTTCCAGCAGTTCGTATTCTTCGGGAGTAGCCAGGCCCTGGGCCAGGATTTCTTCTTTGGAGATGTCGGCATCATGTTCGCCGATCTCGGCTTTTGTCGTCGGGGTAACGATCGGTTCGGGGAAACGTTCGTTTTCACGCATGCCTTCCGGCAGTTTTACACCGCAGATTTCGCGTACGCCGCTCTTATAAGCACGCCATGCGCTTCCGCAGAGGTAACCGCGTACGATCATTTCAACAGGGAATCCTTGGCACATCACGCCTACAGTCACCATCGGATCGGGAGTAGCCAGTTTCCAATTCGGGCAAATGTCGGTTGTCGCATCTAAGAATTTAGCGGCGATCTGGTTCAGCATCTGTCCTTTGTAGGGGATGCCTTCCGGCAGGACTACGTCGAATGCCGAGATACGGTCTGTTGCAACCATCACCAATACGTTGTCGTCGATGTTGTACACGTCGCGTACTTTACCATGATAGACACTCTTCTGTCCTGGGAAATTGAAGTCTGTTTTTGTTAATGCCTTCTTCATACCTTAGTTTTTATGGGGCGCTTATCGGGCGTCCTGACTGTTATTAATATTGTTCTTTATCTTTTCTTGCTCCCTGGGGGCGGTTCGCGAATCGCCCCTACGGTTTTGTTTGCTGTCGAACTTGTCGTAGGCTTCGACGATACGCTGGACGAGCTTATGGCGGACGATGTCCTTTTTCTCGAATTCGACTTTGCCGATTCCTTTTACGCCTTTCAGGATTTGCATGGCCTGTACGAGTCCGGAGGTTGCTGTCGGCGGCAGGTCGATCTGCGTCACGTCTCCGGTGATGATCATCTTGGCATTCATTCCGAGGCGGGTGAGGAACATCTTGATCTGGTGCGTCGTCGTGTTCTGGGCTTCGTCGAGGATGATGACCGCATCGTTCAGCGTCCGTCCGCGCATAAAGGCGAGGGGGGCGATCTGGATCACGTTGTTCTCCATATATTCCTTCAGCTTGGCTGCTGGGATCATGTCTTGCAGGGCGTCATACAAGGGTTGGAGGTACGGGTCGAGTTTGTCCTTCATCTCGCCGGGGAGGAATCCTAATTTCTCACCGGCTTCCACTGCCGGACGGCTCAGGATGATCTTGCGGATTTCCTTGTTTTTTAGGGCTTTTACGGCGAGGGCTATGGCGACGAATGTCTTACCTGTCCCGGCGGGGCCTGTGGCAAAGACGAGGTCGTTTTCTTCGAATGCTTTGACAAGGCGTTGCTGGTTTTCCGTGCGGGCGACGATCGGTTTGCCGTTCATCCCGTGGATGATCAGGTTCTCTTGCTTGGTGATCACCGGGGCTTTGCCTTTGATGATGTCCAGTATGACATCTTCGCTCAGCGAGTTGAATTCTTCACAATATTTTTCTACCTCGCGAATTTTCTTGAGAAAGAGTTCCGACTCGTCTTCATCTCCGATCACTTTCATCACATTTCCCCTTGCCACTATGCGCAACTTGGGGAACAACGTCTTAATCAACTGCATGTTGACATTGTTTACTCCGTAGAATATAACCGGGTCTACGCTCTCAAGAATATAAATTCGTTCAATCATTCAATTCGTTTTAGTTCTGCCTTTGTTGCGGATTTTTACCACTCTCGTTCAGGCAGACAAAATTAGTAATATTCTTTATGTAAAAAGAAATTGTGACGTATTTTGTTGCGTCTTCGTGAAGATTATTTGAACATTTCTTGCAGGCGCCATCCTTCCTGGCGGCAATCCCATACGGCGTGGATTTCGATCAGTTCGTCCGTAACCGTGTAAATCAGCTTGTAATGTTTCTCGACGACAAGGGAACGAAACTCGCAATCATATTCTTTCAGTAGCGGTTCGATAGGTCCGGCTTGCGGGAAAACACGTAAAGGTTCGGCAGAATCCAATAGTTTATTGTATAAACGGATAGCTGCGGTCTGGCTCTTTTTGCTGTAGAATCTGTAAATGTTGTCAAGTAAGGCGATGGCTTGAGGCAACCACTTGATTTTTATTCGCATAATGGGTGTCGTTTGCGTAATTCTTCCGTTGTCATGCCTAATCCTTTCTTGGATTCTTCTCTTGATTTCTTCAATACTGCCTTCAATTCATCCAGCGTCATCTGTGCCGGATAGCGTGTTTCCTTCTTCTCCGTTGCAATTTTGATCAAGTTCTTGATCTGTGTCAACAGCTTTACGTCGTCGATCGTTTTCAGTTGTTCGATAAGCGATAATCTTAATTCCAATGCATCCATACAATTAGCTATTTAGTTTATATTCGGATTCACAAAAATAGTCATTAATATTTTGAAATCAGTGAATCTTGGTTACTTTTGTTTTCGTTAAAAGAGAAATAATGAAAAAGATTGTATTTAATATCTGGTTGATAGTGGCTGCTTGCTCGGTGGCAGCGATATGTTCGTCTTGTGGGAAAAAGGAAGAACGCGGAGAGTTGAAACGCATTTGGTATAACGGAAGCTATAACCGCGATTTCAAAGACTTGAACGATGTGCATCTGGCCGAGGCCGAGCGTATCGGCATCAAACCTGCATCGAACCGTGAAGAAGCGGAGAAAGTGAAAAAGGAGATGGAAAAGATCGAAACCAACGAATATTATGAAGTGGAAAAGCTGACGCATTCCATCCCCTATCTGATTCCCTCTGCCGCACAGTTGCTGGAAGATATCGGACATAATTTCCAGGATTCCCTTCGCAACCTGAATGCTTCCATTTATAAAGTCAAAGTAACCAGCGTCACCCGCACGGTCGATGATGTCAAGAACCTGAAAAAAAGAAATACCAACTCTTCCCAGAACTCGGCTCACCGCTACGGAACGACTTTCGATGTCTCGTGGGTGCGTTATGCCAAAGTGGACGAGAGCGACACCTTGAACATAGACAAGGACCGGTTGAAGATGGTGCTGGCAATGGTCTTGCGCGATTTGAAACGGGAAGAGCGTTGCTATGTCAAGCACGAACGCAAGCAAGGTTGTTTCCATATAACCGTCCGGGAAAAGAAATAATAACGTGGCGGACTCCCCGTTCGATCCGTATAAAAGTCGAAGGGATGGATCAGGATTAGCGGTCTGCCACCTGATTCATTCCCCTTGCCTGACCTGAGAAGGTATATTATAAGATACCTTCGATCACTTTGCGAAGTTCCGGCTTGCCCATCGTTCCGAGCATCATTTCTTTATTCCCGTCCATGCGGCAGAGGAGTAAAGTCGGGATTGTCCGGATCTTGAAAGCAGCTTCCAGCTCTTCTTCGTTGTCCACATTCACTTTATAGATGTAAAGCTGTCCGTCATATTCTTTAGCGAACTCGTCGAGTATCGGCTCCAGGCGTTTGCAGTAACCGCACCAGGGAGCATGGAAGTCCACTATGCAAGGCTTATCTCCCACATATTTCCAATCCTGAGGATTTTCTTCGAAGTTCCCTACTCGCTGTATAAATTCCGCTTTTGTTAATTCAATGGGTGTCATATCGTTTACTTTTAAATTAATACTGCAAAGATACACATAAAACCGGGGTATTGTAAATAGCAATATTGCTTATAAAATTGTCAATATGTAATGTCATAAGCATAATGCTTTCTTAATTCTGTATGCCCATAAACTTAAAAGGCTGTGCCGGCTTAAACTCCTTAGCTGTATTGCCGTGGTAGATTTCGCCGTCGGCGATCGGCAATTTAAGCACCGGCGCATCCTTGGAAAAATCCAGATCATGCAGGCACACCCAGAATGTATTCGGCGTCAGGCTCGATTCAAAGAAATAAACCAGGTTCTTGCTATCCGAAACAGTCCTCCATTGTGTAGTTGAAATTTCGGGGCTTTGAGGAGTAGATATGCCGTAAGGGACGGAAGTATTGCGTATAACGCTGAATACGCTTGCAATCGCTATTCTTTCATTATCGGTCTTAGGGACTGCATTGATATAGAAGCTTGCCCTGGCAAAGCGGTCGGATGCCCGGTTCGTGCCAGGGAGGAAAGTCAGCCCGCCGATTGATTTCCAATATTCATTGAGCGCCAACTGCTTGTCGTACGTCGGCGAGTTCGTCATCACTTTATATTCCTTATCGTGATAGACCATCAGCTTAGCGCCGGCATATTCAAATATTGCGCTGTCGCCTGTTGCATCGGAAACGGATAAATGCAGAGTCGCCAAACGCGAACCGTCCGGCATCATTTCCGATAACACCTGGAAAGAGCCCTCTTTGATATAAGAAACAGCCTCTTCCACAGTCGCAAAATTGTCCAGCATGTATTGTACCCAGGCAGCGATCGTAAGCCCCGGTTTGCTTTTGTCCCTTGCCGGATATTGAGTATCGGGCAGCCATAGCAGGTTTGCGACCAACCCTTTTTCGTTTATCCCGTCCGTGCTGGCTATTTCGAAGGCGGAAGTCACCACGCTGCCATACCGGGATGTCCAGCGTAGCGAGTTTTCTCCTGTTTCTCCGTTCCGTTCCATCCCTCTGGGAAACGCCCAGATATTGCTATGCATTTCTGTTTTCCAATCCATCGACCGGCCGGTTGCAACCATCCCGTTTGTTCCTGAATATACGGCTCTTGTACACATAATCTTGAATATTTGATTAGTTATGAATTTACGAAAAACAAGGTTGTACTTTGAATGTTCAACAGATATACTTAAAATAACATGTTTAAATATTCCGATATTTACGTCTTTTTATTTATGTTTGCCGAATATTAGGCATTATAAGTTTATGTCAGGAAAAGGAAGCATTCAGGATTTTGCAGCATTGGAAACACTGTTTAAGCGTTTTTATAAACCTTTGCGGGCGTATGCTTTCCGTTTTGTCGGCGACAAGGACTTGTCTGAAGATGTCGTGCAGGATGTCTTTTTTGAACTTTGGAAGCGGCGTGGAAGCATTCGCTTTGAAGATGCTGCTGTAAAGTCCTATCTTTTCAGGGCGGTTTATACGCACGCCCTGAATGCGTTGAATAAAAAGCCGCAGAATGTATGCTCCCTGGAACCGGCAAGGGAAGCGGATATCTTGGATCAGTATGTCACTTCTTATATGCAAAATTCCGAGCAGAGCCTGTTATTGAAAGAACTGGAAGAGGAAATCATGTCCTACATAAACACCCTTCCCCCTCAATGCCATAAAATATTTATGCTAAGCCGGAGCTACGGCTTGAAAAACCGCGAGATTGCAGAACAACTGGACATTAGCGTCAAAGCGGTTGAAAAGCAGATAAGCAAAGCCCTTTACGGCTTGAAGCAGCATCTTGCCCAAAAAGACTTATTCCCTTTGTTGGCACTGGCAGTGACTTGTCTTTCTCATTAGCTTGAGAATCTTTTCTCATCGGTGTGAGAAAGTTTTCCCACAGGCATGAGAATTTATTCTCACGTGCATGAGAAAAGATTCTCACCTGTATGGGAAATGCTGAGAAAAAGCAACGAATTATTCGTAGTATTTAAAGAAAGACATTTGCGCCATGCTCTCTTGATTTTTTTTACGAAAGGAGGTAGGGTGAAAACTCCTTTTCTTGTATTACTAATAAACGTATCTGTGATGAAAGAAGAAACATACGATATCAACGAAGTCATAATCCGCTATCTGGATGGTTCGGCAGGACTGGAAGAGAAGACGTTATTGCTTCAGTGGCTGAAACAATCGGATCATAACCGGGATGATTTTACGGCAACTCGCGACCTGTGGCTCTCTTGCAATGTCGCTGCCGGGGATGAGTTGGAGGTCGATATCGCTTTGGGGAAACTGAAAGACCGCATCTTGCAGGAGCAGGGGCGTATGGAAAAGGAATCGCGTGCGGAGAGAAAACCATTATCAGTCATTTTGCGTTGGACGCGGGTCGCTGCCGTGTTGCTGCTTTTATTGGGGATAGGCTATGCTATCGGCAGTTGGAGGGAGCATTCCGTTCCCGATATCGTCGTGCAAAACCAACTGATAACGGCAAAAGGAAGCAAAGGCCGGTTCACGTTGCCTGACGGATCGGTCGTCTGGCTGAATTCGGAAACCAGACTGACTTATCCGAACCAGTTTGCCGGTGACAAGCGGTTGGTGACTTTGGAAGGCGAAGCGTATTTTGAAGTGGCGAAAGATGCGAAAAAGCCTTTTGTCGTGCAGGCGGGAGAGATAGATGTCGAGGTTCTGGGAACCTGCTTCAATGTCGATAGCTATTCTTCCGATGAATTGGTACAGACAGCCTTATTAAACGGTAGTGTGAAAATTTCGGGAAAGACCATAAAAGAACCCGTTTATCTGAAGCCCAACGAACTGTTCAGGTATCGGAAGTCGGACCAGGTCTCTTCAGTCGAAGAAGCCAAAGTCGGTTTATATGCCGACTGGATCAAGGACCGCCTGGTGTTCGACAACGACTATCTGTCTGATATTTTGATCAGCATGGAAGGACGCTATAATATGGATATCGAATGCCCGAAGCCGTTTGCCGCTTCTACCCGCCTTTCGTTCACGATCCGGCAGGAGAGCATCGAGGAGGTGTTGGAGGCAATAAGTTTGATCGCTCCTATCAGGTACGAGATAAAGGATCGAAAAGCATATATTATACCGGAATAGTATAAAAGCGGAGTATTAACCTTAAAAATAAGAAGAATATGGGAAAGGAGGAATGATGCGAGAATTACAAAGGTAATAGGTGAATGCGGTAACATCCACCTATTCAAGAATTTTATTAACCTATCGCTTCTCTTGGCGGAGCTCAGCGATAAAGTCTAACAAAAAAATCCATGTAAAAATATGAATAATTTTAATGGAAAGGATGTCTTGCACCCTTTCTTAACACACAAAAATGTTCGGATTATGAAATTAGTCCTGATTATGTTAACCGTTATGCTATTTAGGGTTTCTGCTACAGAGTCTTATGCACAAAGTACTCGGATAAACCTCAGCATGGAAAATTCTACTGTTAAAGAAGTCCTAAAAGGAATAGAGAGTAGGAGTGAGTTTACTTTTTATTATAATGACAAGGTCATTAACGCGAACAAGCGAGTCACAGTGAATGCCGAAGATAAAAATATATCGGAGATATTGGCATTGATTCTGCCGGATTGTGATTTTAAGATTTATAATAAGAATATCATAATAACGGAGAAAAAGGTTGAGGAAACAAAAGTCACTCAAGAGGGAAAGAAGATCATAGGTGTTGTCTTGGATGCATTTGGCCCGGTAGTCGGAGCGAACATTGTGGAAAAAGGAACAATGAACGGCGTTATTTCCGATTCGGAAGGACGCTTCGTCCTTAACGTTGCACCAGGTGCAACGTTAATAGTTTCTTATATCGGATATGTCTCTCAAGAAATAAAAATCAATGATCAGACATCCTATACTATAACACTCCGGGAAGATGCCGAAACATTGGAAGAAGTAGTGGTTGTCGGATATGGAACTATGAAAAAGAAAGACTTGACAGGTGCTGTGAAAAGGGTTAATTTGGAAAATTCGCTGGCTGTCTCTAATACGAGTTTATCTCAGGCTCTTGTCGGATCTACCGCCGGTGTCAATACCGCTCAGAGCGGATATGCCGGAGAAGATGTAAGTTTGAGTATTCGCGGGACAAATTCGTTTTCTGCCTCTCAAAATCCTCTGATCGTTTTGGACGGTATTATTTATAATGGATCTATGTCTGATATCAACGTAAACGACATCAGCAGTATCGATATCTTGAAAGATGCAAGTGCGGCGGCTGTGTATGGTGCACGTTCTGCAAATGGTGTGATTCTGGTAACGACTAAAAAAGGGAAAACAGAGAAACCGACCGTTTCCTTCAATATGTCGATAGGAACACAGTCTGCCTCTAACTACAGCGCAAGCTATATGAATGCGGAAGAGTATACGATGCGTTTGGCTGATTATGCCAATCAGCAGGACTTGCATGCTTGGTATCAGACAAATCCGACAAGTGATGCCGGCCGTCCCGCTTATCCGGATGTTTCGACTAAAGAGGCGAGAGCCTATTATTTGAGATCGCAGGAAGAGAAAGATAACTATATGTTGGGCACGGATATCGATTGGATAGATAAAGTGATGCGGACCGGTTTGACACAGGATTATAACTTAGGTGTCGGAGGGAGTTCGGAATATGTCAATTATTATTTGTCAGGTGCTTACCATGATGAAGAAGGTTTGCTGTTGAATGACCAGTTCAAACGTTATACTTTCAATGCGAAAGTAGATACGAAAGTGACGGATTGGTTGAAAATCGGAGCAAATGTCAATTTTTCCCATCGTGATTATTCGGGTGTTTCTGCCAATTTTGATTATGCGACAAAAGCGACTCCTATGGCTACTTATGATTTTGATACGCCGGGATATTATCGGATGGAGTTTGCGAATGAATCGGCCATGAAAGACCCGTTGCAATATCTGGCTATCGATAATTCGGATTTGCGAAACACGCTTTTCCTAACGTTGACCGGACGTGTGGATGTTCCTTTTATCAAAGGTTTGTCTTATGATTTCAATTATTCTACGACTCGCTATCATCGGGATAATAATACGTTTTATCCGGCAGACGTGGATGGCGGTTTTATTAATAACGGAAAGGCTGTGAAAGAACCGGAAAATGAAAATGCCTATTTGTTCAACCATATTTTCGCTTTCCAAAGAGAGTTTGGTGATCATTCGTTGAATGCTACATTTGTTTATACGACGGAAAAGAGATGGGGAGATAAGACTACTGCTACTGCCGAATCGTTTGATACGGACAATTTGGGATATAACAATTTGGGTATCGGGACCTTGTTTACCGAAGCAAGTACGGCTTGGCAGGAATCTAATGTCGGTCTGATGGGACGTGTCAATTACAGCTATAAGAATCGTTATTTGTTGACGGGTACGGTTCGACGGGATGGTTATTCCGGCTTCGGTAGCAATAATAAATATGTGACGCTTCCTTCCGCGTCTATCGGTTGGGTGATTTCGGAAGAAGATTTTAATCCGTTTGAAGATACCTATTTGAAGTTGCGTCTTTCTTATGGACAGAATGGAAACCAGGGAATCGGTCGTTATGCTTCACTTGCTAAGTTAGGATTAGGTGCTTACAATTATAATGATGACAAGGTGATCTCTTTATACCCTTCTGCGATGGCTAATAAGGACTTGAAATGGGAACGTACCTCTTCTTGGAACTTCGGTGTCGATTTCGGTTTTTTTAACCAGCGTCTGAACGGTTCGTTTGAAGTGTATAAATCAAAGACGTCGGATGTGTTGGTTAAGCGTACGTTGCCGAATGTCACCGGATATAGCTGGGTTTGGGCCAACTTAGGCGGTGTGGAGAATAAAGGTTTGGAAGTCGAACTTAATTCCGTAAACATTCAGAATCGTAATTTCTCTTGGACATCAGGTTTGACTTTCTCGTTGAATCGGGATAAGATTACAGAACTCTATGGTGATGGGGCTACACAGGATTTGACGAACGGTTGGTTTGTCGGCGAATCGATCGGGGCTATCTATTCGTATGAGATGATCGGTGTTTGGCAAGAGGAGGACTTGTATTCCGGTGAAATTTATGACGGTTGGTATCCGGGACAACAGAAGTATGCCGATTTGAATGGAGATGGAAAGATCGATGCAGAACATGACCGTAAGATCATCGGTAACAAGAATCCGAGTTGCCGCTTCAGCTTTAACAATACGTTGACATGGAAAAACTGGTCTTTGTACTTTATGCTGAACTCGATGTTGGGTGGAGGAGGCTATTATATGGGAGGTAACGGTCTTTTGGCTCCTAATAATAGTTCTGATTATGTAATCCGTCTGAACCAGCCTTCTACCCGGGAGTATTGGACACCGGAGAATCGCTCGAATGAGGGACTTGCCCTGTTCAGGAACCAGCAGATTGCGACCGATATCTATCAGAGTAGAGGTTTTGTCCGTCTTCAGGATGTTTCTTTGATGTATACGTTCGATAAGAAGTTATTGCAAAAAACGGGAGTTATCGGTCAGTTGCAACTATTTTTGACAGGAAAGAACCTTTATACATTTACCGGTTGGGAAGGATGGGATCCTGAATATACCGCATTCCCACTGACTCGTAGTTTGCAATTTGGAATCAAGTTATCACTTTAAATATATAGAATTATGAAATACAATTTTATACCAAATACGATCTTTTCTAAATTAGTGGCAATGACACTCTTGCTGGGTGGATTGTTAGGGTGTAATGAGAATTTTTTAGAAGAGAAACCGTTGGATTTTTTGTCTCCTGAGAATACCTATACGGAAGCTTCGGGTATTAAATTAGGAATAAACGGACTTCACAACTATCTGCGTGATGCGTTGTATTATGGGGATGATGCCATTGTCTATTTTTATAGTTCGATGGCAGATGTCAGTTATAACGGGGAGAATCCGGGAGGGGTGACGTATGAAGTGTTGACCCCGACTAATAGCCTGTTCTATAAATTGTGGAACAACATGTATATGCTGATCAGTCGTTCCAATGAATTGTTGCTTTATATCGATAATGAAGCTACAACTGGCTGGGAAAGTGCTGAACAGCAGGCAATGTATAAAGGAGAAGTTCTTTTCTTCCGTGCCTACGCTTATCGTTTGCTTGCTTCATTCTATGGGGATATTCCTTTGGTGACAGAGGCTGTGAGTACACCTAAGACTGATTTTGTCCGTACCCCTTTGAAAGAGGTGTATGCCCAGATAGAAAACGATTTGTTTTTTGCTACCCAGCATCTTCCTGATCCCGGTAAAGAAGATGAAAAGGGACGTATCACGAAAGGCGCTGCTTATCAGTTATTGTCTGAAGTCTATTTGCAAGCAGGTGAGTATCAGAAAGCGGTTGATGCTTCTACACATGTGATTGAAGATTTTGGTTATCGGTTGATGACCGAACGTTTCGGTTCGACAAACGATGTGTTTGGCACAGGTGATGTCTTCTTGGATCTGTTTGCTTATGGAAATCAGAATTTGAATGAAAACAAAGAAGCTATCTGGGTCGCTCAGTTTGCTGCCAACTTATCGGATGGAGGAGGTAAAAATAACGGTCCTCGCCGTCATGGTCCCCGTTATTATTCTTTAGGAAATGATCCTGCCGGATATACTTGTATATTAGGTGAATTGATCGATGGTAAATATACGGGATATACAGATACGTTGAGTCGTCCGGTTTCCTGGTCGCGTCCGACTTATTATGTAACGCATAATGTTTGGGAATCGGATTGGAACAATGATATGCGGAATGCTCCTCATAACATCAAACGAACCTACTATTTCCAAAATCCGGAATCCCCTTATAACGGACAAGCGATCGATTTCAGTTTGTGGGGCAGTTATGGTACGAATGGTCGTAACCAGATGAAGGATACATGTAATTATATTTATCCTTATTGGATCGGAAAGGTCGGTGATCCTTGTCATGTTCAGGCTGAACCTCTTCGCAGTGGTGCTGGATATACGTGGAAAGATTGTTATTTTATGCGATTGGCGGAAACTTATTTGAATAGAGCTGAGGCATATATCCAGTTGGGTGAAATGCAAAAAGCGGCAGATGATATCAATGTGGTCCGTTCACGTGCGAACGCAAAGCCGATCACTGCAAGTGATGTTTCGATCGATTATTTATTGGACGAACGAGTCCGTGAATTGTATACGGAAGAAATCCGCGATGTGGTTTTGCGTCGCACTGGCAAATTCCTTGAATATCTGAGGAAGTACAACGATAATCCGCAGGCTCCGGCTATGAATGTGAGAGACTATAACATCCTGTGGCCGATTCCTCAAACAGAAATTGATGCAACTGGAGGTGCGTTGACACAAAATCCAGGTTATAATTGATAGGTATGTATTTCAAAGCTGTTTGTGATATGGTTTATTGATGTTTAATTTGAATTTATAAAGATAATGAAGTCGGATATTATTTCACGTCGCTCATTTTTTAGGCAAGCTTTGGCTTTTTCAGCGGTATCGGCGATACCCTCATTTTGGATTCCCAAAGCGAATGCTGCTTCAGCAGCCCCCCGTGTGAGCGCAAATGATAAAGTGAGAGTAGCTTTTATAGGTATCGGTAACCGGGGAGCCGATATTTCACAACGGATGTTTAAGACCGGACTGTGTGAAGTGGTTGCTCTTTGTGATGTCGATATGGGAGCACCGCATACACAGAAGATTATTTCCATGTTTCCGGACGTTCCTCGTTTTCAGGATTTTCGTCAGATGTTTGATAAGATGGCGGATAAAATTGATGCTGTCACGGTTTGTACTCCTGACCATTCTCATTTTCCGATTACTATTGAGTCAATGGCTCATGGAAAGCATGTTTATGTAGAAAAACCGATGGCTCGTACTTTCCAGGAAGTAGAGCTGATGATGCGGGCGGAAAAGAAATTTGGGGTAGTTACTCAAATGGGAAATCAAGGACATTCGGAGGCGAATTATTTTCAGTTTAAAGCATGGAAAGAGGCAGGATTAATAAAAGATGTCACAGCAATTACTGCTCACATGAATAATCCTCGTCGTTGGCATGGTTGGAATCCGAATATTAAGCATTTGCCGATGGGTGAACCTGTTCCGGAATCATTGGATTGGGACACTTGGCTTGGCGTACGGCCTTATCACGAATATAATCATGATTATCATTTGGGACAATGGCGTTGCTGGTATGATTTTGGAATGGGGACTTTGGGTGACTGGGGAGCGCATCTTTTAGATACGGCTCATGAATTTCTTGATTTAGGTTTGCCTAATGAAATTAATCCGTTATATCTGAAAGATCATAATCCGTTTTTTTATCCGATGTCGTCTACAATCCTTTTTAAATTCCCTGAACGGAATAATATGCCGGCGGTAGACGTAACTTGGTATGATGGTTTGGATAATATTCCGGCTGTTCCTGAAAATTATGGTACATCAGAGGTAGATCCGAATATTCCATCTGTAAACGGGGGAAAATTACAATTGGTGAATTTGAATCCCGGTAAAGAGATTTATACGAAAACACTGACATTTAAGGGAGGATCTCATGGAAGTACATTGTCTGTTATTCCGGATAAAATAGCAAAAGAGATGAATCCTGTTTTACCGGAGTATGAAAAAAGCCCATCAGATCATTATACTAACTTTTTATTAGCATGTCAGGGAAAAGAAAAAACTCGTTCTCCTTTTTCTGTGGCAGGTCCTTTAAGCCAAGTTTTTTGTCTTGGAGTATTGGCGCAACGTCTGAATAGAAAGTTGGTTTTTGACCGTGAGTCGAAACAGATCAGTAATGATCCGGTTGCAAATCAAATGTTAATAGGCGAACAACCTCGTGAAGGCTGGGAGCAGTATTATATTGTATAGGTATTTTGTATCCGATATTAAAAGAGGTGGTGTTGTACAATGTTTGCATGCCACCTCTTTTTGTGTAGTGAGGTTTTGGATTTGTTCGAGATTATAATTTTCCAAAGTAAGATATGGTCTATCGGTTATCTTTTCCCTGAAAAAAAGCCAGAATAGATAATATTTAAGTATATTAGCCCTTTCAGTATTCTATGCCTTGAACTAATTTTGGTATCATGAACAAATTAAAACTACTTACTATCTGTACGTTTGTTTCCGGAGCCGTTTTTTCTCAGGAGTGGAAGCCGCAGGCGTGGCCGGTTTTGAAGCGATATGACCGGGATCATCTTTACCAGGTGGCATTGCCTTTGGGTGGAATCGGGACCGGAACTGTCTCTTTGGGGGGGCGGGGAGAGTTGCGGGATTGGGAGATTATGAATGTCCCTGGTAAAAAATATAGCACGGTGACGACCGGCAATAATGCGCCTTTCTTTGCGATTTATGCAAAACCGCAGGCGGGAGAGGCTATGACTACCCTGCTTGCGGGCCCTTTATACCCCCAGGAATATTTGCATTATGAGGGGAGGCCGGTGAACCATCACGGTATGCCGCGTTTTGCCGATGCTGCTTTCGAGGCGGCTTATCCGTTCGGACAGGTGCATCTTTCCGACCGGCAGTTGCCGGTGAAAGTGACGGTCAAAGGGTTCAACCCGTTCGTGCCGGGAGATGCGGATGCCAGTGGTTTGCCGGTTGCCGTATTGGCTTATGAGGTGACAAATACGACCGACCGGCCTTTGGAAGTAGCCGTCTGTGGCTCGATGCGCAATTTTATAGGGAAGGATGGCAGTAAGTTCCGGACAGACTGGAAAGGTGATTTCATTCCTGTAGGCGTAAAAGAGAATAGAAACCGGTTTCGTAAAAAGAACGGTTTGCAAGGCCTTTACCTGTATTCGGACGGAGTGGATAAAAATGATCCGGCCTATGGAACGGTGGCTCTGACAACTCAGGCGGTCGAAGGGGTGACTTTCCGGACTTCTTCGCGGGCGGATGACTGGAATAACGGTATTCTTAATTTCTGGGATGATTTCAGTGCCGACGGTGAACTGACCGAGCGGGACAGACAGGAGGATGAAGACCCGATGGCCTCGCTGGCAGTGAAGAAGACGATTGGACCTGGCAGTACGGAAACATTTACTTTCTACCTGACCTGGAATTTCCCGAACCGGAAAGCCTGGTCGGAAACGGTTGTCGGGAACTATTACAGCACTCAGTTCCCGGATGCTTGGAAAGCGGCAGAGACAATAGTACCCCGCATCCCGGAACTGGAAAAGCAGACGCTCTCTTTTGTGAATGCCTTTCTGAAATCGACTTATCCCGACGTTGTCAAAGAGGCTGCTTTGTTTAATCTGGCAACCTTGCGTTCGCAGACGGTCTTCCGTTTGCCCAGCGGACATTTGATGGGATGGGAAGGCGTGATGGATCGTTTTGGCTCTTGCGCCGGCAGTTGTACGCATGTTTGGAATTATGAGGTGGCGACTCCGTTCCTGTTCGGCGAATTGGCAAAGACGATGCGCGATGTGGAATTCAACCATGCGACGAAAGAAAACGGGCTGATGAATTTCCGGGCCTCCTTGCCCTTGTCGGAAGCTGCGAAAGGAAACTCGGCTGCGGCGGACGGCCAGATGGGGTGTGTCATGAAGATTTACCGGGATTGGCAACTGTCGGGAGACGAGGCCTTCCTGCAAAAGAATTGGGGGCAAGTCAAGAAAGTGCTTGCTTATGCCTGGATCGACAAAGGTTGGGACGGCAATCAGGACGGCGTTATGGAAGGTTCGCAGCATAACACGATGGATGTGAACTATTTCGGTCCGAATCCCCAAATGGGCTTCTGGTACATGGGGGCTTTGAAGGCGGCTGAGAAAATGGCTTTAGCCATGAAGGATAAGTCGTTTGCCAGGAAATGCAATACTTTGTTCCGGCAGGGAAGCGCCTGGATGGATACCAATCTGTTTAACGGGGAATATTATGAGCATAAGATAACCGATCCCGAAACATTTGAATATCTGGATATGCGGAATCCGGACGTGAAGCTCCCGCCGTTCCAGTTGGGAAAAGGTTGCCTGGTCGATCAGTTGGTCGGGCAGTATATGGCTCATATTTGCGGATTAGGTTATCTGGGGGATAAGGATCATATCCGTACGACATTGGGAAGCATCATGAAATATAATTATGTGGAGGATTTCAGCCGTCACTTTAATAATATGCGTTCGTATGTGATGGGCGATGAGTCCGGCTTGTTAATGGCCTCCTGGCCGAAAGGACGTCTGGAAGTTCCTTTCCCTTACTTTGCCGAAGTGATGACCGGCTTCGAATACTGTGCCGCTGCCGGTATGATATACGAAGGCATGGAAGATGAAGCCCTGACCTGCATCCGTGCGATTCGCGATCGTCATGACGGGGCGAAGCGTAATCCGTTCAGCGAGGCGGAGTGCGGACATCATTACGCCCGTTCGATGGCAAGTTGGGCGGCAGTAATCGCGTTGAGCGATTTCCGGTATTCGGGAGTGGATCGCCGGATGCATTTCACGGATCGGCCGGGATGTTATTTCTGGAGTAACGGTTATGCCTGGGGAACTTGTTCCGTTGCGGATAAAGTTGTCACCCTGGAAGTGCTGAAGGGATCTTTATTGTTGGATAAGTTAGTGATAGGCGACAAGGAAAAACGGTTGAAGAGGTTTTCACTTGAAGCAGGAGAGAAGCAAACAATAGACTTCCTTTAAATAGGATCGTAAAAAAAGAGCCAAGTACGCGTACCTGGCTCTTTTTTTATTTTATACAGCTATGGAAGTTTAGTTCTGCTCTTTCAAGATCACATCATGCGCACCGCCTTCCACGATACTGGTTGAAGAAACCAATGTGATTTTGGCGTTCTTCTGCAAATCGGGGATGGTGATAGCTCCGCAACTGCACATCGTGGCGATCATCTTGCCTAATGTCACGTTGAGGTTATCTTTCATCTTACCGGCATAGGGAACATAGCTGTCGACGCCTTCTTCGAATTTCAACGATTCGTTGCCGCCCATATCATAACGCTGCCAGTTCTTGGCACGGTTAGAACCTTCGCCCCAATATTCCTTTACGAAACTGTTACCGATCTTCATTTTCTTCGTAGGTGATTCGTCGAAACGGGCGAAATAACGTCCCATCATCAGGAAGTCCGCACCCATCGCCAAAGCAAGAACCATGTGATAGTCATGTACCAGGCCGCCGTCGCTGCAAATAGGCACATAGATACCCGTCTTCTGCATATATTCGTCGCGTGCCTGTGCTACGTCGATCAATGCGGTAGCCTGTCCGCGACCGATACCTTTCTGTTCACGGGTGATACAGATGGAACCGCCACCGATACCCACCTTGATGAAATCGGCTCCGGCTTCGACCAGATAGTCGAACCCTTCCTTGTCGACAACATTACCGGCTCCGACCAGCACCTTGTCGCCATACGTTTTCTTGATCCATTGCAGTGTTTCCTGCTGCCATTCGGAGTAGCCGTCGGACGAGTCGATACACAAAACATCGACACCTGCTTCAACCAGCGCAGGAACACGTTCCATATAGTCACGCGTATTGATTCCGGCGCCAACGAGCAACTTCTTATCGCTGCCGGACAGCTCTTTCGGATTGTCGCGGTGGCTGTCGTAGTCTTTGCGGAAGACGAAATATTGCAGGTTCTGTTCCTTGTCGATGATCGGCAACGTGTTCAGTTTGTGGTCCCAGATGATCTGATTGGCTTCGCTCAGCGTCATACCCAGTTCACCGACGATCAGTTTGGAGAACGGGGTCATGAATTCTTTCACTTTCTTGTCGGGGGAATCCTTTTCTGCACGATAGTCGCGGCTGGTCACCATTCCCAGCAATTTACCGTTAGGAGTACCGTCGTCCGTCACACCGATCGTGGAGTGTTCGGTGCGCTGTACCAGAGCGATTACATCTGCCAGCGTATTTTCGGGAGTCAGATTGGAGTCGCTGATTACGAATCCGGCTTTGAACTTCTTTACTCTCCGAACCATTTCGGCCTGGCTGTCGATAGGTTGCGAACCGAAGATAAAAGACAATCCTCCGTTGCGGGCCAGTTCGATGGCCAATTTGGGGCCGGACACAGATTGCATGATCGCTGAAACGAAAGGAATGTTTAGTTCGACCGCAGGCTTTTCACCTACTTTGTGTTTCACAAGCGGAGTTTTCAGCGAAACGTTGGTTGGCACACATTGTTTGGTGGTTAAACCGGGAATAAGCAAGTATTCACCGAATGTTCTTGATACATCGTTTAAGTAAACTGCCATAGTGTTTATATTTACTGGATGATTTTATTAGGGTACAAAAGTACTAAAAACTTTTCTTCCTTTCATAATGTTCTATAAACGTAATTAACAAAGGAGGATTATTTATGAAAACAGTAGTGGATAAAGCTAATACTCGCGGGTATGCAAATCATGGATGGCTGAAGACCCATCATACATTTAGTTTTGCCAATTACTACAACCCGAAGCGGGTGCATTTTGGCATGCTTCGCGTCCTGAATGACGACTCTGTCGCTCCGGGAGAAGGGTTCGATACACATCCACACAAGAATATGGAAGTAATCTCTATCCCGTTGAAGGGCTATCTGCGTCACGGTGACAGCATCCGGAACAGCGAAGTGATCACTCCGGGTGATATCCAGGTGATGAGTGCGGGTACGGGAATTTTCCATAGCGAGTTCAACGACAGCGGTGAAGAGCAGTTGGATTTCCTTCAGATCTGGGTGTTCCCGCGTGAGGAAAATACGGAACCTCATTATAAGAGCTATGATATCCGTCCCGTCCTGAAGAAGAATGAGTTGGGACTGATGATTGCGCCGGACGGTTCCGCCCCGGCTTCCATCAACCAGGATGCGTGGTTCTCGATGGGAACGTTGGATGCGGGACTGGTGAAGGAATACAAACTGCATAGCAAGAAGAACGGCGTTTACCTGTTTGTGATCGAAGGTGAAGTGGAGGTTGCCAACACAGTCCTTTCCAAACGTGACGGCGCGGGCTTCTGGGACACCGATAGCATTGCCATAGAGGTGCTGAAACACGCGACCGTGCTTTTGATGGAGGTTCCGATGGAGTGATCTCTGTCTTATGATTTTCTGTTTCGTACAGATAAAGATAAAAACAATTTGTCAAAATGCCAGATTTGCTATTCTTATATTCGTCTGTATGCTTCCCCTTGCCGGAATGATTACAATTGGGACAAGGAAATAGCATTAACCATTGCCATTTTGTTCACAGGATCGCCTGAATGCTTTTTTTCTGTTTTTGAAAAACCGAGATGATGTGGAAAAATGAATCGGAGTGTCGGTCGAAAGGATGGATTTCAGTCAAAACGTCAATCCTAAAATGTCTTCTCCATAGGGCTTGTGAGGTGTTAAAATAGCTTCAGGCGGTCTCCCATAAGCCTTTCTATTGCCTTTTTTCTCTCTGTTTTAGTTTGTCCGGCAAAATCATCTGAATGATTTTTGGGATTCATCCGAATGGCTTGTCTTAAAGATCCAAATGTTTGTGCCAAAACATTCAGATCATTTGAAAAATCATTTAGATGATTTGAAGGAAATGGTACAAAAACAAGTGATCTTTAGTCTAAAAAAAGAAAAGTTGGGATATACATGTTAGCTAATATGCTCAAAACAAATCAAATTGACAGTAAATGACCAGGGAAACCGCACCAAAATATATCCTTGCATAAATGATTCATTTCTGCCGATATCCGAAACATTCTTCCCGATCCGTTGCCCGTACATAAATAATATGTATATTTGTGGATAAGTAATAACTAATAAAACAGTAACTATGAAAAAGGAAGAGTCAGATCTGAAAATCATGGAAGAGATGGAAAGAAAAGAGTTGCAGGACAGGTATATTCGCTTCGACTGGGCCATCAAGCGTTTGTTGCGCCAGAAGGCTAATTTCGATGTGCTCGACGGTTTCCTGACCGTCATGCTGAACGAAGAAATCAAGATCGTCGAAATCCTCGAAAGCGAAGGCAACCAGGAAAGCGCCGATGACAAGTTCAACCGCGTCGACATCAAAGCCTTGAACAGCAAAGGCGAAATCATCCTCGTCGAGATACAGAACACACGCGAACTGCATTACTTGGAACGCATCCTCTACGGCGTCGCCAAAGCTATCACCGAACATATCTCCATAGGTGAAGGCTACGAGAAAATCAAGAAAGTCTACTCCATCAGCATCCTTTATTTCGACATCGGCATCGGGACGGACTATATCTATCACGGGCAGAACCATTTCATCGGCGTGCATACGGGCGACCACCTGCGTGTCAACACGCGCGAACGCGATGTCCTCGTCTCTCGCCTTCCCGCCGAAATCTTCCCCGAATATATCTTAGTCCGTGTAAACGAGTTCGACAAAGTAGCTCTCACCCCTTTGGACGAATGGATCGAATACCTGAAAGACGGCACGATCCGTCCGGACACGACCGCACCGGGCCTGAAGGAAGCCCGCGAGAAGTTAAAATATTACTCGATGTCGCCCCAGGAACGCCTTATCTACGATCGCCATCTCGACGCCATCATGATCCAAAACGACGTGATCGACACGGCCAAATGGGAAGGGAGAATAGAAGGCAAAGCGGAAGGAATCGCTGAAGGAAAAGCCATAGGCCTTGCTGAAGGTGAGGCGAAAGGAAAAGCCGAAGGCATGCGCCAAGTCGCTGCCAGAATGAAAGATACGGGTGTAGACGTTGCTACCATAGCAAAGTGCACCGGCTTAAGCGAAGAAATAATCCGGTCTTTATAAGGAAGGCTATATTCGTTTCTCTTTATTGGTACGGGTAAGGTTCGGATATAAGAAAAACTGAACCTATATTTTAGGCACGGATTTCACGGATTACACGGTTTAAATATGTTTTGAAAAAAACTTCTTGCCGTGTAATCCGTGAAATCCGTGCCTAAAATTGATTCAAATCTGCCAGAATATGAGTCTGATAGACGCTAATATAATTTTGACGCGGATTTCGCGAATAACGCGATAAGAAATATGTATCAGGTGTTTAATCCGCGTTATCCGCGAAATCCGCGTCAAAAAATCCTGTTTATTTATTTTAATCTACGTCTATCAGACTCAAAGCTCTTATGTGAAGTTGTTCCTATAGATGCCTGTCGCTTCCCGAAAAGACAGGCATCGGTTGCCGGATAGATGCCTACCTTTTTCCTGCTACCCTATAGGCTTTTCCCGGACAGGCTAAAGGCTGTATTTTTTAGCCTATAACCTATATTTTATGGGACAGGAGCCAATCCAAGCCCTTATATGACAAAACTAAAAAACAGGGTTCACGGCGGTAAAAGACTAATGGCCAGTAATTTGTTGTGAAGGCTGTGAAACCGGATTACGATCAGCCAATCCTATCGATCGATCCCGCCTTTTTTTATCTTGCATTCACAGGGTTCACAGCAACATGCTGATCTACAGAGTCATCCGAATAGTGTGAACCCTAATTAAATAAAACAACCTGGGGGGATTTAGAGGATAATCTAAGAATATTTGAACCTGTAAATGATGATTTAACTACCTTGTTCCCGCGCTTGACGCGGGATCGCAAAAGAACAGACCTTATCGATCGATATTTATATGGCCGGTCCTAATGCGATCCCGCGTCAAGCGCGGGAACAGGGATCACACCGACAAATCTTCATTTAGCGGTTCAAATACTGCCAGAAGTGAAACATTTATACAAGGAAATATTTTGGTGCGGCTCTGGTAAATGACAGAAGTTTGCGAGAGGTCAATTTATGTTTGTACTTCACACCGAGTTCTTGGAGAACTACGGCTTTTCATATAACGCACAAAGCACCATAAATAAATAATTATCAAAAACACATTCAAATATCTTAATATAAGATGCTCCTTCTTTTAACAACATCTTATATTGGTTGTAAAACTAAACAAAAAATATCAATTTCAAACAAAAAATATTATAATACTAAGATGTTCTATAGTGAGGAATTGAATAATATATTGATAAATAGCTATTTACTTCATTGAGAAAAATAATAAAACAAATATCCGTAGGTTGACACCTTTCCGTAATTTAATGAGAATAACCTCAAAAAGGCCGTAGTTCTCCAAGAACTATAGTCTTTTTTGATAGAAGAAGTTTATTAGAAAATTATATGGACAATTTAAATCTGTAGGCCTATGACGTAAAATGTGAAATTTTTTAAATGAGGCATCTTTGCCTCGGTATTGATCTGATAAAGATTATGGCTTAAATCTATTTATTATTAACCTTCTTATAATAATACAAGAAAATGCAACAAAAACAGAATTGTGACCATCCTCTAAGAAGGAAAGGTTCAATATCTCGAATATCGAAAGTCACTTGCGGATTGCTCTTTTGTTTGACGACTGGAGTATTTGCGACCGGTGAGAATGTAGAATTGTTAACCTCGAATCGGATTGAGAATACTGTGACGAACCAAGTCGGGAGGACTATAACGATTATGGTTCAGGATGAAATGGGACCGGTAGCAGGAGCTAATGTTGTCGTGAAAGGAACTACAAACGGAAATATCTCGGACATGGACGGGAAAGTCGTTTTGCAGAATGTTCCCAATAACTCGACTTTAGTGATTTCCTTTATCGGTTATATAACCCAGGAAGTGAAAGTAAACAATCAGGCGACTATTCATGTGAAGCTGGTTGAAGACGCCAAAGCATTGGAAGAAGTCGTGGTGATCGGTTACGGCTCTTTGGACAAGAAGCAGGTGACCAGTGCAATCACCTCGTTGAAAGCCGATGACTTGATGGTCGGTGTGAGCGGGGCGGATATCTCGACCTCCCTACAAGGTAAGATCGGAGGTCTGGTGATGTATAACTTGGGTAGCGCCAATGCTGGAACGACTTTCCAGTTGCGTGGTATGACCTCTATCAAATCAGGAAAAGAACCTCTCGTCGTGATCGACGGCTTTCCCGGTGGCGATATTCGTTCGCTGACGCAAGATGATATCAAGTCTATCGATGTTTTGAAAGACGGTTCAGCCGGTGCTATTTACGGTACTCGTGCGGCTGCCGGCGTAATCTTGATCACGACCAAAAGCGGTTCGGACACGAATGGAAAAGTGAAACTGACGTATAGCAACGAGTTCACGAAGAAGCAGAACTACAATGCTCCGGAGATGTTGTCCGGACGCGAATATGCTGAACATAATATCGGTACGGATTACGGTTCCGACACAAACTGGTGGGACGAGATGATCAATAAGGATAACTTCTCGCAAAAACATCACTTGGCATTGGAAATGGGTACGGAAAAGGCGCAAGTCTATACCTCTTTCTTTTATGAAAAGAACCAGGGTATCGCTTTGCAGGACGAACGCCAGGATTATGGAGGACGCGTGAATGCCTCTTTCAAGTTATTCGACGACTGGTTGGAAGTGCGTCCGGCCGTAGATTACCGCCAAGCTGCCCGTAACAACCACTTTCCCAATTTCCAGCAGGCCATGCGTAACAATCCGACCCGCTCGCCGTACGACCCGGAGAGCGAGTCCGGTTATAATGTCTGGCTTAACGAATCGTTGGACTATAACGTTGTGGCGGATGTCATGCTGGAAGATTTCTACGGGTTGGATAAATGGTTCAAGCCGGAAGTAAACTTGAAATTGAATATCAAGCCCATTCCGGGTTTGAACTATCAGCAGGTTGTTGGGTTTGAAAACCGACAATGGGAAGAACATAAATATTGGCCCCGTACACATCGTGGGGAATTGGATAATTCCCGTAAGGGACATGCTTATTTGGCTTTCGATAAACAAGAGAGACTGACTTCGGAAGGATATTTTTCTTATGTTACCGAATTGAAAGGCGGACATAGCCTGAATATGACTGCCGGTTATTCTTATTTTGAATATAACCGGGAAAAATTCAATATGGACAACTACGACTTTTCTGTCGATGGTATCAAGTATTGGGATATAGGCAAGGGTAGTTATCTGTCTGATGGCAAAGCCGGCATGAGCTCAGAAAAATTCGTTACGGAACGTTTGTTCTCCCTTTTTGCCCGTGCCAATTATTCTTATCAAGATAGATACATGCTTTCCGCTTCTATCCGTCATGAGGGTTCTTCCAAGTTTGCGGCCGACAACCGCTGGGCGAACTTCTGGTCTGCAACGGCCGGTTGGCGTATCTCGAACGAAGAGTTTATGAAAGATTTCGAATGGCTGGACGACTTGAAGGTTCGTTTCGGTTATGGTGTGACCGGTAATAACGATTTTAGTTCGACGTATATGGCTAATATGTTAGCTTCCGATACGAACTGGATGTTGCCGGACGGAACATGGGCGTATTCGTACGGGAAATCGCAAAATGTCAATCCGAATTTAGGATGGGAAGAAAAGAAGGAATGGAACTTGGGGGCCGATTATTCTTTCTTTAACGGTCGTCTGTATGGCAAGTTTGACTACTACCGTCGTAAGGTGGACAACCTGCTGTTTGAAGTAAAAGTGCCGCAACCGCCTTATACGCAAGGGACTCAAATGCAAAACATCGGTAGCATGGAAAGTAAAGGTTGGGAATTTGAAGTCGGAGGCGACATTATCCGTACGAAAGATTTCACTTGGTCTTCCAATATGAACCTGAGCCATAATAAAGGAAAGATCCTGACTTTGGAAGGCGATAACTCGTATCATAACGGCAATGGTTTCGTGGCTCCGGGTACTCCGGGCGATGCCGCCCGTATGGAAGCAGGATCGACAATCGGTTCTTTCTATATTTGGAAGTTTGCCGGTTTTGACGATGAAGGCAGTTTCTTGCTCTATAACAAGGACGGTGAAGTGATTCCGGCTGCACAGAAAACGGAAAACGACAAGCAATATATTGGCAACTATACTCCGAAACTGATTATCGGATGGAGTCATACATTGACGTACAAGAACTTCGATTTAGGCATCAACCTGCGTAGCTGGATCGATTTCGACGTATATAATACGATTAATATGTATTATGGCATCCAGGGACAGGGAAACCTGAACGTCCTGAAAGACGCTTACGGCAAGTTCAACCATATCAAAGGTGAAAAGCAGGTCTGCGATTACTATCTGGAAGATGGAACATTCCTGAAGATCGATGCGATCACGTTAGGTTATACGCTCCCGATGAAGAAATATACGAACAATTTGATCGACCGTATCCGTATTTACGGTACAGTCGGAAACGTATGTACAATCACCGGCTATAGCGGTATGAATCCGGAAGTCAATATCACCGGTTGGGATCAAGGCACGGAAAAATTCTGGGATACGGAACGTTTCTATCCGGTCACCCGTACTTGGACGTTAGGTATGCAGTTTAACTTCTAATACAAGATTGTAAGATGAAAAAGAAAAATATATTCCAATTATTTTTATCCGGAGTGATCTGCCTGCTATGCACTACTTCCTGTAGTGTCGAACCAGATTTTTATTCGCAGGTGGTCCCGGAAACGTTCTATAGCTCACAAGATGCCGTATGGCAACGTTTCAACCGTCCGTTCACACACTGGCGCTGGTATATCGCCCATGATAATCCCCGGTGGGCGTTGCAAGAGTTGGGAACCGATGAGTATTGTCTGCCGACACGTGGTAGCGACTGGTATGACGGGGCGAACTATCAAAAGTTCCACCATCATGAATATACGGAAGATATGACACGCGTAGAAACCGGTTGGACCAACTTCGCGATGGGTGTCGCTTTGTCTTGGGATGCGTTGGAAGATTTGGAAAATGTGGATTTTGACGCGCTTGGTTTTCCTGAGGGCACACGCGAATCCATGTTGAACCAGCAACGTACGTTGGCAGCTTCGTTCTATATAGACGGTTTGGATTTCTTCGGAGGAGTACCTCTCTACACAACTACCCAGAGCGAGGTGAAAGGACGTTCGACCGATGTCGAGACATTCAACTTCATCGACTCCTTATTGAAGATTGCCGTTCCCAACCTTCCGGTCAAGGAGACATTGGGCGCGATGGAAACCGGTTCGATCAACCGTGCTGCCGGAGCAGCTTTGCAGGCTCGCTTGTATTTCAATGCCAAGTCTTATATCGGCAAGGAAATGTTTACGGAAGCAGCCCAGATTTGTCAGGATATTATCGATGGCAAATATGGCCAGTATGCTTTGGAATCGGATTGGACGAATATTTTCGGATTCGACAACGAACGTTGTCCTGAAATTATCTGGTCCGTACCGAGCCAGAATGCAAAGACGGAAACGGATGCCATGTATTGGGGATGGCAGGTCCCTTACAACTATAAGAATTATTTGGGAGGGTTGGAAGGTTCCGGTTCGGATAACGGTATCGGTTTGATTCCGAGTCTGGACCCGACCGGCAAACGCTATCCGTATAAGTTGGGTGGAGCATATGCGAAGTTCAACGATAAAGATATCCGTAAACAGCCGTATGTATATGAAGGCAACGGCAAATACCGCGGTATGTTTATCGTCGGCAAATTAGTGAATCCGTTGAATCCGGAATGGGTTTGTACGGGCACGCGTGAGTATGCCGGTGAGGTCATCACGGTTGTCGACCAAGTGGCTTATTTTGCAAAAGTGGGGAAAGATCCCCAGTATCCGGATCTGGCATCCTTGCCTTCCACGATTGCAACGGCAGAAGAAAACTCTTGTGTGCGTGTGACGAAACGCAGTCCGCGTCCTACCCAGGAAGAGTTTAAACGTAAGGGCGATCCCGACTGTCCTGTTATCCGTTTGGCCGAGATCTATTATATGCTGGCCGAATGCAAGATGCGTGCCGGTGACAAGCAGGGAGCTGCCGATCTGATCAATACGGTTCGTAAACGTTACTTCGAAGACGGAGTCGATCCTGATCCGGTAACGGTTGCTAATCTGGACAAATACCGTATGTTGGACGAATGGCAGTTGGAATTCCTGGCCGAAGGACGCCGCCGTACGGACCTGGTTCGTTGGGATGCCTACGTGACGGAAGACTGGTGGGATCATAAGGCGACGAATAATCCGAATTTCAACCGTTTCCCGATCCATTACAGTCTGATCGGTGCAAATAACCTGTTAGAGCAGAATCCGGGTTATGGCAGTAAGTAGAAAGTATAAATTCGCTCTTTAGACCAAGGGAGGAGAGTGTGTCATAATCCTTTTTGACATACTCTCTTCTTTTGTTTTATTTCTTTATTAACGAAAGCAATAGGATAATGAAAGGGAGGACGCTTGTATTCTGGCTGCTCGTGTTTGTCGGGCTTTGGGTTTTCTTTTGGTCGTTCGGTACTTCCACGTTCCAGCGGCAGGAAGAAGTGCAGTTGTTTATTCCTGAATGGAAGGTTATCCGCGATATGCTGTCTGTCCCCGGCGGTTTTTGTGCGGTAGCCGGACAGGCTTTGGTTCAATATTATGCCTCTTCCCTGTTTGTGTTGTTGGTCAACAGTGCTTTTTTGTGTGCAACCGGCTTCTTGTGTTATCTGCTTTTGCAGGAAATTACGGCGCGCGGATATAACGGGCTGCTTGCCTTGTTTCCTGTTTTAGGATTGTTGAAAGCCCATACCAGCCCTTTTTATGTGTTGGACGGAACGGTCGGGCTTTTCCTGCTCCTGCTGTTTTCTTATTTTTTTATCCGCATCCGGCGGACGGCGGTGCAATTGCTTTATGGTTTGGCAAGCGTGGTTCTTCTCTATGGTTTGGCCGGCCAGTTGGCGGCGCTTTACGGCTTGGTCGTGGTTTTTATGAGTCTTTTGTGCGAGAGGAGGAGGAAGAAATGGCATGCTTCGCTTGCCGTGTGTTTGACAGGGTTGTTTTTGGCCTATATCGGCATTCGTTTGGCTATCGGCATTCCGTTGACAGACGGGATTTACTCCGAAAGGTATCAGGAATCTCAGTTGCAGCCGGATTCTTATATGTATTATGTCTGGATTCGTTTTGTCATCTTGCTTTTGGTTCTGTTTGTAACGGCCTTCGCTATGAAAGTTCTTCCCTGGGGAAAGCGCCCGGTAAAAATACTTGTTGCAGGCGGCTTGCTCATTGTCCTTTTTTGCTTTTCCGCCTTTTGCCTGCCCGGAGCGTATGAAGTGCGGAATAACCGGATGAACGAGTTGTCCCTTTTAGCGCAAAGGAACGAGTGGGACACGATTATCCATGAACATCCGGAGAAGGGGACGACGGATTATGTCAGCCTTAACTATTTGAATATGGCATTGGCCCGGAAAGGCGTTTTGGGCGACCGGTTGTTCCATTATGACCAGAAGGGGCCGCAAGGCCTTTTGGTTTCCTGGGACCGGACTTATTATATGAGCTGCCTCTTGAGCGATATCCATTATATGATCGGGGATATCAGCCTTTCGGAAGGATACGCGATGGAAGGGCTGACACTTGCCAAGCGGGGAGGAAGCCCCCGTATGCTTCAACGGTTGGTCTGGATTAGCCTGATACGGAGAGATTTTGCTTTGGCTGATAAGTATCTGGGCATCCTCCGCCGGTTACCCGGTTATCGCCGATGGGCGGAAAAATATGCCGGTTATGTTCGTCACCCCGAAAGGATAGGGCAGGATGAAGAGCTTGCCTTGAAGACAATGCCGGCCTTTCAGCCGGACAATTTGCTTTGCCTGATCGACATCGACAGCCTTTGGGCGGGGCATCTTTCGGAACCTGGCGTGAACCGGGTTGCATGGGAATATTTGGGTTGTTCCTATCTGTTGGCAAAGGAAATGGAGAAGTTCGGGACATTCCTGTTGCATGCCGGCACATTTTCACAAGAGCGCCCCCTTCCTGTTCATTTCCAGGAGGCGGCATTGGTTTTGGCGGTCGGGGATCTCTCTGTTCTTGACAAAATATCCGTCCGGCCTGAGATAGTGGAGCGGTATAAACAATTCCGGGAGGATATTCCGAAGATCAAGAATAGCAGTGACGGGCTTCCCTGGCTCTACCGGCAGTATGGAGATACTTTCTGGTTCTATTATTATTGTAAAAAGTTGAATGGATAGCCTATGAATTACATCTATTTATGGCTTTGTATGGTTTTCTTTTTGTCTTGCAACAATCTGTTGCCCGATGCGGAGAAAGCGGAAGGAGAAATCGAAATTTTTCCCGATTATAAAGAGGTCGCGATCCCCTGCAATATCGCCCCGCTGAACTTCAAGCTGAAAGAACCTTGCAAAGCAATCGCGCTCTTATCCGGCAAGGATCGGCAAGAAGTACGCGTGGATTCGGATAACGGTTCTTTCCAAATCCCGGAGAAGAAATGGCGTCGCTTGTTGGACGCATCGGCAGGCGGGAATCTTTCGGTCGGGATTTATATCTGCAAAGATGGCAAATGGTTTCGATATCCTCCTTTTTCCATCCGGGTTGTCAAAGATGAAATCGATCCCTATTTGGTCTATCGCCGTATCGCGCCCGGCTACCGCATGTGGAACAGGATGGGGATTTACCAGCGTTGTCTGGAGGATTTTACGGAAGAAACATTTCTTGACAATAAGTCGACGAACAATAATTGCATGAATTGCCATTCCTTCTGCATGCAGAATCCGGACAGGATGCTTTTTCACCAACGCGGGATTCACGCCGGGACATATATACTGGCAGACGGCCATATCGAAAAGTTAGATACGAAGACTGAACGGACTATTTCCGCCTTAGTCTATCCCGCCTGGCATCCGTCAGGGCGGTATGTCGCATTCTCGACAAACGATACGAAGCAAGATTTCCACCTTTCGGATGCAAACCGGGTGGAGGTGTTCGACAACCGATCGGATGTCGTGGTCTATGACGTGGAGAGACACGAAATCGTAACGGTCCCCCTCTTGTCTTCGGAAGGGAATATGGAGACCTTTCCGGCATTCTCTCCGGACGGCAGGCGGTTGTACTTTTGTTCCGCCCCGGCAAAGCTGATGCCTGAGTCGTACCGGGAAATCCGCTACAACCTGCAAAGCATAGCTTTCGATCCTGAAAACCATCGTTTCGGACAAGCAATAGATACGCTTTACAACGCGGAGGAAGAAGGACGAAGCGCAAAGTTCCCGCGCGTATCGCCAGATGGCCGTTTCCTGATGTACACGGTTTCGGACTATGGCAATTTCTCCATCTGGCACAAAGATGCGGATTTGCGGTTGTTGGATCTGCTGACGCACAAAACGGATTCCCTCCTCCAAGTGAACAGCGACGATTCCGAAAGCTATCATTCCTGGAGCAGCAACAGCCGGTGGTTCGTTTTCAGCAGCCGCCGGGACGACGGGCTTTATACGCGCCCTTATATTTGTTATCTGGATGCGAATGGTGTTCCCGGAAAGCCTTTCCTGTTGCCGCAAAAAGAAACGGATTATTATGAACGCTCTCTCTTCTCTTTCAATATCCCCGAACTCATTTACGGAAAAATCAAGGTGGAAACTTCTAATTTGATCGATATTAGTAAATACGGGGAGGCGATGCGGTTAAAATAATGAAAGTTCATGGACAAAGCTATGCTTTACGTTATCCAAAGCATAGCTTTATCTCTCCTAACCCTATGGGTTACGGTTCACCGGGTAGATCTATGGTTTTATTCCTTATCCGTTAAGAAATCGATCATTTGAAGAATGGCCCGTGAGCAAGCCGGGCAGAACGGAGCATAATCGCGCATCATACAATGATCCATCGGTCGATAAATGCCTTTGGACAGGTAACCGCCTCCTTCGAACACGCCGGCTTTGTCCTTATGCTCGGCATCGAGCGGGGTAGGAATAGGTGTGCCCGCGGGCAACAAGTCTTTCCACTTGCTGTCGAAATCGACCAAAGTCGTGATATTCGGCTCCCACGGTTCGTATTTCAGGTTATAAAAATCCTGGTAGGCGACTTCAGAAGAGAAATATTCGTCTGCCAGACCGGCGAAACTATGCCCGAACTCATGCGTGAAGACAACCGGTGTCCGCGGATTGTCGGCTGTCCCGCAAGCATAGAAATTATACATGCCGCCACCGCCGTACATATCAGTGTTTATCAACAGGAATATGGCGTCGCAAGGAACGTTCCAGACGGCATCGCGTATCGATTTCATATCCGGCGTTGTCAGATAACGGTCCACGCCGAATGTATAATAACCGGAATTGAGGGCTGTATTCTTGAAAACACCTTTGCCCGAAACATCCGTACCCGATTCTTCGGACACAAGGCAGACAGCCCATATATTGAAGTCATTCCGGCGTGTCGTATAGGGAGGAGTAGCGAACAGGGCTTCCGTAAAACGTTTGGCATCGGATATGAATTTATCCTGCTCGTCCTCCGTATATCCTTCAGCAATGAAAACAAGATCGACTTTTTCAGCCGGATCGCCGCTTTTCTGTATCTGGTACACCTTATTGTCCTTCAGTTTGCCCCGGTCGATGAAGATGCTTTTGGGATCGACCTCCTGTTTCAGCAATGGATGGAATTGCATATCCGCCTTATCGCGTGCCGTGATCTCGACATAAACAGGTTCTTTCGGGAAAGGAATGGAAGCGCTGTTTGTCCATGACTGTGTCTCGGTCTTGGCCTGTTCCGTCGAGCGCCATTCTTCGAACAATGTATTGAAACCGCGTGAATAGATCAGTTTATCCGTAGCCTTGTCATATACATTAATATAATAGCCGCCGTAATTGAACTTGTCTATCAGGTTTTTTACAGGACCGCCCCATACAGGCTCTTCGCGCAATTGTTGGATAGCAGCCGATTGCGACTTTAGGTTACCGCTCAAGGCGAAATCTACCCGGAGACTTTTCTTCTCAAAGAACTGGTCGAAGTCAATCTGTGCAAATGCAGGGAAGTTGCAGAGAATGGCAAGAAGCAAAAGAGAAATCTTAGTTTTCATATTAGCATGCATTATTATGTGTAATTCTTACTCGCAAATATAAGACTTTTTATAGATTTCTTGTTCGATATCGTTTAAATATAATGCTATCCTGCGGTTGGATGTCGAGCCTATTTCAGATAAATGCAAGAGGATAAAGGAGGGAAAGAATAAACAGCGACAGCCGGCTGTTCTCCAAAAAACGATCTGGTGACCAAAACAGAATATACCAAACGAACGGCCAACTGTCTACTGTTCTCAAACAGATAATAACTTAATGTCTGCTCAGATAGCCGGAAACGCCTTCATTGGTCGCTTTCATGGCGTCTTTTCCTTTAGACCAGTTTGCCGGACATACTTCGCCGAACTCTTCGAAATGTTGCAATGCGTCAACCATACGGATCGCCTCGTCGACGTTACGTCCCAACGGCAGGTCGTTGATTACATAATGGCGGATCTTTCCCTTCTTATCGATCAGGAACAGGCCGCGATAAGCAACGGGAGCGCCCGTGGCTACCACTTCGCCTTCTTCGTTGGTCAGGTAATCGGCTGCCAGTACTCCGTAGTTTTCTGCGATTGTTTTCGAAAAATCTGCAACAATTGGATACTTGACGCCATGTATTCCACCTTTGTTTTTATCCTGGCTCAACCAGGCGAAATGTGAATATTCGGAATCGACTGAGCATCCTACTACGGCTACGTTACGTTTTTCAAATTCATTCAGCTTTTCCTGGAAGGCATGCAGTTCTGTCGGACAGACAAACGTAAAGTCCATCGGGTAGAAGAAAAGCACGACATACTTTTTCCCTAAATATTGATCCAGAGAGAAATCTTCGACAATCTGGTTGCCATTGATTACAGCCGGGGCATGGAACTCCGGCGCTTTTTTACCAATTAATGCTTTCATATTGCTACTAAGTTTTTTGTTTTATTTCTTTCATAACAATATCCCGCTTCTAAAGGTTTGATTAAAAAACAAAGGCCGGTGAAGACGAATGTTATTTTATCACAATATATATCCTTTGTTTCCAAACTTTGATTTACTTTGCATAAATCTTCTAAGTCAAAAGATATCATGAATGAGACTTCTGTAAAACAAATACTTTTATCGGACTTTTTTACTTATTATCCGGCCGGAGGTGCTTTGTATGATAAATCGGGCTCTTTGCTGGAAATGAATAATACATTGTGTGAAAAGTTTAGTATTCAGAATAAGCATGATTTTATTCTGAATAACTTGTTTGATAACGATTATTTGTCCGATTTGCAGAAAAATCATTTGAAGAACGGAAGTGTATTGGCCGACAATCAACCGATAGGATATACGATCATTCCGGGATTTGATCAGGAAGGAAATATTGTCGGTTATACCTTATTGCTGACTGATAGCGATTTGTCGGATATGGATATAGTGCGGTACGACAAAAAAATGCGGGAGTTGAAAGACATCTCCGATAAGGTCGCCCAATCTGTGCCTGATACCATTCTTCTTATCAACAACCGGTTGGTGGTCGAACGTATCATCACTTATGCTTCTGAGACTTGCATTACGCCTGCCGCCTTGAATTGCCGTATTGACGATCTTCCGGGGTTCACATATCCTGCTCCTGTTAAAAAAAAGGTCGCTTCGATGGTGCAGGAGAGCTTAGATACATCAGAAGTCGCTAATCTTGAGTTTTCCATCCCCGGACATAATGCGCCGGTCGTTTATTTTAAGTTAAGATTAGTCCCCATCCATCATAAATATGTGGTGGCTTATATCCGCAACGTATCGGATATCGTAGAGAAGGAGAAGGAAAACCGGAATCTGTCCCATCAGTTGTCCGAAAGCCGCAGCATGATGGAGCTTGCTCTGCATAATAGCCATATCGCAACTTATTTGTTTAATTTCGAACTGTTCCGCACGTGCGACAAAGTGCATTGCAACCGTTGTTTTCAATTTTATGGCGTGAATAACCATTTGCTGGAACGAAACCGATATATCTGTCGTTCCTTGTCCATCTTGCGCCATCCTGGAGACCGGCAGGATTTCTTTCTTCTTTTCAACGAGATCCGGGATAAAGATCTGGAGGAATATTCGGTCAATTTCCGTTTGAAAGGCGATGACGGGCGATACCGGAGCTACGAGGTGATCGGTAAGGCGTTTGAAAAGGATAAGGAGGGCAAAACGAATCTGATCGTCGGCTGTGTGATCGATAACCAGAAACATGTGGAATATGAAGAGTCGTTGATTAAAGCGAAAGAGAAAGCCGAAAATGCCGATCTCCTCAAATCTACCTTTCTTGCCAATGTGACGCATGAGATCCGGACTCCGTTGAATGCAATTGTCGGTTTTTCAGATCTTCTGAGCCAGGAGGAAGATCCGGAACTTAGGGAATCATATACGAACTTGATCAAAGCCAACAATGAATTATTGCTTAATCTGGTTAATGACGTCCTGGATATATCCAAGATCGAATCGGATATGCTGACTTTCACTTATGCGGATACTCATTTGCCTTCGGTCATGCACGATGTTTATCAGACCATGCAATTCCGGGTGCCGGAGCATGTAATATTGATTTCGGACCCTTGCCCCGAAATTATCCTGAATGTGGATAAGAACCGGATGATGCAGATTCTGATTAATTTGTTGACGAATGCGGCTAAATATACCGAAAAAGGAAGCATCCGCTTCGGATATGGAATCCAGGAAGATTTTGTTCGTTTTTATGTGACTGATACAGGCAGCGGAATACCGGAATCCGAGTTGGAAAATATCTTTGGCCGCTTTGTACAGCTAAAAGGGAACAAACAAGGCATCGGTTTGGGATTGGCCATCTGCAAAGGCCTGGTCACTAAAATGGGAGGGACGATTTCCGTGACGTCCAAAGCCGGAAAGGGGTCTACTTTCAGTTTTACATTGCCGCTTCATCCGTAAAATAATAGATTGAATAAATCTTGACTATCTTTTCTGTTTATGAATCTTTATGATATCCTTAAAAATGAGTAAGGATCGAATAATACTGTCCTATTTAAACTAAATTCAGTTTTCTCTGTTTACTTAATAGACGCCACAAACCCGATCCTGGGTATTACTTCTAAACATAACCAAATATAATTTTTAGTATGACGAAAATAGAAATAAAAAACTTATCCATCCTTTTCGGACCTGAGAAAAGCAAAGCGAAAAAGATGATAAAGCAAGGTAAAAGCAAACAGGAAATTTTAAAAGAAACGGGCTGTACTGTTGCCGTCCGTAATGCCAATCTGGAAATAAAGGAAGGAGAAATGTTCGTGATAATGGGACTCTCCGGCAGTGGTAAGTCGACGTTGGTGCGTTGCATTAACCGGTTGAACGAACCCTCTATGGGAGAGATCTGGCTGAGCGGGAGGAATATCACATCCCTGTCGGATAAAGAACTGTTACAGATACGCCGCAAGGAGATGGCGATGGTATTCCAGCATTTCGGTCTTCTGCCTCACCGGACAGTCTTGAGCAATATCGCTTTCGGCCTCGAACTGCAGGGCGTCTCTAAAGAAGAGCGAGAGAAGAAAGCACATGAAAGTATAGCGATTGTCGGATTGAAAGGATATGAAAACCAGCGTGTGGACGAACTCTCCGGTGGTATGCAGCAGCGTGTCGGGCTGGCACGTGCTCTGGCGAATAACCCGGAAGTCCTGCTGATGGACGAGGCTTTTTCGGCCCTTGACCCGCTTATCCGGGAGCAGATGCAGGACGAATTGCTGGACTTGCAGGAGAAGATGAAACGTACCATTGTCTTTATTACGCATGATCTGGACGAGGCGATCAAGTTGGGTGACCGCATTGCCATTATGAAGGATGGCGAAGTCGTGCAGGTCGGGACGCCCGAAGAGATCCTGACTGATCCGGCGAATGACTACGTCACCCGCTTTACCGAGAGCGTGGATCGCGGACGTGTCGTTACGGCTTCTTCCATCATGCTGAGTCAACCGATCGTTGTCCGCATCCGCAAAGATGGTCCGGAGGCGATTATCCGCAAGATGAGGGAAAGACATTTGTATGCCTTGCCCGTGATCGGTACGGACGATCAGTTCCTCGGCGAAATACGGTTGAAAGATGTGCTCCGACTGCGTAAGGAAGGGACGCGGGACATCGGTTCGATTGTCGTGAAAGAGGTCCCTTCGGTATTGGAGAATACGACGGTGGAAGATATGTTGCCCCTCTTGCCGAAGGTCCAGCAGGCTTTGCCGGTGGTCGATGAGAATAACCGCTTGAAAGGTGTCGTGTCGACCTCGGCTATCATTATCGAGATGACCGGCAAGGATCAGAAAGAAATAGAAGAAATCATTCAAAACGCAATAGACTTATGATAAATATCGGAAAATATATAGAAATAGCCATTAACTGGCTGACGGAAAACTTTGCCGGCCTTTTCGATGTGATTAATAACATCGTGGGCGGCTTTATCGACGGTTTCCAGGGAATCCTGATGTGGATCCCGTTCTACCTGATGATTGCGGGAATAGCTGCTTTGGCTTGGTGGAAAGCCGGAAAGGGTACTGCTGTCCTGACTTTGCTCGGATTACTTTTGATCTGGGGAATGGGATTTTGGGTACAGACTATGCAGACCGTGGCGCTTGTCTTGTCGTCGACGATCATCGCCCTGCTGTTCGGTGTCCCGCTCGGAATCTGGACCGGACGGAACGATAAGGCGGCTAAAGTGATCCGTCCGGTTCTGGACCTGATGCAAACGATGCCTGCTTTCGTGTACTTGATTCCGGCTGTCCTGTTTTTCGGGTTAGGGCCTGTTCCGGGCGCTTTTGCCACCGTGATATTCGCCATGCCTCCGGTTGTCCGCCTTACCGACTTAGGTATCCGTCAGGTTCCGGATGATATTGTCGAGGCGACCCGCTCGTTCGGGGCCACTTCGGGACAGCTTCTTTTTAAGGTGCAGCTTCCGTTGGCCTTGCCGACCATTATGGCAGGGGTGAACCAGACGATCATGATGGCTCTGTCCATGGTTGTGATAGCGGCCATGATTTCGGCCGGCGGATTGGGTGAGATCGTATTGAAGGGGATCACACAAATGAAAATCGGACTTGGCTTCGAAGGCGGTATAGCCGTCGTGATTCTGGCGATCGTCCTGGATCGTATTACGCAGGGTTTTGTCCGTAGAAAGTAAAAACAGATAAAAAGAAAAGTGTTTATGAGAAGATTGATTATCATTATAAATTTATCCCTTATTGTTGCCTTCATGATGATGTTCGCAGATTGCAGCAATTCCTCGAAAGACAGGAAACAGGTCTCGATCGGTTATGTAAACTGGTCGGAAGGAATTGCAATGAGCTATCTGGCGAAAGTCATGCTTGAGAGCAAAGGGTATGACGTGATACTGCGAAATGCGGATATCGCGCCGGTCTTTGTCTCGATGGCGGCTGGCAAAGTCGATGTCTTTATGGATTCCTGGCTTCCGGCTACGCATGCCGATTATATAAAGAAATATGGCGATCACCTGGAAACGTTAGGTGTGGCCTACAAAAATGCCAAGATGGGGCTGGTAGTCCCTTCGTATGTCACGATCGGTTCCATAGATGAATTGAATGAGCATAAAGATGAATTTCGCAACGAGATAATCGGTATCGACGTAGGAGCCGGCCTGATGAACGAGACTGAACGTGTCATTCGGGAATATCCGGTCGAGCTGACCTTGAAACCTTCGAGCGGTTCGACAATGGTCGCATTCCTGCAGAAGTCGATCGAGAACAAGGAATGGATCGTGGTAACCGGCTGGACGCCTCACTGGATGTTCTCCCGCTACGACCTCAAGTTTCTGGATGATCCGCAGAAGCAGTATGGCGATGCCGAACACATTCAGATTATGGCTACCAAAGGGTTCTCTGAAAAAGATCCGTATGCCGCCGCTTTTTTCCGGAACTTTTCTCTCGATAATGACCAATTGAGCGAATTGATGGATTTGGTGGAAGGGCATCCTATGCATGAGGAGGAAGGAGCTAAAATTTGGTTGTCCGAACATCCGGAAGTTAATGAATTTTTTCCTACATTCGCAGAGTAGTAGGAAAGATTGAATTATGAAGGATATTCGGAAAATTATAGGTTTGTTGTTGTGTATGACAATCAGTTGTTATATGGTGGGGGAGGAAAAGAAGAACCTGAATATAGTATTTATCGGAAACAGTATAACGCAGGGGGTTTTGTTGGAAAATCCGAGGCACGATGCACCTCCTGTGAAAGCCGCTTTGTATCTGCGCAGGCAGCCTGCTGTCGGGACTGTCCGTTATTCCAATCAGGGAGTGAGCGGAAGTACGACTCTTGATTTTCTTCCTCAAACCGAATCCCTTTTCCCGAAGGTAGTCCAGGTTGCCGACCAGTTCAAAGATGAAACTTGGGCTACATTGATCTTTTCCGTTATGCTTGGGACGAACGACAGCGCCATTACAGGACCGAACGGGGCTCCGGCCTCTCCTGCCAAGTATTATGAGAATATGAAAACGATTATCGACAAATTGCTGGCTCTATATCCGGATTGCAAGATCGTGTTGCATCGTCCGGTGTGGTATAGCCCGAATACGTACAATGGAGCTAAATATCTGGAAGAGGGTTTGAATCGTCTACAGAGCTATTATCCGGAGTTGCAAGCCTTGGTGCTTGATTATTCCAAACGTTTTCCCGGACAGGTCTTTATGGGAGATACGGATGGTTTCGATTATTTCAAGGTGCATTATAAAGGCGAACTATTCCCCGAAAAAGGAAATGCCGGAACTTTCTATCTGCATCCTAATCAGAAAGGAGCAGCAGCCTTGGGTGAGTTGTGGGGAAAAGCGATACTTGATATTATTGAGAATTAACAATGGACAATTAGTTGACACACTCGCATCTTTTAATTGTCCATTGTCCATTGTTTTTATCTTTTGCCCAATCTGTGGTCAAGAATGCCGATGTGGCATTCGCCGTAGTTCTTCAACTGGTCTACGATATCTTTGGCTGTAGATTCTTCTTCAACCTGTTCACGAACGAACCAGAAGAGGAAGTCTCTTGAGGCGTGATCTTTTTCTTCTTCAGCGATATCGACCATTTTGTCGATCAGTTCGGAAACGTAGCATTCGTGTTTGTAAACGTGTTCGAATAACTCTATGACGCTGCCCCATGCAGTAGGTACAACATTAATTTGGCCGATTGTGATATCACCACCACGATCGATTGCGAAGTCAATCAATTTATGGGCATGTTCCAGTTCTTCGTCTGCTTGTTTTTTCATCCAGTGTGCGAAACCGTTCAATCCCAATTTCTGGAAATGTACGGACATGGACAGATACAAGTTAGATGACCACATTTCTGCATTGACCTGTGCGTTAAATGCTTCAGATAATTTTTTGCTTAAAATCATAATTCTGTTTCCTTTCTTTCTATTAGATTTATAATACAATACAATTTTATACAGGCAAAGATATAGATAAAAAAATAATGGTTTGCTTTATCCGGATAATATTTTTCCAATAAAACAAACCATTATAGCCTTTCGTTTATAAAGGACAAACAGATTATTTGATTTCAATAATCTTTTCAGCTTTCTTGGCTGCTTCCTCGCTCATTTTCGGGATGATGATGTTCAACACACCATTCTCGACTTTTGCTTCGATCTTTTCTTTCTCTGCATTTTCAGGAAGAACCATTGTTTGCTGGAATTTGCTATAGGAGAATTCGCGTCTCAGATAGCGTCCTTCTTTCTTTTCTTCGTTCTTTTCTTCTTTTTTCTCCATCGATACGACCAGATTGTCGTTCTCGTCGATACGGATGTTGAAATCGTCTTTTGTCATGCCCGGAGCAGCAACCTCTACTCGATAGTCCTTTTCCGATTCAATCACATTGATGGCTGGAGCTGTAGAGTTTGCTTTAATCATCCAGTCGTTGTCAAATAAATCATTGAATACATACGGTAGCCAATTTTGACTTCTTCTCATCGGTGTCATAATACAGTCCTCCAATTATTTAATTAAACATTTATATTCTTTTCCGCTCTCGTCTTTTCTAACCCGAAAGCACTATACCAACTTCAAAAGGCATGCCAGATTAATGTGTCCGGCGTTAATATGGATAAAGGATGATAAACGAAGTTGAAAACCTTTTCCGGAGGCCATGATTTTAGGTAAACAGGCTTACTCGTATGGATCTATGTGTTTGAAAATGGGATTGTTAATGGAGAGTGCCTGTAGGAAAATTTGGCAGAAAAGGAACCATTTTGGCATGTAAATAGTGACAGAAAAGCAATAACGCTTATCTTTATGGCCTAATCATAAATATTGAAGGTATGAAAAAGAAAATAGAGGCTCTTCTCAAACGTTTACAGATAGCAGTGCGGCACAATCCGGCAGAGGTAGTTCTGTCTGTTTTATTTTGCTGTTTCGGTTGCGCGCTGTATGAGACATCTTGTGCAAGACTGGCTGTTGTCGTTTATTACTTCCCGGTCTTATTCCTGATTACCTGTACATTGAATTCGATGACGGAAGGATCGCGCTGGCGTTTTGCCTATTATCTGTCTGTGTTGTTCTTTATTCCGTTTTTCTGGAAGGAGAAAGATTTCTGGTCTGTTTTCTATTGGGTGACGCTCGTAGTAGTGCAACTGCTGTATCTGGTGTGCGACTGGAGACGGGATAACGATAGGTTTGTCAGGAAAGGGCTTTGTTACCTTCGGGCGATGCTTTCTGCCGGATTGCTGGCCGGGATTGCTTGGCTGCTTTCTATCTCCATCTATTATTCGATCCAGTATATTTTTGAGATATGGCAATATGGGGAACGGAGGTTTATGGCCTATTCGTCCAGTATCGCATTTGCAGGGATATTGCCGTTGTTGTTCCTTTTGTTTAACCGGGAGAAAGAGGAGGAGGAAGGCGTGAACAAACTGTTCGATGTATTGCTGAATTACGTCCTTTCGCCGGCCTTGCTGATATATGCGGTTATCTTGTATCTCTATTTTGTCAAAGTGGCCGTTTTGTGGTCCTTGCCCAAAGGTGCGGTTGCTTATATTGTCGTCAGTTTTATTTCGGCTACATTCATTCTGAAAAGTTGCCAGCCGTTCCTGGAGAGAAGATATTATGATTGGTTTTACCGCTATTCCGGTTGGGCTGTACTTCCGGCGTTGGTCATGTATTGGGTGGGAACTTTCTACCGGATTAACCAGTACGGATATACGGAAGCGCGGGTGTATCTGGTGGTGGTAGGCGCAATCCTGACGGGGACTGTCCTGCTGTTCTTTTTCCGACGGACCGCACATTATTTGTATGCGGCTGTGCTTGCCGTCGTTTTGTTGTCCTTGGTCACGTATATACCAGGCATAACAGCGAGGGACATAGAACGGATCTCGCAGGAAAAGCGTGACAATTATCCGATTCCGACAAATCCGGGTAATTATTATGAATATGTAACCATTACCGATTATTCACCTTTGGATATTACGGGATATGAAACGCTCCAGGCTGTCGGACGCTATGACGAAGGCCCGATAAACAGCATGATACAGATGGACACCTTCTATTTATGCGATAAAAACTCACTAATTCTTTTCGAAGCAGAAAGAGATTCTTTGCTTTTCCGCCAGATGGAGAAGGCCGGGTTGGCTCCGTCCGATTCGATCCCGGATGATTTATATCCGGATATTCTCCGGCTGGATCTGGATTCGGCCCTGTATGTGTTCGGCGAGATTTCTGTCTACCGCAGTTCGCCGGATTCGGCTTATACGGTCTCTTATATGGGAGGAGGGTATTATCTGAAAAAAAGAGTATCTTTGCCGACTCGTAATAAATAGCAAGCATGAAAAAGAATAATCAGAAAACTTTGTTTTCCGCTCCCGGAGGGAAGTCTTATCTTGTCCCGTTCATATTGATCACCAGCCTGTTTTTATTGTGGGGCTTTGCCCACGGGTTGCTGGACGTATTGAATAAACATTTTCAGGGTGTCTTTACGATGACGAAAGCTGAGAGCGGCCTTGTGCAGTTCTCCACCTATATCGCTTATTTCCTGATGGCGCTTCCTGCCGGTATGTTCATGAAGCGTTTCGGATATAAGAAAGGGATTATTTTAGGGCTTTGCTTGTTTGCAGCAGGTGCTTTTGCCTTTATTCCGGCGGCTTATCTGCATTCGGCTTCTCCGTTCCTGGTCGCTTTGTTTGTGATTGCCTGCGGATTGTGTATTTTAGAAACGGCAGCCAATCCTTATTCCACGATTTTAGGACCGAAGGAATCGGGGGCGCAACGCCTGAATTTGTCTCAATCGTTTAACGGGTTAGGTTGGATATTAGGCCCGCTGGTCGGTGGCATGCTGATATTCGGTGGCGAGGAGAGCGATCCGTTTACGCTGACGAAACCATATATCCTGGTTGGCTCGGTTGTTTTGCTGGTAGCCATTCTTTTCATCTTTACCAAACTACCCGAAGTACAGGTGGAAGAAGATACGGATGCGGAAGAAAAAGAACATGCACCCGCATCCGGTGCTGTCTCCATGTGGAGGCATCCGCAGTTTGTCCGGTCTATCGTTGCGCAGTTCTGTTATTGTGCCGCCCAGACAGGGATTTTCAGTTTCTTCATTAACTATGTGACGGAAGTCGAAACCACCATGACAAATATCGAGGCTTCACGCATCCTGGCTTTCGGAGGGATGGCATTGTTCATGATCGGTCGTCTGTCCGGCAGCTTTACGATGAAATGGATGTCTCCGGCACGTCTCCTGACGTGGTTTGCATTGGCGGATGCTATCTGTATGGCATTGGTAGTCGTTTCTATCGGTACGGTTTCTTTGTATGCTCTTTATCTGTCTTTCTTCTTCATGTCTATTATGTTCCCGACGATCTTTGCCCTCGGCCTGGAAGGAATGGGAGCCTACACGAAGAAAGCTTCTTCCTATATTGTGATGGGAGTGGCAGGCGGCGCTTTTGCCCCGATGCTGATGGGATATATCGGTGCGGACAACATGGCGGTCGGGTTCGTGATCCCGCTGGCGGCTTTTTTGTATATTCTGTACTTTGCCTTGAGGTGTAAAAGAGGATAGTAAAAATAGTTTGACAATAATAAAATATTTCTCTTTGTAAGAGCTTATAGAACATATTATAATGAAACAGATTGGATATTTTATGGCAACTTTGATGTTGTTAGCCTTTTATGCTTGTTCGGATAACGATGATTTGCAGATGCCGAATGATCTACGTACTTTGAGTTTGAAAGTTTGTCCTGAATTATGGTGGCAATCGGATGCATCAATAGGTGTTTTGTTGCTTGATTCTAAAACTGGTACTGAAAATCAGTTTAACAGCGAATATAATGTGGAAAGGAAGGGAGACATTTCATACTTAAAGCCGACAGATGTTTCTAACGTAGTTCTGTTGCCTTCGGACGGATCTTCGTTAGACCTGATCTCTTATCGGCCTTATTCGGATCAATTGGATAAAGAAAATTTGTCGTTATCTGTCGATCTTCGAGAACAGGATAAATGGTATATTAGTGGTTTTAAAGCAAGTAAGAGTGTGTCGGTTTCAGCCCCTGTCGATACTGCTGTTTTGGTAAATTTGGAAGAACGTCTTGCAGCGTTGGATATTGTCGTGCATAAATCCAAAGAAGGAAGCGATGTACCCGTTAAATTGACGAAAGATAATATCTATATTTCTAAAGTTGCTCTGTCCGGAACTTATTCGTTTCAGAATGGTGGATTTGAAAACTTGATTGTCTCTGATAAATATCCGTTTTCTCTTTTTGATGAATCGGGAAAGGCGAAGGGGGTTTTTATTCCAACGGATAATGCTGTGACAATAACTTATATAGATGAAAATGGGAAGGAATTAGTATTTCCTATCATGGTCGCTGATGTGAATGGTGAATTCAAGGAACTTTATCTGTTGCCTGGAAGTAGAGCCGTTGTTACTTTGGTTATAAATGAAGGTAACCAGAAAGCTACAGCAACTCTTAACTGAAAAAGCCTGTAACCCCTCTGCAATATCCTTTTTGTATTATCATTTTATATGCAACGAAAAAGAGAGGTTATGAAAAAATGTGTTTGTATTTAGTCTGTTTTGTTTATTCTTTAGATGGCGTGTACAAAAGGTCATGTGGTAGATCGTGTTTTATAAAGGGAAACCTGTTTATTCGGTACTGTGTCAAGCAGTCCCGTACTTGCGCTTGATGCCGTATCGCATTAGAATCGACCGTACAAATATCTGATTGATAAGGCCTGCCCCTTGTTCCCGTGTTCAACACGGAGACAAGGGGCATTTGATACATCTTCTTTTTTATGATTTTTACTGATTCAACATCCGATACAGCTTATCTAATTTCGGAGCCATGATGATCTCCGTACGGCGGTTCTTGGCACGGCCGTCGGCGGATTCGTTATCGGCTACCGGCATGAATTCTCCACGGCCGCACGGTTGGATCTGCAACGGATTGACACCGTAGTCTTTTGTCAGGATGCGGACGACGGAGGTGGCGCGTATCACGCTAAGGTCCCAGTTGTCTTTGAACTGGGCGGTGTTGATCGGCTTGCTGTCGGTATGGCCTTCGATGTAGACGTCGATGTCAGTTTGTTTGTTCAGGACTTCGGCGAGTTTAGCCAAAGCCTCTTTCCCGCGCTTGTCCACACGGGCGCTTCCTGATTCGAACAGGAGCTTGTCCGACATGGCGACGTACACTTTCCCATCTTTTTCCCTGACGGTCAGTTCGTCGCTGCTGAAACCTAAGAGAGCGTCTTTCACGCTGTTCAGGAGGTTTTGCACCCGTTCGGTCTGGGCGTTTATCATGTCCTGAAGCTCGTTGATGGTACGTTCGCGTTCATCCAGTTCGCTCATCTTCTGGCTTAAAAGGGAATTGAGCTTCTCCTGTTCCGTCATGTTAGTGCTCAACATGCTCTGATAGTTGCGGATGTCCTTTCCCATGCGGGTGGTGTCTCGTTCGAGGACGGAAAGGCGCGAGGTCAGGCCGTCGTTGTTGTTGCGGCAATTCACAAGCTGGTTCTGCAGGTCGTCTCCCCGTGCGATGGCTTCCAGGCGTCCGTTCTCGGCCAGCAGATACTTTTTCTTCGTTACACAAGATGTGCAGATAAGCAGTGCGGAGACTGCTACAAATAGAACCTTTTTCATCTGATGAATATTTTTAGCGAATGTAATATATATTACATATTACTTGTTGCAGGTTTAGGATATTTGCAAATAATTAAACTATAATTAAGGCTGTATGAATATAAGAGAAATAATAAACACAGTGCTTCCGACGCGGCGGGTGAAATTGTTTGCTGTCGTGGCAGCGGGAGTCGTGTGTGGTCTCGGAGCCTATACTGTCTTTGCATCCAGGGCTTGGAGCTACCTGTCGGATGATCCGTCGGGATGTGTGAATTGCCACATCATGGGTCCTTACTATGCTACCTGGAACCACAGTTCGCACAGTCGTAACGCCACCTGCAACGATTGCCACGTACCACACCAGAACTTTGCCAAAAAATGGCTATTCAAAGGCATGGACGGCCTGCGTCATGCTGCTGTATTTACGATGCGCGGGGAGCCGCAAGTCATCCAGGCGCTTAACGGCAGCGCCGAGGTCATCATGGACAACTGCATCCGTTGTCATACGCAACTGAACACCGAGTTCGTTACGACGGGCCGGATCGATCATGAGATGGCGCTTGCCGGTGAGGGGAAAGCCTGCTGGGATTGCCATCGCGACGTGCCTCATGGGGGCACGAACAGTCTGTCGTCAACGCCTAACGCCCTCGTACCCTATCCGAAGACAAACACACCGCAATGGTTGAAAGATATGCTTACAGAATAACCGATAAATTAAAATGCAACAAATATGGAAAAGAGATTAAAATCATGGCAAGGCTGGCTGTTGTTCATCGGAACGATGGCGGTCGTTTTTGTATTAGGCATGCTGGCCTCCTCTGTTACGGAAAGGCGGGTGGAGATAGCCAGTGTCTTAAACAACAAGAAGACGGAGATAAAAGACGTTGAAGGAAGGAATGAGATGTTCGAACCAAACTATCCGCGTGAGTATCAGACCTGGACGGAGACGGCAGACACCAGTTTCGAAAGCCTCTACAACGGGAGCCAGGCCGTGGATGTGCTGGAACAACGTCCCGATATGGTTATCCTCTGGGCCGGCTACGCTTTCTCCAAAGACTATTCGACTCCCCGCGGGCACATGCACGCAATCGAGGATATGCGCCATACCCTCCGCGTAGGTTCTCCTATGACGGAAGAGGACGGAGGCCCGCAGCCGGCAACCTGCTGGACTTGTAAAAGCCCTGATGTGCCCCGTATGATGCAGAGTATCGGCGCTGAAAACTTCTATAAAAGCAAATGGTCGGCAATGGGTAAAGAGATCGTGAACCCGATCGGCTGTGCCGACTGCCACGAGCCGGTGAACATGAACCTCCGTATCAGCCGTCCCGCCCTGATCGAAGCTTTCCAACGTCAGGGCAAGGACATTACGAAAGCTACGCCGCAGGAAATGCGTTCGTTGGTTTGCGCACAGTGCCATGTGGAATACTACTTCAAAGGAGACGGCAAATACCTGACTTTCCCCTGGGATAAAGGTTTCACGGTGGAAGACATGGAAGCCTACTACGACGAGGCAGGCTTTTTCGACTATAAAAATAAACTCAGTCGTACCCCGATCCTGAAAGCCCAGCATCCCGACTATGAGATTTCCATGATGGGAATCCATGCCCAGCGCGGAGTATCGTGTGCCGATTGCCACATGCCTTACAAGAGTGAAGGCGGCGTGAAGTATAGCGATCACCACATCATGAGCCCGCTCGCCATGATAGACCGTACTTGCCAAGTATGCCACCGCGAAAGCGAAGAAACCCTCCGTAACAATGTCTACGAACGTCAGAACAAGGCCCGCGAAATGCGCGACCGCTTGGAGACAGAATTGGCAAAGGCTCATATCGAAGCCAAGTTTGCCTGGGATAAGGGAGCGACCGAAGAACAAATGGCTCCTGTCCTGCAACTGATCCGCCAGGCACAGTGGCGTTGGGACTTCGGCGTAGCTTCTCACGGAGGTGCTTTCCATGCCCCGCAGGAAATCCAACGTATCCTGGGCAACGGAACCGACAGAGCTTTGCAGGCCCGTCTGGCTATCTCCAAAGTATTGGCTAAGTTAGGTTATACAGACGACGTTCCGATGCCCGATATCAGTACGAAAGACAAGGCGCAGAAATACATCGGTCTCGATATCCCGGCCGAGCGTGCCCAGAAAGAAAAATTCCTGAACACAGTCGTTCCGAAGTGGCTCGAAGAAGCCAAGGCTAACAACCGTCTGGCAAAAAACAGTTGATATGTGGAATAAGCCCTGGAGATATGCAGAAGGTTGGGCGATAGGAGCCGGTCTATTGGTAACCGGCCTTATTCTCCAACTCGCTACCGGCAACGTGGATGCCGCCTTTTTCTGGTATCCGGTCAATTTGTTGTTCGGCGGAGCCTATCTCGTCCTGCTCCTGCTCTTACATCTTCTGAGCCGGCGGAGTGCAGCCTTGCGCTGGTTTGCCGGCTTGGAAGCAAGCATAACGTCATTGTGTATTTGGTTGGTGTTAGTCGTTCTGATGGGGCTCACTCCGCAAGTGGCCCCGACAGAACATCCAGCCGGCGGGCTGATCGCCCGTCTGGGGTTCAACAGGATGACCACCTCGTGGCCTTTCGTGTTGCTTTTCCTTTATGTGCTGACGGTTCTGGGCCAGGTGACGCTCCGCAAGCTCGCCCGCTTCCGGTGGAAAGACATCCCGTTCGTCCTCAACCACGCTGGGCTGTTCATTACGCTCTGGGCAGCCATTTTAGGTAACGGCGACCTGCAGCGTCTCCGTATGCCCGTCTCCGAAGGAGCGGCCGAATGGCGTGCGACGGACGAAACCGGCGGCATGACCGAACTTTCGCTTGCCATCGAACTGAAGAACTTCACGATCGACGAATACCCGCCCAAACTGATGATCATAGACAACACTACCGGCAAAGCACAGCCCGAAGGGCAGCCTGTCAACCTCCTGGTAGAAGAATCGCCCCTTTCCGGCTCGTTGTTGGATTGGACGGTCGAAGTCACTGACTACCTCCCGATGGCCGCCTGTGTAGCGGACAAGGACACGGTGAATTTCGTAGGCTTCCAGTCCGAAGGCGCGACCTCCGCCCTGTATGTGAAAGCGCTGAACCGGAAAGACGGAAGCCGCCGCGAAGGCTGGGTAAGCTCCGGCAACTACATGTTCCCCTACGTCACCCTCCCTTTGAGCGACTCGGAAATACTTGTCATGCCCGAACGTGAGCCGAGACGCTTCGCCTCCGACGTGACTGTCTATACAAAAGACAAACAAAAGAAAGAGGCTCTGATCGAAGTGAACAAGCCCTTCTCTGTCGCCGGGTGGAAGATTTACCAGCTCAGTTACGACGAGACAATGGGCAAATGGAGTGAAACCAGCATCTTCGAACTGGTGCGCGATCCTTGGCTGCCGGTTGTCTATGCCGGAATCTGCATGATGCTGTCCGGGGCTGTCTGCCTGTTTATTTTTGCACCGAAGAAAAAGGAGAATTGATATGGATTGGAGTCATTTTATCTGTTTTGCCCTTCCCGCCCTGCTCTGTTGGGGAGTGAGCGCTTGGATGGCCTATCGCCCGGAAGGTTTCGGACGCGCCGTAACCTTCAACCTGTTGGGGTTAGTCGTCTTTTTCGCCTTTATCGCCGGGATGTGGATATCGCTGGAACGCCCGCCCCTCCGCACGATGGGGGAGACGCGCCTCTGGTACTCCTTCTTCCTTCCGGTAGCCGGATTGATCACCTATGTCCGCTGGCGGTACAAATGGATACTTTCGTTCAGTACACTGCTTGCCGGCGTGTTTATCTGTATTAATCTCCTGAAACCGGAAATACACAACAAGACGCTGATGCCTGCCCTACAAAGTCCCTGGTTTGCCCCGCACGTCATCGTCTATATGTTCGCCTATGCCGTGTTGGGAGCTGCCGCCATCTTCGCACTCTACCTGCTCTTCCGGCGGAAAGGCGAGGCGATAGACAACGACAAGATGGATCTCTGTGACAATCTGATCTATGTCGGAACTGCTTTCCTGACCATCGGCATGCTGTTCGGGGCTATCTGGGCGAAGGAAGCCTGGGGGCACTATTGGAGTTGGGACCCGAAAGAAACCTGGGCTGCCGCTACCTGGATGGGAAACCTCCTGTATATCCACTTCAGGCTCAACCGGCAGGCACGCCATAAGGCTGCACTCGGATTGCTGCTCCTCTCTTTCATCCTCCTCCAGGTTTGCTGGTTCGGGGTGAACTACCTGCCGTCCGCGCAAGGAAAAAGCGTACATACTTATAATATGGAATAGTCATTCACTTAAAAATAAATCGTATGAAGAAACTTGTTTGCATACTTTCCGGGCTTGTCCTTTGGAGCGCCGGCCAGATTCGTGCCGAAGAAACAGAAAAAAACGATGCTAAGGAGAACACCTTCTCCATGAATATCCAGATACGTCCACGGGCCGAGTATCGCAACGGCGTCCTCTTTCCCCGGTATAAAGGAGAAGAGGCGACAGGCTTTATCAACAACCGCGCACGCCTCACGATGAACTACGAACGTGACAACCTCTCCGTCGGACTCTCTGCCCAGCACGTCGGCGTATGGGGGCAAGACCCGCAGATCGACAAGAACGGCCGCTTCATCCTCAACGAAGCCTGGGCACAGTTGGATTTCGGCCACGGCCTGTTTGCCAAGCTCGGTCGCCAGTCTTTGATCTACGACGACGAACGCATCCTCGGCGGGCTCGACTGGAACGTAGCCGGACGCTACCATGATGCTCTCAAACTGGGCTATCAGGACGCCGGCAACCAGCTCCACCTCATCCTTTCCTTCAACCAGAACGACGAGAAGACGATCGGCGGAACCTACTACGCTCCCGGCGGGCAACCCTACAAGACGATGCAAACCCTCTGGTATCAACATAAGTTCAGCCAGGATTTCCGTGCCTCTTTCCTCTTTATGAACTTAGGCATCGAACCGGAAAACCCCGAAGAGAAAAAGGCCGATACGAAGTATATGCAGACGCTCGGAACGAACCTCTATTACCTGCCGGGCAACTGGACCTTTGGAGGAACCTTCTACTATCAGTTCGGTAAGACTGTCACAAACCGCGACGTTTCAGCCTTCATGTGGGCTGTCAATGCCGCCTGCCAGATCGATCCGAAATGGAAGATCGGTATCGGTAGCGATTACTTGAGCGGGGATGGCGACAATTCCGAAGGGACCTACAAGGCCTTCGACCCTCTGTACGGTACGCACCATAAGTTCTATGGCGCAATGGACTATTTCTATGCCTCCAAATTCATAGGTAAGAACATGAACCCCGGCTTGTGGGACAATCAACTTTCCATCGCCTACAAACCATCGAAGAAAGTAAACCTCTCGCTCGCCTACCACTACTTTTCTATCACGAGCGATATCGAAGTACGTCCCGGTGAAGAGGCAAGCCGTGGTCTGGGATCCGAACTCGATTTCCAGGTGGATTGGGAGATTATGAAGGATGTGAAACTTTCTGCCGGCTACTCGACGATGCTTGCCGGAGAAACGATGGAAGTCGTAAAAGGCGGCAGCAAGTCGAGTTGGCAGGATTGGGGATGGTTGTCGTTAAACATCAATCCGCGCGTATTTATGACGAAATGGTGAGTTGTTTAGTGCCGGAAAAGTCCTATCTTTGTCAAATAAGAACTGGTCTGGCACTAAACAAAAAATATATGGATATTCGCGACATATTTAAAATTCCGCTTTTCCGTAACTTTACCTTGAAGATGCAAGAAGAATTGCTCGACAAGATAGAATATACGGTAGATCGTTATCCGAAGGGGGAAACCATCATCCGGCAAGGAACCTCTTGCAATGCCTTGCACATTCTTTTGAAAGGAAAGTTGAATGTAGATGTGACCGACGTATCCGGCAATGTGGTCCGCGTGGAGGTCATTCAGGCCCCGCGCACCTTTGCCACTCCGCATATTTTCGCTGAAAAGAACCAGTTTCCCGCCACCTTTACTGTCGAAGAAGAGGTAACTCTCGTGCGTGTAGCCAAAACCGATTTCTTCTCTTTGATGCACAGTATGCCTCAACTGCTGCACAATTTCCTCTGCGTCAGCACCAGTTGCAACCGTTGTACGATGACCCGCCTCCGCGTCCTCTCGTTCCGGGGCATCCGCAGCCGTTATATCTATTACCTGCTCGACCATCTGAAAGCCGGTTCGGACATTGTTGAAATGGAGCACAACCAAGTGCAGCTCGCCGAATATTTCGGTGTGACGCGGCCCGCCCTGTCTAAAGAGATTAACAAACTTGTCGACAGTGGATTTATCCAGATTTCCCGTAACAAAGTCCACATCCTGAACAAACAGGCATTGACTTGCATGTTATAACGCGTATCTCTGAAGAATATACTATATTTGTCCCGTCAGAATAGAATAGGAAGATGGGAAAAGTATTGATTATTGACGATGAAAAGCAGATTTTAAACCTCTTGTCCCGCATCATCGGGCTGGAAGGCTACGACGTGCTCCAGGCCACAAGTTTCAAGGCAGGAATTAAACAAGTGGAGCAGCACGATCCCGAAGTAATCCTTTGCGACGTCTATTTGCCGGATGGAAGCGGCGTAGCACTTGTGTCAGAGATCAAGAGACTGCGCCCCCTCTCGGAAGTGATTCTCCTGACAGCACACGGCAACATCCCCGATGGTGTGCAAGCTATCAAAAACGGGGCATTCGATTATATCACCAAAGGCGACGACAATAATAAAATCCTCCCTCTGATCGCCAAGGCCACGGAGAAAGCGACCGCCGCCTACCGGCAGTCGAAAACTATTGCCTCCGCAGTAGGAAAGCAATATACTTTCGACACCATCATCGGTCGTTCGCCTGCCATACAGGATGCAGTAGCGTTAGCGCGCAAGGTTGCTGCCACTGACGTCCCCGTGCTTCTGACCGGTGAGACTGGGACAGGCAAGGAAGTTTTCGCCCAGTCCATCCACCGGCATAGCTCCCGCAACGGTAAAGCCTTTGTCGCCATCAACTGCTCGTCATTCAGCCATGATTTGTTGGAAAGCGAGATGTTCGGCCATAAGGCGGGAGCATTCACCGGCGCCTTGAAAGAGACGAAAGGATTGTTCGAAGAAGCGAACGGCGGAACGATCTTCCTCGACGAGATCGGCGAGATGGCGTTCGATCTGCAGGCTAAGCTGCTCCGTATCCTCGAAACCGGCGAGTTTTTGAAGATCGGCGACACGAAGCCTCTTAAAATAGATGTACGTGTGATCGCCGCTACCAACCGCGACCTGGCAAAAGAAATTGCCGAAGGCCATTTCCGTGAGGACTTGTTCTATCGTCTTTCAGTTTTTCAGATCCACCTGCCGCCGCTTCGTGAACGAACAGGTGACATCCCTCTGCATGTCGAGGCGTTCGTCTCCGCGCTATCTTCCAAAATGGGGAAGACTATCCGCGTGATCTCTCCGGATTATATCCGTATCTTGAAGCAGAACCCTTGGAAAGGGAATGTCCGTGAACTCCGCAACGTCGTCGAGCGCAGCCTCATTATCGCCGACAGCGATACCCTCACGCCCGACATCTTGCCCCTTAACATGCAGAACCTTCAAGCTACTCCTGACAACGGCTATTCCGGATTCGATCTCAGCGGCGTCGAAAAAATGCACATCCAAAAGGTATTGAAATATACAAACGGCAACAAGACCGAGACGTCCCGCCTGTTGGGTATCGGTTTGACTACGCTTTACCGGAAAATAGAAGAGTATGGATTATAGTGTTTCAGCTCATTGTCTGTATATTGTATTCCAATCCCGTTCTCGTAGAATGAAGGAACTGATGCCAAAGTGTTTTGACTTTCATATGAAATTTAGAATCAGATATATCATATAAATTATAAAATCTTTTTCGTCAATAAATCTATTATCTATTAAGTTCCCTTCAATAGATGGAAGAGTTTTATTCCAGATGATACCGAAATGGTAAACTTTTCCATTCTGGAAAGGTAACCTTTTCAAAATGGAAGGGTCGCCACCTGCTTCGAACTCCATGACCAAACTTTAATTTGCTGATATTCTTTTCTTCACGAAAAATCTTTCACGTTTGGCACGCCGTTGGCATATAGAAAGGTAAAACGATGAATAGTATTAACATTAAAAGTATTTTAAGATGTTGGAAAATGAATTTGTGTCTTTTGGCTTTTTGTGTGTGGTAGGCGGAGCCTGCTACTGGTTTTTCTTTAAATGTGTGGATTGGTTCGAAAAGATTTAGAAAAGGAGGAAAGTATGTTTGCAGCACTGTTTGTACTCTGCCTGGTTATCTTCGGGTATTTGATTTATGTACTGGTGAAGCCCGAAAAGTTTTAAACGATTAGCTTAAGTGAAAAGATGAATACAGAATTAATAGGAAGTATTGCGCAGATCGTGCTCATGGTCGTTCTGGCTTATCCGCTGGGTAAGTATATCGCAAAAGTATATAAAGGGGAGAAGACATGCCTCGATTTTCTCGCCCCGGTGGAAAGATGGATCTTCAAAATATGCGGGATCAATCCGAACGAGGAAATGAGTTGGAAAAGTTTCTTGAAGGCGTTGCTGACCATCAACCTTTTCTGGTTCTTTTGGGGGATGATCCTGCTGTGGACGCAGCAATACCTGCCTCTTAACCCCGATGGCAATGGCGGGCAGTCGTCACACCTGTCATTCAACACCTGCATCAGTTTTATGGTCAACTGCAACCTTCAGCACTACAGCGGGGAAAGCGGACTGACCTATTTTACCCAGTTGTTCGTGATCATGCTTTTCCAGTTCATCACGGCAGCTACCGGGATGGCCGCCCTTGCCGGAATCTTCAAGGCGATGGCGGCCAAGACAACCAATACGATCGGTAACTTCTGGAACCTGCTGCTGAAAAGTTGTACCCGTATCCTGCTGCCGATGTCGCTCATCGTCGGGTTCATCCTTATTATAGAAGGAACGCCGATGGGATTCGACGGAAAGATGAAGCTGACGACCTTAGAGGGCAACGAACAGCTGATCTCGCAAGGTCCTGCTGCCGCTGTCATACCGATTAAACAGTTGGGAACCAACGGAGGAGGCTATTTCGGGGTGAACTCATCGCATCCGCTTGAAAACCCGACTTACCTGACCAATATGGTGGAATGCTGGTCGATACTGATCCTCCCGATGGCTATGGTCTTTGCGTTGGGATTCTATTTGAAAAGGAAAAAGCTGTCTTATACGATTTTCGGGGTTATGCTTTTTGCCTACCTCGCCAGCGTAGGGATCAACACCTATTACGAAACGAAAGGTAACCCTATGATCTCCCAGATGGGGATTGACCAGGGAGCCGGCGCGATGGAGGGAAAGGAGACTCGCCTCGGTCCTGCCGCCACCGCCCTGTGGAGTTGTACGACGACAGTCACCTCAAACGGTTCCGTCAACGGGATGCACGACAGTACGATGCCGCTCAGCGGGATGATGGAGATGTTGAATATGCAGATAAACACTTGGTTTGGAGGTGTGGGCGTAGGGTTCATGAATTACTATGCTTTTCTGATTATCGCCGTGTTTATCAGTGGCTTGATGGTCGGCCGTACTCCGGAATTCTTAGGGAAGAAGGTGGAGGCGCGCGAGATGAAGGTCGCAACGATCGTGGCGCTGACACATCCGTTCGTGATTCTGATCGGGACAGCAGTCGCCTGCTATTATTGGGTGTATAATCCGGCTTTTGTGGAAGCGGAGGGAGGTTGGTTGAATAATCCCGGTTTCCATGGTCTCAGCGAGATGCTTTACGAATATACTTCCTCTTCCGCCAATAACGGATCGGGTTTCGAGGGGCTTGGCGACAACACCTGGTTCTGGAATTTTACGACAGGGTTGGCACTGATCATCTCCCGCTACCTTCCGATTGTCGGGCAGGTGGCGATAGCCGGACTGTTGGCGCAGAAGAAGTTTATCCCTGAAAGTGCAGGGACTTTGAAAACGGACACCGTGACATTTGCCGTGATGACATTCAGTGTGATCTTTATCGTGGCTGCCCTGTCTTTCTTCCCTGCACTGACATTAGGGCCGATTGCGGAGTATTTTAGCATCTATATGTAAACCGGAGTTTCAAATTTGAGAATTGAATAATAATATGATGAAAGAGAATAGATCTGCTTCTTTGTTTCCGAAGGAGCTTGTAATAGAAAGTCTGAAACAGTCGTTCGTGAAGTTGGATCCGCGGACGATGTTCCGCAACCCGATCATGTTTATCGTTGAAGTGGTGACCTTCGTCATGTTGGTGGTGACGGTCTGGTCGGCAGCCGGAGGTGATGCGACACAGGGATCGTTTGGTTATAATATGCTGGTTTTCATGGTGCTCTTCCTGACGCTTCTGTTCGCCAACTTTGCTGAAGCGATCGCCGAGGCACGTGGTAAGGCACAAGCCGACAGCTTGCGCAAAACGCGCGAAGAGACACCTGCGAAACGGGTGGAAGCAGGCGGGAAAATCACGACGGTGAGCAGTTCGCAGTTGAAAAAAGGTGATATCTTTATCTGCGAGGCCGGAGATACGATCCCTTCCGACGGCGAGATCATCGAGGGGCTGGCCTCGATCGATGAGAGTGCCATAACGGGCGAGTCGGCTCCGGTCATCCGGGAAGCCGGAGGCGACAAGAGTTCCGTGACGGGCGGTACGAAAGTACTGTCCGACCAGATACGGGTGGTGGTGACGACACAGCCGGGCGAGAGTTTCCTCGACAAAATGATTGCGCTTGTCGAAGGGGCTTCGCGGAAAAAGACGCCGAATGAAATTGCCTTGACGATCTTGTTGGCCGGTTTTACGCTGGTGTTTGTGGTGGTATGCGGAACGTTGAAACCGCTTGCCGACTATTCGGGCACACAGATCACCATCGCGGCCTTCATCTCCTTGTTTGTTTGTCTGATCCCGACTACGATCGGCGGGCTGCTGTCTGCGATCGGCATTGCGGGAATGGATCGTGCCTTGCGTGCAAATGTAATAACCAAATCCGGAAAGGCTGTAGAGACAGCCGGAGACATAGATACCCTATTGCTCGACAAGACCGGTACGATCACGATCGGCAACCGTAAAGCGACACAGTTTTATCCGGTAGCCGGGGTCGACGAACATTCTTTCGTGCAGGCTTGCCTGATGGCATCCCTGTCGGACGAGACGCCGGAAGGCAAATCGATCGTCGAATTGGGACGCGAACGTGGCGTCCGCATCCGCGATTTGAGCACTTCGGGTTCGCGGATGATCAAGTTCACGGCCGAGACGAAGTGTTCGGGGGTAGACCTGAAAGACGGAACCCGTATTCGTAAGGGAGCTTTCGATGCTATCCGCCGGATGAGCGAAGGAGCTGGAAACAAGTATCCGGAGGAGGTGGCAGGATTAGTCGAGAAGATCTCTGGTAACGGCGGCACTCCGTTAGTGGTTTCGCAAGACGACTTCATCATCGGGGTGATCGAGCTGCAAGATATTATAAAACCCGGCATCCAGGAGCGTTTCGAACGGTTACGCAAGATGGGAGTCAAGACGGTGATGGTGACGGGCGACAATCCGTTGACGGCAAAGTATATCGCCGAGAAAGCCGGAGTGGACGATTTTATCGCCGAAGCGAAGCCGGAAGACAAGATGAACTATATCAAGAAAGAACAGGAATCCGGCAAGTTGGTCGCCATGATGGGCGACGGGACGAACGATGCACCGGCACTGGCCCAGGCAAATGTCGGTGTGGCAATGAACAGTGGCACGCAGGCTGCAAAAGAGGCCGGTAATATGGTGGACCTGGACAATGATCCGACAAAACTGATCGAGATCGTAGAGATCGGCAAGCAGTTGCTGATGACGCGCGGAACACTGACGACCTTCAGTATCGCAAACGATGTGGCGAAATATTTCGCGATCGTCCCGGCCTTGTTCATGGTGGCGATACCACAGTTGGCGGCTTTGAACATTATGCATTTGCATAGTCCGGAGAGTGCGATTTTGAGTGCCGTGATTTTTAATGCGGTCATTATCCCGATCCTGATTCCGCTGGCTTTGCGCGGGGTGGCCTACAAGCCTATAGGGGCATCGGCTCTGCTACGGCGTAACTTGTTGATCTACGGGGTGGGCGGCGTGATCGCTCCCTTTATCGGGATCAAGTTGATCGACATGGTAGTTTCTCTATTTTTCTAAGTATAAATATCTCTTGACACTGCGCGCCGTCCGGCCAAGGCTTCTACGTTGTCCGGAAAGATTGCCGGGCGGTAGCGGGTGTTTCCCTATTAAAAACGAAAAGAAAATCGAATCTTATGATATCAAATCTGTTTAAATCATTCAAACTGACGATTGCTTTCTGCATTCTGTTCAGTGTCAGCTATATCTTTATCTTATGGCTTTTCGCCCAGGTCGCTTCTCCCAACAAAGGCAATGCCGATGTGGTCGAGTTGAACGGTCGGATCGTAGGTGCTGCCAATGTGGGGCAACAGTTCACAAAAGACATTTATTTCTGGGGCCGCCCGTCCCATGCCGGAGACGGTTACGATGCTTCGAGCTCGTCGGGCAGCAACAAAGGGCCGTCTAACGAAGAACATCTGGCGGACGTACAGGCACGTATCGACACATTCCTTGTATATCATCCGTACCTGAAACGTGAGCAAGTACCTGCCGAAATGGTTACTGCCAGTGCTTCCGGCCTCGATCCCGACATCTCCCCGAAAGCCGCCTACATCCAGGTGCAACGTGTAGCGCAGGCACGCGGCATTTCTCCCGACAAGGTCATGGCGCTCGTCAATGCCCATGTCGAAGGTCCGCTATTGGGGATTTTCGGGCCGGAAAAGGTAAATGTCCTGAAATTGAACGTGGCATTGGAAAAGTTAGAAACAAAGGAATAATAAATAAAACAAGAGTAAATTATGAACACTATAATCAAAAAGGCAATAGCCGCAGTAGTAACAGCTTCTTTATGTTCATTCGGAATGGCAAAAGCTTCCGAAAATGAAAACGGGGTGAAATTCGCAGTCCAGGGTGACTTGGTAAGTTCTTACATATGGCGTGGCATGTACCAGACAGGTGCGAGTTTCCAGCCTGCATTGGCTTTTAGTGTGGCCGGCTTCTCGCTGACAGCTTGGGGGTCGACCGATTTCGACGGCTACCAGTCTTCCGAAGGTCTTGCCAATAAGGAGATAGACCTTACCGCCGCCTATACGTTCGGCGCTTCCGGGTTGACACTGTCTATTGCCGATCTCTGGTGGGCGGGACAAGGTGCCAACAAGTATTTTAACTTCAAGAGCCATGAAACCGCCCACCATTTCGAGGCGGGTCTTGCCTACACGCTCCCGCTTGAAAAGTTCCCTTTGTCATTGGCCTGGTACACGATGTTCGCCGGACAGGACAAGGACGCCGACGGCAACCAGAACTATTCTTCCTACGTCGAACTGAACTATCCGTTCTCGGTGAAACGTGTCGACTTGACCGCCACCTGCGGGTTGATCCCTTACAAAACCCCCCAATACTATACCAACGGATTTGCTGTTACGAATGTGGCATTGAAAGGAACTACCGCTATAAAGATCACGGATTCGTTTTCTTTGCCTATTTTTGCACAGGCCATCTGGAATCCCCGGTTGGAAGATGCACATCTGGTCTTCGGCTTTACTTTGAAACCGTAAACAGTTTTTCAAACAGATGAACAGGGAAGAGAGTGTACAACACTTTTTGAATTTGCTGAAAAAGTCACGGCGCGGCAACTTCAAAGTCTACATCGGCATGATTGCCGGTGTAGGCAAGTCGTACCGGATGTTGTCGGAGGCGCACGAGCTGCTCCGTAGCGGGATAGACGTCAGGATCGGCTACATCGAGACGCATGGAAGGATCGGGACGGAGGCACTGGTAGGCGGTTTGCCCCTGATTCCGCGCCGTAAGTCTTTCTACAAGGGAAAGGAGGTCGAGGAAATGGACCTGGATGCCATCCTGAACATTCATCCGGAGGTGGTGATCGTCGACGAACTGGCGCATACCAACATCGAGGGCAGCAAGAATGAAAAACGCTGGCAAGATGTGATGGATATCCTCGAAGCGGGAATCAGCGTGATTACCGCCGTCAACATCCAGCATCTCGAAGGGCTGAACGAGGAGGTGCAGGATATTGCGGGCATCGAGGTGAAGGAACGCATCCCCGACAGCGTGTTGGAGCAGGCGGACGAGGTTGTCAATATAGACTTGACCGCCGACGAACTGGTGGCGCGCCTGAAAGCAGGCAAGATCTACAAGCCGGAGAAGGTGCAGACCGCGCTGAACAATTTCTTCAAGTCCGAAAATATCCTGCAACTCCGCGAACTGGCGTTGAAGGAAGTGGCGCTCCGGGTCGAAAAGAAAGTCGAAAACTCGGTCCCTGTCAATACGGGTGTCCGTCACGAGCGGTTCCTTGCCTGCATCAGCAGTCATGAGAAGACCCCCAGGAAGGTGATTCGCAAAGCGGCTCGTCTGGCGACACGCTATAATTCGAAGTTTTACGTGCTGTACGTCCAGACACCGCGTGAAAGCATAGACCGGATACCGTTGGCGAACCAGCGTTATCTTTCGAACCATTTCAAGCTGGCTACGGAACTGGGGGGCGAAGTGATCCGCATCCAGTCCGGGAGCATCCCGAAAAGTATCGTCCGGGTGTGCAAGGAAAAACAGATCAGCACGGTGTGCGTGGGTAAACCTTTATTCAGCCTTCGTTCCGTCCTGCTGTCGGTTTTCCAATACAGGACGTTGTTAAACAGTTTGTCGCAATTGAATATTGACCTGATAATAATAGCATAAGCGTATGGATAAGTTCTTAAGCCTGAAAATAAAAACGAAACTGACCTTCGGGATCGGTTTGTTGTTTACGATGATCGTTCTGCTGGGCGGGTTGGCCGTGCGGAATATTACAGATATGTCTTCCGACACGCAGAATATCTTGGCGGATAATTATAATTCGCTTCTCTATTCCCGCCGGATGCTGGGTGCCCTCGAACGGATCAAGAACGATCCGCAGGCACGCACGGAGTTCGAAAAGAACCTGGATTTGCAGCAGAAGAATATCACGGAGATCGACGAGAATGTGGCGACGGCGCATCTGGTCGCACAGTACGAGGCGATGCACCGGGACCTGAACGACACTACTATACAGCGTGTCAGGATGGCACTCAACGATGTTATGAGCCTGAATATGGCAACGATCTACCGGAAGAGCAAGGTGGCCGAGCATACGGCGGACCAGGCATTGCTGTGGATTTGTATTATCGCGGTGGCTTGCATCCTGATCGCTTTTGCTTTCCTGATCCGGCTGCCCCGTTCCATAACATCGCCGATCCGTAAACTGACTGACGGCATCCTGGAGATTGCCAACCATAATTACGAAAAGAGGCTCGACCTGGGCGACAACCTGGAGTTTGCCGAAGTAGCCTTCTCGTTCAACCGGATGGCGGAGCGTCTGACGGAGTACCGGAAGAGTACGCTGGCTGACATCATCCAGGCCAAAAAATACATCGAAGCGATCGTCAACAGTATCACCGAACCGATAATCGGGCTCGACCGGGACCGTTCCATCCTTTTTGCTAACGACGAGGCGCTCACCATTCTGAATCTGAAACGGGAGAACGTAATGGGAAAGTCTGCCGCCGAACTGGCGTTGAAGAATGACCTGCTCCGCCGGCTGGTGCGCGAACTGATCCAGCCCGACGAGAAAAAGGAGCCTTTGAAAATCTATGCCGATGACAAGGAAAGCTATTTCCAGGCCAAATACATCCCGATCCATGTAACGGATGGCGACGGGCGTGAAACGGAGTATGCGGGCGATGTGATCCTCCTGAAAAATATCACCGAGTTCAAGGAATTGGACTCTGCCAAGACGACTTTTATCTCCACCATCTCCCATGAACTGAAAACCCCGATTTCGGCCATTCTTATGAGCCTGAAACTTCTCGAAGACAAACGGGTGGGGGATATGAACGACGAGCAGAAAGCACTTGCCGGAAGCATCCGCGAAAGCAGCGACCGCCTGCTCGAAATCACCGGCGAACTGCTGAAAATGACACAGGTGGAGACGGGCAAGCTGCAACTGAGCCCGAAGATCACGAAGCCGATCGAGCTGATCGATTATGCGATCAAGGCGAACCGTGTGCAGGCGGAGCGCTTCAATTGCCATATCGAAGTGGAGTATCCCGAAAAGATATCCAAGCTCTTTGTCGACAGCGAGAAGATCGCCTGGGTGCTTACGAACCTCCTTTCCAACGCTATCCACTACACGCCGGAGAACGGCCGTATCATTATCGGTGCGCGCCAGGCGGACAAGAAGGTCGAAATATTCGTGCAGGACTTTGGAAAAGGGATCGACCCGCGTTACCACCAGAGTATCTTCGACCGTTATTTCCGCGTTCCCGGAACGAAAGTGCAAGGAAGCGGCCTCGGCCTTGCCATCAGCAAAGACTTTGTCGAAGCCCACGGCGGTACGATACGCGTGGACAGCGAAGTGGGTAGGGGAAGCACGTTTGTCATCACCTTTAATGTTTAAATCATTTCACGATCCAGCTTTCGATATTTCGTGTCTTAAAGCTGAAGTTCACGCCGATTTTATACAGTTGGCGCGAATCACCGGCGAACGGCAGCGCATATCCCTTTTCTTCGATCTGGCGCAATGCTTCCTCGGCGGAACCTTCCAGCTTGAATTCCATTATATATATGTAGCGATCTGTTTGCAAGACCAGGTCGACGCGTCCCTGTGATGTGTGATATTCTGCTTTCACATAGAAACCGGCCAGCTTGAAGACGATGAAAAGCACATTCTGATAATGCACTTCCAGATCCCGGAACAACTCGTAAGGCGTATCGGCAAAGAAGTATTGCAGGCGGCGGAAGAATGCGTCGATCTCTCCGCCCCGGATTTCCTGGACGAAACGCTGTATCTCAAAAGCCGAATCTACGGCGTTTACGGAAGTGTAGAAAGGCAGCAGGTAATTGATGAAACCCTCTTCCACTTCTTTGTTAGGGAAGCCTAACTGGTAGATACCGAATTCCTTATCATATCCTTTTATTGTCAGGTAACCGCTTTGGTAAATGACCGGTATGGGGCTTAAAGAGTTGGCGTCGATGCTGTTCAACACGGCGGAGCTGGTTTGTTCGTGTGCCATTTCATATAGGTTGTAATGGCTTTTCTTCAATAACGCCACCAAATAGGAAGGCGTTCCGGTTTCGAACCAGTAGCTGCCGAACTTCATCTTGGCAAAAGTATTTAACAGGCTGAAAGGATTGTATATCCCTTCCGAGTCTTCTACAAAATGATAGCCGTCGTAACGATCTTTCAATTCTTTGCAGGCCTGTTCATAATTAATCTTTAGATTGTCAGCAAGTTCATGTAGTTCCTCTTCGAAGTTAACATGGATTTCTTTCTCTGTAATGCCACAAATATCGATGTATCGGTCGTCCATCGATATATCCATCAGATTATTCAAATCGCTGAACACACTGACTTTCCCGAACTTGGTCACACCCGTAAGCAGGGCGAACTTGATGCACCCGTCTTTGGATTTCATCACTCCATAGAAAGGCTTCAAGGTATTGCGGAATTTCTCCTGCAACTCCTGATTGGTGATTGCCTGGAGCAATGGTTTGTCATATTCGTCAATCAATATGGCAACACGTTGGCCGGTCTGTTCGTAAGCCCGCTCTATCACACCGGCAAAACGCAGCGCCAGACTTCTTTCAGCCGGATCAGCCCCGTACAGCTTTTCCCAGGCAACCAGGCTGCGGTTCAGCATATCTTCCAGATCGCTTTCCTGCTCGTATTTGGAAATATTCAAATCTATATGAAGCACAGGACGCACGGTCCATTCCTTTTCCTTCTCTGCAATCGCGAGTCCATCAAACAACTCTTTCTTTCCCTGAAAGTATGCTTCGAGTGTAGAAATCAGCAGGCTTTTCCCGAACCGTCGGGGACGGCTCAGGAAATAGTAACTTCCCGTTTTTACTAATCGGTGAATTAAATCAGTTTTGTCTACATAAAGAAAGTCATTACGTCTGATCTTTTCGAAATTCTGTATGCCGATGGGATAAAGCTTTGCCATATACTTCCGATTAAATTGATTACTACACAAAGTTAGTAAAATATGGTGTAATAACATCTATCCCCAAAGGCTTTTTAAAAAAGAACAGCGGCTTCCGGGCATTCTGATTGGATGCGATAGAAAATCCCATAGGCAACTCTTTCCTGTTCCCTTAGTAAGAAACTGCGGTTTCCTAAGTGGGAAACGGTAGTTCCCTGCTTAGGAAATTATAGTTCCCTGCCGAGGAAATTTTAGTTTCCAGGGGGAGAAACTGTAGTTTCCTGCGGTAGGAAACTGTAATATGCTGTAGTTTAATTAGATAAATACCTATGTTTTGCCTCTCTTTTTACCAGTCGTAGCCGTCGATATAACCGTCGAAGTAATCATTCGTTTCAAGCCCAAGTTCTTTTGCCTGCTTGATGATGTACTGCTGTTCTGTAGGATGGATCAGCCATTCCCCTTTGCGTGCAAGATAATAATTCTTGCGTCCGAAGTGGGAGATAAGCCTGCAGCGGAATGTTTGGGCGGCATTTACTTTCAGAGAGCCGATCAGGTTCAGGAAGCCCTTGGCATAGCGGATTTCTATGTTCGGGCGGTAATATTTGCAATCTCCCTTTATGTTTTTGATTGCAGCCGGGCTTAAAGTCAGCAGGAATGCCGGTTTTGCCGGGGCATGCTCCAATGCCAGATGCTGGAGGCAGGTAGAAGACTTGGGGCAATTGTCTGCGGCGCATGCTCCGTAATTGTAAGGGACTTGGGAATAATCGAATTTAATCATGATAGAATTACTATTTAAGATGATCTATAATATATAATGTATGCCTAAAAACGAAACAACTGTATCATCAGCAACCCCAACGCAACCGACACTCCGGTCGCAACCAGCCCCGGCATCATAAACGAATGGTTGAGGAGATATTTGCCGATGTGCGTCGTTCCGGTGCGGTCGAAGTTGATGGCGGCCACGATGGTCGGATAGTTCGGGATGAAGAAATATCCGTTTACGGTCGGGAATAAGGCGATCAGCATATAAGGCGATATGCCGAGGGCAATCCCCAACGGCAACATCGCGCGGATAGTCGCCGCCTGGCTGAACAACAGGATGGACATCACGAACAGGGCCAGGCCGAACAGCCACGGCATTTCCGTCACCACATGTTCGATCGAGCCTTTCAGTTCCGCCATGTTCCCGCCGATAAAGGTGTCGCCCATCCAGGCGATACCGAAGATCGCAACGACTGCCTGCATGCCGGCGGAGAAGACGGAGCCTTGCACGGCCTTTATCCCGTCCGTCCGGGTGGCGAGCAGGATAAGGGCGGCAGCCGAAAGCATCAGGATCTCGATGATATGCGCCATCTGCATTTGCCGGGTCGCCCCGTCTGCCAGGCTGAACACCGGGCGCAGCGAATCCATCGAGCCGAACAGGACGATGCCGATTGTCGCCGCTATGAATATGATCACCGACAGGAGGGCGGCGCGATGGTTCTCGACTCCTTTCGCCACATATTTATCGTCCGTGAACTCCCCGTTTGCGACGCGGCGCAGGTATTCCGGGTCTTCCGTCAGCTCTTTGCCGACGCGCAGGGAACAGAACGCTCCTGCCAAAACACCGGCTAAAGTGCAGGGGACGGAGATCATCAGAATGTTCATCAATGAGATGTCATATCCCGACAGCATGCTGAGCAATGCTACGGTCGCCGCCGAGATCGGACTGGCCGTAATCGCCTGCTGGGAAGCGATAACGGCAATCCCTAATGGCCGTTCGGGACGTATCTTCGTTTCGGTTGCAACCTCCGCTATCACGGGAAGGACCGAATAAGCCACATGCCCCGTCCCGGCAATGAAGGTGAATATATAAGTGACCAGCGGGCTAAGGATCGTGATCTTGGAAGGATTCTTGCGCAGCAGTTTTTCCGCCCATTTCACCATCAGGTCCAGTCCGCCGGCTGCCTGCATGCAACTGGCGGCTGCGATGACAGCGACGATCATCAGCATCACGTCGATAGGAGGGGAGGTCGGTTCGAGGCCGAATACGAAAGTAAGGACAGCCAGTCCCAGGCCACCCAATACGCCCAAACCGATACCGCCGAGGCGGGCTCCGATAATAATTGCAATTAAAACGAATAGTAATTGTAACAACATGTCTTGTAAAATGCAGATTTAGTTTGTAAAGGTTGCAAATTTAATTATTTTTGTTGCGCTAAGTACTACAAAAACAATTAATACGAATGAAAAGAATCTATTTCGCAGCTTTGGTAGGCTTGTTTGGGTGTGTGTCGGCATTGTCGGCACAGGGGCGGAGTGAGCTTTTGTTGGAGAAAAACTGGAAGTTCACGCGCGAAGACAACAATGAGTTTATAAAACCTGCTTTCGACGACAGCAAGTGGCAGTCCGTGACTGTCCCGCACGATTGGGCGATCTACGGCCCTTTCAGTTCCCAGAACGATAAACAGGAGGTCGCCATCTCGCAGGACGGCCAGAAGGAGGCGATGGAGCATGCCGGGCGTACCGGCGGGCTGCCGTTTGTCGGTGTGGGCTGGTATCGCACCGAGTTAGACGTCCCGCAGTTCCAGGCAGGCAAGCGGGCGACGATCCTGTTCGACGGGGCGATGAGCCATGCCAATGTCTATATCAACGGGCAGAAGGTCGGCTATTGGCCGTATGGTTACAACTCTTTCCACTTCGATATCACGAAATATCTGAAGCCCGGACAGAAGAACACGTTGGCAGTGCGTTTGGAAAACCTGCCGGAATCTTCGCGCTGGTATCCCGGAGCCGGTCTTTACCGGAATGTTCACCTGATCGTGACCGAAGACGCCTATATCCCGGTTTGGGGTACATATATCACGACTCCTTCGGTAAACGAAAAGTTTGCCAAAGTGAACGTGCGCACCAAAGTGGTTCTTCCCGAAGGGGCTGATCCCGCCAAGTACAGCGTGGAAACCAGCGTATGGAACCCGAACAAGCAGAAGTTGACGGCTGTCCGCACTTCTCTTGCGCAGATGAAATACAACAACGACCAGGCGGAGCAGGAGTTTATTATCCAGGAGCCGTCCTTATGGTCGCCGGAAATGCCGGCTTTGTATTCCGCAGAAACCCGTCTGTATGAAGGCGACAAGCTGAAGGATATCTACACGACTCCTTTCGGTATCCGTTCGATCGAGATTATACCGGACAAAGGCTTCTTCCTGAATGGCAAGCGGACCGTCTTTAAGGGCGTCTGCAACCATCACGATCTCGGCCCGTTGGGGGCTGCCGTCAACGATGCTGCCATCCGCCGCCAGATCCGCATCCTGAAAGACATGGGGTGTAATGCGATCCGTACCTCCCACAACATGCCTGCGCCTGAGCTGGTAAGGGCTTGTGACGAAATGGGGATGATGATTATGGCGGAGAGCTTTGACGAGTGGAACATGGCGAAATGCAAGAACGGCTACAACCTGCTGTTTGACGAATGGGCGGAGAAAGACATGGTGAACCTGATTCACAACTTCCGCAACAATCCGAGCGTCGTTATGTGGTGCATCGGTAACGAAGTGCCCAACCAGTGGCCTGAAGGCGAATGCAAGACGGCCAAGTGGTTGCAGGATATCTGCCATCGCGAGGACCCTACCCGTCCCGTGACACAAGGCATGGATAATCCGGATGCTGTGGTCAACAATAACTTTGCGGCTGTAATGGATGTGCCCGGTTTCAACTACCGTCCTTTCAAATACAAGATAAACTATAAGAAGTTGCCGCAGCGGATCATTTTAGGTAGCGAAACCGCTTCGACGGTCAGTTCACGCGGCGTTTATAAATTCCCGGTCGAACGTAAGGCGATGGCTAAATATGACGATCATCAGAGTTCAGGCTACGACGTGGAACATTGCGGTTGGTCCAACTTGCCGGAAGACGACTTTATACAGCATGAAGATTTGCCGTATTGCATCGGTGAGTTCGTGTGGACCGGCTTCGATTATTTAGGTGAGCCGACGCCTTACTATACGGATTGGCCAAGCCATAGTTCCCTGTTCGGTATCATCGACCTTGCGGGTATTCCAAAAGACCGTTTCTACCTCTACCGCAGCCATTGGAACAAAGCTGCGCGTACGTTGCATATCCTGCCGCACTGGACCTGGCCTGGACGTGAAGGTGAAGTAACGCCTGTCTTTGTTTATACCAATTATCCGACAGCCGAACTCTTTATCAACGGTAAGAGCCAGGGTAAACGCACGAAAGACCTGAGCATCGAACTGGACAGCAGCTATACGGAAGCCGCCCAAAAGAGTTTCGAGCGACAGAAGCGCTACCGCCTGATGTGGATGGACACGAAATATGAACCGGGCACGCTGAAAGTGGTCGCTTATGACAAGGATGGCAACGCCGTCGCCGAAGAGGAAGTGCATACAGCCGGCAAGCCTCACCATATCGAACTGACTGCCGACCGCGACCGTCTGAAAGCCGATGGCAAGGACCTCTCTTTTATCAATGTCCGTGTTGTCGACAAGAACGGTAACCTTTGTCCGGATGCCACCCATAAGGTGAAGTTCAACGTCCGCGGCTCCGGTTCTTACCGTGCGGCAGCCAACGGCGACCCTGCATCGCTCGAATCTTTCCAGGCCCCGCAGATGTCCCTTTTCAAAGGACAATTGACAGCAATCGTACAGACGGAAGAAACACCGGGCGTCATCGTCTTCGAAGCCTCTGCTCCGGGTGTGAAAAGTTCAAAAATCGAATTGATCAGCGAATAGGTAGAATTATCTGCCCATCCCGATAAAAACGAATAGGCATCGGATTGGAAACGGACAGGCATCCGTTATGAATCCGATGCCTATCTGTTTTTTATTTGTTAGTAACGATATTCCCAAACACATCGAACTCGACCGTTACAGCCTGCCCGTTGTGCATGACATTGAATTTGTGGAAGGCGCCGTTGGCATCGATAAACATGTAGATAGATTCCACCTGGTCGCTTCCGTATTCGGAGGCTTTGAACGCATCCATGATGACTGTCGGAACTTCCTGTTCCGAAACTTTCCAGGTCGTACTTTTCCAAGTATATATCTGGGTCAGTTCGACAATCTTTAAAGTCTTCCCGTCGAGGATCGCCAACTGTACACCGAAAGTCGTATTTTCTATATCCAGCAACTCTGCTCCCTGGAAGGTCAGTTCCATCAGGCCGGCCACTTTTTCGGGGACGATGATCGGTTGATCCACATCATCTTTAGCATTATCGACCGCTTTGATCAGGTCACCATATAAAGTGTAATACAGGTCGGTTTCCTGTTCCGCCTTTTCTACTTCTACCTTATATACGGTTCCCATTCCGGCTCTGCCGATGGTATCGGCTTCCTCAATCTTCCAACCGGCATATTTCCCTTGTCGGATATCGGTCGAGATAGCTGTGGGCAACTCGTTGAGCGGCAAATCCGTCTTGATCATGGCCCATACTCCGAGATGGTCGAACCAGGCGGTGTTATCGAGAGAGTTATTTTCAAAGTCAATTACATAATAATCGTCATTGACGGTCCATTCAGTGTCGCGTGCATCCGGATATTTGGCCTTGAAAGCATCCAGGATTGTTTTAGGAGGTTCGATACCGCCCGGTATGTTTTCGTCGTCTTTGCTACAGCCGGCAAAGAGCAGGGCGAAACTTGCGAAGATCGTAAAGACTGAAATTTTAGCGTTCATAATTTATCGTTTTAATTTGTTACGAATAAACAACAACAGGGATGGAAAAGTTTTCTCAAAACCGAACACACTGTCCGATATTGAACACTTATTCCGGGTCATATCTTCACGTAATCAATGATTTATGTTTTTGGCACGGAGTTTGCCTTGTAAAAGCCGTCAAGGCGGGAATGCCGGAAAAAGAAGAATTAAAACAATACTAAATATGGACAGAGAGATTTCAAAAGAAGTACAGAGAAAGGAACAACGCAAACAGTTTATCAAGATAGGAGCGGTCGGCGGTGGTCTTATCGTCCTGATCGTAGTGGTGATCTCCATGCTTCAGACCAGTCTGAAACGGAAAGACCTCAACATTTCTAAGGTCGACAAGGGAGTGATCGAAGTTTCGGTCAGTGCGTCCGGTAAAGTGATCCCCGCGTTTGAGGAGATCATCAATTCGCCGATCAACTCCCGTATCGTGGAAGTGTATAAGCGGGGCGGGGATTCAGTCGATGTCGGCACGCCTATCCTGAAACTGGATTTGCAGAGCGCCGAGACGGAATATAACAAGCAGTTGGACGAAGAACAGATGAAGAACCTGCAACTGGAACAGCAGCGCGTGACGAACCACAACAAACTTTCGGAAATGGAAATGAACCTGAAAGTCTCCCGCATGGAACTGGATCGCAAAGCTGTCGAACTTCGTAACGAACGCTATTTGGACAGCTTGGGAGCCGGTACGACCGATAAAGTCCGCCAGGTGGAACTCGATTATAACGTGAGTGTCCTCAAACTGAAGGAAGACGAACAAAAATATAAGAACGAACAGGCTCTTGCCGAAGCGGATCTGAAAGTAAAAGAGTTGGAATTGAATATCTTCCGCAAAAGCCTTGCCGAAACACGGCGTACGTTGGAAGATGCCCAGATCCGTTCGCCCCGCAAAGCGATCCTGACCTATGTGAACAACGAGATCGGTTCGCAGATCGGACAGGGAGCGAAGGTGGCAATCGTTTCCGACCTGTCACACTTCAAGATCGAAGGCGAGATTGCCGATACCTACGGCGACCGTATTGCCGCAGGCAGCAAGGCGGTTATCAAGATCGGCAGCGACAAGCTGGACGGCACGGTGAGCGATGTGACTCCCTTGTCAAAGAACGGCGTGATCTCTTTCACCGTCCAGTTGGAAGAGGATAACCACAGGCGTCTCCGCTCCGGATTGAAGACCGATGTCTATGTCATGAATGCCGTGAAAGACGACGTGCTCCGTATCGCAAATTCTTCCTATTATGTAGGAAAAGGGGAATACGAACTCTTTGTCGTGAACGGCGACCAGTTGTTGAAACGCAAAGTGCAGTTGGGAGACAGCAACTTCGAGTATGTGGAGGTGGTCAGCGGCCTGCAGGAAGGCGACGAGGTCGTTGTCTCGGATATGAACGCTTATAAGGATAAAAACAAACTGAAATTAGAATAATATGATTAAGCAATACGTCAAACAAGCTGTCCAGATGCTGAAAGAGAACCGGCTCGTCAGCGTCATATCCATTGCAGGGACGGCAATATCCATTGCCATGATTATGGTGGTGGTTCTGGTATTCCAGATACAGTTCGCCAACTTCTATCCGGAGAATGACCGCGACAGGATGATGTATGTGGACAGTGGTACGGAGGTTCAGTCGAGTGAAGGTTGGAACCGGGGTAATATGTCACCCGAAGCCGTGAGAGAATGTTTCTACTCCCTGAAACAGCCCGAAGCGGTTTGTGGATATGCCTCCCAGGTGAAGCCTTTGTCCATACCGGGAAAGCGGATGTATAAGGCTTATGATATCAAATATACCGATCCCGGCTTCTGGAAGATCTTCTCTTTCCGTTTCGTGGCAGGCAAGCCTTTTACTGAGGCCGATTTCGATTCGGCTATTTCGCAGGCAGTCGTGTCGGCGGGCATCGCGAAGTATCTGTATGGGACGACCGATGTCGTCGGGAAGCCTGTTATCATCGATTTGGCTACATATACGATTTGCGGCGTGGTGGAAGATGTCAGCCGCGCAGCCAATACGGCATACGGTGATGTCTGGGTTCCCTATACGTCTGATCACATTCTGATGTCGAATGTCTATTCGGAGGGTATGTGCGGATGGTTCGCCGTATGCCTGTTGGCAAAAGATAGCCATGACTTCGATGCGATCCGCCAGGAGCTGCTCGGACAGATCGCCCGCTATAACTCCACGAAAAAGGATGCACAGATCAACTTCTTCGAGAACCCGATCACCCGTTTCGATGTCGCAATCGGTTCTGAAGGACAATCTAAGGTCGAACTGAAAGACTACCTGATGGAGACAGGCGGCCTGTTGTTGTTCCTGTTGCTCGTCCCGGCCCTGAACCTGCTGGGCGTAACACAGTCTTCCGTACAGAAGCGGCGTTCGGAGATGGGAGTGCGCAAGGCGTTCGGCGCGACTTTCGGAGTGCTTGTCCGCCAGGTGTTGTACGAAAACTGTGTCATAACCCTTTTGGGGGGCGTTTTAGGACTGGCTTTGTCGTTGTCGTTCCTGCCGCTTTGCAAAGACTTCCTGTTGAAGGATAGCGGAACATCCTTGAGCGGAGATATGATTTTTCAGCCGGCCGTTTTCTTACTGGCATTGCTGTTCAGCCTGCTGATCAATTTGCTTTCGGCCGGTATTCCTGCCGTGCAGGTCGCCCGGCAGCAGATCGTGACATCCTTGAAAGATGGAGAGGAGAATAGATAAACCATTAATACGATAAGACAATGATTAAGCATATACTGAAAATAATATGGAACCAGCGCAGAAGCAATGTCTGGATATTTATGGAGTTGCTGTTGGTCGTAGCCATTCTTTGGGTCATGATGGATTCCTTGTATGTGGATATCCGCACCTATAGAACCCCATTGGGTTTTGATATAACGAACGTCTACAAAGTAAACTTCGGGAAGATGAGCCCGGATATACCCGGTTACGTTCCGGACGAGCTGCACCAGTCGTCCGACGGAGAAGATTTGATACGTCTGGTTGATAACCTGCGCCAGAATCCCCAGGTGGAAGAGGCCAGCCTTTTTTACGCTGCCTGTCCTTATTCCTGGAATACTTCCTGGAATTCCCTGATTCAGGCGGAGGCCGATACGGCGCAAAAGGCCAATGTATTCCAGTATTTCAGGGTGCAGCCTGCCTATTATGATGTGTTCCGGTTTACGGATCAGGAGGGGCATCCCCTGCGTCCGATCGTAGAGCAACATACGGGTGAGATTGTTGTTACCGCCGATATGGAGAGAGACTTTTGGAACGGACAGCCGGGGCTGGGCCGGCAGGTGAGATGGAGCGGTACTTCTACAGGATCGATGACTGTAGCTGCTGTTTCCGCATCGATCCGGCGGACGGAATATGATAAGAGCGTGCCTTGCTTCTATAACGTGTGGCGCAGTGATAAGGATGTCATCGATGTTGCCGGTTGGGCACAGGCGCAGAACATAGAGTGCTGCATCCGGATGAAAGACGGTTTCCGGGCGGAAGAAATGGAGACGCTATTGCAGCAGATGAGCGACCGCCTGACTGTGAATAACCTCTATGTGTCCAGTGTAAAGCCTTTGCAGGAGATGCGCGCCTCTTTCCTGAAACCCCGTACGGATAACCTGACGAAGAAATGCTTTCTTGTCGGTTTCATGCTGGTCAACGTCTTCTTCGGCATCGTCGGGACTTTCTGGCTCCGCACGCAATACCGCCGGGGCGAACTGGGACTGCGTGCCGCCCTCGGCGCTTCCCGGAGCAAGCTCAAACAGTTCATGAATGTAGAAGGTCTTAGCCTGCTGTTCTTCACCGTGCCGCTGGTTCTGATCTTTATCGCCAATGTGCTCTACTTCGATTTGCCGGACACCTATCGCCAGCCTTACACCTGGTGGCGTTTCTTAGCCACTTTCGGCAGCGCGCTCCTGTTGCTGGCCGGCATGATCTGGGTCGGTATCTGGTTCCCGGCACGCAGGATTGCGAAGATGGACCCGGCAGAGTCATTACATTACGAATAATAAACCATCACGAATATGTTCAAACAATATTTCAAGCAAGCCATCCAGATGTTGAAGGAGAATCGCCTTACCAGTGTGGTCTCGATTCTTGGGACAGCGCTTTCGATTGCGATGATACTGGTGGTGATCCTCCAGTTACAGATCAGGCTGGTCGGTTTCCGCCCGGAGTCGAACCGGGACAGGATGCTTTACATCATGGGAATACGGGCAGATTCACAGGATAACAAAAACCGGAATTCGACCGCCATGTCCGACGGCGTAGTGAAAGAATGCCTCTATCCGCTTCAGACGCCCGAAGCGGTGACGGCAATAACGAGTAGCAAGGCGATCATCTCCCTGCCGGACCGCCAGTTGTTCGAGGAGTATGTAATAAAGTATACCGATCCCGGTTTCTGGAAGGTATTCGATTTCCGTTTCACTGCCGGCAAACCGTTTACGGATGCGGATTTCAGTTCCGGCCTGCCTCGCGTGGTCATTACGAATACGTTGGCACGCAAACTTTTCGGATCGGAAGACCCGATAGGGAAAGAGGTGATGATCGGGTACGTGCCGCATACGGTTACGGGAGTGGTGGAAGACCCGACGCGGGCAGCCAACAATGCCTTCGCGGATGTCTGGGCTCCTTATACCAGCAATACGAATTATGTGAACGGCAGGTCGTGCGGAGGTGTCTGCGGTAGTTTCCAAGGGGTTATCCTGGCTCGCTCGGCGAGCGATTTCGAGGCGATCCGTTCGGAGATCAAACAGGCGGTCAGCCGTTATAATGCTGCCGGCCGGGAGTTTGTTTTAGGAATAAACTTCGTATTCTCCCGTTTGGACCTGGCATTGGGATCGAACGATATGAACGGAGGTATCTTGAGGGGATGGAAAGAATATCTGACGGAAACGGCTCCTTTGCTGTTGTTCCTGCTATTGGTGCCGACGCTGAACCTGACGGGTGTCGTCCAGTCGTCCGTTCAGAAACGCCGCTCCGAGATGGGGCTTCGTAAAGCGTTCGGGGCGACGAAAGGACGCCTGCTGACACAGGTCTTATGCGAGAATCTGATTATCACCCTGATCGGGGGCTTGATCGGGATCGTCCTGTCGGTCGTCCTGCTTCAACTCTGCAAGTCGTTCCTGTTGACAAAGGAGACAGCGGTCACCTTCGAGATGCTCTTCAAACCCGTCCTGTTCGTTGCCGCCCTCTTCTTCACGCTGCTGTTGAACCTGCTGAGCGCCGGCCTCCCGGCAATCCGCATCGCCCGTGAACAGATTGTGGATGCGTTAAAGGGGAAGGAGAAATGATGATTTATATGTGAGCTAACAAACAAAGCTGTGCCTTATGTCGTAGCCTCTCTTTTGCCGTCTGCTTCAGCAGACGGATTAAAAGGCCTGGAGGCAAAGCCTCTTCTTCTGTGGGCTTTAGCCCCTTTAAATAGAATCCATAAAAGGGGCTAAAACCCACAGAGGAACCGGCAAAGCCGGAACAATCATCTATCCGTCTGCTGAAGCAGACGGCAAAAGAGAGCCTGAGGCACGACACTATAATCACAAGCATGAAACACACCGGTAAATCATCATTTATTTACCGGTAACATATTAATAATAAAATAAACCCAATATAATGATCAAACATATTCTAAAGATAATGTGGAACCAGCGTCGCAGCAACGGCTGGATATTTGCGGAACTGTTAGTGGTGGCCGGCGTGCTCTGGATGATGGTGGATGCGTTCTGGGTGGATTACCGGACGTATCATGCACCGCTGGGCTTCGATGTAGAGAACGTATGGCGTTTTAAGCTGAGCACATTGGATGTGAAGGCGCCGGGCTACGTCCCCGATTCCCTCTACCACTCGTCCGACCCGGAAGACCTGACGCAGTTGATGACTCAGATCCGCCAGAACCCGGAGGTGGAGGATGTTTGCGTCACCTTCTATTCCTGCCCCTATTCGAACGGTAATTCCTGGCGGGAAGTCAAGCCGATGGATGGCGATACTGTTTATGCCAAGAATATGGAGACATTCCAGATGCGCAACGTCACGCCGGAATATTTCCGCCTCTTCCGTATCCGGACAGTCGACGGGGAACCGGTCTACGACAAGGTCGCCGGGCGGCATAACGTGATTGTGATCACGCCTGAAATGGCGGAAGGCTTCTATCACGGCGCCCCGAATGTTGTAGGCCGCCGCGTGTATCATGGCGGTCGCGATCTGTCGTCCGAGATCGCAGCAGTCTCCGCCTCCATCCGCACGAACGAATACGAGCGTCCGGAAGCCTCTTATTTCCAGTGCTTGGAAGGAGAAACTTACAATTCTACCGTCAGTAGCTTCGGTGCGAGCAGCGCCGAGTTTTGTGTCCGCATGAAACGTCCTTATACGCAGAACGAGATGAACCTGTTCCTGGACGGAATGGGGGAGAGGCTGAAGGTCAACAACCTCTATGTCTACGGCATTGCCCCGATTTCCTCTTTCCGCGAACAGCAACTGAGTTGGAAGGAGCGGGAGGCAAATAATAAGATGTCCCTGATGGCTTTCATGCTGGTAAATGTCTTCTTCGGCATCATCGGCACTTTCTGGCTTCGCATGCAGAACCGCAAAGGCGAGATCGGCCTCCGTATGGCTTTGGGCGCGCACCGTATCACGCTGGAACGCTATCTGTATGCCGAGGGGCTTTGCCTGCTTGCCTTGACATTGCCCTTGCTGGTCATCTTCGCCTTCAACATGGCTTATATAGACCAGCTCGATTCCTACCGCCAACCGCTTACATTCATGCGTTTCCTCATGACCTTCGGCTTCACCTATCTTCTGATGGGCGCCATGATCTGCATCGGTGTCTGGTTCCCGGTACGCAAGGCGGTACGGACGGCGCCGGCGGAGGCGTTACACTATGAGTAAGAATGTTATTGTTAACTCTATAAAATATAAGCAATTGTAATATGATAAAGCATTACTTTAAACAGGCCCTCCGGCTCTTGAAGGAGAACAAGTTGCTGAGCGTGATCTCCATCCTCGGAACAGCTTTGGCTATCTGCATGATCATGGTGATCGTGATCCTGTATGTCGTGAATACGGCAGGGTTCAGGCCGGAAGTGAACCGGGAGCGTACCTGCTATTTCACCAATATTATGTCGTTGGGGAAAGAAGACGGGCGACGTATGTCGTACAGTGGCATCGGTCTCCCTCTTTTGGAAACTTGCTATTACCCCTTGCAGTCTGCCGAGGTAGTGACCGGTGTTCTCCGGAAACGGTGGGACAAGCTGCCCGCTTCCACTATGGACGGACTACGGCGTTATAACAGTCAGGTGATCTTGACAGACACCGCCTTTTGGCAACTTTTCAAGTTCGACTTTCTGGATGGTGCGCCCTTTGCGCCTGCAGCCTTTATGAGTGGCATCCGCGAAGCAGTGGTGAGCGAAAGCGTGGCACGTACACTGTTCGGGACCGTGCAAGCGACCGGAAAAGAGATGAAACTCGACTTCACTGTCTTTCGTATCTGTGGCGTGGTAAAAGACGTTTCCCGTTTTGCCAATAAAGCCTGGGCGGAAGTTTGGCTACCGTACACGACCGACCCCGGTTACCGGCAAGGGTGGTGCGAAGGGATCAATGGTAACTTTCAGTGTTATGCCCTGTTGAAAGAAGGGAAAAACCGTGAAGATCTGCGCCGTGAAGCGGAGGCGCGCCTCGCCAGCTTCAACTCGACCCTTTCCGATTACAAGGCTGACATGCTCCATTTGCCCACCACGCAGGTCGAAGAATGGCTTTACGGCGGAAACGAGAAACCGCAGGATGTGTCGCGGGCCTACCTTCGCTACGGGGTTGTCCTCTTTATCCTCCTGCTTGTCCCCGCGCTTAACCTTTCGAGCATCACCTTTTCGCGAATGCGCAAACGGGTGGCCGAATTGGGTGTGCGCCGTGCCTTTGGAGCCACAAAGCGGGACATCGTTTCCCAGGTGCTTTTAGAGAACCTTGTGCTTACTTTGGCAGGAGGCTTGCTTGGGCTTGTCCTTTCTTTCTTTTCCTTGTGGCTGTTGCGCGACTGGCTGCTGACGACCTCGTTGGGAGAGGCCCGCCTCTCTGCCGGCATGTTCAACGGTTATGTGTTCTTGGCGGCTTTTCTCTTCTGCCTGGTGATGAACCTGATGTCGGCGGGTATTCCGGCATGGCGGGTGTCGAGGGTGAATATTACGGACTCTATAAACAGTTGATGGCTTATGTTACGAATGATCTTCATACAACTTTGGAATGAGCGCAAAAGCAATGTGCTCATCTTTTTGGAACTTGTCGTCGTTTCGGTATTTCTCTGGTATGCATCAGATGCTCTCTATGTCCAGTACAAGAGTTTTGAGCGGCCGCTGGGATTCGACATATCGAACGTTTACCATGTGCAGCTTGCCACCGTGCCGGTTTCGAGTGCGGACTATGATACTTCCGTCGTGCATAGCAGGAAGGGGGGCAGCGACTTTTTGGCTGTTTACGACCGTTTGGCGCATCATCCGCAGGTGGAGGCTGTCTGTTATACAGGTGGCAACCATTTTCATTACAGGGGTAGTAACCAGTTTGCCACTTTCAAAAAAGATTCGTTGATGCGGCATGGATATGTGCGGCACGTAGATCCCGCCTATTTCCGTGTCTTCCGGGTGAAAACCGCTGACGGCCAATCATGGGAAACCTTGACGAAGGCTTTGGACGAGAACCGGATCGTCGTGACGGGAACGGTCGGGACGGACTTTTTCGGCTCTGCCGCCAAGGCTTTGAACCAGGAAATACAGATCACAGACCAGGGTGACCGCGATAGCGTTTTCTATCATATCGGAGCTGTCTGCGAGCCGCAACGTTACAGCGATTTCATGGACTATGACTATGCTTACTACAAAGCGGCCGGAAGCCGGGAGGCGATTGCCAATTCAGGCGACGGCCTCGCGAACGGGTGGAGCCTCTTCATCCGTGTAAAACCTGCAGCCGACAACAATCGTTTTGTCGCCGGCTTCACCCGTGAGATGTCGCAGCAACTTCGCCTCGGCAATATCTACTTGAAAGATGTCGTCCCGATGTCATATTATCGTAACGAGATGTTGCGCTATTGGATGGATGACATACGTTTCTACTTCTCCTGCATCCTCTTCTTCCTGCTCAACGTCTTCCTGGGTATCATCGGGACGTTCTGGTTCCGCACGCAACAGCGCAGCGCCGAGATCGGGCTAAGGATGGCGATGGGGGCTTCGCGGCGTAACATCTTCCGCCACCTGTTTGCCGAGGGGTTTGTCCTCTTGGGCGTGGCGTTCGTGCCTGCCGCGCTCGTCTTCGCGAACCTGATGTATTTAGAGGTGACGGAGTGGAGCGCGATGCAGATCCCGGTGCTTGGGCGTTTGCTGTGCGGCATGGGGATGACGCTTGGGTTGATCGGCATCATGGTCGCTATCGGCATCGGCTTCCCTGCCTACCGCGCCATGCGGCTGCAACCCGCCGATACGCTGCATGACGAGTGATGCAAAAACGGACAATGTGTTCGATATCGGACACCTGTTGCTTGGCGTAATGATTGATTAATAGCGACTTACTTCTTTGGCACGCAATTTGCCCATTGAAAGAATATACAGGGAAAGCGATCCTTGCTAAATATTGAAATGCTGATTTATCAGCGAGCTAACAAACGAGATTTGTCTCGTGGCTGTAGGCTCTCTTTTGCCGTCTGCTTCAGCAGACGGTTTAAAAGATTTAGAGGCAAAGCCTCTTCCTCTGTGGACTTCAGTCCCTTTCATCTATTGTATCAAAAGGGGTTAAAACCCACAGAGGAACCGGCAAAGCCGGAACAATCATCCATCCGTCTGCTGAAGCAGACGGCAAAAGAGAACCTGCGGCACAAGACGCTGCCTTGTCTGTTTGCTCACCCATAAATCATCATTTACAATCAAACAGAATATAATAACAACGGGTCGTGAAGACGCACAGCCGTGTGTCTCTACAGCCCACAACAAACAATAACGATTATGATAACACTTACAAATCTTGAAAAGATCTACCGGACGAAAGAAATCGAAACGGTTGCCCTGGAGAACGTGAACCTGACAGTCAATCAAGGAGAATTCCTGAGTATCATGGGCCCCTCCGGATGCGGCAAATCCACCTTGCTGAACATCATCGGCCTGCTCGATGCCCCGACCTCCGGCACTGTCGAGATTGCAGGGACCAACACAGTCAATATGAACGACAAGCAACTGGCGATGTTCCGTAACCAGAAGTTAGGTTTCGTCTTCCAGTCTTTCCACCTGATCAATTCGCTGAATGTGCTCGACAATGTCGAACTGCCCCTTCTCTACCGCAAGGTCAGTGCCAAAGAACGCCGTGAAGCCGCCGTTGCCGTGCTCGAAAAGGTCGGCCTTTCGCACCGCATGCGCCACTTCCCGACCCAGCTCTCCGGTGGCCAGTGCCAGCGTGTCGCCATCGCCCGTGCCATTGTCGGCAATCCCGACATCATCCTTGCCGATGAGCCGACCGGTAACCTCGATTCCAAGATGGGCGCCGAAGTCATGGAACTGCTCCACAAACTGAACAAGGAAGACGGACGCACCATCGTCATGGTCACCCACAACGACGACCAGGCCAAGCAGACAAGCCGCACGGTACGCTTCTTCGATGGTCGCCAGGTGATGTGATAAGGTCTCCGGGTTGGCGTCCCGTCGGCATACGGGCGTACCACGCCTTCGACCCTTACCGAGTGATACCTTGCCTCCTAACTATCAGGTGGCGTACCTCCTACCTATGAGGTATAAAACCTCCTACCTGCGAGGTGTCGTGCCTCCTACTTGGGAGGCAAGCTATCACTAACGGGGGTGAGACCTCAGACTACGGTAAAGGTGAGGTATCCATACCGCTCCTGCTTGTATAGCTTGTAGGTAGGCGTGAACTGGCTTCCCACGATAGCCTCCCATTCTCCGGGGGTAAAATCGAATTCCGGCATGAAGCAAAGGCGGATCGAAGTGTTGATAAAGACTTTCTTAGGTGGAAAGAAATACTCCTCGCCGGTTTCGACACACCGGAGTTGGATACCGACGCCGGGCAGGTCGCCCATCAATTTGAGGCGGCTGCCGTAGATCGAAACAAACGGATGGCGTCCTGCGGGAAGCTGGTTATAAGGCTCGGTGCTATTGATCGTGCGAGGTTCGATCTCAAGGCTGACATAAGCCGGATGAGGGGCATTGGCATAAGTCCCCTGCGTGATGTTTTCGACCGGGATGCGTGCCGTGCGTTGTTTCAGTTGGGGCGAAGGACGAAGACAGGGGGTGAGGGTATGTTTCTTGCGGTTGAACTTCTCGCCCAAGTATTCGAAGCTCCCGTTTGCTGTGATCTCCGTGCGGCCGAAGCCGAAATCGACGTTAAAGCCGTCTTCGATGGCCTCGTAGATTTCTTTTTTGATGATGTTGAAAGTCGTGACGAAGGTTTCTTTGCGGAATTCGCTCCTTTTGTCGACAATACGTTGGGCGATCGTTTCGATGTCGATGGTACGGCGATAGAGGACACTGGCTGTGTAGCTTTTAATACCCGGCAGATTGCTTTTGCTGACGCGGATATATGATTTCGGGGGCTTCGGTCCCAGTTCTGATTCAGGTAATTCTTTGTCCATGATCGTTCAGATTTAATGATTAGGTGATAAAGGTAAGAATAAAAAAGGTAATAATGGAAAATGCTGATTTATGAGTGAGCAAACAGACAAGGCTGCGCATTGTGTCGCAAGCTCTCTTTTGCCGTCTGCTTCAGCAGACGGTTTAAAAGGTCTGGAGGCGAAGCCTCTTCCTCTGTGGGCTTTAGTCCCTTTTTTAATATAATATTTAAAGGGGTTAAAACCCACAGAGGAACCGGCAAAGCCGGAACAATCATCTATCCGTCTGCTGAAGCAGACGGCAAAAGAGAGCCTACGGCATGACACTATAATCACAAGCAAGAAACACACCGATAAATCAGCATTTACCAAACTAACACATTATATAATATAATATGTATAAACAATATCTCAGACAAGCCTGGCAATTGATGAAGCAGAACCGTTTCTTCAGTGCCGTCTATATCATCGGTACGGGATTGGCGATCTCGATGGTGATGGTGATGGCTATCGCCTATCATATACGTACGGCCAATATGGCTCCCGAAGTGCATCGCGACCGGATGCTGTATGTCTCTTTCCTTGAATATGCGAAGGATAAAAGCACCAGCTCGTTCTTTTTCAGTGCCCGCTCGGCTAAAGAATGCCTCCTGTCCTTGCAAACGGCCGAGGAGGTGGCGGTGACGACCGATCCGACGATCATGTCGATATTGGCAGGCGAATCGTATGCCCGGCTGTCCGGCACGGGCGATCCCTACAAAGTGGTGATGATGGGGACCAACGACGGCTTTTGGCGTATTTTCGACTTTACCTTTATAGACGGTCGCCCGTTCGGCGAGCCGGAGTTCCAGTCTGCCTTGCCCCGTGCGGTGATCTCTTCGTCGCTGGCGAGGAAGATCTTTTCGCGGACGGATGTGTCGGGACAGGCCTTCCTGCTGGATGATGTGGAATATATCGTGAGCGGAGTGGTGGAGGATGTATCGTATATCACCCCTGCGGTCGTTGCCGATTTGTGGGTTCCCTATTCCTGCCTTCCCACTGTTATGGAGACGGGTAATAGCGAACGGGAGGCATCGCTGGGCTTTCTGGTAGGATGCATCCTGCCTGCCCGCGGCGTCTCCGAAGAAGAGGTAGCGCATGAACTGGACGAGCAGATCCGGCTTTACAACTCGACCTTGCGCGATGGGAAGATCCGGCTGATGAATGGCCTGGAAGCACATGGCAGGCATGTGGTCAGCCAGTTCGCAGGAGGAAGCATCGGGAGCGGGGCGAGCGGGGCAAACGGGATGAACCCGGTGAATGTCCTCTATTTCGTATTCTTCCTGCTGATCCTGCTCTTCCTGCTGGTCCCGGCTATCAATCTTTCGGGCTTGAACGCCTCCCACATGCAGGACCGCATTGCCGAGTTAGGCGTGCGCAAAGCTTTCGGGGCGCGCAGGACGGGGCTGTTCATGCAGATTTTGATCGAGAATATGGTGCTGATGCTGCCCGGAGGATTGGTCGGCTTGCTGTTCTCTTACCTGCTGATCCTGCTTTTCCGGAATCTGTTGCTGGTTCCGGGAGTGTTTGTCATGATGATGGGCGGGGCGAATATAGACCTGACTCCGGGGATGATGCTGAACCTTCCGGTCTTCGGGTATGCCTTTTTGGTCTGCTTGGTGCTCAACTTCCTGTCGTCGTCGATACCGGTCTGGCGTGCCGTACGGGTGAATATAATAGATGCTATAAACAGTTAAACGGAGAAATGCCATGTTTAAACATATACTCAAACTGATCAAGGCCCAGGGCAAAAGCAATGCCTGGGTGTTTATGGAACTGCTGATCGTCTTTATCTTGCTCTGGTGGTCGATCGATGCGACCCTGATGCAGGGTATTACCGCCTTGCAGCCGGAAGGCTTCTCGGTTGATAATGTCTGCAAGGTCACCTTGGCGGTCCGTCCGCGCACCAGCGCTTCCTATGTGAATTATCAGGAAGGCAGCGAAGAGGTCGGGAAAAACTATCTTCGTATCATCGAGCGTCTGAAGATGCATCCGGATGTCGGGACGGTCGCTTTCTTCGGACCGCATTCGGCGCCTTTTAATTATTCGAGTAATAGCAGGACTTGCTGGAACGATACGGTCTCGGCAGTCAACAGCCTTCGTTATACGGTCACACCGGATTATTTCCGGGTATTCGACATCCATGCCGTTGACGGAGGTTCTCCCGACCTGTTGGCGGATGCCTTGGCAGACGGATGGGTCGTCAGCCGGACGTTGGAGGAGAAGCTCGTTGATGGTGCGCATTTGCAGGGCAAGCGCTTGGCTTGGGATAATAAAGGGGATAGCACGACCTACCGTGTCAACGGCATAACAGTTCCGATCAAGAAGCAGGGTTTCGACCAACCCCGTCCGGTTGTTTTTACGCTCCTGACGGAAAAAGATCTATACGAGGCAGACGAGCGGGAATTGGGGCAGATGCAGATCGCTTTCCGCCTTCGCTCCGGTGTAACGGGCTCGTCCGACTATGCGGCATCGTTCAAGACGGAGATGAAGCAGAGTTTAGCTGCCGGCAACTTCTGGCTGGCCGATGTGCAGTATTATCCGGATATCCGCGGGAAGTTCCTCGATAACACGATGCAGGTGAACGGGCAGAGATTGAATATCGCAGTGAATGCCTTCCTGTTGGTGAATGTCTTCTTAGCGGTGATCGGCACGTTTTGGTTTCGTGTGAACCGCCGCAAGGGCGAGTTGGGGCTGCGTATGGCAGTTGGTTCTTCCCGTCGCACGATCCGGCAACTGGTCGTTGGCGAAGGGTTGTTGATCCTGACGATTGTCAGCATTCCGGCTTTGCTGCTTTGCCTGAACATGGCTTATGCCGATATGCTCAGCACGGTGGTGATGAAGGTGACCTTCGGACGTCTGTTAGTTGTCAGCCTGTTGACCTGGGGAATCCTGGCCGGCATCATCTTCCTGGCAACCTGGTATCCGTCCCGCAAAGCGTCGCGGTTGGAGCCGGCGGAGGCGTTGCATTATGAATAATTGTCAATTAAAAACAAATGGTATGTTGAAAATCTATCTTAAACAAGCCTGGAACCTAATCCGGCAGGAACGTCTCTTCAGTCTGATCTATGTCGTCGGGACAGGGTTATCTGTGTCGATGGTGATGGTTCTGTCGATCGTCTTCTACATGAAGATTGCCAATATCTATCCGGAGACGAACCGCGACAGGATGTTGGTCGCCAAGAGCGGGATGATCAAACATAAAAATGGTTCCCAATCCAGTAGCTCCCTCTCCGAAAGTATGATAAACACTTGCTTCGGTTCCCTGAAAGGTGTAGAGGCGGTTGCGTTGATTTCAAGGCATGATGGCGAATGTATGGTGCAGCCGGATGGAGATCCCGTACAATTGCCGGTGACGGTCAAGTATGTGAATACGGTCTTCTGGAAGGTTTTTGAGTTCCGCTTTTTGAATGGCAAGCCGTTTACCGATGCCGATCAGCAGTCTGCTATCCGGACGGCGGTCATTGCCGAGAGCTTGGCGCGCCGTTTGTTCGGTACGACCGATGCTGCGGGCAAGTTCATATCGGTCGATTTCCGGCAATATCGGGTCTGCGGTGTGGTAAAAGATGCTTCGCTGGTTACAGAAAAGACTTATGCTTTGGTCTGGTTCCCTTATACGGTGGCCGACGGGTACAAACCGAACGGCAGTTGGTACGATACACAGGCGTTGGGCGATTATCATGCTTATATCTTAGCTTCGAAGGGTACGGATTTGAAAGCCTTAAAAAAGGAGGCGGAAGAAAAAGCGGAGCGTTATGGGAAAATGCTGGGTGAAGAGACTTTCACGGCATTGGGACAACCGGATTATTATTGGCAGTCCTGCTTCCGGTATTGGAGCAATGAGAGACCGGATTATGTATTACTGTCCTTGCAATACGGGTTGATTATCCTCATTTTTTTACTGGTTCCGTCTGTCAGTCTTTCCGGCATGACCGATTCCCGTATGGAAAGGCGTTTGTCTGAGATGGGCGTGCGGAGGGCTTTCGGGGCTCCGGTCGGCACGTTAATGACGCAGATCATCTCTGAAAACTTCTTGTTTACGGCACTGGGTGGAGTGTTCGGGCTGATTTTTTCATATCTGCTGATCTATCTCACACGTGACTGGATTTTGCAGATCGGGGCAAGTTTTGTCAATGCTTTGCCGGAAGGGGCGGATGTTGTTTTCAGCCCCGGCATGCTGATGAATTATCAGGTGTTCGGCATTGCGCTGCTCGTCTGTTTCGTGCTGAACCTGCTTTCTGCGCTGGTTCCGGCCTGGAGGGCTTCACATCGTCAGATCATCGATTCGTTGAACGCAAAATAAAAGTCTTATGTTAATACATATATTCAAACAGATATGGAACCGTAAGCGGAGCAACTTATGGATCGGAATAGAACTTTTGCTCGTCTTTTGCCTGCTTTGGTACATTGTGGATTATTTCTTTGTCCTGGAATATAACAAGAGCCTGGCTTCCTGCCGGGATCTGAACCATACCTGGCAGGTCGATGTGGCTTTGCTCCCGGAAGAGCATCCGGAGTACCAACCGGGCGAAAGCGACTCGACAGCTCTTCTGGATAACTATTTCCGCGTGCTGGACCGGATCCGCCATCATAAAGATGTGGAGGCGCTGGCCGTGTTAAGCGGTTGGAGCACGCCTGGTGGAGGTGGTTATTATGGCGACTGGTTCCGGAGCCGCCGGGATACGACACGTGAGGGAAACGGACAGGCTATCCTGTTTGATCCGCAGACCGATTTATTCAAGGTTTTCCGTTATACGACACAGGACGGCAAGCCCGTGGCGGTCGAAGATTTCGACTGGTCGGACCCTAAAGCAATCGTTATCGGGGATCTGGCTGTCAAAACCTTTTTTCCGGACGGGAACATATTGGGAGAGGTATTGGAATCCCCAAGCAGTCCGGAGACCAATTTTGTAGTAAAAGGTTCGATCGGCGATATCAAACGTTTCGATTATGAACGTCCGCAACTGGCATTCTATCGTGCGGAACGGATCAAGGCTGATAACATAGCCGAGATGGAGATTGCTGTCCGTAACCGGGAAACTGTGTCGGACAGGCGATTTTTACAGGAGTTTAAGGAGACGATGAGCCGTGAACTGCGTATCGGCAATTTCTACCTGAGAGAAGTCAAGTCTTATAAGCAGATAAATGCTGATACGGATTTCAGTTTCGGGCAGACAAGTAACGTGCGGATACATACCGGTATGATGTTATTCTTTCTGGTCAATATCATGCTTTGCGTAATGGGAACATTTTGGTATCGCATTCGTGTACGGCGTGATGAAGTCGGCTTGCGCATGGCGATGGGAGCGACACGTGCCAATATCCGGAAGATGCTGGTGCTGGAAGGGCTTTGCCTGTTGGCAGTCGTGACTTTGCCTGCTATGTTGATCGAGACTCAACTCGTATATCTCGGTTTGATCGATACGCTGGGGCAGGGGAGGAATAATCTGGGGTATCTTCCCGACCGTCTTGTCCTGCGTTTTATCCTGACCAATTTATTAACTTGGGTTTTGCTGGCAGTGGCTATTGTTGTTGCGATCTGGCTTCCGGCCGATAAGGCGGCGAAGTTGGCCCCGGCAGATGCCCTACATTATGAATAAAATCAATAACACTATTTGTTTTTTTGTTAAAAGCCCGACTTCGCAGGGATTGCGGGGCCGGGCTTGACTCTTTTAAAATGTCATGGAAGCATATATGCCGAAATGTTTATCGCTTGCAACGGGGCTGATAGACAGGTTATGCTTCGCGGCAAACGGACGGGTAAAAATGTAAGCGCTTCCGGCTCCGAGAGCGGCTCCCGCCACTACGTCCCACCAATCGTGCTTCTTGGCATATGTCCGGCTCCATCCTACATACGAGGCAATTGCATAGGCCGGAATTCCCCATTTCCAACCGTAACGCCGTTGAATAAACGCTGCTCCTGTAAATGATACCGAAGTATGCATGGACGGAAACGAATGTTTGTCGCTACCGTCCGGACGCTCTTTCTTGATCAGATATTTCAGAGCATACGTCATACCTATAGTAGAAACTCCTGCCAAAGCGCCTTGCTTCAATCCTTGCCAGTCCTGCAACACCAATACGGTGGTCAGGCTCGCTACAGGCGTTACGAATGCCAACACATCACCTGACGTACGGACGGCCTTGCGGCTTCCGCTTATCTCAACTTCTTGCGCTTTTCCCGATAAACAAACGAATAATACGAAAATCAGGGTAAGAATTCGTTTCATTTATAGATATGCCTTGTTTGCGTTATTTGCTTCTGTCAAGAATGATGCGGCTGATACGGGCTTGTACCTGCATTAAGGTTACAAGGTCTGCGCTTTCAAAGTCGATATCAATGAGTTTAATTTTGCTTTTCTGTATGGATCTGCGTGGTGAATGCCCCATTTCCCTTACTAAATCATCAATCATTTCTTTGATTTTCTCTGCTCTTTTCGGATAATTTACTGTACGTGCCATAATCTCCTGTTTTAATATTTAATTAATAATGGCACAAATATAAACAAAGAGAATTGTAAAACAATGAAATAAAAGATTATTCTTTTAAAATAGTCATTTAAAATTCCAGTTTAGGAATAAAAATAATCAATCCGACTATTGCTGCCGCTATTGCCATAATTAAAACGGCGCCAGCTGCGAGGTCTTTCGTCTTTTTTATCGCTTCATTGTATTCGGGTGAGACTAAATCGGCCAATGATTCAATGGATGAATTGACCGCTTCGGCCGATAATACGGCTCCGATTACGATCACGACCGTTACCCATTCTGTCTTGGATAAACCGAAGGAAAAGCCGGCTATAACCACACAAATAGCTGCAAAACAATGTATCCATGCATTGTGCTCTTTTTGTATCAATAAACGGATGCCATTAAAAGCATACCGGAAACTGGCCAGTCGTTTACGAAAAGTGAAGCCGCTGTTTTTCATATTATTTATTGTTTTGAGAGAACAGGACAAAGATATGAATAATACTTCAAAAACGGACACACTGTTCATTTTCGGACACTATCGTTTTAGACATATTGCAGATAATCAGTTATATATCTTTTTGGCATAGCTTTTGCCAACGGAAAGGCAAAACATTTATTACGATGAAAAAGATTTATATAGCCATCATTTCTCTCCTGTTGTCGGGCTCCGGATTGCAGGCACAGGAACAAGATACCGTCAGGCTGACCCTCAAAGAAGCTATCAACCTGGCGCAAATGCAGTCGGTGGATGCTGCGGTTGCCTTGAATGAGCTGAAGACTGCTTACTGGGAATACCGCACGCATATCGCCGACCAGTTGCCGGAGATTAACTTCAAGGGGACGCTTCCAGCCTACAGCAAACAGTATACCAAATACCAGCAGTCCGATGGTTCGTACACCTTTGTCCAGAATAACTCGCTCGGCCTGAACGGAGAGATTTCGATCGATCAGAATATCGCCTTGACCGGTGGTAAGATCTCGTTGAACTCTTCCCTCGATTTCAACCGGCAGTTGGGAAAGGGCGCTTTCAACGAATATATGAGTGTGCCTATCGGGTTGACACTCACGCAGCCGATCTTCGGTGTGAACAACCTGAAGTGGAAAAGGCGCATCGAGCCTGTCCGCTACCAGGAAGCGAAAGCCGCTTATATCGAGAGCGTGGAAGGTGTGACGATCAACACGATCGGCTATTTCTTCAACCTGCTGCTGGCGAATGAGAACTTGCAGATCGCCAGGCAGAACCTCGAAAATGCAGATAAGCTGTACGAGATAGCTGTTGCCAAGCGCAAGATCGGCCATATCTCCGAAAGCGAACTGATGCAGTTGAAGCTGTCTGCCTTGCAGATGAAAGGGAAACTGACCGAGGCGCAATCCAGCCTCAATGCCAATATGTTCCAACTCCGTGCTTTTTTGGGTTTGAGCGAACAGGAAGTGATCGAGCCGATCCTGCCGGAGTCCGCGCCTTCTCTGCGGATGATCTATGAGGTTGTGTTGCAGAAAGCACAGGAAAACAATTCGTTTGCCAAGAATATTCGCCGTCGCCAGCTGGAAGCCGACTATGAGGTGGCGACAGCTAAAGGAAACCGCCGCAGTATCAACCTTTTCGCCACGATCGGTTATACCGGAAAAGATCATACATTTGATTCTGCCTATAACCGGCTGAAAGGAAACCAGGTGGTGGAAGTCGGCATGACGATCCCGATTCTCGACTGGGGCAAGCGCCGGGGAAAAGTGAAAGTTGCCGAATCTAACCGCGATGTGACTTTGTCCAAGATCCGTCAGGAGGAGATCAGTTTCAACCAGGATATTTTCTTGTTGGTGGAAAACTTTAACAACCAGGCCGCCCAGTTGGAGATCGCACAGGAAGCGGATGTGATTGCCGAGAAGCGTTACAGGACTTCTATCGAGACATTCATGATCGGGAAGATCAATATCCTGGACCTGAACGACGCGCAACAGTCGAAGGATGAGGCCAAACAGAAACATATCCAGGAGTTGTACGACTATTGGAATTATTATTACAATATCCGTAGCGTCACCCTCTATGATTTCATCAATGACCGGACTCTCGATGTGGAATTTGAGAAGATCGTGAAGCGATGATCGATTTAATTCCATAAATTTGCAAATCAATGATGAAAATTTAAAATTCGATTATGATCCTGATAATAGACGATGATGCAGCCGTTCGTTCTTCGCTAACCTTCTTGTTGAAACGGGCCGGGTTCGAGCCGGATGCTGTTCCGGGACCGGAAGAAGCGTTGGCTGTCGTACGCCGGACGACGCCGCAGCTTATCCTGATGGATATGAACTTTACGCTGACCACCACCGGTGAAGAAGGCATACAACTGTTGAAGCAGGTGAAGATCTTCCAGCCCGACGTTCCGGTGATCCTGATGACGGCATGGGGATCTATTTCGCTTGCCGTGCAGGGAATGCAGGCAGGCGCTTTCGATTTTGTGACCAAACCCTGGAACAATCTTGTGCTGCTGAAATCCATCCGTACGGCGATCGAACTGAGCGAACAGAAGAAGGAGCAGGAAACACCTTTGAACCGCCTGGATGCCGATAATAAATTTCATTTTGACAAGATCATAGGCCAGAGCGCTCCGCTGATGGAGGTGCTGGGTACGGTTTCCCGGATCGCTCCGACCAACGCCTCCGTCCTGATAACCGGCGAGAGCGGAACAGGGAAGGAGCTGATTGCCGAGGCGATCCATACGAACAGCCCGCGTGCGAAGGAGCCATTTGTGAAGGTCAACCTCGGCGGACTTTCGCAAAGCCTTTTCGAAAGCGAGATGTTCGGGCATAAGAAAGGTGCATTTACTGATGCCTATATCGACCGTACCGGACGTTTCGAGATGGCGAACAAAGGGACGATCTTCCTCGACGAGATCGGTGATCTCGAACTGTCCTGCCAGGTGAAACTGCTACGTGTCCTGCAAGACCAGACGTTCGAGGTACTGGGTGACAGCCGTCCCCGCAAAGTTGATATCCGTGTGGTCAGCGCGACAAACTGCAATCTGCGTGAAATGGTGGCTGAGCGTACGTTTCGGGAAGATTTGTTTTACCGCATCAACTTGATAACCGTCCACCTGCCCGCGCTTCGCGAACGTAAAGACGACATTCCTTTGCTGGCACGCTATTTTGCAGACAAACAGTCGGAGATGAACGGCCTGCCTGCCGTCCGCTTCTCATCTGAAGCCCTGAACTTCCTGCAAAAGCTGCCTTATCCGGGTAATATCCGTGAATTGAAGAATTTGGTAGAACGAACGATGCTGGTATCGGGCAAGGCAGTCTTGGAAGCCTCCGACTTCGAGAGCCAGTGTCTCCATACGACACTGTCGGCAAAGGTTGAGGCCGTCCCGTCGCTCGATGGCCTGACTCTGGACGAACTGGAAAAGCAAACGATTCTCCAGGCGTTGAAGACACATGCCGGTAATCTTTCGCATGTCGCTACGGCACTCGGCATCAGTCGGGCGGCCTTGTACCGCCGTCTTGAGAAATATGATATCCCTGTAGACAAATAAATCGTTGGGCTGATGAGAATAAGAGGACTGTTTTGGATATTGTCTGCATTGCTGTTGTCTGTATTGGCGATCATTACCTATCATGCTTTCTATACGGAATCGTCCTTCATGTTCTTCTTCGTGGAAGGGATCGTGATCTTGACGATCATCTATCTGCTTGTGTTCTATAGTCGTATCATCAAGCCTCTTAATATTATTGGTAACGGTATGGAACTGTTGAAGGAGCAGGATTTCAGTTCCCGCCTGAGCCGTGTGGGACAGAAGGAGGCGGATCGCATTGTCGATATTTTCAACAAGATGATGGAGCAATTGAAGAACGAACGCTTGCATTTAAGGGAACAGAACCATTTCCTGGACTTGCTGATCAACGCTTCGCCGATGGGGGTGATTATGCTGAATCTCGATAAGGAAGTGCTCTCCGTCAATCCGGCGGCTCATAAGATGCTGGGAATCCCCTCCTTGCCGGATATCGTGGGAAAGCACCTGCCGGAATTGGATTCGCCTTTGGCGGCGGAGTTGGAATCGATCCCCTTGTATGATTCGCAGACGGTTCGCCTGAACGATGCCAATATATATAAATGTACGCATTCGTCGTTTGTGGATCGTGGTTTCCATCATTCGTTCTACTTGGTGGAAATGCTGACGCAGGAAGTCTTTAAAGCCGAAAAGAAAGCGTACGAGAAGGTGATCCGTATGATTGCCCACGAGGTGAACAACACGACTGCTGGTATTACTTCCACACTCGACACGCTTGAGGCGACCTTCAGCGAGATGCAGGACACGGAAGATATCTGTGAAGTCCTGCGTGTTTCGATAGAGCGTTGCTACAGTATGAGCCATTTTATCACGAATTTTGCCGACGTGGTCCGTATACCGGAGCCGCAAACTAAGACACAACCGCTGAATGCGGTCGTCTTTTCGTGCAAGCGTTTTATGGAAACGATCTGCCTGAACCGGAATATCCGGATCGTGATGGAGCTGGACCCCGTTTCGCCGGTTGTCAATCTGGACAATTCACTCTTCGAACAGGTATTGGTCAACATCATCAAGAACGCCTCCGAATCGATTGACCATGATGGCGAGATTTATATCCGTACCTCCCGTAATCCGGTCTGCTTGGAAATCGCCGACACCGGGAAAGGAATTGACAAGGAGACGGAGGCCAAACTGTTTAGCCCCTTCTTTTCCACCAAACGCGGCGGTCAGGGCATCGGCTTGATTTTTATCCGCGAAGTGCTCCAAAAGCACAACTGTTCCTTCTCTCTCAGGACGTATGCGGACGGACTGACACGGTTCAGGATCTTGTTCGAGTAGTATCTTATATACGTGAAGCTGCGCAGACATTTACCGGAATAGTCTATGTGCCGGACGATTTGGAAAGGATTAACATTTGAATAAACACCAACCGATAGCTATTCCGAGCGTGGCAGATACTATGCCGGAACCTTTGTCGCACGGCTTTATATTCATTTTTTGTATAAATAAAAAAAGAGGGCTTCGGCCCTCTTTTTATTTGTCGAGTTATATTGCCTTGCTTATTTTGCAGCATTGATAGCATCCAGGATCTTTTTGGAGTTGGCATCGGCTGCATTCAGAGCGACTGCCTGTTCCAGGTAACCTTTTGCTTTTGCCATTTGAGCATCTGCTTTTTTCTTTTCGGCAGCGTATTTGTCTGGATCGGATGTCGCGATAGGGTTGGCATCGGCCAGGATTTTTGCTCCTGCATTGTAGAACATAACACCGAGGCTGTACAAGGCGTTACCTTTATATTTGGTGTTACCTACAACTAATACGTCTTTAAACAGTTCTTCCGCTTCGTCTGTCTTACCTGCTTTCTGGGCTGCCTGTCCTTTCTTCATGCAATAAGCATACAAAAGTTTTTCGAGGTTTGCGTTCTGAGCATTTGCTTTCAGACCCGCTTCAACTGTAGCAGTAAAATCGGCAGCTTTGTCCTGGCTGCGCAAAGACATTGCTTTTCCAACATAAGCATCGTCTGCTTTATAGCCTTTTTGGATAGCCATGTCGTAGAACTTGATGGCATCGTCATACTTTTTAGCATTGTAAGCAGCAAATGCGCAGTTAAAAATGCGGCTTTCATCTTCATAGTTCGTAAGTTTCAGGTATTCGCTGTACTTCGTTACAACTTCAGGATAGTTTTTTGCAGTCATGGCTGCGTCTCCTTCTTCGCGCAGTTTGTCTGCGTTTGCATCTTGTGCGAATAAATTGCCTACACTCAGGCAAAAAGCCAGTAATAAGATAATTTTCTTCATGGTGATTAAATGTAATATTTAAATTAGTTCGACTAAGGTAGTAAGTGTAGTGTAAGGGACAAAAGGATTTTGTGTTTTTTTAGATTTATAAAGAATATAGGGGAGAAATTTATGGATCGTTCCCGTGCTTGACACCATAACCGTTAAGCACGGGAACGGGGCTGTCCTGTTCTACAAGGCAGGATAACAGGGCAACTCAAAAGCCTCTGCTACTGCCGGGTAAACGATGTTTCCTTCCACGATGTTAAGTCCGAGTGCCAGTGATTTGTCGTCTTCGCATGCCTGTCTCCATCCTTTGTCCGCCAATTTCAACACATACGGAAGCGTGGCGTTGGTGAGGGCAAGCGTCGAGGTTTGGGGGACAGCTCCCGGAATATTGGCTACACAATAGTGTACGATCCCGTCTACTTCAAAGACCGGATCGGCGTGGGTCGTCGGGTGGGAGGTCTCGAAACAACCGCCCTGGTCGATAGCGACGTCTACCAATACGCTACCTTTCTTCATCAACCTGAGCATGTCGCGGGTAATCAGGTGAGGCGCTTTGGCGCCCGGTATCAGGACGGCTCCGATCACCAGGTCTGTTACGGGCAGTTCCTGTTCAATGTTGTGGGTGGAAGAATATAAAGTCTTGACATTGGCAGGCATTACTTCGTCCAGATAACGCAGGCGCGGCAAAGAAATGTCGGCTATTGTGACATCTGCGCCCATACCGGCAGCCATTAAAGCACCGCTGTGTCCGACTACGCCGCCGCCTAATACGAGCACTTTAGCCGGTTTGACGCCTGGAACGCCGCCTAACAGGATCCCTTTTCCTCCTTGGGGCTTTTCCAGGAAACGGGCTCCTTCCTGCGTAGACATACGTCCGGCCACTTCGCTCATGGGAATCAAGAGGGGAAGTATGCCGTCGGGATTCTCGACCGTCTCGTATGCCAGGCAGACAGAGCCGCTTTTCATCATCGCTAATGTCAGCGTTTCGTCCGATGCAAAATGAAAATAGGTGAAGAGTAACTGGCCTTTTCGCACGAGCGGATACTCGGTTGCGATCGGCTCTTTTACTTTTACGATCATCTCGGCTATCTTATAAATATCTCCGATAGTGGGGAGGATCTGTGCACCTGCCGCCTCATAGGCAGCATCCGGGAATCCACTGTTTTCACCGGCTGTATGTTGCACATACACGGTGTGTCCTCGTGTTACCAACTCCTTTGCACCGGCGGGCGTAAGTGCCACGCGGTTCTCATTGTTCTTGATTTCTTTAGGAATTCCGATGATCATATTGTTAGTATTTAATGGATTATTGGTCCACAATATACGAATAATATGACAAAATGATATTTCGTAAACGTTATTTTTTGAAAATAAGGATGTTTATAATTGCCGTCCGACAAATAAAAAAGGCGGCCTCGAAAAGGCCGCCTTTACTTTATTCTTACCGGACAGGATTATAAGCCTTGTCCGTGGCAGTTCTTGTATTTTTTTCCGCTTCCGCAAGGGCAAGGATCGTTGCGGCCTACGCGTTTTTCGGCGCGGACCGGTTCCTGACGTTGTTTTTCGCGTGTGTCGATCGCATTATTGCCGGAGAGATCCGCTTTCTGTGCCTGGTAGCGGCTCATGTCCTGACGGCGTTCTGCTTCGGCCTTCTGGATGGCGATGCTCTGGCGGGCGGCTTCTTCCATTGCTGCCTGGCGGGCGGCCATCGCCTGCTTTTCTTCTTCCGTCGGTTCTTCGCGGACAGGGATCTGGCCACGCATCAGGACGGCAGCAGTCTTACGGTTCATCACATCCACCATGTTCTTGAACAGGTTGTACGATTCCAGCTTGTAGATCAACAGAGGATCTTTGTTTTCATAGCTGGCGTTCTGTACCGAGTGGCGCAGTTCGTCCATTTCACGCAGGTGCTCTTTCCAGGCTTCGTCGATGGTGTGCAGGACGATCGATTTCTGGAATGCTTTCGTGATGGCCTTGCTTTCCGTTTCGTAAGCCTCTTTCAGGTTGCAGGAAACATTATACATACGTTTACCATCCGTGATAGGGATCATGATGTTTTCATACATGGCGCCTTGGTTTTCGTAAACCTGCTTGATAACCGGGTTGGCTACCTGCGTCATTCGTTCCATGCGGCGTTTGAACAGTTGCAGAGCCTCTTCGAACAGCCTGTCGGACAGTTTGTCGGATTTTATCGCCTTATATTCATCTTCCGTGAACGGAGATTCCATTGCGAATGTCTTGAACAATTCCAGCTTGAAGCCTTCATAGTCGATTTCCGCATGTTGGTCTACAATGGCAACGGATGTATCGTAAATCGTATTCAGCACGTCCAGGCCGATACGTTCTCCCATCAGGGCGTGACGGCGGCGGGTGTAGATTACGTTACGTTGCGAGTTCATCACATCGTCGTATTCCAACAGACGCTTACGGATACCGAAGTTGTTTTCTTCCACCTTTTTCTGTGCACGTTCTACGGACTTGCTCAGCATGCTGTGTTCCAATACTTCGCCTTCCTTGAAGCCTAATTTGTCCATCAGTCCGGCGATCTTCTCGGATGCGAACAGACGCATCAAATCGTCTTCCAGAGAAACGAAGAATACGGAAGAACCCGGGTCACCCTGACGTCCGGCACGACCACGCAACTGGCGGTCTACACGACGGCTCTCGTGACGTTCCGTGCCGATAATGGCCAAACCGCCGGCTTCCTTCACTTCTTTGGACAACTTGATGTCGGTTCCACGACCGGCCATGTTCGTTGCGATCGTTACGGCAGCCGACTGTCCGGCAGTGGCCACGATCTCGGCTTCCTTCTGGTGCAACTTCGCGTTCAATACGTTATGTTTGATCTTACGCATGGTAAGCATACGGCTCAACAATTCGGAGATTTCGACGGATGTCGTACCTACCAGTACCGGGCGTCCTGCTTCGGTCAACTGGACGATCTCTTCGATTACGGCGTTATATTTTTCACGCTTTGTCTTGTAGATGCGGTCGTTCATATCGTTACGGGCGATCGGGCGGTTTGTCGGGATTACGACAACATCCAGTTTGTAGATGTCCCAGAATTCGCCGGCTTCCGTTTCAGCCGTACCGGTCATACCTGACAGTTTGTGATACATACGGAAATAGTTCTGCAGGGTGATCGTCGCGAATGTCTGTGTGGCGGCTTCTACTTTCACACGTTCCTTGGCTTCGATAGCCTGGTGCAGACCGTCGGAGTAGCGGCGTCCGTCCATGATACGCCCCGTCTGTTCATCGACGATCATGACCTTGTTGTCCATCACGACATATTCGTCGTCTTTCTCGAACAAGGTGTAAGCTTTCAGCAACTGGTTAATCGTATGTACGCGTTCGCTCTTGACGGAGTAGTTGGCCAGCAATTCGTCTTTCTTGGCTTGTTTCTCTTCTTCGTTCTGGATATGTTCCAGTTCGGAAAGCTGGGAAGTGATATCGGGCAATACGAAGAAAGTCGGGTCGTCGGTCTTGCCGGTCAGCAGGTCGATACCTTTATCAGTCAATTCGATACTGTTATTCTTTTCGTCGATCACGAAGTACAGTTCGTCTGTCGCTTCGTGCATGTGGCGCATGTTTTCGGACATGAAGTATTCTTCTGTCTTCAGCATCTGGGCTTTTATCCCCTGTTCGCTCAGGAATTTGATCAACGCCTTGTTGCGCGGATATCCCTTGAAGGAGCGGTACAGCTGGACGGAACCTTCTTCCACCTCTTTCTGGTCGCTGCTTGCCATTTTCTTCTTGGCTTCGATCAGCATCTTGGAACAAAGGTCTTTCTGTGCGCTTACCACGACTTCCACGTTCGGGCGGAACTGTTCGAACAACTGTTCTTCGCCGCGGGGAATCGGGCCGGAAATAATCAATGGCGTACGGGCATCGTCGATCAACACGGAGTCGACCTCATCGACAATGGCATAGTTGTGCTTGCGCTGAACCAAGTCGTTCGGGCTGATCGCCATATTATCACGCAGGTAGTCGAAACCGAATTCGTTGTTCGTACCGAACGTGATGTCGGCATTGTAGGCGGCACGACGGGCGTCTGAGTTAGGTTGGTGCTTGTCGATACAGTCTACCGACAGCCCGTGGAACATATACAATGGGCCCATCCATTCCGAGTCACGTTTTGACAGGTAGTCATTCACGGTTACCACGTGCACGCCGTTACGGGTCAAAGCGTTCAGGAATACCGGCAGGGTAGCCACCAATGTTTTACCTTCACCGGTCGCCATTTCGGCAATCTTACCTTTGTGCAGTACGACGCCACCGAACAACTGTACGTCGTAGTGGATCATATCCCAGGTGATTTCGTTACCACCTGCAACCCAATGGTTGTGGTAGAGAGCCTTGTCTCCGTCGATTTCCACAAAGTCGTATTTGGTAGCTAAGTTACGGTCGAAGTCATTGGCCGTTACTTCGATCGTCTCGTTTTCAGAGAAACGGCGAGCCGTATCCTTCATGATGGAGAATACTTCGGGAAGGGATTCTTCCAGTACCACTTCCATCTTTTCCGTGATATTCTTTTCGATCTTGTCTACTTCGGTCCAGATCGCTTCACGTTCTTCCAGTTCCTTGTCGTCGATGCCTTTGCGTAATTCTTCCACTTGGGCGCGTTCATCGGCTACATAATCCTGGATACGCTGTTTGATTTCATCCGTTTTTGCACGAAGCTCGTCGTTCGAGAGCTTTTGGATTGACGGATATACGGCCTTGATCTTATCCACATACGGGGTAATTTCTTTCAGGTCACGCTGCGACTTATTGCCGAACAGCTTCGTCATAAATTCATTAAATCCCATGATATATTTGTTTTATTTATTTTCTGTCAGTCGGTACGTATGGCGGTACGTCCGTGGGTATATATAATATGTATAATGCGCGGTGTGGCAGAAACGCACCGCCTGCGTTCCTACCGCGGAATCGTGAGTTCTGTCAACGGCAGAGAATTGCTGGCATTGGGTGGCCTGATCCTTAGCACATGGGTTACCGTAGGGGCTACCTCTGTGGCTTTTACTTCGCGGTAGATATGTTCCGGCTTGATACCGTTGCCCATAAACACCAGCGGGGTTATAACAGCATTATTTCGTATTACTTTTACTTTCGCTTTCGGGTCGTCGTTGTTGATGGTCCATCCGGGCTGCAACTCGATGATCAGGTCGCCACGGCTTGAAATATGCGTGCCGTGCAGGTATTTGGAGGTTTTTTCGTTCCAGTTGCCTGTGCGGAGGACGTTCTCGGTCGCAACGAATTGTACGCCGCTGAACTCGCGCAGGAATTCGGCTGCCTTCTCCTGTATGACGGTCAGTTCTAACTTCGCATCTTCTATCGCTTTGCGGTTCAGGTAAATCTGGTTGTTATAGAAGCCTTTGACCCAACTCGTATGCTGGCCGTAAAGTGCCATCAGATACATATTAAGCAGGGCGACGCAGCGTTTCGGATGGAACTCGCCATTCGTCAGTTGCATGCCGTCTGGATATTCTTCTTCACTCTTGTAATATCCCGAACCGGTAAAGACGATCAACGTGTTGCCGAGCCCGACTTTCTTGTCGATCTTGTCCAACAACTGTTCCAGATCTTTATCCAATTGATAATAGGTGTCTTGTATCTCGCGGGTATATTCCTTGTGCATATTGCCGCGATAGTTACCTGCATAATAAGTGATGGCAAGCATATCCGGACAGGAACGTGTACCGAAAGCCCCGTATTCGAGGAACTGAAGCGCCAGGCGGTTGACTTCCTTATTGATAAAGGGCGAGGTCTTCAGGTTGAAGAAACACTCGTTCGTATTTTCCTTGAACGTGTATTTGAAAGGGATTTCATCTAACACGTACGGGAATGCGTTGAACTTATCCGGTGACAAGGACGGCGTCCAAATCATCTGTTCCAGACGTGCCGACAAGGATTCCGGGCCGTTGTTGTAACGATCCACATACCAGGGAAGCCCTTTGTAGTAGGTCGTCGTCGCCCATTTGCCATTGTAATCGTCCATCCAGAAAGCGCCGTTTGCCGCATGTCCGGCAGAGAGGATCGCACTTTCCGGGTCGGGAGCGATGGCATATACGTCGCTTCTGCCTTTGGAAGCGATTTTCAGTTCGTCACCGATCGTGGAACTGATCAGTTTCCGGGGAGAATAATGCTCTTTCGTATAGTTGCCGAGATAGTCCGGGTCGTACAAGACCGAAACCTCCTTTTCCTTGTCAAAATCGTAGATATTCTTTCCCGATATCCCGCTGAAATTAGGATTGCTTCCGGTGAACAGGGTGGCAAAGGCACTGGCTTCGTCGATGTCGGAAAATTCGAACCGGATGTTGTTATACACCAGTCCTTCGTTCATCAACCGCTTGAAACCGCGTTCGCCGAATGTGTTGTAAAAATATTCTATGTAATCGCCCCGCAACTGGTCGACGGTGATGCACACGACCAATTTGGGCGTGCTTTGTTGAGCCTCCAGATTGGTTGCTGCCAGAATTGCGATGAGCGATGTCAGTATTTTTCGTACCCGATGTTCCATATTTTTCTGTAAACGCCATATCCCGAACGTAGCCAAAGGCTCATTACCAGCGGGATAAATGCTGTATTTAAATGCTGCGGAATGAAATGCCAGCCAGCGAGCATTAGCGTAAGCGCCGCAAAGTTAATAAAATGATAATAATATGCGGTCTTTCTTAACTTTTTTACTGCAAACAAAATAACAGCTGCTAAGTCAAAAGGTTGTAACCAGATGATATTCCAATTCGGGCAAACGCCTGGATGTGTCGAAACGAAGCTCAGGAAAAATAGTACGACTCCTGCTATACCAGCTATGAAAAACAAGATGCAATCGACAATCCTGAAATAGCTTTTGCGGCGCCATTCGATGAGCGTGACAGCCAGTATGACCAGAAAAAAGGCCCAACAGCAAACAAGCGGTGTAAAGAAGCCCGTGTCCGGTTTTGTCTCATCAGTAAGCCCGTTTATTAATGTTTGGGTTGAACTTACCAATTCCTTCCGGGAACCGTCTGCGCCGGTAATGGTTGCCGTGCCGAACGCTTCTTTCAGGTAGGGCGGAAGGAACATCATCTCATGGGGAGTCGCGATCCGGTCGGTCGGGTTGCCCAGTGCCAGGTCGCACCCGAACGTAAGCCACGGTTTGTTACGTGTGCAATCGTTGATGAGGTCGCGGAAGGTCTGCTGTTCGAATGGTGCGTGATAATCGATTTTCCCTCCTGCATACTTCTCTATGATGGCGGCAGGTCGTGTTGCGCAATTGTCGAAAAAGAAATTATAGCGGTACACGCGGTTCTCCGGCTGGTTATTGATCATCAAGGCTTCCCATATCCGTGCTTTTCCGGCGGAATCGATATCCAGGATTTGTTCGGTGACTTCGCTCCCCCGCATCTCGTATTCGATCAGGAAGTCGCGCGTATATTGCGCTGCCAGCCTGTAATCGGTTTCCCCTTTTGCAAACCGGTAGATAAAGTTGGGCTTCGAGAAGTCGAATATCCCGTAATTAAATACGGTATCGAGCTTTTTTGACGCATCTCTTACCCGTAAAGCCGTATGCCCGTAGACCGTATACACTTCGTCTTCCGATGGCGAAACGGTCAATAAGCTGATCTCGGCATCTTTGCTGAGCAGCGGGTATTGCGCTTGAAGGGAGACGGAGATAAAGAGTAGAAAGAGTAGGAATATATATTTTTTCATGTAAATAAGTCTTTAATTCAGTTCGTGAACGATATTCCCATTTCGGAATCTGCTTGCAAATAGCTTTTGGCTATCGCATCTCCCATTGAACCTAAGCGTCTCCGTATGGTTTCTCCTTCGAGGATGACATAAGGGATGCGTGCATCATCATTCGCTGATGAACGTCGTTTTTCATCTTTTAGAAAATTAATATCCTTGATGCGTGGTTCTATAATTTGCAGTGCGGAGATAACGTCTTTCTGTAACGGTGTTAATGCTAAACGATCAAATAGGGAAGAGTTGTCTTCATTGTTCGTATCGCCCATTTTGACATATTGCATGGAAATGGTTGTCTCTGGCAAAAAACGGCTTCTGCCGCCATAAAAGGGATAAATTGTTTTTTGGTTACCGTATGTTATTTCGAGCCCGATTCCCAGATTGTCATATATCTCATAGGGGTTAACAGATTCGATGATCGTGCGAATGGTACGATCTATCCCGTTTTCGGAAATCTCCATTTCCGTGAAATGGACAAATCGGAGCGCTATTTTTTTTAGGTTGCTTGTAAATATTTTTGAGCTTTCGGAACAACTGAATTCAATCGTTAAATTAAACATCTTATTTTTATCGAAGTCCGGAACAAAAGAAAGAAACCGTTCCATCTCTTTCTGAATGCGTTCTTCATTATTGTATATCGGAAAGTCGACACCTTCCCCTCTGAACTTCAACAATTGTTTAAGCCAGTCAATACGCCCGCCGGCTTGGAGAATGGAAATCCCTTCCAACAGTGAAGACTTGCCTACGTTGTTTTCACCGGCAATAAGATTTACTGTTCCAAGATTATTAATCTGTATATCTTCCAGATTCTTGTAATTCTTGATGCTTAAACTGTTCATGTCAAATAGTCCTTTTGTGTTGTTACAGCTGGTTACATATATCCGTTTAGTCTGTCTCTAAGGTTACAAAGATAGTTTATCCTGGCTATATTTCCCATAATTTATATCCTTTGTTTCCTGCAATATAAATCACATATTTCCGGATTTTGAAGTCCGGGAACATTTCTTGTGCATCGTCGGCGTATCGGCTGACCTGTTCCGCATCGGCAAGCGACGGTTCTGTGAGCGACAGGATACGCTTGGACTCTTTTGCTGGGAAGTATTTGAATTCAACGATTTGTTTGTTTTTATGATAAGCCGTTCCGGGACGTCCGGTTATCTCCCAATCGGCCCGTCCTGACGGATAGTTTTGTTCCAGGGCAAACAGGTAATCGCTGCTCAGATAACGATTGCATAATTCATAAAACGTGTTGCGGATAAAATTCTCATTCATCTTGTCAAAGCTCTGCGCGGCAAATTGGCCGAGATAAATTCGATAATATCCGTTGAACAGTGTTTCGATCGAATGATCATGCGTAAACTGTTCGAAGAAACCGACATATTTGTCGGCGGTTCCCCGTAAGTCGTTTATGGTATTATAATAATCCGTAAAGATGGTTCGCATGGTGTTATTGGGCAAAACCATCTGGAAGTTATTGTGCAAAGTCGTCATCCCCAGATAATAAAGCGAAATCGGATAGAACTCTTTCTCAAAGAGCTGCTGCCGGCTGAATTTGCTTTTCAGCATCTCCCGCGTATAGCTGAGCGTCCCGTTGTAAACGAGCCGGTGAAGCATATCTTTGGCGCGTTCTTGCCCCAATGTGAGCTTCCGAATCCAACCTAAATCCGTCCGCAAGTTTTCGTCGATCAGTTCGTCGGGGATTACTCCGCCGTTGATCGTGAAATCTTTTAAGAAATAGGTCAGGATTGTGGAGTTGTAGATCGGTTCGGCCCCAGGCAGGAAGCGATAACCGTCGTAGTTGTTGCGGATGATCTGGCGGACTTCCGGCAGTAAATTCTCATCGAAGCCGTACGCACTGAAAATCGTCTGCAAGTAATCTTCCGTTTCTTTATGGGTAAAACCGAGCATGTTGACTAAGTTCGGTTGCAAAGTAACCATTTCTGCAATATTGAACCCGCTTGTCAGGTCATCCATCGTGATCGGCAACACGCCGGTGATGAACACGCCGCCGACGCTTCGGGTCTTTACGCCCTCTTTGATGATTTTGAAGAAAGTACGCAGGAAGCTGTCTCCGGTTGTCAGCTCGTTGTAAAGGGAATCTTTATTGGTCGTGATCAACTGGTTGGTGAAATTGTCATATTCATCTATAATAACGTAGACAGGCGGAAGATTGTTTCGCTGCACATATTCCAGTATATTGGAGAATTGGACCGTCGCATTTTTGGGATTGCTGAACTCGAAACCTTTCATGTATTTCCCGTATACTTGCACGAAACCGGCCATATAAGGTGAAATGATATCATTGAAGTTTTGTTCGAGGTCTTCCAGGTTATCAGCTATCGGAACGATGGAGAAATCCAAGTGCAGCACCATGTAACGATTCTGCCGTCCGGTAGGATGCTGCCCGATCCAGGTATCGCCGAACAGCCGCTCGAAACGATGCGCTTCGTTCAGGTCGTAATAATAATCGAGCATCGTGCAAAACAAACTTTTTCCAAACCGGCGGGGGCGCAGGAAGACCGGTACTTCGTATTTTTCGAGTTCTGCAATGTAGTTTGTCTTGTCTACGAAATAATAATTGTCTTCACGTATTTTAGCGAAGTTCATTACCGCATACGGAATCTTATATTTGATTTTATTCTCCATCTCCTTTGATAAATGATTGATATCTTGACAAATATACGCAATTATATCTCTTTTTCCGGATTTTCCGCCAGCAAATAAGTCACATGCGTGCTGCCCCCTACACGATATAGCAATCCTTCTTCGACATATTTTTTCAGGTCGGCTGTCGCCTGGTAGCGGGAGCAGGCGTTCAATTTCGTGTATGTGATCGTCGTGATGCTTTCATTGCGCTGCAGATAGTCCAGCATCCTTGTTTTGCGCTCCTCCGGCATATAGCAAGTAGCTGTTTTTATCTTTTCCAACTGAGCGGATTTCAACTCGTTCTTCAGCTTTTCCGAGCAACGGAAGTTCACGTTGTCAAGACTTACGACCGACCTGCCGTCAGGCAATTTCTGCGTGCGCAGGGAAGGGGAGAAGTGCCCCAAGCCTTCCAGTTCAACATTGTCCCCGTATTTGAGCGAATGCCCGATTACCCAGACGAAGGAGTCGAGCACGGCTTTGACGTCGGCCGACGAGATAGAGCCCCGTTCGCAGACCAAAGCGCAGATATCGTCCATTTTTTGTGTACTGCGCGCGATTGCCCGTGCGTGTGTAAGTTGTTTCCCCTTCCTGTCGTTCGGTTGCGGAGTTTTGTGTACGCTGAATTTAATTGCCATTGCTTCTATTGTTTAATTACCCGGCAGATAATCGGAAATATCCTCCGGCTGTTTTGTTTTTCCCTCCGGGTAATCGTTTGTCGATAACCGTCGGCAGGCCTGTTGACAACTGTCGGCAAACTTGTCGACAATTATCGGCAGGCTTGCTGACAATTGTCGACAGGCAGATCGTTGAGCTACAAATATACGACAGATCGGGGGAAAATGTTCAGGAGTTGGGGGTTATTTTAAGAAAAGATTGTGTATGGCTAAGGAAAGGAAGTTTAGCCACAATCGCCTGTCTCCTTTTAGGCAAAAGCTGGATGGCGTTATATGGTAGAAGTTTAATTTATTTCTACCGTTTGAAAAGGGTATCACTTTACGATATGTGAATAACTGTAATGGTATAAGCCTATTAGAGTATTATACTATGTTTGTTGTTTGGTTTATGTTTTTATTTGTTAATAAAATTTATTTCATATAATTGATTTATAAATAGACAAATAGCGCGCTAATCTCTTTCTTCCTCTATTCTTTAACCGCTGAATAAAATAGATATGACGTAGTTCTGGTAGAACTATGTTTTTATTTGGGTGCAAATATACAAATGTATTATTTATAAAAATCAAATTATGTTCAAATTTGCATATGGATATGTCGTATAACATAGTTTTGAATATTAAGTCAATGCCTTATATTATAACTGTCATCCTACAATCAGATGCATAAAAAGACTGTAGTATGAATCAATATTTTTAACACTTGTAATTAAAAATCATAACGTTTTAGTTCTTATGTTATTTTAAATGTAATAATCTTATTTACACATGCTTATGTCCATGTTGAATATAGGTTCATCCCCAAAAAACTATTAGTTCTACCAGAACTAAATAGTCTAATGAACTTATACAATAAATCTAAATGTGTAATTATGATGAAAAGAAGAATGTTGTTGTTGCTTACCTGTTGTATAATAGGTATAGGTATGGTAATGGCTCAAGTATCCAAAGTGACAGGGAAAGTCTTGTCGGAAGAGGATGGAGAAGCGGTTATTGGTGCGACTGTAATGGTGAAGGGGACAAACATTGGAACTGTGACTGATGCAGATGGTTTTTTTAGTTTGAATAATGTTCCCGGTTCTGCGAAAGAATTGGAAGTGTCATACGTCGGTATGGAGGCACAAATCGTGAGAATTAAACCCAATTTGACTATTCGGATGAGAACATCGTCTGAAATGTTGGATGAAGTATTAATTACCGGGACTTACGGTTCTGCAAAAAAATTAGGTTCGATGGTCGGATCAGTAGCCTCTGTTAAATCGGAAAGAATTTCGAACCGCCCAAGTGCGAACTTTGCAGATGCTCTACAAGGACAGGTCGCCGGTTTGCAGGTCTTTACCTCTTCGGGCGAACCGAGTGAAAATGTGTCCATGCGTATGCGTGGTGTCGGATCTATCAACTCTTCAACGGAACCGTTGTTTATCTTGGATGGCTCCCCGATATCAAGTGGCGTGTTCACTGCTTTGAATCCGAGCGATATCGAAAATGTGACGATTCTGAAAGATGCTTCTTCAACTTCTATCTACGGTTCGCGTGCAGCAAACGGTGTGGTTGTGATTACGAGTAAACGAGGAAGAGGTTCGAAGCCGACCGTGATGGTAAAAGGACAATATGGATTTTCTCAACCAGCATTGCCGACATCAGAGATGATGAATACGACGCAATATTATAATTTATGGAAAACAATTAATCCGAATGCTGATTTTTCCCAAATTGAAAATGCAATGCGTTTAGGGATCTCGACGGACTGGAAAGACTATTTTCTGAAAGATAATGCACCGACTTGGCAATTGGATGCAAGTATTTCCGGGATGGCCAACAAAACGAATTATTTTATTTCTGCCAGCCATTATGATGCCGATGGTGTGGAGCCTGCTTCGGGAATGCGCCGCGAGACATTGCGCAGTAATCTGGATACGAAGGTTTTCGATTGGTTGCGTGTTGGTGTGAATTTAGGTTTGTCTTATGAAGACTGGGAAACTAATGGATTTGCCGGAACAGGGAATAGCTGGTATAATGTGTCGACATTGAGCCGTTGGGCTTTCCCGTTCGAAACTCCGTATGAAGTGTTAGAAAATGCGGACGGTAGTATTTCATATGGAAAGCGCAAAGATTTGTTAGATGTTTTGGGATTGTGGAATCCATATTATTTATTAGAAAACCAGCCGACGGAAAAAAATAAGATCCGTCTTTTCGGGAATATGTTTGAAGAAATAACTCCGATAAAGGGGCTGACACTACGTGCTTCTCAGGCTATGGATGCTTTCGATTATAGATATCGTTATAGAAATAATCCTGCCAAATATAATAATTATTCGGGTTCGGCTGCTGAAACTTTCCAGCGTTATTCTTCTTTTACTTTAACGAATACCGCTGAATATAAGTTTGAGATCAACAAATTGCATAATTTCACAGCCCTCATCGGTCAGGAATCTATTATTTATGATGGCAGTTCTTTCGGTACAAGCGTAGATGGGATTACAGATGATCGCTTGACATTGGTAAGTCATGGTACAACGTATAAAAAGCCGAGTGCTGATTTGAAAAAGAAAGTGATGAATTCTTTCTTTGCCCGTGCCGAATATAATTTTGATGAGAAGTATTATTTGGACGCTTCTTATCGTACAGACGGTTCTTCCTTGTTCGGTGTTAATAATCGTTGGGCTTCATTCTTCTCTGTAGGAGCGATGTGGAATATGAAGAAAGAAGGATTCCTTTCTGATGTTGATTGGTTGTCAGATCTGCGTGTGAAGGCAAGTTACGGAACAACCGGTAACTCGGCTTTTGAAGGTGATCCTTATTATCCGGCCTTAGGTCTGATCGGTACGGGCAATTATAACGGAGGGCAGTATTTTGCCATTTCTTCCGTGCAAAATGATGATTTGACTTGGGAAAAGCAAAAGACGTTGAATATCGGATTTAACTCTTGTTTCTTCAATCGATTGAACATTGACTTTGATTTTTATAATAAAGTGACGCAGGATATGTTGATGACGATTCCGTTCTCTTATACAACAGGACATGGTTCCGGTTGGGGAAACATCGGTAGTATGTTTAACAGAGGTGTTGAGTTGTCCGCTTCTTACGATATTATATCCAATAAAGACATGTTTTGGAGTGTATCGGCCAATATTAACTACAACAAAAACGAAATAACGGAATTATTTGGAGGACGTGATGAATATGTTGTGGCAAACACCGGTTTGAAATATGAGGTGGGAAAGCCTTACGGAGAATTCTATTATGTTAGATGGGTAGGTGTCGATCCGCAGGACGGACAGCAAATCTGGTTGGACAAGGATGGAAATGAGACGAAAGTATATGATGAAAATAATGCAGCATATACAGGAAAACAACAATATGCTCCGTGGTCAGGCGGTTTCAGTACACGTTTCGATTGGAAAGGCTTCAGTGTGAACGCCGATTTCTCTTTCATGTTGGGTAAGTATATGATTGACAATGACCGTTACTTCGTTGAAAATCCGAATTTTGTAGGTCAATTGAACCAAACTGTTGAAATGCAAAACATGTGGACTACTCCGGGGCAGATCACGAATATTGCAGCTGTTAATTCTCCGAGATATTTCGACACGCATTTATTGGAGAATGCTTCTTTCTTGCGTTTGAAAAGCTTGACTATCGGTTATAATCTGCCACAAAGTATGTTGAGAAAAACAGGCTTTATCCGGGGGCTAAGAGTCTTTGCTGTCGGACGTAACTTGTTGACTGCAACAAAATACCAAGGTGCTGACCCGGAAGTCGATTCGAATTTGCAGTTAGGTAAATATCCGAATACCCGTCAATTCTCGTTCGGAGCTGAGTTTACATTCTAATTAATTAAAAAAGAACAGAAATATGAAAAAGAAAACTATATTGTCTTTGTTTGCCTGTTGCTGTGCGGCTTTTACTGCTTGCGACATGGATCTGACGTCGGAAACTTCTATTGCGACGAATGAATCGGTCCAATCCGTCTTGGACTGTCAGAAATACAGTAATTTGTTTCATGCGGAGTGGCGTTCATATTTGCAAAACACGTATGCAATGGATGCCTTGGTTCAGTCTGGCTTGATAACCGCCACTGCCGATTACGGAAATACATACGGAGCTTTTTACCGTTGGGAATTTACGATTACGGATGGCGCTTTTTCGGGATGCTGGAGCAATAACTATAATTATATTGCTAATGCCAATGTCTTGTTGAAGGGAGCACAGGCTTTGCTGGACGCCAATACGCTGTCGGATGCGGATCGGGCATCGGTTCGCCTTTATATGGGGCATGCTTATTTTTCGCGTGCGTTTGCCTATTTCGAGTTAGCGCGTCATTTCTGTAAAAGCTACGAGGCTTCTACGGCTACCAGCGATTATGGTGTGCCTTTGGTTTACGAATACAATCCTTCCTCTAATGATGCCAGCTATCCGGAACGGAGTTCTTTGGCTGAAACCTTTGCACAAATAGATGATGATTTGGCCAAGGCGGAAGAATTGGTGATAACTGCCGGAGAACAGAATTCAGCTTATATCACGAAAGATGTCGTCAAAGCTCTGAAAGCTCGTGTGGCTCTTGAGAAGGAAGATTATCCGAGCGCGATTTCCGCTGCGACTTCATTGATCGATAGCGGGACATATCCTTTGATGACAGATGCCGATGCCTATGCGGATATGTGGGTGCATGACAACGGTACGGAGGCAATCTGGCAGTTCGCCATGATTAAAGGGCAGGAAGAGTGTCCGAATTCGTTGGGTAGTGCTTTTAGCGGAATTATTGATGTTTTGCCTCGTCCTTCTTACATACCGACTAAAACGGTATTAGGGTTGTATGATCAGGATAATGACATTCGTTATGATGCTTACTTTACTTATGATTCGATCGACGCTCAGTCTGTGAGCGATTTTATGCTTACTTATTGTAAAAAATGGCCGGGAAATCCTGATTTTTATGACGGGAAGAGCTCTAATGTCAATAAGACGAAAGCATTTCGTATCTCTGAAATGTATCTGATAGCGGCAGAAGCATACGCTATGTCCGGTGATGCAGCCAATGCGTCCGAAATATTGAACGAATTGAAAGCTGCCCGTATCAAAGGATGGAACGACAAGGCGTATAGTGGCGATGCTTTGATGAAAGAGATTCAGGATGAATATGTCCGCGAATTGTTCGGCGAAGATCCCCATATCTTTAACATGAAACGTTGGAAGAAGGGGCTGAACCGTTCTACGAGCGAAGCGCAGGTTCAGTCTTATCTGCCGGCTTTGGGTACGGATATGGTCAAATCAGCGGACGACCACATGTGGGTATGGCCGATCCCGAAAGATGAAATCGACTCCAACCCGCAGATCAAAGGACAACAGAATGAAGGTTATTAACCTTTTTATAAACACACATAAATAACTATAGGGGAATGGCTGAATGTGAATTTCGCCATTCCCTGCTTTCCAAACCGAAACCGGCTCCTGTTTATCGTTTGAAAGAACGGTAAGTCCTCTCATATAGACGTCAGTCTTGTTACGTTAACTGAAATAAATTTTTTAATGTACTATGTATGAAACGGGCTCGAATATTGCAAGTAATTATCTTCTTTGTCCTTGCCTCTCTTTCTGCCTGCCAAGACGATTTGCTGGTCGTTGGACCGGATGAAGAGGCTTCGGCTTCTCTTTTCATGACTAAATCGGTGTCCGAACTTGACGAGAATCTGTTGTTGATCCAAGCTGCCATGCAGCACGTCGACAGTATCACTCCTTTTTTTGACAGATTTACCCGGTTGTATGGAACTCCCTTGTGGCAATATGCATTGCCTATGGGAGAAGAGGAAAGGGACATCTCTTATCTTGTTCCGGTTTATAAGGAAGAAATCCCGAATATCATTCATACGATTTGGTTTTTTGATATACAGGGGGATACGCTTCGATACCGGACGATTACACGTGAGAATGAACAGATTCGTGCTTACCAACAGGATTTTGTCTTCGACGAGTTGAGTTACAATATCTTTGGAGACGAATCGGCAGGAGAACTTAAGTTCGAAGATCCGCCTCAAACCCGTGCTTGGGGGAAAGAATACTATGATTGCCATTATGGGATCATAGAGTGGAATGACATTGAAGTCTCCCGTGGTTTATATTGTAAGGAACGAACGGTTTGGATCTCGGAAACCATAGATTATACAGATACCGACCCGATCATCGGAGGAGAAACGGGGATCGGAGGTGGAGGTGGCGGAGATGGAAGCAACAATCCTCCTCCCGGTTCCATTACCCAGGCAAACTTGATCCAAAAGATTCCGGATATAAAGAAAAGAATGAAGGAGTTGGCTTGCGGGATAGATGATGTGGATATTGTGCTTGTGGAGGGTGTGTGCACAAGTAATGCCAAAGTTGAAGTTGATAAGGAAACCGGAAGAAAGAAAATCATCCTTTGTTATAAGTTTTTTAATTATGAATATCAAGATCAAATGTCTATTCTTTATCATGAAGCCTATCATTGTAATCATGATGTGGCATGGTCAAGTGAGACTAAAATGCCTCTTGTTCCGCCGTATTATCTCCAAATACCTCCGGAACATAAAGTATGAATTTGACGGCATCACGAATCCTATGACCATTATCAATGGTGATGAATCTATGATTAAAAATCTGCTTTGTCCTGAATATTATAAAAACGAGATAAATGCATATAGTGCAGAAATACGGTTGAATCCTTCGGTTTCCGAAAAATATGTTCTTGAGAGACTGTATATGCTTTGGAGACAAGAAACGCTATATGATTATTCCTTAAAACATTATAAACATTAAAATCAATAAGTCATGAAAACTCAAGTGTTATTTCAAGCGCTATTATCCGTTTGTTTATTAATTGTGACAACTTGTTACGGTCAAACGGGATATAAATTGGAAGATTTGAAAGTGGAAAAGACCGGTTATGATTTGCAAGGTACTTTACGTGTCAGCCAATCTTATGATAAACAGACAAAGATGTTGGCATTAAAGATGAAAAATGAATACAAACATGACATCTTTTTATTTCAAAGTAGTACTTCGCCCCATTTGTTTGTATCTGAATATGCTGATCAGAGAAAGTTTCCTACAAATAGTACCCCGATAAGTATAATCGGAGTAGATATAACAGTGAGCAAGAAGAAAATCATCAAACCGGATTCAACTCATGTAATACCTTATAATTGTAAAGGGATGATTGCCAGAGGATTCGATCAGGTTTCTTTCGAAGGATATGTTCTGTATCATCTTGTGGATGAAAAAGAAGAGGTTATTGCGAATGGGTGTGTTGATCTTGAGGAACAACGTTTCGATCTGTAGTCTTGAATCTCTTTTTTTGTTGGTCTGAAAGAATGATGTTTCAGCTCATATATAAAAGAATATGTCGAATAAGGTTTAGGGTATTGGTTTTAATAGCCCTATTCCTTATTCGGCATGGACTCAATTATTCTTCAAATAAAGTATGGCTATGCCGGAATCACGAATCCTATGACCTTTATCAATGGTGATAAGGGTAAGATTGAAAATCTGCTTTGTCCTGAATATTATAAAAACGAGGTAAATGCATATAGTGCAGAAATACGTTTGAATCCTTCGGTTTCCGAAAAATATGCTCTTGAGAGACTGTATATGTTGTGGAAACAAGAAGCTCTATATAATTATTCTTTAAAGTATTATAAATATTAAAATTGGAATCTTATGAAAACTCATGTATTATTTCAGGTTCTATTATCTGTTTGTTTATTTCTATCTGTAGCAAACTCAAGTTACGGTCAAACAAGATATAAAACATTCTGTAATGGTCAAACAAAATATAAATTGGTGGATTTGGATGTTAAAAAGACTGATTATGATGTACAAGGCACTTTACGGATTAGTCAATCATATGATAAAAAAAATAAAATATTGACATTAAAGATGAAAAATGAATATAAACATGATGTCTTCTTATATCAAAGTATTACGTCCCATTTATTCGTATGCGATTATGCTGATCAGGAACAATTTCCAGCAAATAGAATTCCTATAAGTATATCTGGGGACGTGATAATAAGAAAGAAAATCATCAAACCGGATTCAACTCATGTAATACCTTATAATTGTGAAGGAATGATTGCCAGTGGATTCGATCAGGTTTCTTTCGAAGGAACTGTTCCGTATTTTCTTGTGGATGAAAAAGAGGAGATTATTGCGATTGGTAGTTTTAGGTTAGAGGAAAATCGTTTCGATCTGTAACTTAGAATCTCTCTTTCTTGTTGGTCTGAAAGAATGATGTTTCAGCTCATATATACGCGAATATGTCGAATAAGGTAGGGTATTGGTTTTAATATCCCTATCCCTTATTCGGCACAGACTCAATTATTCTTTAAATTAAAGTATGGATTTGACGGTATCACGAATCCTATGACCTTTATCAATGATAATGAGGCTAAGATTGAAAATCTGCTTTGTCCTGAATATTATAAAAACGAGATAAATGCATATAGTGCAGAAATACGTTTGAATCCTTCGGTTTCCGAAAAATATGCTCTTGAGAGACTGTATATGCTATGGAAACAAGAAACGCTATATGATTATTCCTTAAAACATTATAAACATTAAAATCAATAAATCATGAAAACTCAAGTGCTATTTCAAGCGCTATTATCCGTTTGTTTATTAATTGCGACAACTTGTTACGGTCAAACGGGATATAAATTGGAAGATTTGAAAGTGAAAAAGACCGGTTATGATTTACAAGGTACTTTACGTGTCAGCCAATCTTATGATAAACAGACAAAGATGTTGACATTAAAGATGAAAAATGAATACAAACATGACATCTTTTTATTTCAAAGTAGTACTGCGTTCCATTTGTATGTACGTGAATATCCTATAAAAAGAATCAGTACCCCGATAAGTATAATCGGAGTAGATATAACAGTGAGCAAGAAGAAAATCATCAAACCGGATTCAACTCATGTAATACCTTATAATTGTGAAGGAATAATTGCCGAAGGATTCGATCAGGTTTCTTTCGAAGGAATTGTTCCGTATTTTCTTGTGAATGAAAAAGAAGAGGTTATTGCGGTTGGGGATGTTTGGCTCGAGGAACAACGTTTCGATCTGTAGTCTTGAATCTCTTTTTTTGTTGGTCTGAAAGAATGATGTTTCAGTTCATATATACGCGAATATGTCGAATAAGGTAGGGTATTGGTTTTAATATCCCTATTCCTTATTCGACACAGACTCAATTATTTTTCAAATAAAGTATGGCTATGCCGGAATCACGAATCCTATGGGATTTATCAATGGTGATGAGGGTAAGATTATAAATCTGCTTTGTCCTGAATATTATAAAAACGAGGTAAATGCATATAGTGCAGAAATACGTTTGAATCCTTCGGTTTCCGAAAAATATGCTCTTGAGAGACTGTATATGCTATGGAAACAAGAAACGCTATATGATTATTCCTTAAAACATTATAAACATTAAAATCAATAAGTCATGAAAACTCAAGTGTTATTTCAAGCGCTATTATCCGTTTGTTTATTAATTGTGACAACTTGCTATGGTCAAACAGGATATAAATTGAGGGATTTGGACGTTAAAAAGACCGGTTATGATTTGCAAGGTACTTTACGTGTCAGCCAATCTTATGATAAACAGACAAAGATGTTGACATTAAAGATGAAAAATAAATACAAACATGATATTATTTTATTTCAAGGTACTACGCCCTGTTTGTTTGTATATGATTATGCTGATCAGAGTAAGATTTCTACAAATAGAATCCCGATAAGTGTAATCGGAGTAGATATAACAGTGAGTAGGAAGAAAATTATCAAACCGGATTCAACTCATGTAATACCTTATAATTGTGAAGGAAGAATTGCCAGTGGATTCGATCAGGTTTCTTTCGAAGGAGCTGTTCCGTATTATCTTGTGGATGAAAAAGAAGAGATTATTGCGGATGGGTGTGTTGATCTTGAAGTACAACGTTTCGATTTGTATTGAATCTCTCTTTTTTTGTAAACGGCAGTATCATCTATATTCTTGTAGATTAGATAATAGCTCCAATTATTATTGGTATATGTAGACTAAATGATGTGTATATCAATTGGTGATTTAGAGTAATCCATAGTCGTTAGACAAAATAGTTTCTAAATAGGGAAAGAAAAAAACAATATTTCCTGTTGATCCAAGTTTCTTATAAAGAAAAAGAAGACAAGATATGAATACAAACAATCGATTTTTACAGATAACAAAGTTGCTCATTTTTAGTGTATGTCTCCTGACGTTGGCCTGGGGAAAGGAAGTCCGGGCGCAATCGCCTGTCTCCTTTCAGGTAAAAGCAGGAGCCGGTATTGCTGGTTTGTGGGGGAAGAATGCGGATGCAAAGACCAAGTTTGCCTATAAGGTCGGTGTTGGCATGGAATATGCGTTTAATGGAACTTGGGCGTTGCAACCCTCTTTGAACTTTGTATCGAAAGGCTGTAAAGATGAGGAGGAAGGCGTTGGAAAACTAACGATGAATCAACTTTATCTGGAACTTCCGGTTATGATGGCGGCTCGGCTGGATCTTACGGAAACATCCAACCTGGTCATTGCTGTGGGTCCCTATGTGGCTTATGGCGTAGGCGGTAAAACGTCGGCAGATATAGTCGAGAAAAAGTATCCGACAATGACCGGCTATGAAACGTTTGGAGGAAAATATAAACTGGATACATTTGGGGACCTGGCTGATGGAAAAATGGGCAATAAACGTTTTGATGCCGGAGTCGGTTTAGGAATTACTTATGAGAATCGAAATGTTATGCTGGGCTTGGAAGGTCAGTTAGGCTTGGTTAATGTGAATGACGAACTCAAGGATATTGCGGAGCTTGTGGGTTTAGGCGGTTTTGCCGCTAAAAATGTATCTGCATTTGTCACGGTCGGGTACAGATTTTAACTTCTTTTATAAAGTGTTGGATGGCATTTTTCCGAACTTGATGCAACCGTCTTTGCTTTTTTAAGCTCCGTAGAAAGCTTTCAGCGTTTCACGGAAACTCTTTTGCAGTTCTTCGTTTCCGATCGCTTGCAACATGGTTTTGTCATATTCATCGACCAAAATCACAACCCGCTGCCCTTCTTTCCGGCAAACCCGCTCGATGATGCCTTCGAAAAGTTCCTTTTTCCCCTGAAAGTAGGCTTCGAGTGTAGAAATTAGCAAACTTTTTCCGAAACGGCGCGGCCGGTTCAGGAAATAGTAGCTACCTGTCTTGACCAATTGGTAAATCCAGGATGTTTTATCTACATAGAAATAGCCATCTTTACGAATTTTTTCAAAATTCTGTATGCCGATAGGATAGGTTTTGTTGCTCATGTTGGATTACTTTTGAATACTGCTATACAAAGATACTTATTTCTTCCGTATTCTGTGTTAATTGCGTATATTTGTGAACGATTTGGTATGTCTAAGAATGAATACACAAATAAAATCTATTATTTCTAAATTGAACATCATGAAAAAAATCTCGTTAGCCTTAGCGCTCTGCTGTGCTTCTTTCTATAGCATGGCTGATCAATTGCCGCTTGGGGGATTTAGTTACGGACTGGTGGAAGCGCCGACCGGCAAAGAGTGGGAGTCTCCTGAGAACCTGGCTCTGAACAAAGAACAACCGCATGCTTATATTTTCCCTTTCGAGGATGTGGAAAGTGCTCGTAAGGTATTGCCTGAAAACAGCCGGTTCTGGCAATCGCTGAACGGTGATTGGAAATTCAATTGGGCGCCCGATCCCGATTCACGTCCGAAAGACTTCTATAAGACGGAGTTCGATGTGTCTGGTTGGGACAATATTCCGGTTCCCTCCAGTTGGAACATTTATGGCATTCAGAAAGACGGTAACCAGAAATATGGTGTGCCCATCTATGTGAATCAGCCCGTTATCTTTCAGCATAAAGTGGCGGTCGACGACTGGCGCGGAGGTGTGATGCGGACTCCGCCGACAAACTGGACGACTTATAAGCACCGGAACGAAGTCGGTTCTTTTCGTCGTAACTTCGAAATCCCGCAGGATTGGGACGGACGCGAAGTCTTTATCAGCTTCGACGGGGTCGACTCTTTCTTCTATCTCTGGATCAACGGACGTTATGTGGGCTTCTCCAAGAATTCACGTAATACGGCTAATTTCAATATTACCCCTTATCTCCGTAAAGGAATGAATGTGGTAGCCGCCGAAGTGTATCGTAGTTCCGACGGCTCTTTCCTGGAAGCGCAGGATATGTTCCGCCTGCCGGGAATCTTCCGGACGGTTGCTCTCTATTCGACTCCGAAAGTACACGTCCGCGACCTGATCGTGACTCCTGATCTGGATGCTGCTTATACGGATGGCTCGCTGGCAATCTCGGCCGATGTACGGAACCTGGATAAGAAAGCTGCTAAAGGATATAAATTGGAATATACGTTGTATGCCAACAAGCTGTATTCGGATGAAAATACGAAAGTCAATAATGTGGCGGCTTCGGCAACGGTCGATATCGTAAATCCCGGCCAGACGCAAACTTCGCAGGCTTTATTAAAGGTGAAGGCTCCTAACAAATGGTCGGCAGAGTTCCCGTATCGTTATACATTAGTGGCGGAGTTGAAAAATGCCAAAGGCAAAACGGTAGAAACCGTTTCGACTATTGTCGGTTTCCGCAAAGTCGAAATCAAAGATACATCGGCTGAAGAAGATGAATTCGGATTGGCCGGACGTTACTATTATATAAATGGTAAGACCGTCAAGCTGAAAGGCGTGAACCGCCATGAATCGAATCCGGCGGTCGGGCATGCCATCACGCGCGATATGATGGAAAAAGAGGTGATGCTGATGAAGCGTGCTAATATCAACCATGTGCGTAATTCACATTATCCGGATGATCCTTATTGGTATTTCTTATGTAATAAATATGGTCTTTATCTGGAAGACGAAGCTAATATCGAGTCGCACGAATATTATTACGGGGCTGCATCCCTTTCGCATCCGGTGGAATGGAAAAAGGCGCATGTCGCACGTGTGATGGAGATGGTTCATGCCAATATCAACAATCCGTCTATCGTGATCTGGTCGTTGGGTAATGAAGCGGGATCGGGCGAAAACTTCGTGGCTGCTTATGATGCGTTGAAGCTGGTGGATAAATCCCGCCCCGTCCAGTATGAACGTAATAATGATATAGTGGATATGGGATCGAACCAATATCCGTCTATCGGTTGGACGCGTGGTGCGGTGAAAGGTGATTATGATATCAAATACCCGTTCCATATTTCCGAGTATGCCCATTCTATGGGGAATGCCTGTGGTAACCTGGTGGATTATTGGGAAGCAATAGAATCGACAAACTTCTTCTGCGGCGGTGCTATCTGGGATTGGGTGGACCAGTCGATGTATAACTATGATAAAAAGACCGGTAAACGCTATCTGGCGTATGGCGGGGACTTCGGCGATACTCCGAATGACGGTCAGTTTGTGATGAACGGCATTGTGTTCGGTGATCTGGAGCCGAAACCGCAGTATTATGAAGTCAAGAAAGTATATCAGCATATTGACGTGAAAGCGGTCGATGCCCGGAAAGGCCTTTTTGAGATATTCAATAAATATTACTTTAAGGATCTTTCTGATTATGATGTAAGATGGTCGGTTTACGAAAACGGAAAGGAAATTCAATCCGGTTTGGTTAATTCCGGGGCGATTCCTGCCCGTACCAAAGCCCAGGTGTCAGTTCCTGTGCCTTTTGACAAGCTGAAGAATGATTCCGAGTATTTTGTAAAGGTACAGTTCCTTCTTAAAGTTAATATGCCGTGGGCTGAAAAAGGATTTGTGGTGGCGGAGGAACAAATGTTGTTGCAGGAAGCTACAGCGCGTCCTTCCATCAGCACCGTGACGGCTTCTGCCGGAAAAGTGAAGTTGGATAATTCGGATGCTTCGATTAAAGCAGTGAGCGGTGACAATTTCGTAGCCAAGTTCGATATGGAGACGGGTACGATCTATAGCCTGGTATACGGAGGCAAGACGATTATAGCTGATGGAAACGGTCCGAAGCTCGATGCCTTGCGTGCTTTTACCAATAACGACAACTGGTTCTATTCGCAGTGGTTTGAACACGGTTTGCATAACCTCCAACATCGGGCAACGAACAGTACGGTCCTGGAAAGAAAGGACGGTACGGTCGTTCTGGCTTTCACTGTCGAGTCGCAGGCACCGAACGGGGCTAAGATCAAAGGTGGAACCAGCACGGGAAAGAATAGTATAGAGGAACTGACGGATAAGAGATTCGAAGAAAATGATTTCAAGTTTACGACGAATCAAATCTGGACCGTTTATCCTGACGGCTCTATCGAATTGCAGTCGAGCATCACTTCCAACCGTCCAAGCCTGGTATTGCCGCGCTTAGGATATGTGATGAAAGTCCCGCAGCAATATGCCGGCTTCACTTATTACGGACGTGGTCCGATCGACAACTATGCCGATCGTAAGAGCGGACAGTTTATCGAACAGCATAAGAATACGGTGGCAGGCGAGTTTGTGAATTTCCCGAAACCTCAGGATATGGGTAACCACGAGGATGTACGCTGGTGTGCTCTGACCGATCCGGCTGGTGACGGTGTTGTGTTTGTGGCTACCGACCGTTTGTCTGCATCGGCTCTTCAATACTCTGCACTTGATTTGATTTTGGCTCCGCATCCGTATCAATTGCCGGTGGCCGGAGATACTTACCTGCACTTGGATGCGGCTGTGACAGGGTTGGGCGGTAACAGTTGCGGACAAGGCGGGCCACTGGAACAGGATCGTGTCTTTGCCGGACATCATGACATGGGCTTTATAATCCGTCCCGCCGGAAAAGATTTAACGGCTATTGCAAATGTTGCACCCGCCGGAGAAATGCCATTGACAATCATGCGTAATCGCGCCGGAGCAGTTGAGCTTTCATCTGCCCGCAAAGATGCTGTGATTTGTTATACGATCGACGGGAAAGGAAAAGCGAAGGAATATACGGAAGCCATACCGTTCCGCAATGGGGGGGCGGTAAAAGCCTGGTTTAAAGATAATCCTAAAATCAATGCAACGGCTTCATTTAGCAAAATCGAAAGTATCCAGACGGAAGTGGTTTATACAAGCAGTGAAGAGTCCGGTTACGGAGACGCCAAGAATCTGACGGATGGCGATCCGAATACGATCTGGCACACGATGTTTTCTGTTACCGTTGCCAAATATCCGCATTGGGTGGACTTGGATGCCGGTGAAGTAAAACAGATCAAAGGCTTTTCATTCCTTCCCCGGCAGGACGGATCGAATGGAAATATCAAGGACTATTCGATCAGTGTCAGCCAAGACGGAAAGAACTGGGGTGAACCGATCCTGAAAGGCACTTTTGAAAATAACCTGAAGGAAAAGAAAGTATTGTTCGATCAGCCGGTTAAAGCCCGCTATATCCGCTTTACCGCATTGAGCGAGCAGCGCGGACAAGATTTTGCATCGGGAGCCGAACTGGTGATTTTAGCTGATTAATTGAACTTTACGATATATGATGGAGCAGGAGAGGAAGTCATTCCTTTCCTGTTTTTTTATACTTTGTGCCTTAGATATGTCTGTTATCTCATCATTTTTGTTTTTCTTTGCGGAAAAATTCAGATACGTGAATCTCATTATAGAACAAGGAAACACATCATCGAAGGTGGCTGTATACAATAAGAAGCATATGGAGGCTTCTTTTGTGTTTAAGAAATTCGACGTGGAAGTTATCTCTTCTATCTTTAAGAAATACCCGTTGACGAAAGGGATATTCTCGACAGTGATAGATAAAGATGACGAATTGGTTGCATACTTGGAAAGCAATCTTCGGAATTTTGTGTTTTTGGACGAAACGGTGTCTCTTCCGATTAAGGTGCAATATAAAACACCTGAAACGTTGGGTAGAGACCGGTTGGCTGCCGCTGTCGGAGCTAATTACCTGCAACCCGGAAAGGATTTGCTGGTGATCGATGCCGGAACAGCTATTACGTATGAATTGATCGATGCTTCCGGTTCTTATTTAGGGGGAAATATTTCGCCCGGAATGACAACCCGGTTCAAGGCATTGAACCAGTTTACGAAGAAATTGCCTTTGGTGGTCGAGCAGGAGGACATTTCTCTGGTCGGAACGGATACGGAAACAGCCATCCAGGCTGGAGTAGTAAATGGTATAGTGTGCGAGATGGATGGGTATATCGAAATGCTTCGGCTAAAATATCCTAACCTTTTGGTTTTTTTAACAGGCGGTCATTCGTTTTATTTTGAAAGACGGCTAAAAAACTCCATCTTTGCAGACATTAATTTAGTGTTGACAGGATTAAACAGAATCTTAGAGTATAATGTTGAAGATTAATAAGGTACTAATAACAAGCGTTCTTATATTCATACTGTTGCCTTTGATGGCGCAAAACAATACTAACTCGCCCTATACTCGTTTCGGGTACGGTGATTTGGGAGAACGTTCGTTCGGCGCAGGTCGAGCCATGGGCGGTGTAGGTTACGGATTACGTTCGCCAAAACAGATAAATCCGATGAACCCGGCGTCATACAGTTGCATGGATTCCCTGACATTTCTCTTTGATTTTGGTGTAGCCGGTCAGTTGTCGTGGTTCGATGACGGAAATGCCCGGCAGAACGATATAAACGGAAATGTGGAATATATCGCAATGCAGTTCCCGATTCATCGCCGGATAGCCTTGAGTATAGGTCTGTTGCCCTATTCTTATGTCGGTTATAAATTTGGCACTTTGCGTAACGACCAGGGAGTGACATTTACGGAAACCTATAACGGATCGGGCGGTTTGAGTGATTTGTATGGCGGTATTTCTATCGATCTTTGGAAAAAGCGTTTGGCTGTTGGCGCCAATTTCGGTTTCCTGTTTGGAAATATCACGCATGAACAGCTTGTTATCATGAGTGGCGAAGGTACCGGAGCATATAATACGAATCGTAGCCAGGAATTGAGAGTGCGTGATTTGAAGATGGATTTCGGTTTGCAATATACACATCCGTTAAGTAAAACGGAAAGTGTGACATTGGGTCTTGTCTTTTCTCCGAAAAAGAGCTTGCATGCTAAATCTTATCAATTGACCCAGTCTTATACATCTTCCGGATCGGATGGGGAAGTTCTTCAGTCTGACACAATTAGCGGTAAAGCATTTGATCTGCCTAATTCGTACGGAGTGGGTCTTTCATATGTGAAACAAAATAAATTAACGTTAGCGGCAGATTTTTCCTATGAAGATTGGGGAAAAATGCCTTACTTTGGGGAGAAAGGTAATTTCAAGAATCGTTACCGGGTCGCAGTGGGTGGCGAATATATTCCGGATTATATGCGTAAGTCATATTTCAGCCGGATTCGCTATCGTGCAGGTGTCCATTATGGCAATTCATATTTGCGTATGAACCGGACAGATGCCAATCCTTCCGGAGACGGTTATAACGAGATCGGAGCAAGTGTCGGTCTGGGATTACCGCTGATTGATAACCGTTCGTTGATTAACATATCGTTTGAATATGTGAAAAAGAAACCGGAAGTGAAGATGAACATGATTGATGAACAGTATTTCCGTTTTACCGTGAATTATACGTTCAATGAAGCGTGGTTTATGAAGTTTAAGGTCGATTAACTAAATAGTTAACTTTAATAGAAATAAATATGAAGATCAAAGTATTATTGTTGGCTCTCGGATGCTCGATGATGTCGTTCGGAGCTTATGCACAAAAAGGTGTGGATACTGGTACTCCGTTCGGTTCTGGTGAAGATAGCGTACGTTGTATTACCAATATCAGCTTGTTTGTCCCTTACGCCAAAGCAGGGAATTTCAAGGATGCTTATGAATTCTGGCATCAGGCTTATACCGAATGTCCGGGGGCTCATAAGGATATCTACCTGTATGGAGTAAAGATCATGGACTGGAAAATCAATACCGAGAAAGATCCGGCGAAGAAAGCTGCTCTTATTGAGGATTTGATGAAAGTTTATGATACGCGTGTGAAATATTTCGGTAATGACCGGAAATATGGTAAAGACTGGATTATTGCTCGTAAGGCTGCCGATTATTTGCGTCTGATGGGTGATAATGCTGATCCTAAAGTTATTTATGGATGGTTGGGTGAAGTTGTGAACGAATTCGGTGAAAATACCGAAGCAATGGGTGTGTCTCTGTATATGATGGCTGCACATCAGCAATTGATCGCTGATCCGAATTTCAAACAACAATATCTGGAAGATTACCTGAAATGTTCTAAGATTATCGCTGCTCAGTTGGCTGCTGCCCAAGCTGCAAATAATGAAAAGGAAATTAAGAACCTGACTACTTTCAAGTCTGCCATCGATGGCGGTTTTGCAGGAAGTGGTGCTGCTGATTGTGAAACATTGCAGAATATGTATGCAAGCAAAGTGGAAGCAGCTAAAGGAAATCTGGATGCCTTGAAGGAGATCCTTTCCATGTTGAGACGCGTTCGTTGCCAGGAAATCGAAGCATTCTACGCTGCTGCTGCTTATGCTTACGAACTGGAACCGAGTGCAGATGCTGCTATCGGTATTGCTAAGCAGGCTGTAAAAGCAAAAGATTACGATAAGGCAATCAAGTATTTCGAAGAAGCTGCCAATATGGAAACCGATGCTGTTTCAAAAGCTGAAGATTATTATCTGATCGGTGTGCTGTTGTTCGAACAGAACAACTTGTCAAAAGCAAGACAATATTGCCAGAAAGCAATCGAAACCAATCCTGATTACGGTGCACCGTACATCCTGATCGGTAACATGTATGCTAAATCTGCTAAATCTATCTATCCGAATGATGCTGTATTGGCAAAAGTTGTTTACTATGCAGCTATCGATAAATTTGAAAAAGCAAGACAGGTAGATCAGAATGTGGCAGAAGATGCTGCTAAATTGGCTAATACTTATCGTGCTCACCTTCCTTCAACGGAAGAGGTTTTCATGCACCCGGATCTGGAAAAAGGAAAAACTTTCAAAATCGGGGGCTGGATTGGTGAGACTGTCACAATCAGATAATTATGATTAAGAACCGTTTTCTTTGTAAAACGAACGAACAAGGCATAACAACTATCTTAGTGGTAGTTGTTATGCTTCTTTTATTTACTGCCTCCTGTAATGGCGATAAAAAGGAGGTGGTTGTGGTTGCTTTCGATCCCGAAACAACCTATACGTTGAGGACTACTGATTATACTACTCAGTTCTCCGATTCGGGAATTACGCGCTATCGCGCTACCGCTAAAGAATTTCTGAAATTCGATAAAGCTAAAGAGCCGTTCTCGTATTTTCCTGAAGGTATTTATGTAGAAAAATTCGACACGCTGTTTCGTACAGAAGCAAGTCTCAGGGCTGATACTGCCTATAACTATGAGAAGCAAGGTCTATGGAAATGGGCCGGGAACGTAAAGGTGGAAAGCCTGGAAGGAAAAACGTTTGAAACGTCTCTTCTTTTCTGGAATCAGAAAGAAGAAAAAATCTATACGGATAAATACATCCGGATACAAGAAGAAGATAAGATCATAACTGGTATCGGATTCGAATCGAATCAGGATATGACTCAATATAAGATATTTAATTCTCAGGGAATATTCCCTGTCAGTGAATCGGCAACGACCGATTCGACTCAAAATACCGTTCCGGCAGATTCCGTGCCCGTAGCTATCAACCCAGCTACGGCTACTGTTCCGCAGAAGAAACCGGCACGAATGGAAAAAACGGCTCCGCAGGAATTGGTGCCGGTCGAGATGGATAAAACGAAGTAATGGGCGCACTTACATACATATTAATATCATTGGCTTTCTCTGCATTCTTTTCAGGGATGGAGATTGCCTTTATCTCCTCCAATAAGTTACGTTTTGAACTTGACAAAAAGGAAAAAAGCCTGACGAGTAAGATTTTGGATATATTTTACCGGAACCCGCATCAGTTTATATCTACGATGTTGGTCGGAAACAATATTGCGTTGGTGGTCTACGGTTTGCAGATGGCGATTATCCTGGAACCGTTTATTGCACGTGTAGTAAATAACGAGGCTCTGATTGTTTTGACTCAGTCTATTATTTCGACTATCCTGATATTGTTTACCGGGGAGTTTATTCCAAAGACTGTTTTTAAACTGAATCCGAACTTTTCGCTTACCTTGTTTTCGGTACCTTTGTTGATTATATACATTGTATTGTATCCGATTTCTAAATTTTCGTCTCTGCTCTCTTTCCTTATTCTGAAAATTGCAGGTGTAAAGAATGTGACCGGTTCGACGCAACGGGCGCTGGGGAAGGTCGACCTTGACTATTTTATCCAGCAGAGTATTGAAGATGCGCCTCAGAATTCGGATATGGATACGGAGGTGAAGATCTTTCAGAATGCACTCGATTTCTCGAATGTGCGTTTGCGTGATTGCATAGTTCCCCGTACGGAAATTGTGGCATGTGATAAGACAGCCACTCTTGAGGAATTGCGTTCCCGTTTTATAGAGACAGGACTTTCCAAGATACTTGTTTATAATGAAAATATAGATGATATTGTCGGATATATCCATTCTTCGGAAATGTTTAAAAACCCGGAAGACTGGACACAAAGTATCCGAAGCGTCTCGATCGTTCCCGAAACGATGGCTGCCAATAAATTGATGAAAGTCCTGATGCAGGACAAGAAAAGCATGGCTGTCGTGGTGGATGAATTTGGCGGTACTTCGGGAATCGTAACCCTGGAAGACCTGGTAGAAGAAATATTCGGAGAGATAGAAGACGAGCACGATATCAAATCGTATGTCGCCAAGAAGGTAGGAGATGACGAATATCTGCTATCCGGTCGTATAGAGATCGATACGTTGAACGAAAAGTTTGATCTGGAATTGCCGGAGTCGGATGATTATGTGACGATCGCCGGTTTTATATTGCACTTTTATCAGAAATTCCCGAAGTTGAATGAAACGGTTGTAATCGATAAATATTCTTTTAAAATCATAAAAGTGACGGCTACGAAAATCGAATTAGTTCGTATGAAAGTAGTGAGTTAATTAAAAAAAGAGCATAAAAAGATGCGGCAATCTCTTTTTTTCGTATCTTCGTGCCCTTAAAATGTAGAATAATAAACTTTAAAATAGATAAAGATAAATGGCTACGCTGGAAAAAATCAGAAGCAAAGCAGGACTGCTGGTACTCGTTGTGGGGGTGGCATTGTTCGCTTTTATCATCGGTGACTTTTTGAACTCCGGTTCTACTTATTTCAGACAATCACAGGAGAAGGTTGCGGAAGTAGACGGAGAAGTTATTAAAATTCAAGAATTTCAGGATCGTGTAGACGAAATGACTGAAATGTACAAAATGCAGACAGGTTCCACCAGTCTGCCCGAAGAATATCAGACTCAAATCCGTCAGTCTGTATTCGATGGTATGGTACAGGATGTTGTTTTGAATGAAGCAACTTCCGAATTAGGAATGGGAGTAGGTCCGGAAGAACTGTTCGATATGGTTCAGGGTGAAAACATTTCCCCGATGATCCAACAGATGCAGATGTTTGTAAATCCGCAGACTGGTGCATTTGACAAAACTGCATTATTAAACTTCTTGAAGACGATCGACGACGATAATATCGCTAACTATCCTGCCGACCAGCAGGCACAGTTGTTGCAGGCTCGTCAGTTCTGGATGTTCTGGGAAAAGAATATCAAACGTCAACGTCTGGAACAGAAATATACGACTCTGTTGAGCAAGGCTGTTTCTGCCAACAAACTGGATGCAAAGGATGCTTTCGACGGTTCGGCTGTAAGCTCTGATATCGTTTATGCAATGCAATCTTATGCTTCTATTCCTGATTCAACTATACAGGTAAGCAAGAGCGATATCGAAAAGCTGTACAATCAGCGTAAAGAGTTGTTCAAGCAGAAAGAAGGAAAAGTAATCAAGTATATCGCTGTCGATATCCGTCCGAGCAAAGAGGACTACGACAAAGCAAGTGCTGAGATCGAATCTTTGAAGAGCGAGTTGGCTACTTCTGAAAAAGTGGCTGATCTGGTAACGGAAAATTCTGAAATACCTTATATGGACGCTTTCTTTACAGAGAATGCATTGGATCCTGAAATGAAGCAATTTGTAAAGACTGCGAATGTAGGTGATGTATACGGTCCTGTTTTCGAAAACGACAAATACAGATTGTTTAAGTTGGTAGACAAAACCGTTGCTCCTGACTCTGTAAAGGTCAGCCATATCATGTTGGCAAATACAGGCGATGAAGCTGCTATCAAAGCAAAAGCCGATAGCTTGTTGAACGTATTGAAGAAAGGTGGCGACTTTGCTGCCTTGGCAAAGGAATATTCTGCTGACCAGGCTGCTGAAAAAGGCGGTGAACTGGGTTGGTTTACTGAAGCGACAGCTTTGAGAGGTGTAAATGATGATTTCAAAAAAGCTGTTTTCTCAACTCCGGTCAATGATTATTCAATTGTGAAATCTTTGTATGGTACGCATATCATCAAGGTTACCGATAAGACTGCAAACGTTGACAAGTATAAAGTGGCCGATATCGATATGACCGTATCTCCGAGCACGAAGACTTATGGTAATATCTATAATGAATTGAACCAGTTTATTTCTAAGAATCAGAATATGGATAAATTGGATGATGCCGCTAAAGAAGCCGGTTACAATTTGTTGTCTAATGTGACAGTTACTGCTAACGACCAGTTGTTGGGTTCTATCAAGAATTCCCGTCCGGTAATCCGTTGGGCGTTCCAGAACAGCAAGGGCGATATTTCTGAAATCTTCGAATGTGACGATAAGTTTGTGATTGCAGCTATTCAGGGTACGTTGCCGGAAGGTTACCGTTCTTTGGAATCTGTTACTCCGATGTTGAAATCAGAGTTGATCGCTCAGAAGAAGGGTGAAAAGATCGCACAGGACCTGTCTGCCAAGAATTTGAATTCTGTTGAAGCTTATGCTCAGGCTATGAATTCTTCTGTAGATTCTGTAAAGTTCGTTAGCTTTGCAACACGCCGCATCGCAGGTATCGGTGTTGAACCGAAGCTGAATGCAATGGTTTCCCTGGCTCAGAAAGATCAGTTGAGTGCTCCGGTTGCCGGTAACAACGGTGTATATGTATTCAAGGTATACGAACAGAACAAGGATGCCAAGAACTATGACGAAGCTGCCGAAATCAAAGCTTTGGATGCTTCTAACGCTTACCGCTTCGGTTTCCAGGCTATCCAGTCGTTGGTTAACAAAGCTGATGTAGAAGATAACCGTATCCGCTTCTATTAATAGTAGAACTGTAGCGGCAGGAGACTGCCGGTCTATCATAGGAAACCGCCAATCGGCTACGATTGGCGGTTTTTTTATATCTTTGCATGAAAGAAACAGAAGAAGGATCATGAGTGAGAAAAGACGTTTATTGGGAATGACTCTGGATGAACTGAAAGGAGTAGCCTCCGAAGCCGGACTTCCGGGTTATGCAGCCAAGCAGATGGCTGACTGGCTGTATAAAAAGAAAGTGACTTCTATTGCTGCTATGACAAATATTGCCGCGGAGAAACGTGCTTTGTTGGAGAAAAACTTCGAAGTGGGAGCCGTGCCTCCTTCCGATTTGATGAAGTCGGTGGACGGGACAATTAAGTATTTGTATCCTGCCGGTCCTGGTAATTTTGTCGAATCCGTGTACATTCCGACAGAAGATAGGGCGACATTGTGTGTTTCCTCTCAGGTAGGATGTAAAATGAATTGCCTTTTCTGTATGACCGGCAAGCAAGGTTTTACCAAAAATCTGTCGGCTAACGAGATCCTGAACCAAATACAATCTTTACCGGAAACGGAGGAACTGACCAATATCGTTTTTATGGGAATGGGGGAACCGCTGGACAATGTGTATGAACTGTTCAAAGTATTGGAAATCCTGACCGCTCCTTACGGATATGCATGGAGCCCGAAGCGGATCACGGTTTCGACTATCGGAGTCGCTAAAGGGTTAAAACGGTTTCTTGAAGAGAGCGAGTGCCATTTGGCTGTTAGCCTGCATTCACCCTATCCGGACGAGCGGCTGTCCTTGATGCCGGTTGAAAAAGCTTTTCCTGCACGTGATATTATCGAGACGATCAAACAATATGATTTTACGCATCAACGCCGTGTTTCGTTCGAATACATTGTTTTTAAAAAATTGAACGATGATCTTCAACATGCGAAGGCTTTGGTTTGTTTATTAGATAAAGTCCCTTGCAGGGTCAACCTGATCCGTTTTCATGCAATCCCCAATGTGCCGTTGGAAAGTTCGGACTTGGCAAGAATGGAGACGTTCCGGGATACGTTGAATGCAGCAGGCATCGTTTGTACGATCCGGGCATCACGAGGAGAAGACATATTTGCCGCATGCGGGATGCTTTCTACGGCGAAGAAACAACAAAAAGAATAGAAATGGTATCTTTTTGAGGGAAAAGAAGCTATATTTGTATAACAAAAAAATTAAACGGGTATGAAAACACATTCTTTATTGATCAGCTTTTTAATGCTCCTTGTCATTATGGGAGCATGTAGTTCGGGCCCGGTGATGAGAAATGCTACCGGTTTCGCCTATGAAATTGTAGTGACGATGGATAAAGCTGACTGGGATGCCCCTGCCGGAAAGGCTATCAAAGCCGAACTGACGTCCGATATTCCGGGATTGCCACAGGCCGAACCTGCCTTTAAGATCACTTATGCGACTCCTGACCAGTTTAACGGTCTGTTGACGTATGTGCGCAATATTTTGATTGTTAAAATAGATAAATCTCAGTACACGAAAGTTTCGCTGAGCTATGAGAACAATCGCTGGGCGAAAGGCCAGGTTGTGATGACATTGACGGCTCCCGATGATGAAGCCATTCTTGAATATGTAAAGGCTCATCCGCGGAACATAGTGGAGTTCTTTACGAAATGCGAAAGAAACCGTACAATCGGCCAGTTGGAGAAAGAACACAGTCCGGTGGTTATGGATCATGTAAAGGATCGCTTTAACGTCATGTTGAGTGCTCCGGCAAATATGACTTATTTCCGTGACACGACCGGCTTTTTCTGGGCTTCCAATAATGCCAATACAGGACGTACGGATATTGTCGTCTATGATTTCCCGTATAAGGATGCTGATACTTTCACAGCCGACTACCTGATTGCAAAACGTGACTCTGTCATGATGCTGAATATGCCGGGAACCTTTCCTGGGTCTTATATGGCCACGGATACTGCTTGGGTGACTTATAGCCCGACAACGATCAATGGTAAGTATTGTGGTGTGCTGCGCGGTTTGTGGCATATGAAAGGCGATATGATGGGTGGTCCGTTTGTCAGCCATGCACGTTTGGACGAAAAGAACAACCGGGTTGTAGTCGCTGAAGGCTTCGTGTTCGCTCCGGAGACGGATAAGCGCAATTTTATCCGCCGTGTCGAATCCGCATTGTATACTTTGCGCCTGCCTGGTGAATTTGAAGAAACACAGGTGGAGAAACTGGATGTTCCTGAGGAGAAGTAACAAACTTAAATGAAAGATCTATGATTTATTTCATTGTCGTTATAAATCATAGATCATAAATCAAAATATATGGAAGAACGATTGATTAAGGTGGGCATTACCCACGGAGATATAAACGGTATCGGTTACGAGGTGATACTGAAAACATTGTCGGATACCCGTATAGCCGAACTTTGCACGCCGGTTATTTACGGCTCGTCGAAGATCGCTGCTTATCACCGGAAAGCCTTGGAGTTGCCTGCTGTGAATTTGAGCATCATTGCACAAGCCGAAGATGCCGGAATAAACCGGGTGAACATTATCAACTGTGTGGATGACGAGACTAAAGTTGAGTTGTGTCAATCAACAACTGCTGCCGGTGAAGCCGCTTATCTGGCTTTGGAGGCTGCCGTTACCGACTTGAAACGCGGCGTAGTGGATGTATTGGTAACTGCTCCGATCAATAAGCACAATATACAGAATGAACAATTCCATTTTCCCGGCCACACGGAATACCTGGAACAATGTTTCGGTGGTCTTGGGAAAAAGGCATTGATGATTCTGATGAAAGATAATCTTCGCGTTGCGTTGGTGACGGGACATATTCCATTGGCACAGGTGGCATCAAAGATTACTGTTGAAGACATTGTCTCCAAATTGCGTATCTTTAATCAGTCGCTTAAGCAGGATTTCGGAATCGTGCGGCCCCGTATAGCAGTCCTTTCGTTGAATCCGCACGCTGGAGACGCCGGATTGTTAGGTAAGGAGGAGGAAGAAATCATTATTCCGGCTATCCAGGAAGCAGAAAAGAGGGGTGTGATGTCCTTCGGACCGTATGCTGCCGATGGTTTCTTTGGTTCGCAGATGTACGATAAGTTCGACGGTGTATTGGCTATGTATCACGATCAGGGCTTGGCCCCGTTCAAAACGCTGGCAATGGATGACGGTGTTAATTATACGGCAGGTCTATCGATCGTACGGACTTCTCCGGCTCATGGTACGGCTTATGATATTGCCGGTCAGAATGTGGCTTCCGAAGAATCTTTCCGTCAGGCCTTGTATGCCGCTTTGGATATTTACCGGAATCGTACCCGTTACCGGGAGGCAACAGCAAACCCTCTGCGTAAGCAGTATTTTGATAAGGGAGGCGACAATGAAAAGCTCGACCTGACAAAAGAGGAAGACGAATAACCGGAAACTCGGAAATCTTTTAAATACCAAAAAGCCATTTTTTGCTTTACGGACAAAGCTGGAAATGGCTTTTTGTTTTTTCGCCATAATCCGCGTATTGTCTTCACCGGAATATGCAAAAAATGATTGTAAGGATGTTGGAAGGTGAAGGCAAGTGGTAAAAGTGCCTTCACTGCTTATGTTTGCCTTCATCTTTGTATGTTATGATAATCAAATGATTTTAAGAAATAGTGAAGCCGAATCGGTGATCCGTGCCTAAATATTATGATGACAAATCATCTATCATTTTTTTTTGATAGGAAAAGTTTGTGTAAGTTTGCGGTTTCAAAAGGATATAAGTATTATGTTTAAGGATAAAACGATTGTATATACATCAGGGACATTCGATATGTTCCATTACAATCATCTTCGGATGATAAACTATGCCCGTAGCCTTGCGGATATTTTGATCGTGGGGGTGAGTACGGATGAATTGGTGTCTTCTTATAAGGCGAAGCCGATTATTCCTTTTACAGAACGTCTGCAAATCATCGAAGCTCTGAAAACTCCCGATATTGTCATTCCACAACATACATTGGACCATTCCGAAATAGTTAAAAAGCTGAATATTGACGCTTTTGTCGTGGGAGACGACTGGTACGGCAAGTATGACTATTTGGAGGACTTGGGTGTACAGGTGTTTTATTTTCCCTATGGAACAGGAGTTTCCTCTTCCAACCTGAAGAAAACGATCCATGATTCATACGAAGCGAATTTGAAATCTCAGCGGCAGTCCAAACCTGAATCCGTTAAAGGTTTCGGTGAAAAAGAATAAGGTGATGATGGAAAAATGGGTATTGATTACCGGTGGAACGAAGGGAATAGGTAAAGCGGTTGCCGAATGTTTGGCAAAAGCCGGCTACAGTCTGGTCTTGACTTATGCCTCGGATAAAGAGGGAGCCCTTCGGGTGGCAGACGGTTTGCTGCAACAATACAAAGTGGAGGCTTGTACGCTTCAGGCCGATATTTCTGACCGGAAATCAATTGAAAAGATAGAATCGTTTCTAACGGAACGCTCTATGCGCTTGGATGCGGTAATCTTTAATGCCGGCCTGACCTGTCGTGATCCGTTTGAGGAACTGGATATGGCGGAATGGGAACGGGTGTTTTTTGCCAATGTGCATTTTCCTGTTTTCTTGTTGCAACGTATTGTCGCTTTGATTAATAAAGGGGGAAGCATTGTCTTTACCGGTTCCCTGATGGGAATACAGCCCCATTCGGTTTCGCTGGCGTACGGTGTGACGAAGAGTGCCGTGCATGCATTGGTGAAGAATATGGTGAAGTTCCTGGTTCCGTACGAGTTGCGTGTGAATGCCGTGGCTCCCGGTTTTGTGGATACCGAATGGCAGAAAACGAAACCTGCCGAAATACGCCGTAATATAGAGAACAAGGTTTCATTAGGGCGTTTCTGTGATCCGGGGGAACTGGCAGAGGTTTATAAAATGTTAGTAGAAAATAGTTATTTTAATGGCGAAGTGATCGTCGTCGATGGCGGTTATTCGTATAAATAGAAGATAAATGAGCGACTTGGATAAAGAATACGAGGCTTCGTTGAAGTCGATAGAAACAGAAAATAAGATTGACCGGATTTTTTATCGTCCTATCGGCTTTCGTATCGCCCGTATGTTAAAGGGTACAGGTATTACGCCTAATATGGTGACTGTTGTATCTATTTTTGTAGGGGCGGCAGTCGGTTTCTTTTTTTATCATGATGATCTGATTTACAATGTTTGCGGTATCCTGTTGCTGGTGTTTGCCAATATTCTGGACTGCGTGGACGGGCAGTTGGCCCGCCTGACGGGGATCAAATCGGCGATCGGTCGTATTTTGGATGGTTTTGCCGGGGATATCTGGTTTACTTGTATTTATGTCGCTTTCGCCCTTCGTCTGTCTCATGACTACGGAACGGACTGGTTCTTCGCTTTGGCGGTTCTTTCCGGTTTGTCACATTTGGTACAGGCGAATATCACGGACTATTATAAAACGCTTCATTTATATTTCATCAGCAAGGATAAAGGTGCGGAGTTCCAGTCGCTGGAACAGGTACGTGCCCGCCATAAGGAGATGAAGTACGGTATCAATAAATTCTTCTATTTCCTCTATCGTGGCTATACGCTTTTGCAGGTGAAAGCCACTCCGTCCTTGCAGGGGATGCTTCGCAGCCTGCATGCACGGTATGGAGATGATATTCCGGAAGATATCCGTATCCGTTTCCGCAAGCAGAGCAAGGAACTGATGCACATGATAGACTTGTTGACTTTTAACGGACGTACGATCGTGATGTTTATCGTGGTTCTGGTCGGTGAGGTCTGGGTTTATTTCTTGTATGAGATAATCGTTTTGAACATCGTTTTGCTGCTTGCCATGAGGAAGCACGAAAAGATGTGTGCAACATTCTATAAATAAGAATTTATGAAAGAGAGCGTAGTAGACATATACGATTTACAGGAAGCTGCCCCGTTCTTTAAAAGTCGTTTCGGTACTTTTCTGGGGAAAGTGCTGATCAAATGGTTAAGTATCGATAAGGTAAACAAGGCTCATGCCCATAACTGCCATTTGCGGGGAGCGGAGTTTACAACAGCCTTGCTGAACGATCCTTTGATCGATATCAAATATAATCTGCATAACGCGGGGGTGCTGGATCATCTGCCTGAAGGTGCTTTCGCCACTGTCTCGAACCATCCGATCGGATCGATAGACGGGATTATGCTGATCGATATATTCGCTTCACGCCGTCCGGATTTCAAAGTGATGGTAAACGGCGTATTGACCAAAATCAGGGCTATGGGAGATAATTTCGTATCTGTCAAGCCTGATTCCAATAATCAAGGGGCCAACCTGAAGAATATAAACGGGGTTCGTATATCCCTGCAACAACTGAAAGAGGGCCATCCGATGGGCTTTTTCCCTGCCGGGGGAATCTCGATGTATGATAAGAAGACGAAGAAAATACAGGATTTACCCTGGACGCACAGCGTGATTCGTCTGATCCGGAAAGCGAAAGTGCCTGTATATCCTGTTTATTTCGATTTCCTGAATTCCGGCTTTTTCTATTGGCTGGGCCGGATCGACTGGCGTATCCGCACGTTGCGCATACCGGCCGAGGCCTTTAACAAGCGTGGGCGTACGGTCGATGTTTACATCGGCGAGCCTGTTTCTCCAGAAGAAATCCAAAGTATTGCCGACGACAAAGACCTGGCCGAGTTTTTATATCAACGGACGTACGGTGCTAAAAAATAACAAACCTGTATAGAAACCGCCTGCAGATTCGGTTAATTGGATTAAGATTTGTAATTTTGGCAGATAAAACTGAAATAATTACAGATAGTAGAAGAAATATGATAAAGGTTGACGTGCAGCAGATAAAACAGCGTTTTGGAATTATCGGCAATAATGCCGGGCTGAATCGGGCTATCGATGTTGCCCTACAGGTTGCTCCAACAGATTTGTCTGTGCTGATTACCGGTGAAAGTGGTGTCGGTAAAGAAACTTTTCCTCAGATTATACATCAGAATAGCCCGCGTAAACATGGGCAATATATAGCAGTGAACTGTGGTGCCATTCCCGAAGGCACGATCGACTCGGAATTGTTCGGACACGAAAAAGGCTCTTTTACAGGAGCGTTGTCCGATCGTAAAGGTTATTTCGAGGTTGCGGATGGCGGGACGATCTTTCTGGATGAAGTGGGAGAACTACCCACCCCTACGCAGGCACGTTTGTTGCGTGTCTTGGAGACGGGAGAGTTTATCCGTGTCGGTTCATCCAAAGTCCAGAAGACGAATGTCCGTATTGTCGCGGCTACGAATGTCAATCTGATGCAAGCTGTAGCAGAAGGGAAATTCCGTGAAGATTTATTTTACCGTCTGAGTACGGTGCCTATCCAGGTTCCTCCTTTACGCGAGCGTGGTGAGGATATCATCTTGCTTTTCCGGAAATTTGCCAGCGATTGCGCGGAGAAATACCGGATGCCGCCGATCCGTTTGGATGAGGAAGCCCGCCAGTTGATGCTTTCCTACCGTTGGCCGGGGAATGTCCGGGAATTGAAAAACATAACGGAGCGTATTTCTGTTATTGAGGAAAACCGGGATATCACCGCTTCAGTGCTCCGCTTGTATCTACCCGATCTGAATATCGAGAAATATCCGGTCCTTGTCAAGCAGGATTCCGATCAGAAGATATTCAACAGCGAACGGGAGATTCTGTATCAGGTGCTATTCGACATGAAGAAGGATGTCAACGAACTTAAGAAGCTGGTGCACGACATCATGGGAGGCAAGATGCCGATCGAGGTGCCGGAAGAACCGGCAGCTTATCCTCATCCGATTCATACCGTCCATCCGGTTCCTTCCATTCAGGAAGCCGAAGCTGTGGAAGAAGAGGAAAGTTTGTCTCTGGAAGAGGTCGAGAAAGAGATGATTCGCAAAGCGTTGGAGAAACATAACGGTCGCCGTAAGAATGCCGCCGCCGATCTGAAGATATCGGAACGGACGCTTTACAGGAAAATTAAAGAATATAATCTGGAATAAAAGATGTTGAAGAATAATAAGATATGGCTTTTCTGCCTGATCGGGCTGATTGTAACGGCTTGTTCGATCTCCTATAAGTTTAATGGTGCTTCTATCGATTATACGAAGGTCAAGACGATTACGATCAAGGATTTCCCGAACCAGGCTCCGTTAGTCTATCCGCCCCTTTCGCAAAAGTTTACGGAAGCACTGAAGGATATTTATATCCGTCAGACCCGCTTGCAGTTGGTTAATAGCAACGGTGACTTGGACCTGGAAGGTGAAATTACCGGTTACGACCTGACTCCTATGGCTGTAAAAGAAGATGCTTATGCGTCGCAGACCAAGTTGACGATTACGGTGCGGGTTCGTTATTCCAACCGAGTGAATCCGGATGAGGATTTCGAGCAGAGTTTCTCGGCATACCGTGAATTCGATGCGACTCAGATGTTGCAGCAGGTACAAGATGATTTGTCGGCACAAATCATCGATGAACTTGTCGATCAAATTTATAATGCAACGGTTGCTAACTGGTAAAAATGAAAGCTGCTGATCTATATCGACTGATGGAGAACCCGACCCTGTTGACCGAGGAAACACTTCCGCAGTTAAAGCAGATCGTCGATGAATTCCCGTATTTCCAGATTGCCCGGATGCTTTACTTGAAGAACTTGGCGGTCTTGAACGATATACGTTTTAGCGTAGAATTGAAGAAGATGTCGATCTATGTCCCTGACCGCAGGAAGTTGTTCACCCTAATAGAAGGTGAACGGTTCGGTTTGCAGCTCCAGCCTGCAAAAGAGGAAAATCCTGCCCGTGAAGATGCTTTTTCACTGATCGATGCTTTCCTGTCTAATCGCGAGGAGGAAGAACCGAAGGCGGATGCGTCTCTTTTGTTCCAGCCTTCCGTTTCGTCAGACTACATCTATTGGTCACTGACGAATGAAAACGGGCAGACGGAGGAAAAAGAAGAGGAAGTCCGTTTGCAGCACCACGATCTGATCGATTCTTTTATCAAAAACGAAGAACAGCGGATTCCCGGCAGTGGTCTGAACCTGGATATGGAGACAACCGGAGCATCTGCTCCCGGAAACCTGGCAGAGTTGGAGGAAAGCCAGCATAAACCGCTGGATGACTCCTATTTTACGGAAACATTGGCTCATATTTATGTAAAACAGAAGCGATATGAGAAGGCATTGCAAATAATTAAAAACTTAAACTTGAAATATCCAGAAAAAAATGTTTACTTTGCAGACCAAATCAGATTTCTGGAAAAGTTGATTATTAACACTAAAAAATAAAACAAAGATGTACGTATTTATTTCTATCTTAATCCTGATCGCATCTATACTATTGATCTTGATTGTATTGATACAGAACTCTAAAGGTGGAGGTCTGGCTTCAGGGTTCTCTTCTTCCAACCAAATTATGGGGGTACGCAAAACCACAGACTTTCTTGAAAAAGCAACTTGGACCCTTGCCGGTACTGTTGTTGTTTTAAGTATTGTGATTACTGCTTTTATTCCGAGAGCTCAACACACTACTCAGTCTGAAATCAAAGAACAGATAAATAATGCTGTAACAATCGATCCGAATACAGTTGCTCCTGACTTTGGCACAGCCCAGCAGCCTGCAACAGCTCCTGTTTCTTCTGAAGAAGAAGCTCCGGCTAACTAATCGGAAACGGATTTTTGATATAATGGAGAGGTGTCCTGCAACAAGGATACCTCTTTTTTTGTTTTATTTTATAGAATTATCAATAAGTGGATAGATATATTTTATCATGGGGGATACATATTTCTTCGTATCTTTGTCTCAATAGGCAAAATGCCTGTCTTAAATTGTAAATAAATATGGAATTGATTAACTTTGATGGACTGTTAATAGGCATTGCGACCTTTCTGATTATCGGGCTCTTTCATCCGGTCGTAGTAAAAGCAGAATATTATTGGGGTACGAAATGCTGGTGGATCTTCCTCGTTTTAGGAATAGTGGGAACGGTCGCTTCTCTGCTGATTGAAAGTGTTTTTGTTTCGGCTATATGCGGCGTATTCGCTTTCTCCTCTTTCTGGACGATAAAGGAAGTTTTCGAGCAGGAAGAACGTGTACTGAAAGGCTGGTTTCCTAAAAATCCCAAGCGGACTTATCCGGAGCATAAGCCTTAATCGGGCTTTTTATGCTTAATCAGTGTTTGAGCGTTGCCACCATGATAACCGGATTGTCATCCTCTTTCAGATTTTCCAGTATTCTGACCAGTTGGTTTCGCTTTTCAGGGAGGAGAACTTCAGATTGCTTCAGTTCATCTATATCAACCTGTTCCAGCAGATCGAATGCGTTATAGGCGCAGATCCATTGCCGGTCTGTCGTGCTGGTGGGGTAGAAGGGAAGGCCGCCGCACAGGTCGTTGGTAAAGTGGGGGGCGTCGACTTTCCGGTATTTAGTCATAAATCCTTCTATTATTTCTCCTTCCAGTTCGAGCGACAGGATATCACCGCATTGTTTGTCTACACGTAACAGGAAAGCCGACAAGTCTTTTTCCACATCTATATAGAGATAATCTTTTGTCTCCAACAAGTCGAATGCAAAGATATATTTGAAATAGTCGGAGTTTTTCCCTATTTTATAAATGGATTCGGCATCCGGACGTTTGCCGCAATGCATGATGTACCGAGGTTTCAGGGTGTTATTCTTTTCGTTATAGCGATAGATGGTGTCGTTGGCTTCAAACATGAAATTTATATGGTTGAAGTAGCGGTTCTGGACTGGGCTGTCTGTTCCCCAGGCATACCGGATTTTGTCGATAGAATGTCTGCTGTTGTTATTATCGATCTCTTTTTGGTAGCATAGGATATTCGGATCATAAAAGTGTGCCAAGACTTTTCCGTAAATGTCCAGTATACCGATTTGCCAGTTATCTTTGGAACCGTCCTGTAAAGGAAGAAAGCGTCGGATAACGTGTTTGCCGTTAAAATAATTATAGCCACGCTGGTCCCAGTTGAAGGTCCCAAAAAGGGCTTCTCCGGGATGGGCAGGATGGATAGTATTGGTCCATGTCCCATCATATTTATATGTTTTGATTTCGTTCTGGAAACCAAAGGCATTAGCGACATGGACAAGCTGGTTCTTTTCATCTATGCCGAAACCGTCAATAGACATGATATGCATTGGTCCGTCACCCTCCCGGCTTACTATATTTTTGAACTTGCCACTTTTATCAAACCTGAATAGCCGACTATAAGCGACAGAAACATTATTGATAAACAGGTCGTTTTCCCCGATATCCATCTTGCGGATTTTCTGGATGAAGCAACTGTCGTTCGTTTCAAGCGGAATAATATCGATATCCATTGCCGCATCACTTAGCAGCAACTTATCTACTTTGTTCTTGATACCTTCTTCGACATTGATTTCGAACATGATATGTTTGGCTTTTTTAGTTTCTTGGTTGCAAGAGGCTAAAAGAAGTATGCTAAGGATGGGGAGCAGGCATCTATTCATAAGATGTATATTATATTTTCGGCTAATCTTCAAAATCGTATTTCATGTCGTGCCTCATGCCTCAAGCGAAAAATCCGGTGTGGATCACCACGTCGTTCAACTGGAGATCATGTGTGGCAAACTCTTGAATGCGTCTTTGCTGGAATAGCGAGGGTGTGTTTTCTCGCTGTGCATCAGGAGTAAGACGCTGCGGATTTCGTCGCTGTAGGAGAGTAAGGGAAATCTGTGTTCGGTTTAGAAATAATAAACCTTCTGGCACCGGCTATTGAGAAAATATCTGTACATTTGTCGAAAATATTTTATAAACGTAAAAACGAATAAACATGGAAAACACAAACTCTGCTTCAAAAGGGTATCTATTCCCTTTGGTTGTTATTGGCGTACTTTTCTTTATGATTGGCTTCGCCTTAGGTATTAACGGATTGATTATTCCGTTCCTGCGTACTGCATTGGATCTGACTACTGCTGAATCATACTTGGTTTTGGCGGCTACTTTCTCCACCTTTGTTATTTTCGGTTATCCTTGCGGACTTATTATCAAGGCGATCGGGTATAAGAAGACAATGATTCTGTCCTTTCTGTTTTTTGCCATCGGATTGTATTTATTTATCCCATCCGCCGAAAATAAGAGCTTTTCCATGTTCCTGCTGGCTTCTTTCATAAGCGGTATCGGTAATACGATGTTGCAGGCTGCCGTGAATCCTTATATTACGATTCTGGGTCCGTTGGAAAGTGCTGCTACCCGTATGAGTATGATGGGGATCGCCAATAAGGCTGCTTGGGCGATTGCTCCGATTTTCCTGGGCGTATTCCTGAACCTGAGCGATGTGAAGCTGGAAGATATCAAGATGCCGTTCTATTTCATTTCCGGCATTTTTGTCGTTTTGGGAATCCTGGTTGCATTTGTCCCGCTGCCGGAAGTAAAGGCGGAAGGGGAGGATGAAAACGATACGGAGTCGGCTGCTTCCGCTTATGCCTCAAATAAGACAAGTATCTGGCAGTTCCCGCACCTGTTGCTGGGACTGGTGTCGTTGCTCTGCTATGTCGGTGTTGAGACGCTCGCGATGGCAAGTATAGTGGATTACGCCAAATCGATCGGGCTGGCGGACCCGCAGGTCTACACTTCGTATACGGTGATCGGTATGGTTGCCGGGTATTTGGTTGGTGTATTTTTCATTCCGAAATACATTTCGCAGGAGAAAGCGATGTTTATCTGTGCGATCATCGGTGTGGTCAGTTCCTTGTTGGTCGTATTCCTTCCGGTACATGTTTCTATCTGGTTTGTCGCGCTGTTAGGTCTTGCCAATTCTCTGATGTGGCCGGCTTTGTGGCCGTTGGCTATGAAAGATTTGGGAAAATTCACCAAAACCGGTTCTTCCCTGTTGGTCATGGCTATCGTGGGCGGTGCTATCTTCCCGTTGCTGTTCGGCTGGTTGGCCGATGAATTCGGTGATTTGCAGCAGGCCTACTGGATTTGTTTCCCCGCATATCTGATGATTTTCTATTATGCGTTAAGTGGACATAAGATCCGTGTATAACCGGATATTTTAAGATAAAAGAGGAAAGGAACTGTGTTGTTTTTACATAGTTCCTTTTTTTGTCTCCGACAAAATCTTCCGGAGGGGGATATTTGTTAGTTTGCTTTCGATCCAAGCTGTGAAATCGAAGATTTTGAGAAGTTGTTTTTCGTATTTATCCTGCCGGATCCCTGTTATATCTTTTTGGTATTGTGACCACAGTTTCTCCCGGTCTTTTCTATAGATAGGCAAGGGGTGGGCCATCAGGAAGCGGAAAAGTAGTTTTTCGGTGATATACACCTGCTTTTCGTAGCCGATTGTTCGCTTGATGGAGCTTATTTCGTTTGCAAAAAAGTCATAGTTCCCCAGTTCTGACTGGATAATGAGGTTGACGAGGCGGGCTGTTTTGTAGGACGGCAATGTGTGGAAGGATTTGCCGGAACCGAGTATCTTTTTCATACTCTTGCGGGCTTTCGTCGGTTCTCCCAGGCAAAGATAAAGGATGGAAGAATAGAGGGCCAGCTTTAGCTGGGTTTCCGGTCCGGTCATGGCTGCTTTCTTTAATAGAAAGTCGGTGTGGGTTTCTGCAAGATGCACTGCCGCGTCGAATTGTCCGGTGTTGAGCAGTCCTGAAAGTTCGTACAGGTAGTGGCGGGCCTGCACTTCCATGAGGAACTCTGTCGGATAGTTGCCCGTGCCGATTTCTTTCAGTTTGGATAAGAAGAAAGGCATTTCCCGGTATAATCCGGCAACGTGTAGGCTGTTCAGTACCCCCTCTATGGCGCTCAGGTAGTAGATCGGAGGGTTGAGGATCAGGTGTCGGTTCGCTTCGAAAAGCGCGATCAGTTCCTGGTAGAAGCGGATCGCCGATTTATAGTTTCCTGCATTCAGGTAGTAGGTTGCCTGGAACAACAGGTGAAGTTTACGTGCTTCGAATCCCTGGTAGGAATGATTGGCGATCAGATTCAGTTCGCTTAGAACAAGATCGTTCAGGTTATCCTTCTGTTTGTTTGAACGGGCGTACCCTTTATAGGTGATGCGGTGTTTCAGAATATCGTATAGTTGCAGGTGGAGGTTCGTGTTGCGGGCATATTTCATCACGTCGTTGATCTGCATCTGCTTGCTGACCAGTTCTTTCTCACTGATACCTTCGAAACCGAGCGTACTCAGATATTTCAATTCCGTACGGTAGATCAGGAGAAGCAGCGGATCGTTTTCGTATGTGGTAGCCAGCTTCTTTGCTTTTTCCAATTCGGCAAACGCATTGTCGAAAAGTTCCCGTTCGAAAAGGATACCGGCTTTTGTGATATAATTGAAGATAGTCGTTTGTATGTCCTGTTTCTCCCGCAACTGGACAAGGCAATCCAACAGTACCTGATAAAGATGTTTAGCCGCCATCTCAAAGCTTTTTTCATTCACTTCGCTGCAAAACTTCTCGTATATCTGTTCGGCGGAGAAACATTCACAGGCCAAGTCATATAAGACCATATAATGTTTATCCCCGTTTTGCAGGTTGGTATAGAGCCGGATATATCGTTTTTCCGCTTTGGAAAGCGACTGGATCAACAGGATGATCTGGTTGAGCTTTGTGGCCTGTTTCATAAACTTATCTGCTTGTATGTAAGTTATATTACTGTGTATGCTTTTTGCAAAAATAAGATTTGGGTTTATCTTTCCCAAAGAATTATGTGGAAAAAAGAAGCGATATACGTGTTATATTTGTAACGCTTCATTGCAAACGATTCATATTTAATACGAAATAGAACATGGACACAACACAAACATCCAGGCGACAAATCCTGGTGGTCGGTAGCAGCAATACCGATATGGTTATAAAAGCCGCTCATCTGCCTCGTCCGGGTGAAACGATTTTGGGTGGAACATTCTTTATGAATCCCGGAGGAAAAGGGGCGAACCAGGCTGTGGCGATAGCGCGTCTGGGCGGTTCCGTTACTTTTATATGCAAGACCGGAAGCGATATCTTCGGTCATCAGTCACAACAACTTTTCGAGGAGGAGGGAATCAATACCTCTTATGTCTTTTCGGATTCCGGGAACCCTTCCGGCGTGGCCTTGATCACGGTGGACGAAAAAGCGGAAAACTGTATTGTCGTCGCTTCGGGTGCGAATGCCAACCTTCTGCCGTCTGACTTGGCGAAGGCGGAGGAGGCTATCGAGCAGGCCGATCTGATCCTGATGCAGCTGGAGGTCCCGATGGAGACCGTGTGCTTTGTTGCTGATATCGCCTGGCAAAAAGGAAAGAAAGTGATTTTGAATCCGGCTCCGGCACATCCGTTACCGGCCGATCTGCTCCGTCATTTATATTTGATCACGCCGAACGAAACAGAAGCGGAAATGATTACCGGCGTGAAGATAACGGATGAATCGTCGGCAGGTGAAGCCGCCCGTCTCCTTTCGGAAATGGGGGTGCAGCATGTTATTATTACATTGGGATCGAAAGGGGCGCTTATCTATAGCGGCGGAAAGGCCGAGATGGTTCCCGCCCTGAAAGTGGAAGCTGTCGATACGACTGCCGCCGGCGATGTATTCAATGGCGCTCTGACTGTCGCACTATCCGAAGGGCGAAGCCTGAAAGAAGCCGCCCGGTTCGCCTGCAAGGCTTCGGCTATCTCGGTGACACGTGTAGGGGCGCAGTCGTCTGCTCCTTACCGGAACGAAGTGGATATTTTTGTTTAATATAAATCTTATTCTTTATAAATATGAAAAAAGCAATATTACATGTCTTGGGAGGTTTTTTGTTGTTAGGAACTGTCTCCTGTTCGCAACAACCGATCGGACAAAAAACGACGACTCTTCCCGAATCATTTACCATCAGCCGTGAAAAACTGTTGGATAAGATAAAAGGGGGATGGGCAGGACAAACGATCGGTTGTACCTATGGAGGACCGACAGAGTTCAAGTATAACGGGACGATGATACAGGAATATGTCCCGATTCCCTGGAGAGACGGATATATGAGGTGGTGGTATGAAAACTCGCCAGGTTTGTATGACGATGTCTATATGGACCTGACGTTTGTGGACGTCTTCGACCGGTTGGGGCTGGATGCTCCTGTCGATTCGTTTGCCATGGCTTTTGCCAGTGCCGGTTATATGCTCTGGCATGCGAACCAAGCGGCCCGTTATAATATCTTGCAGGGGATCATGCCGCCTGCATCCGGCCATTGGCTGAACAATCCGCATGCAGACGATCTGGACTATCAGATAGAGGCCGATTATTCCGGGCTGATGTCTCCGGGTATGCCTAATTCCGCGTCTGAAATATCCGACAAGATCGGGCATATCATGAATTATGGCGATGGTTGGTATGGTGGTGTATATGTCGGGGCGATGTATTCGCTTGCGTTTATCTCGGATGATATCGGATTTATCGTGACTGAGGCTTTGAAAACGATACCGGAGCAAAGCCGGTATTACCAATGCATGCAGGACGTGATCCGTTGGCATGCCGAGTTTCCGGATGACTGGAAACGTACCTGGTTCGAGTGTGAGAAGAAGTGGAGCGAGGATATCGGTTGCCCGGACGGAGTTTTCGTTCCGTTCAATATCGATGCGGTCATTAATAGCGCTTATATCCTGATCGGATTGTTGTATGGCGATGGAGATTTCTTCAAGACGATGGATATAGCGACCCGTTGCGGCCAGGATTCGGATTGCAACCCGGCTTCGGCTGCCGGTATTTTAGGTACGGTTCTGGGCTATAGCCGGATACCGGAATACTGGATGGGAAATCTCAAAGATGTGGAGGATATGAACTTTGCCTATACGGATATCTCGTTGACCCGGACGTATGAAATGTCTTTTAAACAAGCCTTGCAAATGGTCGAAAGAAATGGCGGAACAGTGGGAGATGAGGACGTGACGATTGCCTGCCAAGCACCTGTCCCGGTCCGTCTGGAAAAAGGCTTCGAAGGATTGTATCCGGTCGGGCGCATCCATGTGAATCGGGAAGTTGCCGATGTCGGCAAGGTCGTGCTTGACGGAACCGGGATCGTATTTAAAGGTCGTGTGCGTGCTGCCGACGAAGAATATGTGGCCCGTGTGGAAATGTATATGGATGGCGAACTTGTCGAAACGGCAAATTTACCGGCTGCATCCAGGACACGCAGGCACGATCTGTTCTGGAAATACCAAATTCCGAAAGGAAAGCATATCTTTACATTCAAATGGTTGAACCCGGTGGCGGGTGCATCCGTTCGTTTTAACGAGGCGTTGGTTTATTCCGACAGTCCTCTTCAAGTTGTTCACCCATAAATTCAATAACATGAAGAAATCGATTCTTTTTACCTGTTTGGCTGCTTTGCTGGCGGCCTGTTCCGGAAAACCGGCTGCTACTGCTCCGGAAGAAGTAATGGTACAACCTGTCAACCTGATATTGGATACGGATCTGGGACCGGATTATGACGATGTCGGTGCGATGGCTCTGATGCACGCGTTGGCAGATAGCGGTCAAGTGAACATTTTAGCGACTGTTTCGTCTAATAAGGACGAACATGTCGTACCCTGCATAGAAGTGCTGAACACCTATTTCAAACGACCGGACATCCCTGTCGGTGCTCCGAAAAGCGAGGGAGGCGCTTCGCTGACCACCTGGCATAAGACGAAATGGACCGAAGAACTTCCGGCCCGCTATCCGCATAAAACGGCAAAAACTTCGGATGCCCCGGATGCCGTGAAAGTCTACCGCCGGATTTTGAGCACGCAGCCGGATAGCAGCGTCGTGGTCTGTACGATCGGTTTTTTCACTAACCTGAAAGACCTTTTGCTTTCCGGTGGTGACGAGTATAGTCCGCTTTCCGGCCGTGATTTAGTCGCAAAGAAGGTGAAACGGCTGGTTTCGATGGCCGGTTTATTCCCCGAAGGGAAGGAATTTAATGTCTATTGCGATACTCCGGCATCCCGCGTGGTGGCGGAGCAATGGCCTACGGAAATCATATTCAGTGGTTTCGAAATCGGGAATGTGATCTTTACCGGCAAGAAGCTGGTGCAGATGGATGTGGAGGACAGCCCGGTAAAAGACGCCTATTCACTTTGTTTTGCCGAAGGCGACCCGGACGGACGGATGAGTTGGGATCTTACGGCTGTGCTGGTGGCTGTCAAAGGATATGAACCCTATTACAATGTTGAACGCGGGACATTCCGTGTCGTGGATGATGAAGGTGCCAATAGCTGGATGCCGGACGGAAAAGGCAGGGATCTTCGCCTGATGGAAAAAGTGCCGGCGGCGGAAATGGCAGCTTTGATTGAAAGTTATATGATGCATCAACCTGTTTCAAAATAAGGAAGTTATGTTTATAGTACAAGATTATTCGTTGGCGATCCTGTTCTGCGTTGTCACAATGCTCTGTTGGGGATCGTGGGGAAATACACAGAAGCTGGCCTCGAAGACCTGGCGGTATGAGTTTTTTTATTGGGATTATGTGATCGGCGTGTTGCTCTTTTCCATTCTTTCCGCTTTTACGTTGGGCAGCTTCGGCTCCGAAGGACAGAGGTTCCTGCCTAATCTGGCGCAAGCCGATATGGGGTCGTTGGGGAGCGCTTTCGTGGGTGGCATTATTTTTAATGCAGCCAATATCTTGTTGTCGGCGGCTATTGCGATTTGCGGCATGTCGGTGGCTTTTCCGGTCGGGATCGGGCTGGCATTGGTATTGGGCGTATTGGTCAACTATTTCGGGGCGGCCAAAGGAGAACCTTTGTACATCTTTATCGGCGTAGCTCTGATCACGGTTGCCATCCTGTTGAATGGGTTGGCTTATAAGAAAGCATTGGTCGGTTCGAAAAAAGTGTCGGGAAAGGGTCTCTTTATTTCGATTGCAGCCGGTGTGATCATGGCTTTCTTCTATCGCTTTGTTGCGGCTTCGATGGATCTGGACAATTTTGCAGAGCCTGCGCCGGGCAAGCTGACACCTTATACCGCTGTGTTTATCTTCTCTTTAGGCGTGTTCATCAGTAATTTCCTGTTCAATACGATTGCCATGAAGCGTCCGGTGGAAGGTGAGCCGGTTTCCATCTCCGGTTATTTCAAGGGGAATGCCAGGACGCACCTGGTGGGTATATTGGGAGGCGTTATCTGGTGTATCGGCCAGTCTTTCAGTATGATTGCTTCGGAAAAAGCCGGGGCCGCCATTTCCTACGGTCTGGGGCAGGGGGCGACGCTTGTATCCGCACTTTGGGGAATTCTGGTATGGCATGAATTCAGGGGAGCTCCGCGTTCTTCGGATTATCTGAATGCCGGAATGTTCGTCCTGTTTGTGATCGGCTTGGGCTTCCTTATTTATGCCGGGGCATAATAATATCCTGTTTTTATCCTTGTGATAAGTTATTTATCGCGAAAAAGCCTTACATTTGTCTTAGTTTCTTGTTTATTGGATATGTACAAAACTAAAAAGCAGGCTTTATGAAAGAGGATAATGATATTTTCAAGAAGTTCCGGGATTCATTTAGTAAGATTGACGGACATTTCCATATATTAGAACAGCGTGTACCCGTAGAACGGCAGATGGAGTATTTTAAATATTCGGAAAAGATCAGGAAAGATCAGGATAAGCCGGATGTATCGAAAATGGATTTTTCGATTTTCGAGGATAGCCTGGACGATCCTGAATCGACTACGGAACATAAGAAGTATGTATTGTCTATGCTCGCTACCTCACGCCAGGTAAAAGCATACCGGATACTGGAAGAATATGCCCAGGCTCCGGATCCTGATGTGGCGGACTGGGCTTATATGGCTTTGATGGAAAGCCGTATCGCTCTGGAATCCGAACTATCGGACGAGAAGCAGATTTATATCTCTACCGGTTTGGGAGGAAGAGGGGAAAAGTTACGCTTTTATGTGCTGATCCTTGCAAATGAGCTGAAACCGTTCTTGGAGTATCAGAAGAAGGTGATCGAACGTGAATTTCCCTATTCCCTGGAAAAAGCGGATTGCGAAATCGAACGGTTGACAATAGGTGAGAAACATATGGAACTGGTTTTCCTGATCCCGGTCCGGATAGATATCAAGCAGACGCTGGACAAGGTGATTAACGAATGTAACCAGTATGGAAACTTTCTTTCGCAGGTCTTCACTATTACGAATGTGAAGGAACTATCGGCCGAGGAAGTGGAAGAGATTATAAAAAAGAATGGAGGAAACAGTCAAGCAAGCCATTAAATATGGTATAGTGGGAGTGAGTAATACGGTGATAACCGCCGTCGTCATCTGGATCATGATGAAGTTGTTCGGATGTTCGGATGTCGTTTCGAATGTGGTCGGTTATGTAGCAGGCGTATTGAATAGTTTTATATGGAATAAGCAATGGACATTCCGAAGTTCGGCTGGATGGATCGGCAGTGCCGTCCGTTTCGGTGTCGTGTTCGGAGTGTGTTATCTGTTGCAATTGGGGCTTTTAGTGTATGTCCTGAATCCATACCTGTCGATCGACCCATATTATAACCAATTGATAGCAATGGCTTTTTACACGGTGATTAATTTTATCATGAATAAGTTTTATACGTTTAAAGCTTAAATGCAGATGAAGAAACTTGCGGTCATAGTCCCTTGTTATAACGAGGAGTTGGTCATTGCCGAATCATACCGGCGTACACGGGAGGCGTTGCATAAGCTCCCTGTTTTGACGGAAATTATCTATATCAACGACGGTAGCCGGGACCGGACGCGTCTGATGCTGGACGAGATCGCGGCTTCCGATCCGCAGGTGAAGGTGATCCATTTCTCCCGTAACTTCGGACATCAGCCGGCTGTCACGGCAGGTATCAATAATTGCGATGCCGACTTGGCTGTCATCCTGGATGCAGATATGCAAGACCCTCCCGAACTTATCCCTTCCATTCTTGAATTGCAGGAAAAAGAGCAGGCGAACGTGGTTTATTGCGTCCGCAAGTCCCGCGAAGGGGAAGGGCTTTTCAAGAAAGTGACGGCGAAGGCTTTTTATCGTATGCTGAACTATATGAGTGATGTGAATTTCCCGTTAGATACAGGCGATTTCCGTATGATAGACCGCAAGGTGATGGACCAGTTCGACCGTTTTCAGGAGCGCGGAAAATATATTCGCGGACTGATCAGCTGGGTAGGCTTCAAGCAGGTTCCTTTCTATTATGAACGGGAGGCACGCATCGCCGGGGAAACGAAATACCCGTTCAGCAAGATGTGGAAGTTTGCCACCACCGCCATGCTTTATTTCTCCAAGAAGCCGTTGCGCCTGGCGACGAGCTTGGGCTTTATAGCCGTATTGGTCGGTATCATATTGGCCGTCTGGTTTACCTTAGGCAAGATATACGGCTTCAGCAATGCTGAAACAGGTTGGACTTCCATCATGACCTCCGTTATTTTCTTTGGCGGCGTCCAATTGCTGACGGTCGGTGTGTTAGGGCAATATGTCGGCATCTTGTTTGACGAGATCAAAGCACGTCCGGAATATATTATCGACGAGAAGAAGAATTTCTAATCTGAATCTGGCTATTCGTGAATAAATACCCCATCGATCCAGATCGTAGCCTTTTGTCCTTTGAATTTGAGCAGGACATAATTCGGATCAGCCGGTCCTAACGGGAAGTGGGCGATAAACCATTCCTGCCAGAGTTCCTTTTTTATTTCAGCATCGGTAATTACCTCTACCTCTCCGGTTAATGCCACGCTATTGCCATTTTCGCTATAGCATAAGCCCGCTTTGGGATTCAGACGGAAATCTTTCGTTTTCAGAGAGTCGTTGCCGGTTGCCATCCAGACCACGGAATATCCTTCCGATTTGATTTTGCTCATGGGGACAGGGCGGGGATACCCTTCTTCGTTGACGGAAGTAATAACCACAACCTCGCAATGTTGCAATAACTGTTCTGCTTTTTCTTTCATAAGTTTCATATTTCAATGTTTTATTAGTTACGTGCAAATGTAGGGGTGGAACTGCCCTGCTCTATTGTAAAAAAACGACTTTTTCATTCCAGGTAAGTCAGCAAGACATCTTCGGGGATAGGGATCGAGAGGAAAGAAGCCGGTGTATTGCCGGATAACTGCCGGATTTCCTTATTGAAGTGGGAGAGGTCGTAATAGCCCGCTTCAACGGCAATCGTAAGCAGGTTGTCCGGTACGCAATTTTTCAGCAGGTCGATGGTGTTTCTGAATTTCATGATCCGGCTGTATTCTTTTGGAGTATAGCCGGTATATGCTTTGAATTTGCGTTCGAAATGACGTTGGCAAATGCAGATTTCATCCATCAATTGCAGGATCGGGAGACGCCCTTTCGAGCGATTGATCTGCTGCACGGCGAACGGGATCTGAGGATCAATCTCATAGTTGTCTTTCAGGCGGTGGATAAGGAACCGTTCGATCAGGCAAATCTGCTGCTGCAAAGTCTGTGCTTCACATAATGATTCGGCAAACGAGTCCGTAAAGAGAAGCGTCAGGTCGTTGCTGCTTATCCTCTGGTTCGTAAATTCAGAGAGAGGCGGTTTGCAGAAAGCGGTTAACCCGCAAGGATGGAAACGGACTCCCAGCATGTGAACGCTCGGCGTGTTCGTGACCAACTCCGAGAAAGTAGTCATCGGACCGACGAAGAAGCAACGATAGGGTTGCATGACCGGCTGGTTCGTGCCGACACATTGTGCAGTGTCTCCAATGGAAAAGATAAAGTCGCAGCAACCGTCCGGCAATATTTTGAAGTACGTGCCGAGTTCGGTTTTCCCTTTGAATACCCAATATTTATCAATGTAGGCCGACAATAGTCCGCAAGGTTGATATTCCGTGTACATATTTTTCTTGTTTTAGCGCGTGGCGAACGGGTGGATTACCGAACAAATCTGAGTTACCAGCCTGCGGATATTTTCTCCTGCAAACTCCGGTTCCATCGCTTTCTCCATCGCGACAGGGCCTGGTGTGATCGAGAATACCCCCTGAAAGCCAGCCTGGTTCATCCGATCCGTATCTTCTATGCTTCCAGCAAGTACGATGACGGGGACGTTCTGTTTCCGGGCCTCTTCCAGGATACCGAAAGGCACTTTTCCCATCGCTGTCTGCCGGTCGGCTCGTCCTTCACCGGTAAAGATCAGGTCGGCTCCCTTTATTTTCTCACCAAAGTCCAGCGTGTCGAGTACCAGACGAATGCCTGGTTTTAACTCGGCATTCAGGAACGCGAGGAAGCCGCCACCCATTCCTCCGGCTGCCCCGGCTCCGGGGACATCCGAAATGTCTTTGCCTGTAGCCGACCGGATAACCTGTGAAAGAGCCTGCATACCGGCATCCAGCTCTTTGACCATCCCGGTATCGGCCCCCTTTTGCGGAGCGAAGACATAAGCTGCTCCATCGGGTCCGCAGAAAGGATTATGTACATCGCAGGCGATCGTGAAACAGGCTTCCTTTAAAGCCGGATGCACGGCAGATGTGTCGATGGAGGTTACCTGCGATAGGATCCTGCCGCCTGTCCCCAACAGATCCCCCCGCTTGTTTAGGAAGCGGAACCCTAAGGCTTGCAGCATCCCTAACCCGGCATCATTGGTGGCGCTGCCTCCGATACCTACTATAAAACGGCGGCAACCCTGTTCGAGGGCATCGAGAATCAGTTCACCCGTCCCATAAGTTGTCGCCAACATCGGATTCCTTTTTTCTTCGGGAACCAGGGGCAAGCCGTTGACGGTCGCCATCTCGACCAGAGCTGTTTGCCCGTCGCCCGAAATACCGTACCGGCCCTGCATGGGTTCCATCAGGGGGCCGTGTGCCGGCAGGGTCCGGTATTTCCCCTTTGTCGCGGAGATAAGTATGTCCAACATACCTTCGCCTCCGTCGGCGATCGGAAACAGCAGGGTTTCGCAATCTGGAAAGATGGCTTTGATACCTTTCATTACCGCAATCCCTGCCTCTTCTGAGGTCAGGCAGCCTTTAAAAGAGTCGATGGCTATTATTACTTTATTCATTTATCCGTCTTATGTCGCTTTAGATAATTTGTGAGTTCAAATGTATCTAAAGTTTACGAGATATGACGGATTCCCGGCTGTACTTTTTAGATGCCTGTCGCTTCCCGAAAAGGTCGGCATCGGTTGCCGGATAGATGCCTACCTTTTTGCTGCTACCCTATAGGCTTTTCCCGGACAGGCTAAAGGCTGTATTTTTTAGCCTATAACCTATATTTTATGGGACAGGAACCAATCAGATCCCTTATATGACAAAACTAAAAAACAGGGTTCACAGCGGTAAAAGGCTAATGGCCAGCGATTTGTTGTGAAGGCTGTGAAGGCTGTGAAACCGGTTTACGATCAGCCAATCCTATCGGTCAATCCCGCCTTTTTCTATCTTGCATTCACAGGGTTCACAGCAACATGCTGATCTATAGAGTCTCCCGGACAGTGTGAACCCTAATTAAATAAAACAACCAAGGGGGATTTAGAGGATAATCTAAGAAATGGTGAAACATGAGTCTGTGGTCATATTCAAATATTATCCGTATCTTTGTCGCGTTAAAGATTTATCAGTATGAAAACAAAAAAGAAAGATTCGTTTATGGATTACATCAAAGCGAACCGAAGAGGAAGTAGGGAAGCGGAGATTGAGAACCACGGCCATCCGGTCAGTTTTAGCCGGGTGCATGTATCGAAAAAGGTGTATAACCGTAAAAAAGATAAGGCAGATGCCCAGAGGCATCTGCCTTATTCGATTATTATAGTTTGCTTCAATTAGTGTTGGTGATTATGTACCGGATATTTTTCCTTAAACCACTCGACCAGTTTTCCGTCTTTGAAACTTAATAAGTAATATCCTTCCGTGTTCTCAGTCATGGAAGCAGTCTTGTAACTGATGGTTTCGATCGAACCTTCGGAGGTCATACGGGCGCCCGCCGATTCGAAATCTTTTCCCAATATGGAGATCACTTTCTTTTTGGTCATGCCTAATTCGATGTCTTTCATCTTGCCATCCATTTGATAGGGCTGCATAAGCGTTCCGCAGCTTGTCAGCAGGAATATGGCCAGTAGCGCATACATCCATTTCATCTTCTTCATATATCATTATTTTTATAGTTAGTAAACACGCAGCTAAGATAATATTATTTTGTGCATGAAAGAGAGGAGAGGGCATAAAAAAAGAGGAAAACCTTTCGATTTTCCTCTTTTAGAGAGCGGAAGACGGGGCTCAAACCCGCGACCCTCAGCTTGGAAGGCTAATGCTCTATCAACTGAGCTACTTCCGCAAATTAAAGAAAGTGGGCAGTGATGGATTCGAACCACCGAAGTCGAAAGACAGCTGAGTTACAGTCAGCCCCATTTGGCCACTCTGGTAACTGCCCCCGTTATTTTTAATTGCAGTGCAAAGGTACGATTATTTTTGAAACTTGCAAGCGTTTAGGCAGAAAAATTTACCATTTTAAGAGCGGTTACTGCCGCTTCATCGCCTTTGTTTCCGTACTTACCGCCTGCGCGGTCTTCGGACTGCTGCATGGTGTCTGTTGTTAACAGGCCGAAAATGAACGGGATATCGTACATCAGGTTCAATTCCGTAACACCTTGCGTAACGCCGGAACATACGTAATCAAAGTGGGGAGTGTCGCCTCTCACGACGCAACCCAAAACGATAACAGCGTCCACATCTTTTGTTTCGGCCATTCTTTTTGCGCCAAAAGTCAGTTCGAAACTACCCGGCACTCGTTTCACGTATATGTTTTCGGCTTTGACGCCATGCTTTTCCAACGTGTTGCAAGCACCTTCCAGTAGTTTTTCGGTGATATGCTTGTTCCATTCCGCTACGACGATCCCGACAGTCATCTCCGATCCGTCAGGAACGCTGTTGAAGTCGTATTCCGATAAATTTTGATAAGCTGTTGCCATATTCTTGTTCTTAAAGGAAGAGGATGCCTTGTTTGACGAGACATCCTCTTATATGAATTATAATATTTATATACGTATTATTTGTTCAAAGCGGAAGCGCGCGTGATATATTTGTCGATATCGGAAGCTTCCATCGAATTGAAATATTTTTCTTTGATAGTGGTGTATGCTTTAACTGCATCGCCATACTGTTTCAGGCTTTCGTAAGCGATACCGGCTTTCTTCAGGTAAGTCGGGCTGATCACTTCGTTGCTTGCCTGCTTGGCTGCTTTTTCGAAATAGCTGATGCCTTCTTTTACATTGCCCATGTTTACATAGCAGTCACCGATCAGGCCCGTGACGGCCGGAGAGATCATATCGTCGCTACCGCTGAAAGATTTCAACAGATCCAATGCTTTTTCGTTTTCGCCCATCTTGAAATAGCAAATGCCGGCGTAAGCTTTTGCCAGGTTACCGGCTGCCGTGCTTCCGTATTGGTCGATGATCGCTTCGAATCCTTCATAATCCGCGCCGTTTCCGTTCAATGCGAGGTTAAACGAATCTTTAGCAAAATATTGTTCGCCTTTGAACATAGCTGCGGCGGCTTTTTTCTCCTGCGGAACCAAATATCCGTGCTTGATGCCCAAAACAGCTCCAACAACGAGAGCGAGTGCTATAATACCGTAAATAATTTTCTTTGAATTGTTTTCAATGAACTGTTCCGATCTCGAAACAATTTCTTCGACCTCTAACTCCTTGTTGGTGTCTTTTTCCTTAGTAGCCATAATGTTTTATAGTTGTTATTATTTTATCACTGTTTTATGCCTGTGGCAATTCAAGTCGCAAAAGTAGTTTTTTTTACTGAGAAAATCTATACTTAGAAGTATATTTTTTAATTTTGTGCGACTAATATAGTGCGGATGATACTTAAAAAGCTTTCTATACTCAATTATAAAAACATTCTCCAGGCAGAAGTTTCCTTCTCTCCCGAAATAAATTGTTTTTTCGGGAACAACGGAATGGGAAAGACCAATCTGCTGGATGCCGTTCATTATCTCTCTTTTTGCAAGAGCCATATCAACACGCCTGACTCACAGTTGATCAACAACGGCCAGGATATGTGCGTGTTGCAGGGTAATTATGACTATGAGGGGCGTGAGGAGGAGATATTTTGTGCCATCCGCCGCCGGCAGCGGAAACAGTTCAAGCGGAATAAAAAAGAGTACGACAAACTGTCGGAGCATATCGGCCTGTTGCCGTTGGTGATGGTATCGCCTGCCGATTCGGAACTGATACAGGGCGGGAGCGAGGAGCGGCGCCGGTTTGTCGATGTGATTATTTCGCAGCAGGACAAGCCGTACCTGCATGCGCTTATACAATATAATAAAGCCTTGCTTCAACGGAATTCGTTGTTGAAAGACCAGTGCACGGACGCTTCCCTCTATGAAGTGCTGGAAATGCAACTGGATATGTACGGGCGGATGGTGTACGAGAAGCGGAAGATGCTGGTGAACGATTTCACCCCGATCTTCAACGAATATTACCAGACGATCTGCCGTTCGACCGAACAGGTCGGCCTGCGGTACATTTCCCAACTGGAAAAGGGGAGCCTGGCTGATATGCTGGCTGCCAACCGGGAGCGTGACCGCATACTCGGTTACACCTCGACCGGCATCCATAAGGACGAACTGGAGATGACGCTGAACGACTACCTGATCCGCCGCGTCGGTTCGCAGGGACAGAACAAAACGTATCTGATTGCGCTCAAGCTGGCCCAGTACGTTTTCCTTTCCCGACGGGGACAGGCGCGTCCGATCCTCTTGCTGGATGATATTTTCGACAAGCTGGATGCCGACCGGGTGGAGCAGATCGTCAAGTTAGTGAGCGGCGACCAGTTCGGGCAGATCTTCATTACCGATACGAACCGGAAATACCTGGATGCGATCCTGCAATCGATCGATCACGGCTACGCTTTGTTCAGGGTCGAACAGGGCGAAGTGCAACCGATGGAGGAGGCGGAATGATGCACCGGAATGCACAGACGTTGGGTGACGCGATCCGGGAGTTTTTCGAAGACAATGCCGAGTTGCGGGGGAAGATACTGGAAATCCGTGTCATACGGGCCTGGAGCGAGATACTGGGGCCGATGGTTGCTCAGTACACGCATAATATATATGTAAAAGATAAAGTGCTGCATGTTTCCCTCACCTCCTCCGTCCTGAGAAGTGAATTGGTGCTATGCCGGGAACGTCTGGTGAAGAGCCTGAACGATTATGCCGGCTCGGCAGTTATACAAGATATAATTATCAGATAAAAGTTTTGGATCGTTATGGATGCAAGAAAGATAGAAGAAGTTCCTTTTGAAGAGGTTTATGAAGTGGAGAAGTATGGTACATACTATTCCGAGAATAAATTCTGGCAGAAAGTGCAACGGATCGCGAAGAAAGTCGGTGCGACCGTGATACGTCCCGTCTTCCAACTTTATTACCTGCTGCATGACAAGGATGTCCCTTTGCAGCATAAGGCTTATATCGTGGGTGCTTTAGGCTATTTCATCCTGCCGTTCGACCTGATTCCGGAAGGGATTCTACCGGTGATCGGCTTTACCGACGATGTAGCCGTGATGGGCCTTGTACTGAAAATCGTGAAGGATAGCATCACGCCGGAGATAAAAGCCAAAGCGGATGCCAAAGTCATGGAGCTGCTGCAAACGGATAAGATCTGAGTCAGAGTATTTCTTTTTCAGTTACGATCAAATCCATTTTCCGGTCGAACGGCTCGACCGGTATCCGGTCTTTCAGTTGGAAATCATAGCAGATCCCGATTTTAGGAACGTCCAGAGTCGAGAGCAGGCGGTCGTAAAACCCTTTTCCCCGTCCAAGGCGGTTGTACTGCCGGTCGAAAGCGACGCCCGGAACAATGATCAGGTCTATTTCGCTTTCCGGTACGGCCTCGCAATCTTCGGCCGGTTCCAATATCCCGTAAACACCTGTTTTGAGTGATTCCTTTCCCGCGTACAAAAGCAGTTGCAGGTCGTTCCCTTTTATTAGAGGAAGCAATAATTTCTTTTCCCGATACCATTTCTCGATCAGGGCGGCTGTTTGCACTTCGCCCGGAATGGCATGGTAAAGTGCTATGCATGAAGCCTGCCGGAAGAGGTCTGTCCCTTCCAGCCGTTCCATTATCTTAGCAGAGAGATCCAGCAATGTAGTCTTCGTATATGATCTCTTTAATGAGGCCATATCCTCTCGAAGCATTTGTTTGGCATTGTGCAATTCCATTTGGCGTATTGTTTTTGTTTTCCGGTGTCGGGAATGATTTGCCTTCGTCCAGGACTTTGATCGCGCGTTTCAGCGTGATGTCGTCGTTCTGGAATATAGGATAGAAGCCGGCTTCGTCGAAGAAGTTGCGGACGATGTAGGCCTGGATCTGTTTCTCGATCAGCTTGCCTGATATGCTGATCAGGTTCGGGCGCTTCTTAATCCCTTTCGCTGCTGCAAAGTTGGTGAAGTCGGAAAGCAACGGTTGCTGTTGCAGGTATTTGTACAAATCCTGATAGGTCTTGAAAGAAGACAGCTTGTCGTAATTGCGATCCGAGTATTCGAGTGCATACAGGTTGAGCGTGCCGGAATTGACCACGTTGGAAAAATAGGAAGTCACGCCGCTTGTGTCACGCGGGATAAAGATATCCGGCATGATGCCGCCGCCGCCGTAAACAGGACGTCCCATCACGGTCTCGTATTTCTCGCTGTTGTTCAGCTTGATACTGTCGGCTGAGTCGAATTCGCCGTGCATGAAACGTTGGTAGATGTCCTGTTCGTATTCGCTGTCTTTGCCTAATTCATACTTTTTCTGGATACAGCGTCCGGACGGGGTGTAATAGCGTGCGATCGTCAGGCGGATTTCCGAACCGTCGCTTAACTGGATCGGAGACTGGACCAACCCTTTGCCAAAGGTACGGCGGCCGATGATCAGTCCGCGGTCGTTATCCTGGATAGCCCCGGAGAAGATTTCACTGGCGGAAGCCGAGAACTCGTCTGTCAGGACTACGATCGGAGCGTCCTGGCAAGTGCCTGTGCCGTTCGTATAGACGTCGTTGCGCGGGAACGCCTTTCCTTCCGTGTACACGATCAGGCGGCCTTCCGGCATGAATTCATTCACCATATTGATGGCGGCGTCCATGTAACCGCCCGTGTTGCCGCGGAGGTCGATCACGAATGAAGTGCAGCCTGCCTGTTTCAGTTTGGCGATTGCGGTGATAAACTCGTTATAAGTGGTACGTCCGAATTTGCTTACCTTGATATAGCCGATTCCCTTGCTTACTTCGTAAGACACATCGACCGAGCTGACAGGAACATCGCCGCGCGTCACGTCGAAATACAGCAGTTCCGGTTCGTTTTTGCGTTTCACGCCTAACTTGACCGTGCTGTTCTTCGCACCGCGCAGGGTTTTCATGATCAGCTCCTGGTCACTCTTGTTGCCGGCATACAGTGAGTCGTTGATCGTGATGATGCGGTCGAAAGGTTTCAAGCCTGCCTTCTCAGACGGGCCACCCGGAATAACGTTGATAACCAGGATCGTGTCGGTCTGCATATTGAAGGAAACGCCGATGCCGCTGAACGATCCTTCCAGGTCTTCATTTGCCCTTTGGGCGTCTTTTGCCGGTATATACACGGAATGCGGGTCCAGTTCGCTGAAAACTTTAGGAATAGCATCTTCCACCAATTGTTTCATATTGACGGTATCGACATATTGTTCGTCGATAATGTCGAGGATGGCATTGATTTTATTTCCACTGGAATAAATATGTCTCTTTCCCTGCGTCAGTCTAAGGTAATGATTCCCTACAAAGATCCCGAGAGCAACACTTAAAGCTATAATCACAGGCAGCCATACGGCCAGCCTTTTGTTCTTGTCCATAAAACGTATCTTTAGTCGTTTATTTCTATATAATCTATAATAACACCTGCGCGACGCAATAGGTTGCAACCATCTTCCACCCTGTATTTTTCAGAGTAAACCACCCGCTTGATCCCGGACTGGATGATGAGCTTGGCACATTCGATGCAAGGGGCGGAGGTTACATAGATCGTTGCGCCTTTACTGCTGTTGGACGAAGCGGCCACTTTCGTAATGGCATTGGCTTCCGCATGCAGAACGTAAGGTTTAGTGACATTGTTCTCGTCTTCGCATACATTCTCGAAACCTGATGGCGTACCGTTATATCCGTCAGAGATAATCATTTGGTCTTTTACTATCAGTGCCCCAACCTGGCGTCTCTTGCAATACGAATTTTCCGCCCATACGGTCGCCATCCTGAGATAGCGTTTATCCAATTCGAGTTGCTTTTCCTTCTTATCGCACATCGTCTTCTGATTTTATATACCTTAATTATATAATAGCAGACAAAGGTACATATATTTGGGATATATGGAATAGGTTTAACGGTTTTTGTCGGGATGACCGTTTTAAATTTTGTCACCGGCCGTTTTTACGCTTTTCTCAAGATATGTACTGCCTTTGTTCGGGCCTTATTGTAATATTCGTAAAAAACTCATTGGTCAGAATCGAAAATACTACCGCATCAAATTTGGTTTTCTACCCCATCTAATTCAAATTACCCGCAAGGGTAATATTTTTTAAGAAACTACTATTTTCTATATGTTGCTATAAATCAGATATTTATAATCTATTCTCGTTTTCGGGGGGGATATTGTGCTTTTGTATCTGTTTATTTAGGCCAGACTTATACCGTAGAGGCGGATTTACTGCTTTGATTTGCGAAAAAATGATTTTTGCTAAGATGTTGATATTTAATGAAAAATAAAAATTGCCTGAAAGAAGAGAGGATGAAAAGTTTCGCAAATATTTGTTTTCTGTTTTTTAGTTGTTACATTTGCGAAAATGTCATGTAAGAGTTTAGGTGTTCTTTGACGTTTTGTTCTAAAAATCAGAAGGTTGGAAAGTGTAGGTTTGTGCGTTTTTCGCAAATCCCCGTAGCTTTCGGATATGATTTTTGATTTGTGAAAGTTTAAATAGTTGATAAATAGATAGATGAGCAATTTTTAATTCGATTTTTACTTGGATTGTAAATCTCAAATCTCTACATTTGCGAAAAAATAGTTCTAAATGGATTAACTCTCTGACGCAAAGACAAAAGCAGAAGGAGTGAATCAAAGTTTCAAAAGCTGTAAAGTGCTCTCTGATAGGGTGTCAGAGAGTGTTCCATTAGAATAAGGATTAAGACGTCTGAACATCAATCGTCACAACGCCGTTTGCAACCTGTCAGAGAGTGTTCCATTAGAATAAGGATTAAGACATTGCTGCCGAGATTAAGCATACGTCAAGGAAACCGGGGTCAGAGAGTGTTCCATTAGAATAAGGATTAAGACCCAATCGGCATTAATCGTATCTGGCAAAAGATATGTCAGAGAGTGTTCCATTAGAATAAGGATTAAGACGTAGGTGTTAAATTTTTCTTCCATATATATTTTGAGTCAGAGAGTGTTCCATTAGAATAAGGATTAAGACACCTTGGAATTTTTTTCCATTTTCTTTGTTGCCCTGTCAGAGAGTGTTCCATTAGAATAAGGATTAAGACTCAGGAGGTACAGCACCTTTTAAGACATCCAAATGGTCAGAGAGTGTTCCATTAGAATAAGGATTAAGACAAAAATGCCATAGCAGTAATTGCATAAAAAACGAGGTCAGAGAGTGTTCCATTAGAATAAGGATTAAGACGTTTATTCTTTGCGGCTTCTTTCCACAATTCTGCAGAAGTCAGAGAGTGTTCCATTAGAATAAGGATTAAGACGCTTGTAGCGCAATTGAGGATAGGAGAACCTGTAGCGTCAGAGAGTGTTCCATTAGAATAAGGATTAAGACTCAAAACCTGATACGCGGATAAAACTAAATCGTGTCAGAGAGTGTTCCATTAGAATAAGGATTAAGACTTTTACCGTAAATGAAACAGCTTGGTTCTTGGCATGTCAGAGAGTGTTCCATTAGAATAAGGATTAAGACTTCTGCTTGAGCTCTCCCCAGAACCATGGCCGACAGTCAGAGAGTGTTCCATTAGAATAAGGATTAAGACTGTCTGATTTTCTAAAAGAAACTCTTTCATAATATTTGTCAGAGAGTGTTCCATTAGAATAAGGATTAAGACATCTGAAGAGAAATTAATTTTTCCATAAAAAAATAGTCAGAGAGTGTTCCATTAGAATAAGGATTAAGACAACACCCAAGGTTTGTCATGCTCCGGCACAACGAGTCAGAGAGTGTTCCATTAGAATAAGGATTAAGACGAATAACCATCTTCTAAATCACAAACACCTGTTGACGTCAGAGAGTATTCCATTTAGAATAAGGATAAAAAACTTGTTGTCGTTTCGTTGATTTGTGGAAGTAATCAGAAAAGTGTTATTGCAGTAAGGATATAATGAATATCATTGTTAACATAAAAATACGAATATGGAAACGCGTAAATCTTATTATTCAGTATTGTGTACGGAAGAATTTTTGTTTGAAGCTTGGAAGGCTATAAAAAGTAAAAATGCTTCTGGAGGTATAGACGGAATCACATTGGCTTGTTTCGAAGATAACCTTCAAACTTATATTTCGGAATTATCCAATGATTTGAAAGCTGGTACGTGGTCGCCGGAGCCTTATTTAAGCATCGAAATTCCCAAAAAGAAAAGCGAAGTGCGAAAGTTGGGGCTGTTGTCGGTTAAAGACAAGATCGTGCAATATGCTATCAAAACACTTGTGGAACCTCTTTTCGAGAATATTTTTATGGATTCCAGCTATGGCTATCGACCCAATAAAGGACATACAAAAGCGGTCAGGAGGGCGTTGAGTGAATGCTGCAAAAAGAAAAACAAATGGGTGCTGCGGTTGGATATTGATAACTATTTCGATACGATCAACCACCATTTGTTAGCAGCCCGACTTCATGCCCTGATTCCGGATGAGGAGATAGTGCGGTTGATTATGTTGTCTGTGCAGATGGGAATCGTCAACAAACATTTGAAATGGAGTGACAACTTGGAAGGCGTACCCCAAGGTGCGATCCTTTCTCCTTTATTATCAAATTTCTATCTACATCCGTTCGATAAGTATGTGCAAACATTAACTCGTTCTTATGTCCGTTACGCTGATGATTTCTGCTTGATGTGCGAAACGCATGAGCTGGCGAAAAGTTGGTTGAAGCAGTTGTCTGTTTATTTGCAAACACATTTGGGGCTGTCGTTAAACACGCCAATTGTAGCAGAGCTACGTAAAGGTTTTGAGTTTTTAGGCATAACGATATCCAAAGGCGGATTGAGTTTGTCTAATAAGAAAGAAGTCGATTTGAAAGAACGGATCACTAATTTATCTGTCACGGATAAGGGATTTACACCGGCCAGCCTTCGTGCCTGGGCTGGAGTGTGTAACTATTATGGAACGTTGTTGCCTCAGCCTGTATTACATTCACTGGATGATTTGTTATACGAACACTTGAAGCAGGTCGTGTCTGCTTCTTACCGGCAAATAGCTAACCGTGCAGTCTTGACGCGAATGATGTCGGAGATCGATTATCTTTCGAACTAGTACCAGTTGTATAAGAAAAGGATACTTCAGGATTATGTAGAGCTTTATGACTTCCATAAGGGATTGGATAAGGAAGAAAAGGCGAAAGAACAGAACAAGAAAATTATAGAACAGCGAAAAGCGGAATACCGGAAACGTGAGGGAGAAGGTAGCGAATTGTTGGTGAATACGTTTGGCTGTTTCGTCGGTCTTTCAGGTAAAGGTATAACGGTGAAACGGCAGGGTAAAGTAATTCATCAAAAGCCATTAGGAGCTCTTTCGCATATAACGATGGAGCAGATCATACGCAGGCAGGCAAACGAGATGGCTGCCTATATTGGCGAAGATAGACAGCCGTGAAGATCGGATAGTGTATTATCCAATATGTGTCGGTTGTTATACAAAGATAGTGTATCAGCCGGAACGGAAGAGCAAATATGTGCGAGTAACGGTGGTTTAAAGTAGTCGATTTGTTGGCTGAAATGATTTCTTACTACCAATTTGGTTTGTTTTAAGCTGTTTTATTGATATACGTTTCTTTCTTTTTCCTCCTTTCAGCCTAAAAATGGTACGACTCCGTATGATCTTTCCGGAATCATCTAAATGATTTTTTTAATGATCTAAATGGTTTCGAAAAACTATTCAGACAATTAGGACAAACGACCAGGATAAAAGCCGAAAATCATTTAGATGATTTTACGGAATCCTCCGAATTAAGGTTTGAGAGGGTGGTAAAAAGACTGCAAAAACCTCCAAAAATATTATTTTAAGAACTAAAAGACACTTAAAAGAGGGCATTTCGCAATTGACGTTTTGATTGCATTTTCATCTTTCAAACTGTCACATCCTACCAAGCGTGCTGTATAATTTTTTTTCGGAGAACAAAAAAAACGATTTTCGGGAATAAGAATAGCTAAATGTCAATACTAAACGCTTCCTCCCTTCCCTATTTGTAGCTACTATGATAAACGTACGGATATAAGCAAACCACCGAATAGCTAATATGACAAATTGTCAATTTTAATCCAGAGCCACCGTACCGAAACAACCTTCACATGTATCTATGAATAGTCGGGAAGATTATGTCTCTATCATCCGGTTAATGTAAATTGCTATACAAAAAAACTATCGATCGAATAAAGATTAAGAATGTGGTAATGGCTTGTTTTTGCGGTAATTATATGTTGTGTGAAAGACTATGATATTTTTTTTGAAAATAAAAACGTAAAAATATTAGGTTTATTAAAATTTATTTGCTAATATTGGAGAACCATTAAAGATAATCTATAATGAATCAAACACGAATAACGACAGCACTATTCAGAAATCGGATATCTGATGACGAAATTCCATTTTTTAGAGGAGCAATGATTCGTTTGTCTGGCGGTGATGCTCTTTTCCATAATCATAATGGTGATGGTTTCAATTATAGTTACCCTTTGGTCCAATATAAGAAGGTCAAGGGAAGTGCGGTTGTGCTTGGTATTAATCAAGGGGCTGTGGCTGTGGAAAGACTGTTTGGTATGGAAAGCACTTTTTCTTGTCAGTTAGGAAATCGAAATATAGAGTTGGAGCTGGCTTCGATTCGAACGGAGAGTTTGTTTTCTTGTTGTTGTGAATCAGATAATACATATCGAATTCGCTATTGGTTGCCATTGAATTGCGAAAATTATAAAGAGTATCAACAGGCGGAAGGGCTTATCGAACGTATCGCTATGCTTGAGAAAATTCTGGTCGGGAATGTGCTTTCTTTTGGCAAAGGCATCGGTATCCATTTCGAATTTCCAGTTATTTGCCGTATCTTAAAATTGGAAGATCCAGGCTTGAGCCGATATAAGAATGTGGAATTAATGAGCTTTTCTGCTGTATTTCGGTGCAATGTCTTTTTACCGGAATATATCGGGTTGGGAAAATCGTCAAGTATGGGATATGGTATTGTGAATTGTATAAGAGATGTAAAATAAAAAGATATGCAGAAGCAAATGAGCGAGAGTGAAAGGCAATTGTTTTTGTTAGGCGGGCATGACTTGGAAATGCTTACCATCCGTCAGCAGCTTGACAGGACGGGGATTGCGTATGTGGATCATCAACTTCGTTGGGACAATGCGCGGTTAAGCAGTTACCGGAAAGAATTGGAAGAGGCTTCCGCGAAAGACTGGATTGTCTATGGAGTGGAATTGCAGGAAGATATTCCAAAACCGCCCGGATATAGAGCTATCGACCACCATAATTCATTTGCTCATTTTGATAGTGCTTTAGAGCAGGTGATGGCATTGCTCGGCCAACCAATGGACAGGTATCAACAGTTGGTCGCTGCCAATGATAAGGGGTATATTCCCGGTATGTTGGAAATCGCGGCAACACAGGATGAAATAAATCTTATCCGCCATGCTGATCGTAAAGCTCAGGGAATTACAGATGAAGACGAATCTTTGGCGGAGAAGGCTGTTACAAATAATTGTACAAAGATCGGAGATCTATTTGTTGTGAAGGCGTTTTCTTCTCGTTTTTCCCCAATTTGTGATCGTCTGTTCCCTTTTCGGAGTTTATTGGTCTATACGGATGAAGAATGGGTGTATTATGGAAAAGGAATGGAAAATGTGAAGAAATTTTTTGAAAAGGAATACTTGGCGGATAATCTGTTTTGTGGTGGAGGAGAGAATGGTTATGTTGGGGCAAAGTGTGGAGTTTATTCGTTAGAAGAGATACAAAAAATGGTGGAACATATAAAAAAGATAGAAAAATGAGTACTTATAGTTATCATGTTTTTTATTTTCCTTTTAAATGGGAATTACCTGGGGAGGATAAAAAGTTTTTTTCTGAGCAAATAGATTTAAAACATATCCCTATAAATGAATATACATTATGGGATAGGGTACAATATGATCCAGCGGAAAAATATATACCGGTTGTTGGTGAGGACACAAAAGACCGGGAAGAACTTTTTGGTGAGTTGCAATATTATTTTGACTTCGTACATCCCGTATTGTATGATATAAAAGGTGCGCAAAATCCTATCATTTATCATTACGAGAGGAGAGAACCTAAAGCGGGGAACGTGGAATATCGTATAGCGGTAGGTGATAAGGAATATGTGCTGAAGGTTGATGCGATTAATTTGAACTTGTATGCTACTGGGGTAGGTATTCTTTCTTTTTTCTTGGCAAATAATGAGGAAAGCCAGAAAGAGGAATTGGATGTTAGGAATATCAACCAATTTGGACGGCGTATTATGCCACCTCACAGTGGTGAATTTTCTGCTGAAAATCGTTCTATGCTGTCTAAATCAATAAAGATAGAAGGACTTCATGGTAATCCTTCAAAATATATGGATGAATTTAATTATAAAATTCATACGACAGGCCAAGATTCGGAATTCGGATTGTCTGATGTTTGGAAACCAGCGGTGTTTATCGATAATCTGATAAAGGACTTGTCTCCGGATATGAAAGTGACTCCTGTTATAGACGATCGTATGCTTGTGAATTGCTGGTATGGCAATGATGAATTGTCTAAGCAGGTAAAAGATATGACGGGGAATCTGAAAGATGGGGAATTTGTAATGGGGAACTTCTGGTATAAGTATGTATTTGTGGATGATGGAAATGATGATACTTGCCGGAATAATGAAATGAAGAAGAAGTTATTGGAGGAAAGTACTTATTATCGCTGGCAGGAACAAGGTACTCTTTATGGAATATCTCGTTATTCGATGGTCGCTTTGACAGATACAAGTTGGTTTGCTTCTAACATATTAGCGATGCACATGCGTACAATTTATTCTCGTATGTTCGAGCTTATTATTATCCAACGCGCGTCTATGTTGAGGTTTTCTGGTGAAGTGACTAAAGTGAGTTGTCTTTCCCGGCGTACAGATCGGCGTTTAGCAGAACGCATTGGCTCTCTTTATCAGGAATATATACGTTTTATAAACCAGATCTATTTCCAGCATGTGACGGTGCAAGATCAAGGTATTGAAATTTATGATATGTTGATGCAGCAATTCGCATCCAGTGAGAAGATAAAAGAGTTGGATGGGGAAATAGGTGAATTACATCAATATATTACATTGTTGATAGATCAGAAGAGAAATGAAAATGGTGAATGGTTGAATTGGTTGGCAGCTGTATTTCTTCCGGCAACAGTGATTACTGGAATATTTGGAATGAATCCGTTTGGAGCCAATATGTTGTGGCAAACATTGGTGATTGTGGGTATTTCTGCATTATTGTATAATAATATAAAAGATAGGAGGATAAAATGATGATGGCGCATTGTACTTGTTTTTCTTCAGATTTAATTTGGTCAATATGTATAGTAGGAATGTTTGTTTTACTACTTATTCTCTTTCTTTTATTTGTTTTTTTAATGATAGTGATGTATAAGAAAGATATACTAAAAATGAATTTATCTCATGAAGAAAAAATGAAAGAAGACGAATGGAGAAGAAAGTTGGAATGGGAAGAAAGAATATCGAAAAAAAATGATTCACAAAAGGAATTGACGGATAAAGACAAAAAGTTGAGTGAAAAGGACGGAGAAATTTCGAATTTAAAAAATCAATTGGAAAAAATAACTCAATTGGATATTGAACGTGTTGCATTACTTGTTCATTCTTTATCTAATAGCAGAGAATTTTGGACTTTGGAAAAAACTGCTAAATTAGTAGATCAGATAAAAAGTACACAAGAGGCAATAAAAAATTATCTTGATTTGTATTCTAAATAATAAAGGGCGCTATGAAAACATTAACAGTGACATTGAAACAACATACTCCGCTGATTCATTTTCAACATGATCAGTATGGGGCTACGTTAAGGGCTTCGGAGGTAAAACCGAAGCTGGACAGGTTTATATTCTCTTTATTAGAAGAGGGGAAAGAAGAAGCTAAAAGGCGAGGTTGGACAAAAGGTAATGATAGAACATTATCTTTAAATTATAAATTGAAGATAAAGTCTAGTGTAGAAGATCAATTATATTTTATTATGAATGACCGAAAAAGATATGTTTTACCGCGCGATACTGATAAAGATTATATAATATATGATGGTCGAAAATATGTGGCTAAAACAAGGAAGGAGGATCATCGAAAAATAGCAGTATTAAATTCATATCCTTTGTTTTTTGGAAATATGAATATGGATTTTGAAGATCCTTCTGAATATAAGAAAATGAGTTTTACTGATGCACAGGTCTCTTTGTGCTTTTTAATTCCGAATGATACACTTTATTCTTTTTTAGCTGACAAAGAAAAGCGAGTTTTGGCTGATTTCTTTTTGAAACATAATTTTGGTACAAGGCAATCTAAAGGATTTGGTTCTTTTTATATAGATAATGATGATGAGATGTATGTAGAACCAATATCAAAAGAAATGTCTGTTTATTATTTTTCACTTGAAGGTTTTACGGGAACTGATTGTACTGGAAAAAAATTTGAAAAAATGTTTAAGATGATCGATCTCTTTTATAAAACATTGAGAGGTGGGATAAATATAAGAGGTTTATATTTTAAATCATTGGCATTTATGTATGCAACAGATCGTCTTAAAGCACACTGGGATAAACGGGCTATTAAAGAAAAATTTTATCCGACTATTAATAAAAGGCGTAAAGACGGTCTTTCTGTACAATTGTTGCGACATAAGGAAATGACATCTCCCTTAAATGTGAAATTTGAAAAAAACTTTGATATTAGAGATATGTTAGGCTTTTCTACAAATGAAGAATGGAAAAGTTTTAAAGATACTATAGAAAAGAAGGTGGCAATAGTAAATTCTAATAACGGAATGGAAGTTCATTATCCATTAAGAGATGAAAAATTGCCAGTGGAAAGAATGCCTTCTCCTATATTGATAAAACCTATCTATGATATGAAAAATAAAAAATATAATATCTATATTATTTTTAGAGATGATGATGAAGTCGGATTAGAGGATTTTAAAAAAAACAAGAAGATCTGTATTTATAGTAAAAATGAGAAAGATGAGGTGACTGGTTATAGAAAACGTATGCAACTGGATATTCCACAAGTATTTTCGGTAAAGGCTTATTTTGATTATATCTTTAAAGATTTGAAATTTGATATAGATAAGCACGTCGAAAAGAAATACCATGAAAGTGAAGAATTTAAAATATTGAAAAATATATATAGAGATCTTGAAAAGAATAAGTTGTAAAATGAAATACACAGCAGTAAATATAGGCCCAATAATAGGCACTATAAACTTGGCTCGCAAGCCTTGTGAATTATGGTCAGCCAGTTATTTATTTTCATTTTTGATGGAATGTATAATTAAGGAATTGAAGGCTGAAAATAAGATGATTCTTTCACCCGCTTCGTTGGATGAGGTTCAGAAAGTAGGGTTGTATCCAGACCGTGTTTTTGTAGAGGACACAGAGGACGACGAATTGGAGGACATATTAAGTAATGCATTGAAAGAGTTTACTCAGGTGACAGGAATTGGTCGTGACTATGTCAACATCATGTATGTTTCTGTAGAATCGAAAACAGGTGTAGATGTTATTAAGGATTTAAACCGCTATCTCGATTGTACAGAGCTTGTTAATCGCACTTTTGATGATAAAAGTCGCATGAATGTACTGGATTTGATTCAGGAAAAAAATAACTCGGCATTGTTCAAACGTGCTTTTGGTAATCCAAATTGGAATTTTCCTTTCTTGGCTGAGATTGCTACTGATAAACTTTCAAAAACAGGGGAGGAAGATAAAAAAGTTCTCTGGATGAAATATCGGGATGAGGAGCGCGAGAAGGAGAATAGCAGTGAGAATCCGGAGAAAATAGAGGATGAGTTTTATCAGAAGATAAAGGTTGCTTTCAAGGAGGAATATCGTTCTTACTACAAATATATCTGTGTGGTGCAGGCTGATGGTGATAAAATGGGGGAGATTGTATCTGTTTTACCCAACAAGCGAGTGAAAGATTTGTCCACAGCTTTGATGCAATATGGCTGTAAGGTCAGTAAAATGATAGAAGAGTATGGAGGAGTACCTATTTATGCAGGTGGAGACGATTTGCTGTTTATCGCTCCGGTGGTTTCCGGTAAAGATGGTGTCGAAAACATCTTCCAACTTTTATCACAAATCGATGAATGTTACCGGGTGGGAGTGGATGAGGAGATAGAAAAGATTGGTCGTCCTAAAGATGAAAAAGGGAATCTTATTCATACTACTCTTTCTTATGGTTTATCGATATCGTATTATAAATATCCGCTGTATGAAGCTTTACAATCGGCTTTGGATTTGCTTTTTGGCAAAGCAAAAAATGTAGCTGGTAAGAATGCGGTAGCTTGGCGTCTTCGTAAGCATAGCGGATCGGGCTTTACAGGGGTATTTACGAAAGATGATTCAGCGGGCAGTGTTTATCAATTGTTCAAATTACTCATGACGTTTACAGTGGATGATGGTTTAGTTTCAGCTATTTCCCATAAACTGCGTGCTAATAAGGATTTACTGAACATACTGCGTGAAGCAAATGATGAAAATCGTATCGCTGCATTTTATGATAAAGTAATGGAAGAAGGCAATAGTGGCTATATTGAATTGACCCGTAGGTTGCTGTGTGTGTTGATGAATGATTGTGCTGGTGACGGCCAGGTGAAGACTGGGGATATATTATCTAAAATGTACGGAATGCTCCGTATTGCAAAATTTATAAATGGGGAAGGAGATAGCGATGAGTGAAACGAAAAACAAATATTTGGTGAAACTTATCCCGTTGGGGAAGTTCTTTTTTGGTGGAGATATGACATTCCAATCGGACAGTCTTAAAGGAAAAGAGGTGACAAACTATGCCAGCTATATTATTCATTCATTTAAGATGCCTCAGCAGACATCCTTATTGGGGATGTTGCGTTTCCTTTTGTTATCAAATAATGACCAGCTGTTTGATAGTAAAGAAAATCATATAAAGAAAGGTGTGGTGAATGAGGTTATGGCATGGATTGGAGAGAAGAGTTTTAATGTAAAATCTGATCATATAGAAGCTAATTTTGGAAAGATTGACCGTTTGGGGCCTTGCTTTCTTTATAATCAAAAAGAGTGTAAAGCTTATTTTAAAGAAGGATATGATGCTGATTTGGATGTGGATTTTAGTAAAAGTATTTGTGCCAACATCAATCAGGTAAAAATGGAGATCCCTCAAATAAGGATGAGAAAAAATAAAAGTCCCAATTATTCAGGTAAAGAACAACTCGGCACATATTATATCACGCCTGATGGGACTGATAGAAAAAAAGAAGAAGACTTGTTCAAAAAAGATTCTCGCATCGGCATTGACAAAGATTATGAGGGAAAAGTAAAGAATGCTGCTTTTTATAAGCAGATTTCTTATCGGTTGGAGCGTGACTTTTGTTTTGCATTCGAGGTTGAAGCAAAAGCCGATTTGACTGTTTATTCTGGGACGTTTGTCAAGCTCGGGGCTGATGATTCCAACTTTTTGTTTAAAGCAGAGTTGTCTGATGGTCAGTGCGGTTTTCTTCCTCACGAGGCGGATAGTTTACGTGTTGTGTTACTGTCAGACTCTTATCTGCCATTGTTTGTTGAGAAAGAGAAGAAAACGATGGAGTATGTTCGTTATGCGATTACTCGGGTTCGGCCTTTTCGTTTCTTGAGTTCATCGAATAGTATAGAAGCACGGGATTATAATGTGAAGTATAAATCGCTACGCAGTTTTGAGCGTTATGATTTATATGAGTCCGGTTCTGTTTTCTATTTTGAAAATTCGACAAAGATGGATGAGTTTTGTAAAGCATTGGATAGTTGCAAAGAATTTGTGCAGGTAGGATATAACAAGTATTGTAAAATCAAACAAAAATAAATGATATGAACAAAAAAGCTACTGTCTGGCTGATTATTCCCCAGACAAATCTACATGTAGGAAATGAAAGTGTTGTTAGCTTTGGGGTGATTGATAAAGCGATCCAGCGTGATGTTACCACCACATTGCCGTGCATTAATTCCAGTTCGTTGAAAGGGGCTGTAAAAGAATTTTTGACAGAAGAACTTCATTTTGATGAGAAAAAAATAGTGGGTTTGTTTGGTTCTGTAAAGAATGGTAAAACATCAGATACCCAAAAAGGAGGGGCGATATTCTTTGATGCAAATCTACTTTATTTGCCAAAGTCAATCACAAACAATACAAATGAGGTTTATCAACTGGTTTACTGTGATGAAGTAATTAATGATTTTGTAGAAAAGACAAAAGTTTTAGGTTTTGATGGCGGGAAAGAGATGATTGAGTCAAAGCTAAATGAACTGTTTTCTGGAACTAAAAAATCTACCTCCGAAGATGATTTTAAAAACCTTTGCAATGATGAATCATTACCGATTATTGCTCGTAACTGCCTGGATAACGGCGAAAGCGTAAATTTGTGGTATGAGCAGGTTCTTCCGTCTAAGTCTGTATTGGCTGTTATTATTGCTACTCCAAATCAGAATGACTTGGATGTGTTAGATGGAAAGATCGTCCAGATTGGAGCAAATGCAACCATCGGTTATGGGTATTGTAAATTTGTTAAACTATAAAAGTATATTGTTATGAATAGGGATACAAATAAAGAATTGATGGAATCGGCCGAACGGATTCTTCAAGAATGGGAACAATGCCCATTATTTAAGGATCGTTCTTCGAAAACTATATATGAAAGTTATAATGGTCAAATATCCGCATTGGGAGTATCTGTCCTAATGATAGGTTTGAAACCAACCATTGCTGTATATTATCAAGATGAGCCGAAGCAGGGAGAAGCGCATCGGAGATGTTTATTGGAGGTGATCGCCAAAATGTTAGGATATGATGATTTGGAATCGTTGGTTAGGAATATATTAGCTTCAACGACAGAGGAAAGGAAAACGGAAATAATCAATTGCTCTGTTGCTTTGAAACAGGTGATAAGAACTTATAAATTGGGATGATATGAAACAGAATATAGGCAAACTCTTTTATCAGGATTATTATAAAAGGGTCAATTTTGATTATGTGATAGGACGGGGAGGAAAGCCGGATGATGATAGCCAAAAATCTATTCAAAAGATGAATAAGGCAATTAAAGAAGCTGAATTGGAGGAAATAAAGAAGTTAGAGATTTGTTCGAACTGTCTGCTGGCGGAAATCGCTTATCCAGGTTTGGTGACAGGTATTGGGTTAGAGCATAGTTCCAAAAAATTGAAGGGGGCATTTAATTTGGGTATGCATTTCGATTATACTACCGGTATGCCTGTTGTTTATGGTTCGTCTGTTAAAGGTATGTTGAAAAGTTATTTTGAAGTTTTTTGTGCTAAAGAGGGAATACCGGAAGAAGAAGGAAAAGTGTTGAAGAAAGAGATCTTTGATGGAGTAAGAAAGGATGGGACTCACATATCTATTTATAAACGTGATGTTTTTTTTGATGCTGTAATAGTAGAACCAAATAAAAAAAAGCATTTTCTTGAAGAAGATGCCATTACTCCCCATACAGAGGGACCTTTAAAAGAGCCTATTCCTATCACAATGTTGAAAATTGCTTCTGGATGTAAGATTGAGTTCAGGTTTAGATTGCATGAATCAGAGTGTAAGGTTAATGGAAAAACGTATAGTTCAGGTAAGAAATTGAATCTATTCAAAGATATTTTGGAAACTGTCGGTATTGGTGCTAAAACGAATGTCGGGTATGGACAGTTTTTGAGCGTATTAGTAAAATAATATCATTATGAAACCAGATCGCATCATCCTCATCCGTCATGGTGAATGCCATGCCAATACTGATGAAAGTAAATTCGCTACAGAGCCGGATTATACTATTGAACTGACTGAAAATGGAATTCGGCAAGCGTTGGAAGCTGGAGAAAAGTTGAAAGAGTTGGTGAAGGACGAATCGATGTATTTTTATGTTTCTCCTTTTTGGAGGACGCGTTCGACTTTTGAAAATATAGCGCGTAGTTTCCCGCGACAACAATTCAGATATAATGAAGAACCGCGGTTGCGTGAACAGGAATGGGGGTATTTACGTACTTATGGAGAGTTACAACAATTGAAACGGGAGCGAAAAGAATATGGGATATTTTATTATCGTTTTCCGGGAGGAGAGGCCGGTACAGATGTATACGATCGTATTAATGATCTGTTAGGCTCTCTCCATCGCGATTTTGTAAGTGACGATTATCCGAGGAATTGTGTGTTAATAACTCATTCTCTTGCTATTCGTTTGTTTATCATGCGTTGGTTTCATCTTACAGTAGAAGAATTCGAACAAATGCTTTCTCCTAAAAATGGAGAGTTGATAATTTTGGAATTGAACAAACAAACAGCTGATTATGAATTGATAACTCCATTGAAACTGGATAAGACTGCTGTTTTAAGAAGCAGGCCTATTCGATTGTAATGTATTTATGCCGTTCCTTTTTAACAGCGCTTCGATTTCAGGCTCCTTTCCCCGGAAACGTCTATACAAGATATCCGGATCTTCAGTGCCGCCTTTTTCCAAAACGTTTTCGCGGAAAGAGCGGGCTGTCTCTTTGTTGAAGATCCCAGTCTCTTTGAAAAGGGAGAAAGCATCGGCATCCAAGACTTCCGCCCATTTATACCCATAATAGCCGGCTGAATATCCTCCGGAGAAGATATGCCCGAAGCTGCTGCTCATCAAAGTTCCGGGAACTTCCGGGACAATAACGGTCTGTTTCCAGGCTTCTTTCTCGAAAGCGATTACATCTCCGTCAAACGGCTCTGTCCGGGTGTGCCAGGCCATATCCAGGAAACCGAAGCTAAGTTGGCGGCAGCAAGCATAACCGGCGTTGAAGTTGGCGGCATCGATTAATTTTTGTACTAATTCCTGCGGGATCTTTTCTCCGGTCTGGTAATGAGTGGCGATCTGGTCCAGGAATTCTTTTTCTGTCAGCCAGTTCTCCATCAGTTGGGAAGGAAGTTCCACAAAGTCTCGATAGACATTTGTTCCGGAAAGGCTTGCATACGATCCTTTGGCAAACATGCCGTGCAGGGCATGTCCGAATTCATGCAATAAGGTGTTGACTTCGTCGAAAGTCAGCAGGGAAGGCTTTGTCTCGGTCGGACGGGTGAAGTTCATCACGATAATGATTTGAGGCCGGCTGTCTTTTCCATCTTCATCCTGGTACTGCTCTTTTATGCTGTTCATCCAGGCTCCTGACTGCTTTCCGTCACGCGGATGGAAGTCTGTATATAATATGGAAAGGAATTTGCCGTCTGCGTCGTAGACTTCGTATGCCTGCACTTCGGGATGATAAACCGGAATCTCTTTATTTTCTTTGAACGTAATACCATATAGTCGGGTAGCCAGGCCGAAAACGCCTTTCTTTACATTGTCCAGTTCAAAATAGGGACGCGTCATTTCATCGTTTACATTGAAACGGATATCTTTCAGCTTTTCGGAATAATAGCTCCAATCCCAGGGCATAACGGTTATGTTTTCTTTTTCCGTTCCTAAAGCAAATCCTTGTACGGCTTCGTATTCGCCCTTGGCAACCGGTTTGTATGCTTCCAGAAGTTCGTTCAGTAATTTATAGACGCGTGCCGGAGTTTTGGCCATTGTCTGTTTCAGCTTATAGTCGGCATAATTGATGTGCCCCATCAGTTGTGCGATTTCCAGGCGGATATTGACGATTTTCCGTATGATCTCTTTGTTATCGTATTCATCGCCTTTACTGGCGACGCTCATATATTCCCGGTACATCTTTTCCCGCAATTCGCGTAAAGCCGAGTAACGCATGAAAGGCACGTAGCTGGGGGCCGAAAGATTGAACAGCCATCCGCTTTTCCCTTTTTCTTTAGCCCTGAGTGCGGCTGCTTCGCGTATGCTTTCCGGCAATCCTTCCAATTCGCTTTCTTCTGTCAGCAACAGTTCGTAACGGTTCTTGTCTTTCAATGCATTCTGATCGAATGTCAGGGAAAGCAAGCTCAATTCAGAACTTAGCTTGCGATATTTTTCTTTGTCTTCAGGGTTGAGGGAGGCGCCGCGCACGGAAAAGGCTTCGAATGTTTTTTCTAACAAGCGTGTGTCTTCCGTGGAGAGAAGTAAATCTTCTTTCCGGTCGTAAACACTTTTTATCCGCGTAAATAGTTTTTCATTCAAATAAATATTGTTGGAACTTTCCGACAGTTTGGGCGATACACGCTGGGAGATTTCCATCATCTCGTCATCTGCTTCCGCATTCAATACATTAAAGAAGGCTGAACTGACTTTCTCCAGTAGTTTACCGCTACGTTCGAGCGCTACGACCGTATTGTCGAATGTAGGAATTTCCGTATTACCGGCTATTGCCCGGACTTCTTCATCCAGTTGACGGATTCCTTCGTCAAAAGCCGGCTCGTAATGCTCTGTCTTGATTCGATCGAACGGAGGAGTTCCGAATGGTGTCTGATAGATCCCGAAAAAGGGATTTTCGTTATTTTGATCCATATTCTTTAGTGTTGATTTATTATATAACAAAGGTACGGAATAATCGGTAAATAAAACTGTCTTGATTTTCGGACGATGCCAAATAAGCGGATTTGGTAGTTTTTAACAGCTCCGCATGTGTTTGACAACACATATACGGACTTCTGCATATTCGTAACAAATTATCAATCAAACTGTTTTTGGATAAGGAAAAATGAAATTTCTAAATAAATATGAAAGCAAATTTGTTTTTTTATTTTTTAAGTGATACTTTTGGTCAGAATATAGAATCAATTTATTTGTTATCACGTTAAAGCGTAAACTTAAAACCAAATATAAAAATATGAGTTATCTTAAATTTGACAAGACAGTAATGATAAACTTGGAGGAGTCTTTGACCCGTGAAGTGCTCCGGACCAACCGAACGGGAGCTTATCATTGTACGACTGTCGTTGATTGTAATACGAGAAAATACCACGGACTGCTGGTGATGCCGGTTCCGGCAATAGATGATGACAACCATGTGTTGCTATCGTCTATGGACGAAACAGTCATACAGCATGGCGCGGAATTTAATCTTGGGTTACATAAGTATCAGGGCAATAACTTTAGCCCGAAGGGACATAAATATATCCGTGAGTATAGTTCTGAGACGGTTCCCCGTACTGTTTATCGTGTGGGCGGCGTTATTTTCTCAAAGGAAAAGGTCTTTTCCCTTTATGAAAATCGTATCATGATCAAATACACGCTGGAAGATGCCCATTCGGCTACTACGCTGCGTTTTCGTCCGTTTTTGGCTTTTCGCAGTGTTAAGGCTTTGACACAGGCAAACGGGAATGTGAATCAGGGCTATACGGAGATAACAAATGGTATCAAGACTTGCATGTATCCGGGTTATCCTGAGCTTTATATGCAATTTAACAAGAAAGTGAAGTTTGTATATGAGCCGAATTGGTATTTTGGAATAGAATATCCGAAAGAACAAGAAAGAGGTTATCCGTATCAGGAAGACTTGTATGTTCCAGGTTATTTCGAAGTACCGATTAAGAAAGGGGAGTCTATTATTTTCAGTGCCGGCGACAGTGCCGTAACGACTACTCGCCTGAAAAGCTTGTATGAAAATGAAGTGAATGCGCGTACACCGCGTACCAGCTTCTTCAACTGTCTGAAAAATTCGGCACAGCAGTTCTATTTCCGTCCGAAGGAGGATGATGCTTATCTGTTGGCGGGTTACCCTTGGTTTAAGGTGCGCGCGAGAGATCTGTTTATTGCGTTGCCGGGTTGTACGTTATCTATTGACGACCCCGTCCGTTTTGAAAAGATCATGCATACGGCTATGCCGGCTGTACGTGCCTTTATGTCACAGAATAAGTTTGATCCTGTGATCCGCGAATTGGAGCATCCGGATGTCATTTTATGGGCTATCTGGGCTATACAGCAGTATGCGAAATCTGTCGGTGTGGAAAAGGCACGCGATTTGTATGCCGATTTTGTGCATGAGATATTGGAATACATATCAGGCCAGAAACATCCTGATATGAAATTGATGGACAATGGTCTGCTTTTTGCAAATGGCCGTGATAAAGCCATAACCTGGATGAACTCTACTATTAATGGAAAACCTGTAGTCCCTCGTTCGGGTTATATTGTGGAATTCAATGCTCTTTGGTATAATGCGTTGTGCTTCTATACGGAGTTGATGGGGGGCGCACCGGTCGAAAAGTTTGATAAGATCATCAAGGCGATGGATAAATCGTTCCCTGAAACGTTTGTAAACGGATACAACTACCTGTTTGATTCGGTTAACGGTTCGACGGTTGATTGGAGTGTCCGGCCGAATATGATTTTTGCGGTCGAAATGACTTATTCTCCGTTGACGAGAATGCAGAAGCGGGCAGTGGTGGATATCGTGACAAAAGAGTTACTGACACCTAAAGGCTTACGTTCACTGAGCCCGAAGAGCGAAGGATATAAGCCCTATTATGTCGGACCGCAGTATGAACGGGATTTGGCTTATCATCAAGGTACGGCTTGGCCGTGGCTGCTGGGAGCCTATCTGGAGGCTTATCTTCGTGTATTTGGAAAGGGCGGCGTGCCTTTTGCCGAACGTATGCTGATAAGTTTGGAGGAAGAGATGTCATTGCATTGTATCGGTACGATTCCTGAATTGTTCGATGGCAATCCGCCGTTTATCGGTAGAGGAGCTATCTCGTTTGCAATGAATGTAGCCGCTATCCTCCGGGTAGTGGATTTGTTGAAGAAGTATAACGCCGAATAAAACAGTACCATTATGAAAGCATTGATGTTTGGATGGGAATTCCCTCCTCATATCCTGGGAGGTCTGGGTACGGCCAGTTTTGGTCTTACACGAGGAATGGCTATGCAGCCGGATATGGATATAACTTTTTGTATACCGAAGCCCTGGGGCGATGAAGACCAGAGTTTCCTGAAAATAATAGGAATGTGTAATGTTCCGATCGTATGGCGTGATGTCCAGATGGACTACGTCAGGGAGCGATTGTCGAAATACATGGATCCGCAGAAATATTATGATCTCCGCGATCATATTTATGCTGATTTCAGTTATCGTCACGTGAATGATCTTGGATGCATGGAATTTTCCGGCCGTTATCCCGATAACCTGCTGGAAGAGATCAATAACTACTCGATCGTTGCAGGCGTGGTGGCCCGTACGGAACAGTATGACATTATCCATGCGCACGACTGGCTGACTTATCCGGCCGGAATACATGCCAAGAATGTGAGTGGCAAACCTCTTGTTATACACGTGCATGCTACTGATTACGACCGTAGTCGCGGAAATGTGAATCCGGATGTATATGCCATAGAAAAGAATGGCATGGATAATGCGGATCATATCATAACCGTAAGTAACCTGACCCGCCAGACGGTGATTGAAAAATATCATCAGGATCCCGCGAAAGTGACAACCGTTCATAACGCAGTCGAACCGTTGAGCCAGGAGATTCTGTCCATTCAGGATAAAAAAGGAGTGAAAGACAAAGTGATCACTTTCCTGGGACGTATCACGATGCAGAAGGGTCCTGAATATTTTGTGGAAGCTGCTGCAAAGGTGTTGGCGAAAGCTCCTTATGCACGTTTCGTAATGGCCGGTAGCGGTGATATGATGGATCAGATGATCCGTTTGGCGGCTGCCCGTAATATTTCAGACCGTTTCCATTTCACCGGATTTATGAAAGGGAAGCAAGTGTATGAAGTGTTGAAAGCCAGTGATGTGTATGTGATGCCGTCTGTATCGGAACCGTTTGGTATCTCTCCGCTCGAAGCGATGCAATGTGGTGTGCCTTCCATTATATCCAAGCAATCCGGTTGTGCCGAGATTTTGGATTATGCAGTAAAGGTGGATTATTGGGATATCGAGGCGTTGGCTGATGCCATGTACGCCATTATCACATATCCGGCCATGCATCAGTTCCTGCAAGAAGAAGGCAAGAAAGAGGTGGATAACATCAAATGGGAATATGCCGGACAGAAAGTTCGCAACATTTATGATCAAGTATTGAATAAATAACGACAAGACAAAAATAAAAAACAATATATTATGAAAACGATCTGCTTTTATTTTCAGATACATCAGCCGTTCCGTCTTAAAAGATACCGTTTCTTCGACATCGGCAACGATCACTATTATTATGATGATTTCCAGAATGAGGAAATTATCCGTCGTATAGCTGAACGCTGTTATTTGCCTGCAAACAAGGCTATCATGGAAATGATTAAGACAAGTGGCGGCAAATTTAAAGTCGCTTTCTCCATTTCGGGAATGGCTTTGGAACAGATGGAGATTTATACTCCTGAAGTGATCGATAGTTTTAAAGAACTGGCTGCAACCGGTAATGTGGAATTCCTGTCGGAAACCTATGCTCACTCTTTGTCTTCATTGGGTGATCCGGCCGAGTTCAAGCACCAGGTAGAGAAGCAGGAAGATAAAATCAAGAGTTTGTTCGGCGTGAAACCGAAAGTGTTCCGTAATACGGAATTGATTTATTCGGATGAGATCTCGGAAATGGTTTACAGCATGGGCTATAAAGGTATGCTGACAGAAGGGGCTAAACATATCTTAGGATGGAAAAGTCCGAACTATGTATATTCTTCCTGCACGGAACCGAAGTTGAAGTTGCTGTTGAAGAATGACCGCTTCAGTGAAGATTTGTCCGATCGCTTCAGTAATTATAGCTGGAACGAATATCCGTTGACTGCTGATAAGTATATGTCATGGATTGCGGCTACTCCTGACTCCGAACAGATCATCAATCTGTTTATGAACTATGAAGTATTGGGTTCTTTGCATCCGGCAGAGACTGGAATTTTTGAATTCTTCAAAGCATTGCCTCGCTTTGCTGCCGAGAAAGGCATCAGCTTCTCTACTCCGTCGGAAGTGCTTGCACTGATGAAACCGGTTGACTGTATTTCTGTTCCTTTTCCAATGTCATGGGTTGATGAAGAAAGAGATTGCAGTTCCTGGTTGGGTAATGTTTTGCAGCAGGAAGCCTTCCGTAAGCTGAATGAGATCGGTGAACGCGTACGTTTGTCACAGACGCGCCGTATCCGTCAAGACTGGTATTATCTGCAGAGCAGTGACCATTTCTATTATATGAGTACTAAGCATATTGGTGCAGGCTTCAGTCCTTACGATAATCCGTATGACGCTTTCAATAACTATATGAATGTGTTGTCTGACTTTATCGTTCGTGTAAATGCCGAATTCCCGGAAACAATAGAAAACGAAGAGTTGAACTCCCTTTTGACAACTATCAAGAACCAGGGAGAAGAGATCGAAGATCTACAGAAAGAGCTTGACAAGTATAAGAAAAAGGCGGCAAAGAAAACTGCTGAATAGATAAGTAGTATGTAATATAAAAAATCGGGACTTCCTAAAAGGGAGCCCCGATTTTTTATATCTGATAATTGTTAATCCGTCTATCTGTATTCAATTGTAACGATACGCATTTCCATTGCGTCTTTATCGATACGCAGTTTTACACCCGAAGGTTTCAAGTAGTTTTCAATAGCGACAGTATATTCGATTTTTTGATAAGAATAATTGTAAGTTTCTCCAACTCTGCGTTCTACTGGTACGACACTGATCACCAAGTCTTCATCAGGTGAATTTTCTATATGGGTTTTGAGCAGTTTCGCTATGTTGCCGAATGAATAAGTCCGGGTTGATGCAGAATAAGTTCCGAGATAAGAAGTCACACTATTTTCCACACTGTTGCTTTTGAAGAATGTATCCACCGAATCTTTCGGAAGTATCAAGACATAATTCGGAGCGGTAAATGCGTATTTCCATTCTTCTTGCGGAAGTGCTTTCAGCGAAAGCGGCACATTGCTGACAATGCGTCCTTTGATGATCGGAGCAATATCCTGTGCAGGGATTGTCAACTCGGTATAGACGCCTGCCGGACTCTTTAAATAAGCAATGCTGTCGTTGGGTTCCAATAAATGACTCATGTCTGTGTTCTTGAATCTATTTAACTGGATGACTTCGGATGTCGCACTGAAAGTCTCGTTCCATTTTCCGATCGAGTCTTGTCCCGTATACCCTTTTGTCATATACTTATAGTAAATAGTCATTTGGGTACTTTCGATGTTCAGGATGTTTCCTGTTCCGTATGTATTTGTAACATAAACACCGGGAAAGAACTCATTGAATGTATTCTGGTCGGTAAATACTTCCGGGGTCTTGACTGTCGCGTCATAGAAGCGTTGTCCTACTTCCTGAGGCATGCGGATGGTGATTCTCGGCTGATAAGTCAGCGCGCCGTTGGTGTTTTTATCATTCCAAAGCGAATCCGAGACACTCAAATCACGTGCCGTGTACGTCTGCATTCCCAACGATTTTTGCATGTTGCAATATTGTGTCGGATCGATGTTCGTATAAAAATCTCTTGTAAGCGGGGTCGTTACTTCATATAACTGTGCCCGCATCGGAGTTAAAGAGTCTCCCGTCCAACTTCGACTGTAATATATTTTAAATTCTACCGAATCGATTTTCTCATTAAGCGGGGTCTTGCTGAACCGGTAATTTTCCGGGCAATAGAACTGGCACATAAAATCAGACTTCAGATTTCCATACAGAGGATCGTATATTTCCCCTAATGAACCGTAAATTGTCCGGGCATAGACAGAATCTGTCAGTAATGTTTTTGCTTTCATGTAGAATGTGTCCGCATATACTAACGGTCTGTCATTCTCCGGTTGAATACCTGTTCCTACCTGCGTCAAATCATCATTACACCCGCTCAGGATAGAGATCCCGAGACTCAGGCCAAGTACAAAAAGCTTGATTTTCATTTCTCTAAATTTATTTTGTGCCTAATACGACATCGTAGAATTCATTGAATTTATCCATATAAACGTCCGGCGACTGGTAAGGCAGGAATGGAGTGTGCTTTTTAGTGGCAATATAATCCAACACTTCCTGATTGATCGTTTCACTACCCTGTATCACACCGTCTGCGAAATCGATAGCGAGTTTGGTCAGCCCGGTGAAGCTTGTATCTGCTTTGATACCTTTCAGGTCGCTGTCTTTGGCTCCATCCATCTTTAACTTGCTTGCAAATTCTTTTCTGAACGGTGTTTTGAAGTCATCGTTATAAATAGAGTATACGATCTTTGCATCCTTGAGGCAAGGATCGTCGGCATACATACGTTTGATGTACAGGGCTGTTAGCGCTGACATCCAACCATGACAGTGAATGACGTCCGGTATCCAACGGAGCTTTTTCACTGTTTCCAATACACCACGAACGTAGAAGATCGAACGGTCGTCGTTATCTTCGTATTCGTTTCCATCATCATCGCTAATAGTATGCTTTCTTTGGAAGAAATCTTCATTGTCAATGAAGTATACCTGCATGCGGGCTGCCTGAATGGATGCTACCTTAATGATCAGCGGGTGATCGGTATCATCAATGATGAGATTCATGCCCGAAAGCCGGATTACTTCGTGCAACTGGTTACGGCGCTCGTTAATGCTGCCGAACTTGGGCATGAAAGTCCTAATTTCACGACCGCGCTCCTGTATGCCTTGCGGCAGGTTTCTGCATATCGTTGCAATCTCTGATTCGGGAAGGTAGGGTGTTATTTCTTGGGCTATAAACAAGATTCTCTTTGCATCCATTCTGTAAATTAGTTTTATAAAGACGCTACAAAGATACAAAAATTCTTTCATTTACCGCAATTATTTATTTGCTTTGCACCGTCAATAAGCATCTAAAGGATGAAAATAGTAAACAGCATTAAAGAATTGAAGAGTTATCTCGCTGAAGAAAAGCGTAATAACAAACAAATTGGCTTTGTTCCCACGATGGGAGCATTGCACGACGGACACTTGAGCCTGGTTAAGCGTTGTGTGGACGGAAACGACGTGTGTGTAGTCAGTGTTTTTGTCAATCCGACCCAGTTTAACGACAAGCATGACCTTGAAACCTATCCTCGCACGTTGGATAAAGACTGTGCTTTGTTGGAGCCGGCCGGTTGTGATTATGTATTTGCTCCGTCGGCAGAAGAAATGTATCCGGAGCCTGATACCCGTACATTCGATTTCGGTACTGTCTCGGCAGTAATGGAAGGGGCACGCCGTCCCGGACATTTCAACGGGGTCGCTCAGATCGTGAGCAAGCTTTTTCATGTGGTCGAACCGGATAACGCCTATTTCGGGGAAAAAGATTTCCAGCAGATCGCTGTGATCCGCGCTATGGTGAAGCAACTGGATATACCGGTGAAGATCAACGCCTGTCCGATTTTGCGCGAGGCAGATGGTCTGGCATTGAGTAGCCGTAATGTGCGTCTGACACCCGAACAACGTCAAAAAGCTCCGTTAATAGCTCGTACGTTAAAAGAAAGTGCTAACTTTGCGCCCGAAAAGAGTGTGCAGGAGGTGATCGACTATGTAATCAATACGATAAACGCCGATCCTGTCATGCGTGTGGAATACTATGAGATTGTGGATGGCAATACGATGGAGTCCATCAAGAACTGGTCCGATACGACTTATCCGGTAGGATGTATTACCGTCTATTGCGGGGAGGTTCGTCTGATAGATAATATCAAATACAATTAAAAGATAGATGAATTGTTTTGTTCCATAGGCATGAAACAAAAGTTCCATAGGCATGAAACAAAAGTTCCATAGGCATGAAACAAAAGTTCCATAGGCATGAAACAAAAGTTCCATAGGCATGAAACAAAAGAAATTTAAATATCTAATTCATATCGTATGCTAATAGAAGTAGTTAAATCAAAGATTCACCGGGTGACGGTAACGGAAGCCAATCTGAATTATATCGGGAGTATCACTGTCGACGAGGACTTGCTGGATGCCGCCAACCTGATTGCTAACGAAAAGGTCGCTATTGTAAATAATAATAACGGTGAACGTTTTGAGACGTATATTATTAAAGGTGAACGTGGTTCGGGAGTGGTTTGCCTGAACGGAGCTGCTGCACGCAAGGCGCAACCTGGCGATATCATCATTATTATGTCGTATGCCTTAATGGATTTTGAGGAGGCGAAAACTTTTAAGCCGTCGGTTGTGTTTCCTGATACGGTAACCAACAAACTGATATGAAGCATCGGTAGCTGAAAAATAAATGCGATAGCATATAAAGAAGAAGCTCGCCTGATGTGGCGGGCTTTTTTTATGAGTATGGATTTCCTTCGTAAATAATAGTATATGTACACAAACAAGCAAATTTGGAATGTTAGTTATCCAATCTTTTTGAGCCTTCTGGCACAGAATGTCATTAATGTAACGGACACCGCGTTCTTGGGCCGGGTCGGTGAAGTTGAGTTAGGCGCTTCGGCAATGGGAGGCTTGTATTATATATGTGCCTTTACGATCGCTTTCGGTTTTAGTACCGGATCGCAGATCATCATGGCACGCCGTAACGGGGAGCGGAATTACAAGGAAGTCGGGCCGGTGATGATACAAGGTGTCTTTTTCCTGCTTATGTTAGCTGTCGTCATGTTCACTTTGTCCCGCCTGTTTGCCGGGGATATTATGCGGGTGCTGATTTCTTCCGATACGATTCTGAACGCCACGGAAGAGTTCCTGGACTGGCGTGTGTTCGGGTTCTTTTTCTCTTTTGTGAATGTAATGTTCCGTGCGTTATTTATCGGTATTACGCGTACGAAGGTGCTGACGTTGAATGCAATTGTGATGGCGTTGACGAATGTGTTGCTGGATTATCTGCTGATATTCGGTAACTGCGGTTTCCCGGAATTGGGAATAAAAGGGGCGGCTATCGCTTCGGTGATGGCGGAGGCGGTGTCTATCGTGTTTTATATGGTCTATATCCGGATGACGGTAGATATCAAGAAGTACGCACTGAACCAGTTCCGGTCGTTCGATGTCAAACTGCTGAGGCGCGTGTTGGACATCTCGATATTTACGATGTTGCAATATTTTATTTCGCTCAGCACTTACTTTATGCTATTTGTGGCAGTGGAACATTTGGGACAGCGGGAACTGGCGGTTGCGAATATCGTCCGGAGCGTTTACATCGTTTTATTGATCCCCGTCAATTCTTTGTCGACGGCAACGAATACGTTTGTAAGTAACAGCATCGGGGCGGGGCATAAGGATCAGGTTATCCCGATCATCCGTCATATAACCTGGATATCGTTGGGGATCATGGCTGTTTTTGTGTCTGTCACTTGTCTGATTCCTTCTACGATATTATCGGTTTATACCAATGATGTGACTTTGATACAAGCCTCTATCCCTTCCCTTTATGTGATTTCCGGCGCCCTGCTGATCGGGGCGGTTGCCAATATCGTGTTCAACGGGGTGACGGGCACGGGAAATACCCGTTCGGCTTTTGTGATGGAGTTGGTTACCCTTGTTTTCTATACATTATTTATATATGTAGTCGGAATGCGCCTGCACATGCCGGTTGCTATCTGTTTCATGACAGAGGTGGTGTATTATACCGGTTTATTGGTCGCAAGTATTATTTATTTGAAGAAAGCATCCTGGCAAAATAAGAAAATCTGACTTTGTTTTGTCTGGATAGTAGTTTGTTTTGACCTGATAGATTGATAAAACGACCGGATAGTCCCGTTCGCGGCTGTTGCTGTTTTTGCATAATGCCTTGAATTTGTTTTTTTGTATATATAAAAAAGGCGAATTATGAGGTGTACTAATTGCGGTTGGGAGAATTCCGGTGACAGGTCAAATTGTGAGAAGTGTAATTCTCCGTTATCAAATTATGCCATGCGCGAACATGCTGTGACGGATGTTTACGCACGGCGTACAGTGAATGAAAGTATAGGGATAAATGTCGGAAGACCTACAGTCTGCGAGCAGGGCGAGAGTGAAAACTGTCCGGAATGCGGTTATCCCCTTTTGCCCGGTATGTCGGAATGTCCTAATTGCAGTCATCCCCGGCAGGCTTCGGCAGAAGCAGATTTCCGTCCTCAGAATTGTCCCAAGTGCAACCATGAAAATCGGAGGGATGCTTTCTATTGCTCGCATTGCGGTTTTGAATTGCAGAAGAAGGAACCGGCGAGCCAACCCCGGTCCGGTTATGGAAGGAAAACGATTACACCGTGGGAAATGCAGGCTCCGGTGTGTAGTTGCCGTCTTTCCATGATTCCTAACACGAACGAGGAAACCCCGGCTTCTCCCCTTGTGTTTTCAGGCGAGGAGATCATTCTGAACCGTGATAATACGGATGAAGGCAATATGACGATTACTTCCAAAGAACAGGCGATCCTGACCTACGAGAACAAGAAATGGTATCTTCAGGACAGGAGCGAACAAAAAACTACATTCGTATATACAACCGAGAAAATAGAGCTAAAGCCCGGAGATATTATCGTACTGGGAAACAGGAGATTTGAGTTTGACGAATAACCTCAAATGAAAAGCCATGTCCGGAGTTGTCGTTAACAGGTGTGATTTTACGGTTGGCCAATATATCGGCGGACTCTATCGGGTAGACCTTGTTTTGGGGGAAGGTTCTTTCGGGAAAGTGTTCAAAGTGACGGGAGCCAGTTCGCAGGTGTATGCGTTGAAGCTGTTGAAATTATGGGAAATAGTTCCTGAACTTCGCAAGCCTCTGATGGATCGTTTTGTCATGGAGTTTGAAACCGGATTGATCAAAAGCCGGTTCCTGGTACATTCCGTTGCCCACGGGCTGGAGTGTGGAAATCCCTTTATCGTTATGGACTATTGCCCGAAAGGGAACCTTACCCAATATATGGACCGTTATCCTGTCGACCTGGTCAAAGTCGGGCGGGAGATTCTTTACGGGCTGAACGATTTGCACAAAAGCGGCAAGGTGCACCGGGATCTTAAACCGGAAAACGTACTGATCAAGGAGGATGGAACAGCCGCTCTGACCGATTTCGGGATCAGTGGCGACCGGAATAAGCGGATGACGGAACGGAATATTTTAGGGCGGCCCCAGCAGATATTCGGTACTTATGCTTATATGCCCCCGGAGCAGGTAAACCGCTTGCGGGGAGACGCGACAGTTCTGCCGACAACCGATATCTTTTCCTTTGGCGTGATGATGTACCAATTGCTGACCGGTAAACTGCCTTTCGGCGAACTGAATGATCACAACGACTTGGTTGTCTATCAGCGAAACGGGAAGAATGGCGATTGGGACAGGCGGCTGCTTGAACAGACCGGGAAAGGGACTGTCTGGCAGCGGGTGATAGAAGGTTGCCTGATCCCGGATTTCAAGCAACGTTTGCAATCGGCTGCTGCCGTGCTTGAGCGAATGCCCCAGGGACAATTTGTATCGCATGTCCCGTTACCGGCCGGGCGGATGCCGGAACCAGGGAAGAAAGGACTATCCATGCGGGTCATGCAAGGATTGGAACATGGGAAAGTCTACGATTTGAGCCGTTTGTTCAGAGATCGGAAAAGGCTGGTCACGATAGGAAGGGAAGACTCGAATGTCGTGTGTATTCCGGAGAACGAAAGTCCCTATATCTCACGCCGGCATTGTACGATCGAAACAGACGGCAGGACGAACCGTTGGTTTATCCGCGACGGGCAATGGATCGCAGAGAAGGGACGGATGGGATATTGGAAAGAGTCGGTGAATGGAACTTATATAAACTCTACTCCGGTCACATCGGAAGGAAGCGAACTTCATCCCGGAGATATCATAACGATCGGTGATGTCACCTTTCGGATTGAAGATTATTAATTCTGATTTATTAATGAAAAAATAGTATAGACCTATGGTACAAAGACAAACAGAGCCATACAGACGGTCCTTTTCCGGATCGGTTGGCGCAGGAATGGGTGCACTGATGGGAGGTGCGCATAAGCAATATTACGTATTGGAGCATCGCATGTCTTCTAAATATCATCGTGCCGGTGAAACACAAAAGATCATTGTCGATCAAGTAGAAATGGGGCGCGATCCGCGTTGCCAGGTCCGTTTTGACGATTCGTTCACTTCGGTGAGCCGTCGCCATGCTGCAATTGTCCGGGATGGGGCAGGTTGGAAACTGGTTCATTTGTCCAAAGTCAATACAACGCTTTTGAATGGCCGTCCGGTGACGGATGAATGGTATCTGCAAAACGGAGATGAGATTCAACTTTCCTCTAATGGCCCGCGTATGGGATTTATCGTTCCTCAGGGCGACAGGAGCATGATCAAGAATATAAACTTTACGGAACGGTTCAGTCTGTTCCGCCAGCAGGCATTGAAACCCTATAAGCAGATGATGGTTTGGATGTCTGTCGTTTTCCTGCTGGTGATCGGCGGCTTTATCGCCTGGAGCATTCTGAACCAACAGCAGGCCCAGAAAACAAATGAAATGCTGGCAGGAAGTATCGCATCCGTAAGTGCCCGGCAGGATAGTGCCGGCGTGGAAGCCCAAAAACAGCTCGCCGCCGTTTCTACCCAGGCCCAGAATGCAGCCCAGGCCGCTATACAAGCCAGTCAGGCGAGCCAAACCAGCACTTCGCAGGGAATAAGCCAGCTCCGTAATGAATTGGTAGGACTGAAAAGTGATTTAAAAACGGTTCGTGAAGAAAAAGCGGAAAACGAATCGGCCAGGCAAGCGGCTGCCGTCAGCGAACCGGTCGCGGCTCCTGCTTCTGCCTCTGTTGCCCCGGCGGCAGGTGGCATGACTTCATACGAGAGTTGCTTCCCTTACATCTATTATATCCAGCTCGATAAAGTGGAACATACGAATAAAAAAGGCAAGACGGAAGTAATCAATATCATCCGTCGCTGGGCGGGAACCGGCTTCTTGTTGAGTGACGGACGTTTTGTTACGTCCCGCCGCATCATTGAAAGATGGTATTTCCAGGTAAATGGCAATCTGATGGACGAAGATATGCGCCCGTTGAACAAAGCTGTCTGCAATCTGGAAAAAGTGGTCGCTTATTTTACGGCCTATTCCTCAAGCGGAGACGCGTTGACCTTTACGAGCGACCAGTTCACCTGTGACCGCAGCGCCGATAACTATACGGTTCTTCGAGGACCGTTAGGTGGTCTTGTCAAGGGCGCCCGCCTGCGTATTGCACCGTCGAACGGAGGAAAAGACTGGGCTTATTTCCAGACAGCCAAGAAAGGCGGTTTGAAATTCGATCCCTCGAAATCGACCTCATTGGGCCGGGGCATTCCTCTGACCATTTTAGGATTCCCGGCAGAAGTAGGCATCAATTCGGCTTCCGGACCGGTTTACGGCAGTGGCGTAACGGCTAACAGCGGATTGGATCGTGGCGATATCATGACGACGAATACAAGTTTTGAAGTAGGCGGTTCCGGCGCACCTGTTTTCGCCGTTTCGGAAACCGGAGAATATGAAGTGGTCGGACTGATTTCTTCTATGGCCGAAGGACAGCGGGGTGTGGTCGTCCCGATTTCAGCCGTCCGGTAATGAAAAGTGAAAGAGTAGTCTATGGGAGAAACGAATAGTAATAGTCCTTTTAAGTTTAAGTTAGGGGCGCAGACGAATGTAGGATGTGTCCGTACGAATAACGAGGATAATTTTGTCGTGAGTACGGATCTTGCCGCGGGGGAGTGGTTGCTTCCCCGCGACTGCCATACTCTTTTTACGTTAGGCGATAAAGGGGCGATGCTGGTTGTCGCAGACGGTATGGGAGGACTGGACGCCGGCGAAATAGCCTCCAGGATAGCCGTCGATACGGTGAAAGAATTCTTTTCGGCCGATAAGATAACGGACGAGATTGCGAAAGACGATTCTGCGATCCGCAAATATATGCACGAAGCCGTGGTAGCCGCCGACAATGCGATCAAAAAAAGGAGTAAAGAAGAAGAAGGAGTCAAGTCGATGGGCACAACCCTTGTCGCGGCCTGGCTGTTTGAAGGATTTGCCAACATCGTTTGGTGTGGCGACAGCCGTGCCTATCTGTTCAACCCGGTTTCCGGCCTTGCGCAGGTGACAAAAGACCATTCCTATGTACAGGAGTTGGTCGACAGTGGCCGCCTTCTTCCTGAATATGCCTTTGACCATCCTGACAGCAACATCATAACCCGCAGCCTGGGCAATCCCCGGAAAGCGGCAAATCCCGATTTTATCCGTTTACCTTTGCAGGAAGGAGAGATACTGTTGCTTTGTACGGACGGGCTTAACTCGATGCTTCGGGACGAGGAGATCGAGGCTGTCATGCAAGAGACTTCGGACGATATCGATATGTGTACGAAATCGCTCATCCAAGGCGCACTGGACTTGGGAGGCCATGATAACGTGACGGTCGTCCTTTGCCAGGTCGCCCCGGAAGAAAACAAGACGCCTATGCCGGAGATGCAGCAAACCGTCTCGACGTTTACGGAAAAAGAGCGCAAAAAGCCGGTTCGGAAACTCGTTTTGTGGACGACCGGCATCTTTTTCATCCTTCTTTTATCCTGCCTGGCCTGGTTGCTTTCGGCAGAAGGAAACGGGCAACCCTGGAAAAATAAGATTATTCATTGGTATGAACAAACAGTCAAATAAACTATGCAGTTAGAAGAAAATATACTATTTGCAAACCGCTATAGATTGGAACGGCTCCTGGGACGTGGCGGATTTTCGGAAGTCTGGTTGGCTGACGACACCCTGACTTCCCTGAAAGTCGCTTTAAAAGTCTACGCTCCGGGAGGAGGCATGGATGAACACGGCGTACAACTGTTTTCAACCGAGTTTTCCCTTGTTTTCAATTTGAATCATAGCAATTTGCTTAAGCCGACCTATTACGATACCTTCGAGCGGATGCCTTATCTGGTTTTGCCCTATTGCAGGCAAGGCTCCGCAGCCAATCTGATTGGGCGGATGAGCGAGAAGGAGGCATGGCTTTTCCTGCGGGATATTGCGAGCGGGCTGGAATATTTGCATGAACAGGAGCCGCCTGTCATTCATCAGGACATTAAGCCGGACAATATACTGATCGATATATCCGGGCGTTACCTGCTGACCGATTTCGGTATCAGCATAAAAGCGCGGAATACGTTGCGTAAAAGTATTATGAAAACAGAAGGTTCCGTCGGTACATTGGCCTATATGGGACCGGAGCGTTTCAGTAAATATCCACTGCCGATCAAAGCGAGCGATGTTTTCTCTTTGGGAGCGACGCTTTACGAACTGCTCACAGGCATGGTCCCTTTCGGCGAGCACGGCGGCTTGCTGTTGCAGCATGGCGCAGAGATTCCGGTGCTGGAAGGGGAATGGTCAGCCGAATTGAAGGCCATTGTCGATTTATGTCTGCGGAAAGACACTTGGGAACGCCCTTCCGCAACCGAAATACGGATGTATTGCGAGCAATACCTGAACGGTGAAGTCCCGGTCCTGCCAGGTAAGCGGGCTGAAAAATTGTCTCCCGTAATAGAAGAAAAAGTACAGGAAACTCCTTTGGAGCCTGTACCGGAAAAGATCATTCCCGAAAATCAGGAACCGACGCCTGAGGGACGGCAGGAAGAAGTGCAGACGCCGGAAGATCCGCAGGAACTGAAAGAGGAGAAAAGCCCGGAAGAAACGAAAGAGCCGGAAATCGAAAAGATCGAAACACATGACCCCGAAATAGATAATATAGCAAACAAAGCTCTTCAGAATAGTTTACTCCCCAGGATACTGAAATGGGGCCTCCCTGTGATCGCCCTCGCCGGAATCCTGTTTTTCGTTTTTCATAGCTTGGAACAGAAACAAAAAGAGGAGGAGGCTGAGGCGAAAGCAATGGAAATCGAAGCCCGCTATAACGAATACCTCCAATATATCCATGCCGGTGACAGCCTGACCGACCTTGGCAATAAAAGCCAGGGAGGAGATTACGAGCAGTTCTATTTGGGGGCAGTCGGGCGTTATGACGCCGCTTTAAGGTTGGAAGATGAGTACCGGATCGAGTTCCCCGGTGTGGCAGGTGTTTCCGCCCGGAAGGACAGCGTGCAGAAAAAAATTGAAGAGATTTATAATTTATTCGTATCTATGGCGGCAGAGGCGGAACAAACCCAGGATTATGACATGGCCGAAATCTTTTATCAAAGGGCATCCGGCGTCAAACCCGAATCGGCCATCCTGAAAGATTTCCGTGCCCGCAAGGAAGCCGTTCAGGACTCTATCGCCAGTCAAACTAATAATTGAAGAAGATGAAAACAACGATAAGCAAATTTTACGTGAAAGGCTTTTGCAGCCTTTTGTCACTGTTCCTTTTTGTCGCATCTGCTTTTTCGCAGGATTGCAACGGGACGTACGAGAGCGGATTGGCCTTGTTAAAGAAGCGGACGGAGGCATCCGTCAAAGAGGCGGCCCGCAAATTCGAATCGGCAAAGAGATGCTATAAGGTGAACCGCGACCAGCAAGGCGTGCAGAATTGCGACGAGCAGATCGCCGCCTGCAATCAGGTCTTGAACTATTTCACGCAACAAACCGCTAAGGTGGCAGCCGAAGAAAGTTATGAGTTCACGGCAGCGGGAGGCGAACAAGTCATCCCGGTGAAAACGAAAAGAAGCTGGAGTTTCTCCGATGTCCACGACTGGTGTACGGCCACCAAGGAGAAAGAAGGATTGAAAGTCGTTGTCAATCCGAATCAGACGACCGTGCGCCGCTCGCAAACCATCACTTTGAAATGGTCGGGCAGGAAACAACTCGTCAAGATCGTGCAGGCAGGAGCGGAAGAGAAGTTGACGTTGAGTGAATCCGATCTCTTTTTCCTGGCCGACGATACGGAGAAAGCGATCGAAATAACTTCGAACTGCGATTGGGCGGTTGAGAGCAATGATGCCCCCTGGTGTTCTTGGCGTAAAGACAGCCTGCACCTGTACATCGAACCTTCCATCAACGAAGGGGCGGCAAGACGTACGGGGACGATCCGTATCGGAGCCGGTTCGCGCCATGCCGAAATTCATTTGATGCAAGAAATGGATAATTTCAAGATTTTCACCCCGAATGGAAACGATACGCTCGTCTTTATTCCGAAAGGCGGAACGGTGGATTTGCCCGTCGAATATACGGTTAGCCAAAATGAGACGCCTTGGGAAATCTATTCTTATCCGAACTGGTGCGCGGCAACCCGCGAAGGAAACGCCTCTTTGTCTCTGAAATGCCTGTCCAATAAAATGAAAGAAGACCGTGTTGGCACGATCTTCGTGAAGAAAGGACGCAGGCTTATTTCGATAACGGTCATCCAGTTGGCAAAAGGTTCGAAATACACGACCTTCCAACCGATTCTTGGCAAAAAGAAAAATGTGATGTCTCTCTACCAGCGGGCGGTTTTGTTTACGCCAAAAGAAGATTGACGTTTTCCTACAACATCAGAAACTTTTCCTGCAGCTTCTTCAGATACAGTTTGGAGATCTGCAGGTCGCGGACATTGTCGAACGGCGGATAGAACACGCATTTCTTATCCTTGATCATAATCAGGTAATTGATGTTGATGATATAGGATTGATGAATCTGTATGAACGAGGGAGAACTTGCTAATATCTGATCCGCCGCTATGTTTTTACGGATGGCGATGGGGGCCGCCGTATTGTTCAGGTATGCCTCCCATTGTTTTCTGTCTGAATTATATTTGAAAAAGCCCACGTTTTCGGGCCTGAGAAACTGCAGGTCGTTTGTCGGCGACGGGATGATGATCGTCTGCTCCAGTGGGGAAAGGCTCCTTAGCAGGATATGAAAAGGAACCGTTTGCAACTGCTGCTGCTCCTCCACCTTCTCGACGAAACGTTTCATCATATTTGACAATTCGCTTTTGTCGATCGGCTTCAACAAGTAGTCGAAAGCCGATTCGCGGATCGCGTCGAGCATATATTTATTGTAAGCCGTGTAAAAAACGACTTGCATATTCCAGGTGATCTCGTTGCGGATCAGGTTCAGCAGTTCGGGTCCCTGCATATCGGGCAACTCGACATCGAGGAATACCAGGTCAGGCATCGTTTTGAAAATCAACTTTTTCCCCATTGCCCCGTTTTTGGCGATTCCTTCCATATTAAATTGCTGATAGGACTTCAATTCGAAGACCAGATTATCCACCGCCAGTTCGTCGTCGTCGATGATCACTATCTTATAGCTATTTTTCATAATCACTTTCTTTTTTCACAAATTTAATAGTTGTCTCCATAGTTATCCGGTACGTTTTAGGCCGAATAGTGGATATTTGCCTGTTTTGGATGGTTATTCGGTTGCAAATCGAAGCTAAACGGATTACTTTCCTTCCGGCAAAACATACGAATAGTTATCCGGCAAGGTGAATTGTACCAGGCAGCCCGGATTTTCATCCGTTCCATGATCGCTTTTCCGGATCAGGATCGTGATAGGGACAGGGTTTCCGGCATTCAATAACTGGATCGTCTGGTTCAGCACTTTCAGACCCGTCCCCGTGCTTTGCATGTCCGGACTTCCGGTTTGCATCCGGAAACCGGCGCCATTGTCTTCTATGCTGATCGTGATACAGCCGTTCTGTTTGCTGACGGTGATGGACAGCCGTTTTTCGCCCTCTTTCTCCCGGAGGCCGTGTTTGATGGCATTCTCGACCGGAATCTGGATCATCATCGAAGGAAGTTCGAACAGGTCGGCGTCGATTTGCGGGTCGATCCGGATGTCGGTTTCGAGAGACGAGCCGAATCGTTCCTGTTCGAGGGCCAGATAGGTACGGACGAAATCTATCTCTTCGGCAAGCGTGATGCACAGTTTTTCTGTCAGGCGCAGGTTGAGGCGCATGATTTTGATCAGGTGGCATAGCTCTTTGTAGCTGCTGTCGTTTGAATCATAATGGCTGATCACACGGTTGAGCGTGTTGAAGATAAAATGAGGCGATACGCGGTTGCGGATGTTTTCCATCCTCAGGCTGATGATCTTGTTGCGCGTTTCGGCAAGCTGGTAAGCCCGTTGTTTCTTCTGGTAGAAATAGATGAAGATGGCGACGATGAGCAGCAACGTGCAAACCAGTATCCATATAAAGACGCTCAACTCCAACGACTGCATGTCGCTCTGTTGCTTCTGGATGAAAAGTCTCTGCTTCATCAAGGTCGTGTCTTGTTTGTAGCGGAGTTCGGTTTCCGCCACACGCATCCGGATGCGGTCGTTGCGGATGGAGTCATCCATCCGCAAGTTTTCCTTGAGATACTGGTAGGCTTTGCGGTAATCGCCCGTTTCTTCGTAATAATGTTGCAGATATTTTTTACGGATTCCGACGAGGGTAGGCTCGGCATAGAGGTTATCGGTCATTGCGTGAAGCAGTTTTGTCGCCTCCCGGATATTTCCTTTCTTCAGAGCCAGTTCGAATAGCTGCGTCCGGGCATGATAGACAGCCGAGGAGTTTTGGATGGCTTCAAAGTAAGACAGGCAGGGGTCGAGATAGAACTTGGCGGAATCGAGCTGTCCCATCAGCAGGTAGATCTCCCCGATGTTGACCATACAGATATTTTGCGCATATGCGTATTCGGGCGTAGGCTTGACCAGCTCGTATCCTTTCTTGAAAAGTTCGAGTGCTTCCGGATATCGTTCTTCAAAATAGTAGACATTCCCGTGATTGGTGAAGTAGACGAATTTGCGGTTTAGGTCCATCAGGTCGAAAAGCCGGTAGGCCAGGTCGTAATAATAGTGCGAAAGCTCGAAATCGCGCAGCTCCATATAGGTTTGTCCCAGGCCGGTATAGGTGTTGATCAGTTCCTGTTGCGGCAGCTCCATCGAGTCGGCGATGTAGAGCGTCTGGCGGTAATACCAGGCGCCTTGGTCGTAATAGCCGCTGCGGACGTAGACATCGGCCAGGTTCGTATAGGCTGTCACTATCACCCGGCTGCTGTGTGTCTGCAAGCTGTAGTCGAGCACCTTTTTGAAATATTTGAGCGCCGAATCGTTCATGCTGGCGATGCTGTAGCGATTACCGATATTATTATTTGCGTCGGTCAGCAGATAATAGTGGTGAGGTGTCAGCTCCTTTTGCCGCGCGCAGAACTGTTCGATCTTGCGGCAAAGCGGGATCACCGAGTCCAGTTCGGAGGTTGTGAGGAACGTCTTAATATATAATGTATATAACATATACCAATCGATGCTATCCCCTACGGGCCGCGTATCCATCGCCTCTTTCAGTATCCGGCGCGCGAAGAGCGGGTCGGAATAGATCGCTTCCTGGGCTTGCATATAGACCGTGTCGTTTTGCGGTAGTAATTCGATGTCTCTTACCACTGGTTCCTGTTTCTTGCAGGATAAGCTAAAGGAAAATAAAAAGATAGCAATGGTGTAGAAGATGTGTTCTTTTTTCATATAGAAGCTGTTTTTTGATGACGAATTGTATTGAAATAAATCGAAAGTTTGTTTTATGACAAATGTAACAGATATAATGATATGATCGAATAAAAAGCGGATTATTTTTCGGATTTTGTATCATTTGAAAGCGGTCGGCATCCGTTTTATTTGGTTCCTGTTCCATAAAGTAGTAAAAAGTACATAAGCGTGGCACGAACATCTAAATATCGATTTTGTGAAATTTCCAGTTTTACGTGAAGATAATAAAATGTCCTATAACAATGTACCGGATTTCTCCCCGGTAACAGAAGTAAAGATAGTCTATTTAATGGAGTTTACAAAAAGAATGTTACAACAATATTAATTATTTTCGGGGTTTAGTAAAGATTTTTATTTGTATTAATAAGTGGATGTTTGTGGTTAAATGCTGATTTACCTGTTACTTTTGGATCAAGCCAAAAGTAATAGATTTATATATGATAAAAAATACAAGAACCCCTCCAAAAATGCAGATATTCATATTTTGTTAATATTCAGGCTCTTGCCAAATATCTTGTTTCTTAAAAAATATTACCCTTGCGGATGATTTGAAAGGGTCTTGTTCACATTTGCTGTATGGCTGCTTTTAGTGTATTTGATTAATAAAAGAGCACAGCTTAAAAAATAAAAGTCTATATTATAAGTGCAAACAAAAAATATGGACAAAATCATTAAGCTGTGCAGATTACAAAGATACAAGAAAATTCAGAACAAAAATCAGAAAGTGCAAATTTAACAAGGGGCTGCTCCTTACTCATTGATGAGCTTGCGTTTTTTACAAGTATTCTATTCCATGATATACCTTGTT
>NZ_JACOOJ010000001.1 GCF_014287585.1 Parabacteroides hominis | reverse complement strand
TCATATTCGATGCATTATTTCTTATAAATAGATAATAGCTTAGACTACATGTATAATTAATCCATTAACAATCAGGATATTGCAGATATACCAAGTTCTGCAAAGACTCTGGTAATTTCTTTTGTGGGTATGAAGACCCAGGAAATGGGAGTAAAGCCGACGCTCAATGTTGTTTTGGAGTCGGATACTGAGGTGCTTGATGAAGTTGTTGTTACGGGATATGGCGTACAGCGTAAGGCTTCATTTACGGGTGCTGCATCTATTGTTGGTAAAGATGTTCTTGCCAAGAAAAACGATGCGAATTTTGTGAAGGCTCTGGAAGGGACTGTTCCTGGTATTCAAATGAATAATTCGAGCAGTATGCCGGGTGTATGGGGCTCTATTTATGTGCGTGGACGCGGTTCGCTCAATTCAGGAACACAACCGCTTTACGTGATCGATGGTATGCCTATCGATTCAGACAGAGATGATAATTCTTTCAATTACAGCAGCAACAACACATTAGACCCGATGGCGGCTCTTAACCCTGCTGATATTGAAAATATTACGGTTCTGAAGGATGCGGCGGCTACTGCTATTTACGGTTCGCGTGCTGCGAATGGTGTGATCATTGTTACCACCAAGAAAGGTTCGGAAGGTAAGTTTAACATTAATCTTGATGTTAAACAAGGTTTTGTGTCGATGGCTAATCACAATATGGACTTTGCCAGTGCACAACAGACAATGAACCTTTTTGCAAACGGTTTGACTGCTGCACAAGGTGGAGATTGGCAGGAAAACTATGATTTTTTGGCCGATGACTATTTCGGTTGGGACCGCAAGTCTTCTTACGATTGGATGGATGCCATTTCACGTAAAGGTTATTATCAGGATTATAACCTTAATATGCAGGGACGTACCGGTTCCACCGGTTATTATGTAAGTTTGGGATATCTGAGCACGGACGGTTTGCTTATCGGTTCTGATTTGGAACGTCTTTCAGGACGTCTTAACCTGGATTCCAAATTCAAGTGGGCAACAGTGGGGGTAAATACATCCTACAGCTATTCTACTCAGAACGGTTTTTCCCTGTCTACGGCAGGTTCCATGTCCAGCCCGATAACTGCGGCTATATCCAGCCAAACGCCTATGTCTCCGTTCTACGATGAAGAAGGAAACTATGCGAATGTGAATAATTACAATCCATTGGCATTGATGGATGAAAAAGCAGGTGAGATAAACGAAACTACTCTTCAGACAATCAACTTGAATCCTTATTTCCAAGTTGATTTCGGTAAAGGCATCTATGCCAAGACAACACTGGGCGTAAATGTCAACGAACGCCGCGAATACCAGTACTGGAGTGCTCTTTATAATCCGCAGGGTATGGACTATAACGGATTGGGACAGCAGATGAACGCTAAGAGCACTGTCGTTACATGGAATAACATTATCGGTTGGAATTACACTTTTGCAGAAAAACATGATGTAGGTGTAATGCTTGGACAGGAAATGCAAAAGAAAAGCTATTTCTACGATTATTATGCTAAGTCTGACTTCCCGTTTGCTGCATCCGGAATGCGTGACCTTACGACAGCCGGTACGGAGCAGGGCAGTGAATATTACAAGAAAGAAGCGCGTTTGGCTTCTTACTTCCTTGATGCACATTATTCTTATGAAGATAAATACTACCTGTCCGGTTCTTTCCGCCGTGACGGTTCTTCCGTGTTTGGCTCGGACAGCCGTTGGGGTAATTTCTGGTCAGTTGGTGGAAAATGGCGTGCTTCAAGTGAAGAGTTCCTTAGCGGGAATGAAGTGATCACGAATGCAACACTCCGTGCCTCTTACGGTACGGTCGGTAACCAGGATATCGACTGGTATGCTGCCCGTGGATTCTATTCTTCAGGCTATAACTACAATCAGACTCCGGGTATGCGTCCGACCAGTATTCCGAATACGGCATTGACTTGGGAAGTTTCCAAGAAGTTTGACGTAGGCTTCGACCTTTCGTTGTTGCAACGTTTTCATTTGACTTTCGACTTCTATAATGAAGATACTTCCGACGCTCTTTTCCAGGTTCCCTTGTCTATGACAACCGGTATCAAGGAAACATATCAGAATATCGGATCTATCCGCAACCGCGGTATCGAACTCTCTGCAAATGCAAACATTATCCAGAGGAAGGGACTGACTTGGAATGTCTTTGCCAACCTGACCTGGAACAGAAATAAGGTGATAAAGTTGTCGACCGACGATCCATTGGAATATACATACCAGATTATTGAAGAAGGACGTCCTTACAGCCAGTTCTACATGAAAGAATATGCAGGTGTTGATCAGGAAAATGGTAAACCGATGTGGTATCTTAATAAAGAGGGTGACGAGACTACGTCAGATTACAACGCAGCAGCTAAACGCTATGTTGGTAATGCCGATCCTAAGATTTTGGGCGGTTTTGGAACCACCTTGACTTGGAAAGACTTGGATTTCAATATAAACTTTAACTATCGTTTAGGTGGTAAGGTTTTCGATTCGGGTGCTTCTTTTACCGGCTTCGGTATGTCGTTGCGTACACCGCTTGAAGACGTGGCTCTTAATTCCTGGACAGAGGACAACAAAACAGCTAAATATCCGCAATACATCTACGGTGACCCGAACAATGCTTCGAAAACTTCTTCCCGTTTCTTGTATAATGGAAGTTATTTGCGTATCAGCAATATCACATTGGGATATACGTTGCCGAAAAGATTATCGGAAAAAGTATTTATCCAGAAATTACGCGCTTATGTTTCTGTAGATAATCTCTATACGTTTACATCAAGTGACTTTATCGGCTATAATCCGGAAACTTCGGCTAACGGTGTTATCGCTTGGCAATATCCGGCTACTTGTACGTTCGTCGGAGGTATTCAACTTACTTTCTAAATCTTGTGTTACAGTAATTAAAAAGAGATGTTTAAGAATATGAAAAAGAATATATTAAATGCATGTGTCCTGTTGGCTTTAGGATGCGGATTCTCAGGATGCGGAAACAGCTTCTTGGAGACCGATTACTATAAAGGCATCGATGTCGATGCTGGATTGTCAACAGTTGACAATATTTCGACAGCGCTTAATGGTACTTATTATAATTTGTACTATTATTATTTCGCCGGCAATTATGCTATCAGCATCGGCGATATTCCGACCGATATTTCGTATTGGAATTCAAAAACAGGGCATTTTGACGGAATTTATCAGTTTACATTCACTGATACGGATACTTACCTGAAGAATATTTGGGAATACGGATACAAAACTGCGGATAACGCTGCTCGTATCATTGAAGGTGCACCGGCTATTTATGAAAGCAGTACGGCTGAAGAAAAAGCAGTATTGGACCGTAATATGGCAGAAGCGTATGCGCTTCGCGGATATGCCCAGTTGTTGCTGACTAATATTTATGCTCACCAGGTAAAAGTGAATGGAACCGACTTTTCTTCCGAACCGGGTATCGTCATTATCGACAAACCTATCGAAGCGCTTGCCCAGGTCAGCCGTTCGACTGTAGGGCAGAGCTACGAGGCTGTACTTTCTGATTTCAAGAATGCCATCTCTCATTTCGATGCGGCTGGCGGTGACAGAGGGCAATTGCTATATTTTAATAAAGCAGCTGTTTACGGATTATTGGCACGTACATACCTGTATCTTGAAAATTGGGACGAAGCAATGACGTATGCCCAAAAAGCACTCGACGAGGCTGGCATTACATCGCTGACTTATAAGAAAGAATCTTACAGGGCTCTTTATAACGGTGGAGAATCCAATTCGGAAAGCCTGTTTGCGTTGGCTATTACAGAAACACAAAACTGGTCGGCCAACTCATGCGGTACGTTGTGGTCTACTTACAACTTCAGCCCGAGTCCGAAATTGCAGTCTCTCTATGGTGAGAATGATTGCCGTACGAGCCTCATTGAATGGGATGCGACTTCTTCGTTGACCGTGCCGGTTTTTAAGTCTGGTAAATTCTCACATGCTTCTGGGAACTCCGCTTATGGAACAAACTATATCGTAAATGCTCCGGAAATGTTCCTGATTATAGCAGAAGCTAATTTGAAAAGTTCAAACGGCAGTTTGAGCAATGCGCAGAATGCCTTATTGACGGTGGCTAAACGTAATGCCGATATTACTTCTGTGAGCGATCTGCCGGCAACATCTGAGGCACTGATGTCTTTTATTAAGGATGAACGTGCACGTGAATTGTTCCAGGAAGGCCTGCGTTTATATGATTTGCGCCGTTGGGATGAAGACGCAGAGGTCTATGCTTATAGTGCGCCCAATGTTATGTACACTTATACGAACTATAAGATTTCCAATTTATTGTTCCCTATTCCAAGTGCTGAAATCAATTCCGGATTTGGAGTCGAACAGAATGACTGGATGGGTACGCTTCCGAAAAAATAAATTTATTTATATTGCAAACGTAAAAGGCTGTGGCATGAGTGCCATAGCCTTTTTTTATTTGATGATAGAAGAAAAAATAGAAGGAATAAGATGTAATAACAAACTTTTAGTTTGTCTCATACGAAACAAAGAACTTATTATTGTTCCTTCGTGTTCTCATTCAGAAAATAATGTATATCATGGAAAAAGTTATTTACAACCTGGTGTTCAATCGAAAAAAGCGGTTGAATGCAGAAGGAAAAGCTTTGATTCAGGTGGAGGCCTACCTGAATAGGCAAAAGAAGTATTTCTCGACGAAAATCTATGTTAAGCCCACGCAGTGGGATAGCAAGAAAAGGGCTGTGAGGAATCATCCCAACATGGATGAACTCAATCGGTACATGGAGGATTATATTTCCTACTTGGAGCGGATCGAGTTGGACATGGTTCAGAGCGGACGTCCGTTTTCCTTGGAATATCTGAGGGAGAGGGGAGATTTTGAGTCTGCCTCTTCATCTTTTGTCTCTTTTATGAAAAGTGAGATCGAACATAGTAATTTGAGGTTGTCCACACTGAAAAACCACATGTCTACTTTGCTGGTTTTATGCCAGTATCAGTCGGAAGTGTCTTTTGAAGATCTTACTTTTAATTTCCTTTGTGATTTTGAACGTTTTCTTCTTGAGCATAAGTATCACCGTAATACGATTGCCAAGCATATGAAGCATCTGAAAAGATATGTCAACTTGGCTATAAATAAAGATCTGTTCGAATTGCAGAAATATCCTTTTCGCAAGTATAAGATTAAATATATGGAGAGTAAGCGTGGTCATCTGACGCCGGAAGAATTGGAGAAGTTGGAGAATGTCGCTCCTAAATTGCAACGTGCACTTAGACGAACGCTCGATATGTTTCTTTTCAGTTGTTACACTGGGCTTCGTTTTTCGGATATAGTGAATATAAGGCCGGATAACTTCCACATGATCGACGATAAATTATGGTTGATCTATTCATCGGTAAAGACAGATGTGAATGTCCGCTTGCCATTGTTTTTGTTGTTTGATGGAAAAGCGCTTTCAATTTACGAACGTTATCGTAGGCGTTATTCCAAGACGCTTTTTGGCGTCTCCGTTTCGGCTAATTCGAATGTGAACAAACAGTTGAAGAGGATTTGCCGGTTGGCGGAAATAGGTAAAAGGTTGTCTTTCCACATGGCACGTCATACAAATGCTACCTTATTATTATATAATGGAGCGAATATCACGACCGTGCAGAAGCTCTTAGGGCATAAAAGTGTGCGGACAACCGAGATCTATAGCGATATTATGGATATGACTGTTATACGTGATCTGAAAAATATCACGCTGAAATAAAAGAAGCTATTGATATGGAAGGACGGGGATGTGTCAAGTTCTTTTTTTGACACGTCCCCGATTTTTTTATGATTTTACGTCAGTCATAGAGAGAACAGGATTGACAAAATGTTATTGTTTTGAGGCTTGTACTGGTGTGTGCGCTTATGTGTGCTTTCTTTTTATTATATTTTCCTGTTGTCAAACATTAAAATGACCTTGAATTTTTGCAGGGATTATGCTTTGAAAAGTAAATAAAATATCCGACTTTTGTCAGCATGATGAGTCAACCGTTAGCAGAGAGATTACGTCCGAAGACGTTGGATGATTATATAGGGCAGAAGCACCTGGTCGGCCAGGGAGCTGTCCTTAGAAAGATGATTGATGCTGGTCGTGTCCCTTCATTTATATTGTGGGGGCCTCCGGGAGTGGGAAAGACGACGTTGGCGCAGATTATTTCAAATAAACTGGAAGCTCCGTTCTATACGTTGAGCGCAATCAGTTCAGGAGTGAAAGATGTGCGGGAGGTAATAGAAAAGGCAAAAAGCAACCGCTTTTTCAATACCGTTTCACCGATCCTGTTTATTGACGAAATACATCGCTTCAGCAAGTCGCAGCAGGATTCCCTGCTCAATGCAGTAGAGACAGGTGTGGTAACCTTGATCGGAGCCACGACGGAGAACCCCTCGTTCGAGGTCATCCGTCCATTGCTTTCACGCTGCCAGGTATATGTTTTGAAGTCGTTGGAGAAAGCTGATCTGTTGACTTTGTTGAATAAGGCGGTTACGGAAGATATCGTATTGAAGGATATGAATATCGTGTTGACCGAGACAGACGCCATGTTGCGTTATTCCGGTGGCGATGCACGGAAGTTGCTGAATATCCTGGAGCTCGTAGTAGCTGCTGAAGAAGGAAATGAAAAGATTGAAATAACAGATGAAAAGGTGGTGGAGCGCTTGCAGGAAAATCCGGCGGCGTACGATAAAGGAGGAGAGATGCATTATGACATTATATCCGCTTTCATCAAATCCATCCGCGGAAGTGATCCGGACGCCGCTATTTACTGGCTGGCACGTATGGTTGCCGGTGGCGAAGACCCGGAATTTATTGCCCGCCGTCTGGTTATTTCAGCTTCGGAAGATATCGGATTAGCGAATCCGAATGCTCTATTGTTGGCAAATGCTTGTTTTGATGCCTTGAAGAAAATCGGCTGGCCTGAAGGACGGATCATTTTGGCGGAAACGACCGTTTATCTGGCATGCAGTCCTAAAAGTAATTCGGCTTATATGGCGATTAATGATGCGTTAGAGCTGGTGAACCGTACAGGTAACTTGCCTGTTCCCCTTCATTTGCGAAATGCACCGACAAAATTGATGGCGGAGTTGAATTACGGAAAAGACTACAAATATGCGCACGATTATGAAAATCATTTTGTCAAGCAAGAGTTTCTTCCAAAGGAGATTTTGAACGAACGGCTGTGGAAAGGACAGGAAAATCCGTCCGAGCACAAACTAATCGAACAAATGAGACGTTTGTGGGGTGACAGATATTAGAAATTGAAAATTGATAATTGAAGATTGAAAATTAAAGAGAAATGTAACGAAAAGAGCGCAAAGGTCGACTATTTGTTAATATTTTCCGGTTTTTCATTTTCGCTTCTCAATTAAATTCGTACATTAGCCGCCTGTTTTGAGAAATTAGTTACTTAAATTATATTTAACATTAAAAAGACATTGGTATGAAGAAGCACAATTTTTATGCAGGTCCCTCTATCTTGAGCGAGTATACAATTAAAAATACGGCTGCTGCGGTAGAGAATTTTGCGGGTATGGGTTTATCTCTTCTTGAAATCTCCCACAGAAGTAAAGAATTCATTGCCGTGAATGATGAAGCGCGTGCGCTGATCAAAGAATTGCTGGATGTTCCTGCTGGTTATGAGGTTGTTTTCATGGGTGGAGGTGCAAGTATGCAGTTCTGTATGGTCCCTTACAACCTTTTGAATAAGAAAGCTTCTTATTTGGATACCGGTACATGGTCGTCCAAAGCCATCAAGGAAGCTAAACTGTTCGGGGAAGTCGAAGTCGTGGCATCTTCCAAAGATAAGAACTATACATATATTCCGAAAGATTATACGATTGCCGACGATGCTGATTATTTCCACATTACGACCAATAATACGATTTACGGAACGGAAACTCGCAAAGATCCGGATGTGAAACAACGTTTGGTTGCCGATATGTCGTCCGATATTTTCTCCCGTCCTGTCGATGTGTCCAAATATGACATTATCTATGCCGGAGCACAGAAGAATTTGGCTCCTGCCGGTGTGACATTGGCCATCGTACGTGTGGATGCTTTGGGACATGTGGACCGTCCGATCCCGACAATGTTGAACTACAAGACTCATATCGACAAGGATTCCATGTTTAACACTCCTCCCGTGCTGCCTATCTACGCTGCTTTGCAGACATTGAAATGGTATAAGGAACAAGGCGGTGTTGCCGCAATGGAAAAGAAGGATATGGAAAATGCCGCTATCCTCTATGATGAAATCGATCGCAACAAGTTGTTTAAAGGAACTGTCGTAGCTGAAGACCGTTCTATCATGAATGTATGTTTCGTGATGAATGACGAATATAAGGAACTGGAAGACGCGTTCGGCAAATTTGCTGCGGCTGCCGGTATGGTCGGTATCAAAGGACACCGTTCTGTCGGTGGTTTCCGTGCCTCTCTGTACAACGCAATGCCTAAGAGCAGTGTTGAAGCTTTGGTTGCATGTATGAAAGATTTTGAAAAACAGCATTGATTATGGCAAAGATATTAGTAGCAACAGATAAACCTTTCGCAGCGATAGCTGTGAAAGGTATCCGCGAAGTAGTGGAAAGTGCAGGCGACGAATTGGTCCTGTTGGAGAAATATGGTGAAAAGGCTAAACTGCTGGATGCTGTCAAGGATGTGGATGCCATCATTATCCGCAGTGACATTATCGATGCAGAAGTGTTGGATGCGGCCAAGCAATTGAAAATAGTCGTACGCGCCGGAGCCGGTTACGATAACGTCGACCTGGCTACTGCGACAGCCCACAATGTATGTGTGATGAACACGCCGGGACAGAACTCCAATGCCGTTGCCGAATTGGCTTTCGGTATGATGGTGATGGCTGTCCGCAACTTCTATAACGGTACTTCCGGCACGGAATTGAAAGGCAAGAAGCTGGGTATCCATGCTTACGGCAATGTAGGCCGTAATGTAGCCCGCATTGCTAAAGGCTTCGGAATGGAAATCTATGCTTTCGACGCTTTCTGTCCGGCCTCTGCCATTGAAGCGGATGGCGTGAAACCGGTCGCTTCACAGGAAGAACTTTATGCTACCTGCGATGTCGTTTCTTTGCATATCCCGGCAACTGCCGAAACAAAGAATTCTATCGATTATGAATTGGTGGGAAAGATGCCGAAAGGCGGCCTCTTGGTTAATACGGCCCGTAAGGAAGTTATTAATGAAGCCGGACTGATCAAGCTGATGGAAGAGCGTGCAGACCTGAAATATGTAACCGACATTATGCCTGCTGCCAACGAAGAGTTTGCTGCCAAGTTTGCCGGCCGCTATTTCTCTACTCCCAAAAAGATGGGCGCACAGACTGCCGAAGCCAATATCAATGCCGGTATTGCCGCCGCTAAGCAGATCGAAGGCTTCCTGAAAGAAGGATGCGAAAAGTTCCGCGTAAATAAGTAATTACTCATAGATTTCGCCCTTGCTTTTGCGAGGGCGTATCTTCTAATATTTAAAACACACCTTATTATGGCTATTATTAAACCTTTCAAAGGCATTCGTCCTCCACAGGCGTTAGTCGAACAAGTCGCTTCCCGTCCGTACGATGTGTTAGACTCCAAAGAAGCGCGTGAAGAAGCAAAAGGCAACGATAAATCCCTTTACCATATTATTAAGCCGGAGATCGACTTTCCGGTCGGGACGGACGAACACGATCCCGCTGTTTATCTGAAAGCTGCCGCTAATTTCCAGATGTTCCAGGAAAAAGGCTGGCTGGTCCAGGATAAGGAAGAATGCTACTATGTGTATGCCCAGACCATGAATGGCAAGACACAGTACGGCCTGGTTGTCGGTGCATACGTGCCCGATTACATGAATGGCGTTATCAAGAAACATGAACTGACGCGCCGTGACAAGGAAGAAGACCGTATGAAACATGTCCGGGTGAACAATGCCAACATCGAACCGGTGTTCTTTGCTTATCCCGATAATGCGGAGTTGGACAGGATAGTTGCCAAATATACATCCCGCGCTCCGGAATATGACTTCGTTGCGAAAGATGATGGTTTCGGCCATACTTTCTGGATTATCGATGAGGCAGCCGATATTGCCCGTATCACGGAGTTGTTCGGTGAAATGCCTTCCTTATATATTGCCGACGGCCATCACCGCTCTGCTGCGGCTGCGCTGGTTGGAGCGGAAAAGGCAAAACAGAACGCCGATCATAAAGGTGACGAAGAATATAACTATTTTATGGCAGTCTGTTTCCCGGCAAACCAGTTGACCATTATCGACTATAACCGTGTGGTGAAAGACCTGAACGGCCTGTCGGAAGAAGAATTTCTGGCTAAGCTGGGGAAGGACTTTATAGTAGAAGAAAAAGGTACTGATATTTATAAACCGGCAGCTTTGCATAACTTCTCCCTCTATCTGGGCGGAAAATGGTATTCGCTGACTGCCAAGCCGGGGACATACGACGATAACGACCCGATCGGTGTCCTGGATGTGACGATCTCTTCCAACCTCATTCTGGATGAAATATTGGGGATAAAAGACCTCCGTTCGGACAAGCGTATCGATTTCGTAGGCGGTATCCGTGGACTGGGGGAATTGAAACGTCGTGTGGACAGTGGCGAGATGAAGGTGGCTCTGGCGCTTTATCCTGTCACCATGAAGCAATTGATGGATATTGCCGATACCGGTAATATTATGCCTCCCAAGACAACCTGGTTCGAACCGAAACTGCGTTCCGGCCTGGTTATCCACAAGCTCGAATAGAATGATTTCACATTCACAAGCCTGCTTGGGGCCTGTATAATAACGATTTACTGTGAAGGCTGTATGTAAAGGTAGTTTCACCTGCCGCATACGGCCTTCACTTTTTTTATTTGGTTGTTCGGACACTTTTATGTAAGTTTGTGAGTATAACATAAAGAAGAATATGGAAAGAATCAGAAATATAGTATTTGACTTGGGAGGTGTGTTGATCGACCTGGATCATCACCAGGCTATAAGCCGTTTTGAAGAGATAGGAGTGAAGGACGCGAAACAATTGCTCGATCCATACGAGCAGAAAGGTTTTTTCCTGGAAGTGGAAAATGGAAAGATCGATGTCGATACCTTCTGCCGGAAATTACGTGAGCATACCGGTAAACAGCTTTCTTATGATGAAATCAAATATGCCTGGATGGGCTTTATAGCCGATGTCCCTCAATATAAGTTGGATTTCCTGTTAGAGCTTCGGAAGAAGTATAAGGTTTATTTGTTGAGCAATACGAACCCGATTGTCCAGTCGTGGGCAAGGAGTGAGGCGTTTACTCCTGCCGGTCGTCCGATATCCGCCTATTTCGATAAAATGTACACTTCTTATGAGGCAGGAGCAACGAAACCTGATGCTGCCATCTTCGATCGGATGATAGAAGACGCCCCTCTTATTCCCGCTGAAACGCTGTTTGTCGACGATGCCAAATCGAATATAGAGGTCGGGCAGGGACTCGGTTTCCATACATACCAGCCCGGAAATGGGGAAGATTGGCGGGAAGCTGTCCTGGATATACTGGAAAAGTAATCTTCCGGCCTGCTCTTTTTAGTTGCCGAGTGCATTCTTATTTATCGGCCCACAGCTGTGAGCCGTACTTTCCACGTTTGTGAGCCGTACATTCCACCCGTGTGAGCCGATCGGCTCACACGGGTGGAACGATTAGTTTCTCTTTGATGGTTACTTACTTTGTGCTTGGTTTCGGAAAAGTTTTTGTTATTCTCTTTCCTTCTTTATTTGATTTCATTCTTGGTCATAGGGAGTGATGAGGGTTCACAAGAAGATTTTGATTGATAGGGGTTTAGGAGGTGTGTGAATGTGAAATGTAAAAAGGGAAACATCGGCTGATGCTTCCCTTTTTATCAATAATGAGGATGTTTCCGATTACATGATACCGCGTTCGCGTAGCTTTTCCTGCCATTTCCAGGCGGAAGCCAATGTGTCGGCGAGCGTTTCTGTTGCTTTCCAGCCTAAGACTTTATTGGCACGTTCGGGATTGGCCCAAACCTTTTCGATATCGCCTTCACGACGGCCTACAATCTTGTGCGGGACTTTAACGCCTGTAGCTGCTTCGAATGTGTTGATCAGTTCGAGTACCGATACACCGTTTCCGGTTCCGAGGTTGAAGATTTCCACATTTTCCAGAGACTTGCCGCCCAACATACGGTCCATAGCGATCACGTGAGCCTTGGCCAGATCGACTACGTTGATATAGTCGCGGATGCAAGAACCGTCAACCGTGTCGTAGTCGTCACCAAACACGCTCAACTCCTTGCGTATGCCCATAGCCGTCTGAGTCAGGTAAGGGATCAGGTTCTGAGGAACGCCGTTAGGCAATTCGCCGATCTCTGCTGTCGGATGTGCTCCGATCGGGTTGAAGTATCGCAGGATGATGCTCTTGAAAGGAGCGCCGGCGTGGATCGTGTCGCGGATGATCTCTTCGTTGATCTGTTTTGTGTTTCCGTAAGGAGAGGTTGCCGGTTTGATCGGTGCGTCCTCGGTTACAGGCAAGTTTTCAGGATCTGGCTGTCCGTAAACGGTACAGGAAGATGAGAATACGATACCTTCGATACCGGCTTCCGGCATCAGTTCCAACAGGTTTACCAGTGTCACAACGTTGTTACGGTAGTATTTCAATGGCTGCTGTACGGATTCGCCAACTGCTTTGCTGGCGGCAAACAGGATGATCCCTTTGATTCCCGGATGAGCTTTCAGTGCTTCGCGGGTTGCTTCCTTATCTTTCAAGTCCAGTTGGATGAATTCAGGACGGATGCCTGTGATGCGTTCGATGCCGTCCAATACTTCTATATTGGAGTTAGACAGGTCGTCGATGATGACTACTTCATAACCTGCGTTCTGCAGTTCTACTGTGGTGTGTGATCCGATGTAACCAGTTCCACCTGCTACTAAAATCTTTTGTTTCATCTTAGTGTTTATTTAGATTAGTAATTACACAATCCCTGAAAAACCCATGAAAGCCATAGCCAACAGACCAGCTGTGATAAGGGCGATCGGGGTTCCTTTCATGCCATCGGGAACTTTCGTCATTGCTAATTGTTCTCTGACACCTGCAAAGATAATCAAAGCTAACGCAAATCCAATAGCAGTTGAGATTGCATATACAACGGATTCCAATAAATTATACTCTTTTTGTATTACGAGGATGGCCACACCCAAGATACAACAGTTTGTCGTGATCAGAGGAAGGAACACGCCAAGCGCCTGATAAAGGGCCGGAGAGACTTTCTTCAGGATGATTTCCACCATCTGTACCAATGCGGCAATGATCAGGATGAAGCTGATGGTCTGCATAAAGCCCAAGCCAAAAGCATCCAGAATATATTTTTGTACGAGGAACGTTACGACTGTAGCGATCGTCAATACGAAAGTCACGGCGGCGCCCATGCCGGCTGCCGTTTCCACCTTCTTGGATACGCCCAGGAACGGACAGATACCTAAGAACTGTGCCAGTACAACGTTGTTTACGAATACGGCGGCAATAAAGATCAGTATATATTCCATATCGTTCGTTTTTAAGCTTTACGCAGTTTGTTTACAATAGCGACCAGATATCCTAATGCGATGAAAGCACCCGGAGCCAGTACGAAAATCAGTGAACCGTATTGTTCGGGCATCAATGTCAGGTTGAACAACTTGCCGGTTCCCAGCAACTCGCGGACAGCCCCCAGCAACGTCAATGCCATCGTGAAGCCCAGTCCCATACCCAGTCCGTCGATGGCGGAAGGGATGATGCCGTTCTTGGCTGCGAACGCTTCGGCACGTCCCAGCACGATACAGTTTACAACGATCAACGGGATGAACAACCCTAAGCTGGCATACAAAGCCGGCACGAAAGCCTCCATGCACATCTGGACAACCGTCACGAAGGTTGCGATCACGACGATGAAAGCCGGAATACGCACCATGTCGGGGATCAGGTTCTTCAAGGCGGAAATCACGATGTTGGAACAGATCAGCACGAACATCGTGGCAAGTCCCATACTCATGCCATTCAGAGCGGAAGAGGTCGTACCCAATGTCGGGCACATACCTAACAGCAATACGAATGTCGGGTTCTCTTTGATGATACCATTCATCAATATTTTCAGATTACTCATTGTCGTTTCCTCCCTCTTTAGTTGTGTTATCGGATGATGCGGTTGCGCCGGTCAATCCGTCAGTGCCTGCGAATGCGCTGTAAGCACGGTTCACCGCGTTCAGGAATGCGCGGCTGGTGATGGTTGCCGCTGTGATTGCGTCTACATCGCCGCCGTCTTTAGATACTTTCAGTTCGCCGTCGGCCAGGTTGCGTCCCAGCACGCTCTGTTTGTTCTTGTCCGCGCGGAACCATTCCTGCATCTTGGCGCCCAGGCCCGGAGTCTCGGCATGTTGCAGCACGGAGTAGTTCAGGAGTTTGCCTTCGGCGTCGAAGCCTACGATTACTTTGATTTCGCCGCTGAAACCTTTCTTCGTGTTACTTTCTACGGCTGCGCCAACGAACTTGCCGTCTTTGGTAGCCGGATAGATCTTCAGCGAATCGCCGTCTGCCGTAACAGCCATATAAGCCTGCTCGGTCGGCTTGTTATCGAAATCCGGCGTCACCGCTTTGATCGCTGCTTCCAGTGCAGCGGCTTTGGTGGCGGCAATCGGGCCGGTGGTGTACATGTTCACACCTGCTAATATCGCTCCTGCCACTACACAGATGATCGTGAGTGAAAGGAACATATTGGGTAATGTTGATTTTAGTTTTGCCATGCTTATTTTCCTCCGAAATGTTTAGGTTTCATATAACTGTTGATTAGCGGAGTAACTCCATTCATGATGAAGATGGCAAATGACATACCTTCGGGATAAGAACCGAACAGACGGATCACCGTTGTCAGGATACCAATGCCGACACCGTAGACAATCATGCCGCTCTTGCTCATCGGCGAAGTCACATAGTCGGTCGCCATGAAGATGGCTCCGAGCATCAGGCCTCCGGACAGCAGATGAACGAACGGGCTTGCATATTGGACCGGATTTACTAAGTGCATGATACCGGTAAATATAAATACGGTAACGAAGATGGACACCGGAACATGCCAGGTGATGATCTTCTTCCATAACATATAGAACATACCTAACAGCAGTGCCAACGCACTGACTTCACCAAGGCTACCTCCCATATTACCGACCAGCATGTCGCTGAGCGTCGGCATCTTGTCGAGTGCGCCCTCGTTCATCAGGGACAGAACGGTTGCTCCTGTCGTCGCATCTGCATAAGATGTCATCTGTCCGACAACGGGCCAGGTGGTCATCTGTGCCGGGAAAGAGATCAGCAGGAAGATACGGCCCGTCAGTGCCGGGTTGAAGATATTGTTACCCAGGCCGCCGAACGACATCTTGCCGATGCCGATAGCTGCCAGCGCACCGATGGCAATGATCCAGACCGGCAGGTTCGACGGCAGGTTGAACGCCAGCAAAACACCGGTCAGGATGGCCGAACCGTCGTAAATGGTCGTTTCCTTTTTCATCAGGAACTTCTGAATCAGATATTCGAACAGGACGCAGAAGAAAACCGAAGCTACGGTTACGATCAGCGCACCTAATCCAAAAAAGTAGAGTGATACCAGGAAAGCCGGAACAAGGGCAATCAGTACACCGTACATATTTTTGCTTATGCTGTCGCCGCCATGAATGTGGGGCGAGGGAGACACGTATAATTTGTTTTCCATATTGCTCTTGTTTTATGACTTTCTTGCACGAATAATACCCATTACTTTGCCTTTGCCCAACCGGATCTGATCCAATAGCGGGCGGTTGGCAGGACAAGTGTAGCTACAGGAACCGCATTCGATGCAATCCTGAATGTAGTTGGCCTCAGCTTTTTCCCAGTCTTTATAGACAGTGAACTTCATCAGGAAGGCGGGGTTCAGACCCATCGGGCAGACGTTCACGCACTTGGCGCAACGGATACAGTCCTGCATAGGCTTGCGGACGGATTCTTCCTTAGTCAGGAGCAATACGCCTGAACTGCCTTTGGTCACCGGGATTTCGGCGCTTACCAACGCTTTACCCATCATCGGGCCGCCACCGATAATCTTACCTGTGTTTTCGGGAATGCCGCCGGCTGCTTCGATCAGCGTGCTGATAGACGTACCCATGCGAACCAGGAAGTTCGACGGATTGGCTACAGCCTTTCCGGTTACGGTCACGACCCGTTCGAACAGCGGTTTGTTCTTCTGGACAGCTTCGTAGACGGCGTATGCGGTTCCCACGTTCTGCACGACGGCTCCGGCAGAGATAGGCAGGGCGCCGCTCTTTACCTGGCGACGGATCACGGCGTCGATCAGCTGCTTTTCACCTCCCTGCGGATATTGCACTTTCAGCGGCATGATCTCGATTCCGGGATAACCGGCCGCCAGCTTCGTCAGGTGGGCGATTGCGTCGGGTTTATTGTTTTCAATGCCGATAACAGCTTTGTTTACGTTTACGGCTTTCATCAGCAACGTGACGCCAACTAAGATCTGTTCGCCTTTTTCCATCATCAGGGAATGGTCGGAGGTCAGATAGGGTTCACATTCGACAGCATTGATAATGATGATCTCGGCCTTGTTTCCGGGAGGCGGCATCAGCTTCACCTGTGTCGGGAAAGTCGCGCCACCCAGACCAACGATGCCGGCTGCTGCAATCTTGTCGACGATCTCTTTGGATGACAGCGCGCAGTCTTTTACCAGTGCATCGCTGCGGTCGATCGTTTCTTCCCATTCGTCTCCTTCCACGTCGATGTAGATGGCAGGACGTTTGTAGCCGCTCGAGTCGAGAGCGTTATCTATTTTGTTTACTTTACCGGATACCGACGAGTGGATGTTGGCGGAAACGAAACCGCCAGCCTTGGCGACAAGTGTTCCTACTTTAACCAGATCACCCTTCTTGACCACTGCCTGGGCGGGAGCCCCGATGTGCTGACTGAGCGGTATGATTACCTGCTTAGGAGCAGCTAACGCGGTAATCTTCTTACCGGCAGACAATTTATTTTCGGGCGGATGTATACCTCCGATTCGAAATGTCCTTAGCATACTATTAGATTTTATTTTTGATTTGTTTCTTCTTTTGTTTCAACTTTAGGAGTTTCTGCTTTTGGCGTAGCGTTTGTTACCGGAACTTCTACCTTCGGAGCCTCTGTCTTCGAGGCTTCAGCCTTCGGTGCAGCGGGTTTCGGAGCTGTTGCCGGTTTTACTTTGTCGGCGTCCACAGTTGGAGCCGCCTCTTTACGTGGCGGGAAGTTCAATTCGTGGATGGCGCCGGTCGGACATACGGCTACACATTTGCGGCATAAGCGGCATTTCGTGTAATCGATGTAGGCCACGTTGTTTTCCACCGTGATTGCTTCGAACGGGCATTCCTTTGCACATTTGCCGCAACCGATACAAGCATTGGCACATGCTTTCTTGGCTACTCCGCCTTTGTCTTTGTTTACACAGCTGACGAAGATACGGCGTGATTTGGGGCCTTTCTTACGCAGTTCGATGATGTTTTTCGGGCAAGCTTTTACACAAGCTCCGCATGAAGTACATTTGTCTTCGTCTACTTCCGGAAGCCCTGTCTCGATGTTGATGTGGATGGCGTCGAAGTTACATGCAGCCACACAGTCGCCATAGCCCAGGCAACCGAACGAACAGCCGGTTTCTCCGCCATAGAGGGTGGAAGCAATCGCACAACTCTTTACCCCGTCGTATTGGTTGATACGCGGACGGGCGGCGCAGGTTCCGTTGCAGCGAACAACGGCTACCATCGGTTCTGCACTGGCTGCTTCCTTTCCGAGGATCGTGGCGACTTGTCCCATTACCGGCGCTCCGCCTACGGGACATAACAGCCCGTCCAGCGTGTCGGCCTTTACACAGGCCGCAGCAAAACCACCGCATCCGGGATATCCACAACCACCGCAATTGGCTCCGGGCAATACCTCCTGGACTTGTGCGATACGAGGATCTTCGTATACTTCAAACTTCTTGGAGGCGGCGTATAGAAAAACTGCGCCGATGGCTCCAATCGCTCCTAATGAAATAACGGCAATTAAAATCATGATATGTTTGTCAATTAAGTTTTTTCAAAGTAAAAATGAATCGCCTTTTTAGTTTGTCGCGTAAAAAGTATAATATGCAATAATAAGGAACTAAGAGCAGTAATCCGGTTAACCCGCTTGTGGTTTCTTCCCATTGCATACTTGTACCTGTTACAATAGCCGCAAGAACTATTATAAGCGGAAATATAAATGCAAGAAGCACGGCCTGCAGGCCCAGTGAACTCTGTCCGCATAACTGGACTTCTTCATTTACATGGAAATTTCCAGAGTTGTCCGGAACCTCGATAATCTTTACTTTACTCTCGGATGCCGCGCACATGCTTCGCGCATGGCATCCGGAACAAGCCGATTGCTGGATGATCCGGACGTAGACCGTACCGCCGTCGATCTTCTCTATAATCCCATTGTGATTGATACTTTCGCTCATATTTGTAATCTCGACATTGCAAAACCGAGGCAAAAGTACGTATTATTTGGAAATTATGTCACGATTAACAAAGTTTATTATGGAAATAATAGACTTTGTCTTACCATTTGTAATTAAACCCGAAGCTCAACAGCTCGTTGATCTGAAGATAACTGTCGAAATCTTCTTTCTTGGTGACTGCGTCATCGTAACGTAAGTTCAACGATATGGTGGTCGAGAAGAAACGGCTGATAGCCATTGTCAGGCGGTTTTCGAATTCACCCAACATGCGGTCGTAACTGGTAAAATAGTAGAAACGCGAATACCAACTTACATTCCGGTTGAACTGGAATGTCATGGTCGCGTTTATCGTGGAACCGAATTGGCTTAATTTGCGTTCGTATTTGCCTGTGGCTTCATCCTTTTTGAAACCGTGACGTCCCAAATCGATGTCCTTGTTCGTGCTATACATAAATGTATAAGAGATCGGAGCCAGGTTGGCAGATAATGTCAATTTCTTATGCCGGCTGTTGGGAAATGTCTTGTTCAGGTCATATTTCATACCGACACCGAGGTTGATGTTGAACGGCGAAAGGAAGCCGGCCAGTTTGTTGTCGGTATTTTCGGCATAGTTGCTGAAAAGCTGCGTCTGGAAAGTGGCATCGAATGTATAGAACCACTTATTGAAGGCTTTATAACCGATGTTACTGTGGAGCCGCAACACATCGTCACCGATCTTGTAATCGCGCAACGTGTCTTTTGGAGCCGTATAGACATTCGTTTTCCATTCCAGTTCGTTTGTGAACTGCACTTTGTCCTTATTATAATTGTACACGAAATATTGGCGGTTGGTCAGGTTCAAAGTGCTCACGCCTCCCTTATGCCAGTTCGGGGAAATATAATTCTGTGCAAACTGGACAGCGCTTTCGAAGTGTGAAGTCCAGTAGCGGCGTTCCGGAATGAACTTGACCGGGGCATCCACGTCGCTGAAAGCATTCGGGTCGCTTTCTATCTTGATAAGTTCCGGTTCGTATGTCGCTTTCTTGATAACATGTGTTTTAACGACATCTGTCGGCAGGTCGCGTTCCGAATAGCGGAAATATTCCGGGTAGTTTACACGTACATAATTATATGCTGTATTCTGTAATTTGTTCTTCAGTGTTTCATCTTGGAACAAAGTTGTATCCGGTTTGAACAATGGAAAACTGGGACGCTGTTTTGCAATAAAGTCCTTATCGTACAATTGAAGGTCTTCCGGGATAAGCCCTCCTTTGAACAGAATCGGAGTAAACAGCGGATTGACGATTGTCGTATCCCGTAAGGTTGCCCACGGGCTGATAATGGTAGACGGGTCGCGTACCCAATTTACCCAGTATTGTGCTTCCGGTGATAACTCTATCTCGTCTTTCTTTAAAAAGCGGAGCAAGTTTTCACTCGGTGCAGCGGGAGCGGAGTAGCTGCTATTGAGTTTTTCGAACTGTGTCCTGAGATCAGGGATTTTATCCAGTTCCGTCTCTTCCAAGTCTAATAAGGGGAATGTATCGGGAACAGCAGTCTGAACAGGTCTGTTCAACTGATTCCCGCTAATTATATCAACATCCTGTGCTCCTATCCGATTACTACTGAATAACAATACAATAAATAACGCTAAAACAGACCTCTTTACCATCGTCGTATCTTTTTTACATTCATTTAAAATATTGGTGCGAAATTAATGAAAAGTTCTGAGATAGGCTAATTTTATGTGTAATGTTTGACTTCCGTGCGTTTTTGCACGTGCGGCGTACGGAAACGGACAATGCACTTAAACAGTTCTATTTGTATAAGGTTGTAAATAAGGAAATTCCGGGAATGGCATGATCTTTGTCTTGTATTGGGTAATTCGTAAAATAAAGATATATGTTTAAACACTATGTAAAAGTCGCACTCCGGCTGATTAAGCGGAGCTTTCTGTTTTCGTCCATCAATATGCTGGGTTTCGTGTTGGGGATGATGGCTGCTTTCCTGATTTATCTCTGGATTGTGGATGAGTTGACGTTTGAGGATTTTCAGAAGAACCGGGATTTTGTTTACCGGGTGGTTGCCGTAGATCGGGATGCAGGTGGAGAAGTGAAGGAGTCTGCCTATACGGTCGCGCCGTTGAGTGAGGCTTTCCGGAATGAGTTTCCGCAGGTAGAGAATGCTACTTTTGCGCTGAACTTCGGTGTTTTGAACCTTCATTCAGGGGAAAACCTGATTGAAGCCAAGTATACATATGTAGATACTACCTTTTTCGATGTTTTCAGTTTTCCGGTTATTGCCGGCGATCCCAATCTGATAAAGAAAGATCCGCAACAAATCGTGCTGGCGGAGTCGGCAGCAAAGAAACTGTTTGGTGGGGTTTCGGCTATCGGGAGAGAAGTTACCTGTCAGTTTTTCGGACAGACTTTTCGTTATAAAGTGGCGGCAGTCCTGAAAGTCCCGCGTAAAAGCCATATAAAGTTTGAGGTCCTGTTGAGCGAACAGGCCTATTACGAGCCGATGAATTGGGATTTTGTCGAGGGGACAAGCGTCTATATCCAGTTAAGAAAAGGTACGGTTTTATCAGAAGCAGACTGGCTGAACATGAGCCGTGTCTGGTTAAACCATAAGGAAAAGGGAATGCTTTTGGAATTCCAGCCGCTAAAAGATATTCATCTGCATACGCCATTTAAAGATCCGGAAGTCGGCAATCACGGGAATATGTCGCAGATTTATCTGTTTACGGCTTTGGCCATCCTGATCGTTTTTATGGGGGCATTCAATTTCACAACCTTGTCTACGGCACGCGCCTCCCAACGTTTTAAGGAAATCGGTGTCCGGAAAGTGACAGGAGCCAAGCGGAAGGTCCTGGTGATGCAATTTCTGTCGGAGAGTCTGGTACAGGCGTTCCTGTCGCTGATACTGGCATTGGCGCTGACGGAATTGCTGTTACCGCTTTTCAATCGGTTTGTGGAAAAGGATATTGTGCTGACGGCCAGTTGGCAGACCGTATTGTTTGTCCTGTTTGGAATTATCGGAGTCGGCTGCCTGGCAGGAGCATTTCCCGCTTTTTATATGTCACGGTTTAATCCGCTGCAATCTTTTAGAGGAGGACGTTCCACCGGGAAAAAAGGCACGTTGGTCAAAGGGCTGGTGTGTGTGCAGTTTGTCATCGCTATCGTAATGGTCTTTTGTACTTCTGTTGTATTCAAACAGCTTCATTATCTGCAAAATGCGGATTTAGGTCTGGATAAGGAAGACATGGTGGTTGCCGATTGCGGCCTTTTCGACTTTATGTCCTACATGGGCGGTTATGGAATTGATGATTATAAGCAGGAAGTGTTGAAGAACCCGAATGTCAGGTCTGTGACCGGAGGTGTGGAGCTTTCGAATTATCTTCAGGGACATCGAACGGAGGAGAACTCGTTCAGCTGGATGAACGAGGCCGGACAGGTCGATTCGCTGAAAATGGTCGGAGTGGCCGGTGATAGTGATTTTATGGAGACGTTGGGCTTGACCCTGTTGAAAGGAATGCCGTTTGGAGCGGATAAAAAGGCTTATATGGATGGCGCTTATGAGAAAGAGTTGCCGATTGTAATTAATGAAACCGCCTGGAAACTGATGAATGTGGAAGATCCGGTCGGTATGCTTTTACAGAATAAAGGGTGGTACGGAGAGGCATCGCGGATCGTTGGTATCGTGAAGGATTTTAACTTCCAACCGTTGCGTGAGAAAGTTAAGCCGGCTTATCTGTATTATTCCCGCCGGCTGTTGAATACGTTATATATAAAGATATCTCCTGAGAATAAGGCTGAGACATTGAAGTTCCTGAAAGATGAGTATGAAAAGATGCGTCCGGATAACGTCTTTACATATCGTTTTTTCTCGGACGCCTTGAATCTGAATTATGCTCATGAGCAGCAACTCGGCCGGATGTTCCTGGTCTTTACGGTGCTGGCTATCATTGTCGCCATGATGGGAGTGTTCGGCCTGGTCGCTTTGTCGACGGTGCAACGTACGAAAGAGATCGGCGTCAGGAAGGTGAACGGAGCACATTCCCGCCGGATTGTGTGGATGTTCTGCCGGGAATATATGGTTTGGGTCGGGATTGCGTTTTTAATCGCCTGCCCGTTGAGCTATCTGTTAATGCTTCGCTGGATAAGCAACTTTGCTTATCAGACGGCAATCAGTTGGTGGCTGTTTCCGCTGGCCGGCTGTATCATCTTGCTGATAACGATGTTGACGGTTGTTGTCCAAACTTGGCGTGCCGCCTCCCGTAATCCGGTGACATCTTTACGTTACGAATAAAATAATAGAGAAAAGATATGCTGAAACATTATGTAAAAGTCGCACTCCGGCTAATCAAGCGGAGTTTCCTGTTTTCGTCCATCAACATGCTGGGCTTTGTGGTCGGGATGACGGCCGCATTCTTGATCTATCTTTGGATTGTAGATGAGTTGACGTTTGAGGATTTTAATAAGAACCGGAATGAGATTTACCGGGTGATCCGGGAAATCGAGCATGCTGACGGGCAAGTCCCGTCTACGGTTACACAGTTAAGCGGGATATTCAGAAAAGATTTTCCGAAAGTAGAGAATGCTACATTTGTTAAATATAGTAGTACCGATGATTTTCATTATGGGGATGATTTTATTGTAGCAAAACTGGCGTATGTGGACACGACGTTCTTTGATGTATTCGATTTCCCGGTCATAGCCGGTGATCCCAAGTTGATGAAGAAAGACCCGCAACAGATTGTAATTTCGGAGGAGACGGCAAAGAGAATGTTTGGTAATGCTTCGGCTGTAGGGAAAGAAATTATCCATAATTTCTGGAGAGAACAACGACCTTATAAAATTGCCGCCGTATTGAAAGTCCCTCGTAAAAGTCATATTCAGTTTGACGTATTGATCGGTTGGAACTCTTTTCTATCCTATAATAAAGAGGATGAGAATAATTGGGGGTGGTCGGAGCGGATGCACGTTTATGTCCAGCTGAAGAAAGGTCTGAAGTTGACCGATACGGATAGGCAGATGATGCGTAATCTGTGGGTCGACCGCTCGCAATGGGGAAAGCCGTTGGATCTTCAACCTTTGGCAGACATTCATTTGCATACGACTTTTAAAGAGCCGGATGATGTCTGCAATCATGGCAATATGCAGCAAGTTTATTTATTTGCAGTATTGGCTTCTTTGATAATCTTTATGGGAGCATTCAATTTTACTACATTGTCGACAGCGCGTGCTTCCCAACGATTCAAGGAGATCGGCATACGGAAGGTGACGGGTGCAAAGCGGAAGATGCTGATTAGTCAATTCCTCTCGGAAAGTCTCGTGCAGGCTTTCCTGGCATTGTTGTTGGCACTTGCCTTGACGGAATTGCTGTTGCCTCTTTTCAATCGGTTTGTCGGGAAGGATATCGGGTTGATGTTCAGTTGGGAAACTTTGTTGTTTGTCCTGTTCGGCATTTTGGGTGTCGGTTGTTTGGCAGGAGCTTTTCCGGCCTTTTATATGTCCTCGGTTAATCCACTATTGGCATTAAAAGGGGGTAAAACGACAGGAAAGAAAGGAGCGTTGATCAAAGGGTTGGTCTGTGTTCAATTTGTGATTGCGATCACGATGATTATCGGTACGATGATAACATTCAAACAATTACATTATTTACAAAATGCAGATGTAGGGGTGAACACTGAAAATCTGGTTGTCGTGGACGTTGATGACTGGCGTGAAGAATCAATTCCGTATAAACAGGAAGTGTTGAAAAATCCGTATGTGGAAAGTATAGCTATAGGAGTCGACCTTTCTGATTTTTTACAGGGATATCGTTGGGAAACTTCAAAATTCAGTTGGCAGGATGGAGCCGGGAAGGTCGATTCGTTGGAGATGGTCGGATTGGTGGGAGATAAGGATTTCTTCCAAACATTGGGACTGGAGTTGTTGAAAGGAGAAGTGCTTGAAGCTGATCCTGATAAATTCTGGAGCGGAGCATATGGTGTGACGCCGATTGTCATTAATGAAACAGCCTGGAGAATGTTGAAGGTGGAAAATCCTGTAGGCATGATCTTGAATGGAGGTCCTTTTTTATCCGGTCGCGGAACCTCACGTATCATCGGTATCGTAAAAGATTTTAATTACCAACCGTTACGGGAAAAGATCCGGCCTGTATTCATGTACTATACCAATCAGTTGCTTGATAAGATGTACGTCAAAATCTCTCCGGGAAAACAGGCGGAAACGCTGAAGTTCTTGAAAGAAAAATATGAAGAGATGCGTCCAAATCATCTCTTTGTTCCTCAATTATTCAAGAATGTCCTTAAAAACAATTATGCCCGTGAACAGCAACTGAGCCAAATGTTTCTGATATTTACCGTTTTGGCTATTATCGTCGCCATGATGGGCGTTTTTGGGCTGGTAGCCCTTTCGACGGCACAGCGGACGAAGGAAATCGGAATTCGTAAGGTGAATGGTGCACATTCGGACCGGATTGTCAGGATGTTCTGCCTCGAATATATGCGTTGGGTCGGGATTGCGTTTGTGATCGCCTGTCCGGTCGGATATCTTTTTATGGATCGCTGGTTGAGCAACTTCGCTTACCGGGTGGCAATCGGCTGGTGGCTGTTCCCGTTGGCAGGGCTGATTATATTGTCGGTTACGATCCTGACGGTTGTTGTCCAGGTTTGGCGTGCCGCCTCCCGTAATCCGGTTACATCACTACGTTATGAGTAAATGAAATGATAAGTATGAAATAAAAAACAGATAATTATGATACGAGCAATTAACCTGACGAAAGTATTCCGCACGGAAAGTGTGGAGACGACAGCCTTGAATGGCATTAATCTGGAAATAAACGAAGGAGAATTCCTGGCAATCATGGGACCTTCCGGTTGTGGCAAATCGACATTGCTGAATCTCTTGGGGCTGTTGGATAACCCGACGGACGGCGAACTGTGGTTTCTCGGCCAGGAAGTTTCCAAACATACGGAAAATAGCCGTACGGACCTGCGGAACGGAAATATCGGTTTTGTCTTTCAGAGTTTTAACCTGATAGACGAATTGACGGTCTTTGAGAATGTGGAACTTCCCTTGCTGTATGCAGGTGTTTCAATGAAGGAACGGGTTGAAAGGGTGAATGCAGCCCTCGACCGGATGCAGATCGCCCACCGTTCGGAACATTTCCCGCAACAATTGTCCGGTGGTCAGCAACAGCGCGTGGCGATTGCCCGTGCCATCGTTACGAATCCGCACATCGTCTTGGCGGACGAGCCGACCGGAAACCTGGATTCCGTCAACGGCAATGAAGTGATGAACCTGTTGACGGAACTGAATCGTGAAGGAACGACCGTCGTGATGGTTACCCACTCCGAGGAAAATGCCCGGATGGCCGGTCGGCTGATCCGTATGATAGATGGTAATATTTTGACAGAGAGTAGAAAATGAATGGAAATATTAATAAAATAAGATAATGAAGAAACAAAGTTTAAGTTGGGTACTTTTTTTGCTGATAGCTTGTAGTTCACCGAAATCCGATCCTTCGAATTGTCCGGTGGCGGACATAAGGGCAGGGATCGAAAGTCCGAAGAGTTTGAAATTGAGTGATGAAATAGAAAGCGTTGATTATGTCCCGTTAGAAGTTACTTCCGATGATGCCTCTTTAATAGATGGGGTTGCAAATTACGCCGTTACGGATAAATACATTTATGTCCTTCCGGTAAAAGAGCAACGGATTGTATTGTTCGACAGACAGGGGCATTTTGTAAAGACCTTGATTCCGTTCGGGCAAGGGCCGGGAGAGTTCAGCGGTTTCGTTGCCAGTATGCAGGCGGATGAAAAGAACAACCGTCTCTATTTGTTCAGTACGGATCGCGTCGAAGTCTATACGCTGGAAGGGGAACCTGTCGAACATTTTATTCATGATTATCAGGTTGTCTTTCAGTATCAGCTCGGTCAGGGACGTTTGGCTGCCATATCCATGCCTTACGTACCTTTCAGGGACGGAAGTTTCGGTATCGGCCTTTTTACGGAAAAGGGAGATACGATTACGATGAAGAATGATTTTTCTTCTCCTTTGGTTTCAAGTGAAAAGTCTGGTTTGACGATCCGGATCGCGGCAGGCTATTCCGGCCGACAGCAGTCCGTGCTGTTCAAAACCGGTAGCAACGATACTGTGTTCAGGCTGTCGGACGATAAGATATCACCCGCTTGTGTCCTGAGTTTGCGTAACTCGGATGAGGAAATGATCAATTCGCTTGATGTGACGAATTTTAATAGCCTGAAAAACTTGGGAGATGGCAAAGATTACTTTGTTTCCGATCTCTATGAAACACCCCGGCGATATTATTTTCGCCTGAGAAATAACGACGGACACTATGTTGCTTCGGTAGATAAAAAAAACGGTGAAACATTGGTGGAAAAATGCGAACAGCCCGCTCCGCTCAGGGAATTGGCAGCTACGACTTTGCAACACGGTCTTTTGGGAACAAGAAGTTATCAGGGATTCCCGGTCTGGGGGAACATGGCTGGAAATGATCTGGTACAGGTCATAACATCGGCAGAGCTTGATTATTATAAAAATATGCATTCAATTTCAATTCCTGAACAATTGGAAAACTTAGGAGAAGAAAGTAATCCTGTCTTTATATTTTACAAATTAAAGAATTCCTGATAGACTACATTGTTTGTGCTTACCCGAAAAAGTTGTACATTTGTCCCCTCGAAAATCGAACGGAATATGGATAGAATCCGATTAAAAGACAAAGAATTTGAACTCTTTATCCCGGAAGAGGAGATAAAAGAAGCGATTGCAAAAGTGGCGGAACGTATTCGCGCCGATGTGAAAGGCACGCATCCGTTGTTCGTGGGAATTCTGAACGGGGCTTTTATGTTTACGGCGGAGCTGATGCGCCAGTTGAACGAACCGTATGAAATCACTTTTGCTCGCTATTCATCCTATAAGGGGACCAGTACGACCGGTGTAGTTCGTGAGATTATGCCGGTACAGGCCGACGTGAAAGGGAGGACTTTGATTTTGATCGAGGATATTATCGATACCGGCTTTACGATGCAGTATGTTATGGATAAGCTTCGCAAGGACGGGGCAGCCGATGTTAAACTGGCGACTATGTTGTTCAAGCCCGATTCGTTGAAGTGCGATCTGAAACCTGACTATATCGGCATCCGGATTCCGGGTGACTTTATTGTCGGTTACGGATTGGATTATGATGAGATGGGACGGGCTTACAGAAACATCTATAAAATAGTCGAGAGCTGATAAATGGTCGCAGGCCGGTTAAAGAGGGGGAATTTATTAGATTAATGTATAATAAGCGATGATCGGTGATTGGGCGTTGATGTGATTGTCTATTGCCAATTGTCAATTAAAAGGTAAACTTTTTATGTTGAACATTGTTATTTTTGGTGCTCCCGGTTCAGGAAAGGGAACACAGAGCGAATTGATTATTAAAGAATATGGTTTGGACCATATCTCTACAGGTGATGTTTTGCGTTCTGAAATGAAGAACGAGACGGAGCTGGGCAAGATTGCTAAAGATTACATCGAAAAAGGGCAGTTGGTCCCGGATGAACTGATCGTCGACATGCTGGCTAAGGTTTTAGACAGCAAGGTGAACTCCAAAGGTGTCATCTTCGACGGTTTCCCCCGTACGATCCCGCAGGCAAAAGCGCTGAAAGAAATGTTGAACAAACGTGGAACCGATGTTTCCGTTATGCTGAACCTCCAGGTAGAAGAAGAAGAACTGATCAACCGCCTGCTGGAACGTGGCAAGGTTTCAGGCCGTTCGGATGACAATCTGGAAACGATCAAGTCAAGACTGGATGTTTATCACAAACAGACTGCTCCTTTGGCTGATTACTATATCGGTGAAAGCAAACATGTTGCTATCAAAGGTATGGGCACGATCGAAGAAATTTTCGGTCGTATCAAGGATGCGGTAAATAATTTGTAAATTAATCAATATGCCAATGATGAAACTTGGATTGGCACATTGGCATATTATCACATTAAATAAATATTCTTTATGGCTGAATCAAACTTTGTAGATTATGTAAAGATCTATTGCCGCTCTGGTAAGGGCGGGAGAGGGTCTTCTCACTTTCGCCGCGAGAAATATATTCCGAAAGGAGGTCCCGACGGAGGCGATGGAGGGCGAGGAGGCCATGTGTATCTTCGTGGAAACCGGAATTACTGGACGCTTCTCCACCTGAAGTATGAACGTCATATCATGGCGACGAACGGTGAAGGCGGCGGTGCTAAACGTAGTTTCGGAAAAGACGGCGAAGATCGTGTGATAGAGGTTCCTTGCGGGACAGTCGTGTACGATGCCGATACGGGCGAGTTTATCTGTGACGTGACCGAAGACGGCCAGCAGGTAATGCTGTTGAAAGGCGGACGCGGAGGATTGGGCAACTGCCACTTCAAGACGTCGACCAATCAGGCTCCCCGTTATGCGCAACCCGGCGAACCGGCACAGGAACGAATGGTGATCCTGCAATTGAAACTGTTGGCCGATGTAGGTCTGGTCGGTTTCCCGAATGCCGGAAAGTCGACGTTGCTGTCGGTTGTTTCGGCTGCCAAACCGAAGATCGCCAATTATCCGTTTACGACGCTCGAACCGAACTTAGGTATTGTGAGCTATCGTGACAACCGTTCGTTCGTTATGGCCGATATCCCCGGTATTATCGAGGGCGCCAGCGAAGGTAAAGGTTTGGGATTGCGGTTCTTGCGCCATATCGAACGCAATTCGTTGCTTCTGTTTATGGTTCCTGCCGATGCGGATGATATCAAGAAAGAATACGAAATCCTTTTGGGCGAACTGGTCAAGTATAACCCGGATTTGCAGGATAAAAGCCGTGTCCTGGCTATCACCAAGAGCGATATGCTGGATGAAGAATTGATCGAGGCGTTGTCCGAAGACCTGCCCGAAGGCGTTCCGCATGTCTTTATCTCTTCCGTTACCGGAATGGGGATCACCGAACTGAAAGACCTGTTGTGGAAGGAACTGAATAAGGAAACGTTCCACGAGGTAGAGCGTATTGTACATAAGAACATCGACGTGAGCACACTTTCGCTTGACGATGACGATTTTGTCATTCCTCTTGAGGAAGATGATCCCGACGACGATGAAGAGTATGAAGAATATGAAGATTGGGACGACGAAGAAGATGAAGATACTTCCAAATGATAAAGTAAAGATGTTGCAATTTCCCGTATTAAGCGAGGATTGCAACATCTCTCATTTTGTGACGACCCGTCAGGGAGGTGTGAGCAAAGGTGCGTATGCCTCCTTTAATCCCGGTGAATACAGCGGAGATGATCCGGAAGCCGTCCGGGCGAACCGGAAACTTCTTTCGGATGCAATCGGAATTCCTACCGAACGTATCTTTACGCCTTTCCAGGTCCACGGGGCGGAGATCCGTTCGATCGAATCTTTTTTCCTATCCCTTCCTTTGGATGAACAGCGGGTTTATCTGCACGGTGTAGATGCGTTGGTGACGAATGTGCCGGGCGTTTGCATCGCAGTCTCGACAGCCGATTGTGTTCCTGTCCTGCTGTATGCTCCCGATGTAAAGGCGGTAGCCGCCGTTCATGCCGGTTGGCGGGGAACCGTACAGCGGATCGCCGCGAAAACCGTTCGTTTCCTTATTGATGAATATGGAGCCGATCCCTGTCTCATAAAAGCCGGTATCGCTCCTTCCATCGGCCCCGATGCCTTCGAGGTCGGAGAAGAAGTTGTCGACGCCTTTCGGGAGGCTGGTTTTGAAATGCAGCCTATCCTGAAGCGTAATGCCGATACCGGAAAAGCCCATATAGATTTATGGGAGGCTAACCGCCTGCAACTATTAACCGAAGGCCTTTCTGCCGGAAATATCGAACTTGCCGGAATCTGCACCTACACCCATCCCGACGAGTTCTTCTCCGCTCGCCGCTTAGGAATCAAGAGCGGGCGTATCTTGTCCGGTATCTTCTTGTGTGTTTGATACAAACATTGATGTTTCGGGGAAATAAACAAATGGAAATGTTGTTTCTGTGGAATTTTATGTTATCTTTGTGATAGTTTGTGAGATGGTATTTGTGTGATGGTTGTTATAGTCCTTTTGCTTATTAAATAAAAAAGTTATGAGACGAACAGATGTTGTGGAACAAATCAGGAAGGTCGTGCAAGAGGTTGCTCCTACGGCTAAAGCTATTCTGTTTGGTTCGGAAGCACGTGGTGATGCTCGTCAGGATAGTGATATTGACTTGTTAATTTTAATGGATGGAGATAAGCTCTCGTTGGAATGTGAAGAGGTCGTTACATTGCCTCTTTATGAATTGGAGTTGAAAACAGGAGTGACTATCAATCCGATTGTTATGCTAAAAAAGCTGTGGGATAATCGCCCGTTCAAAACACCTTTTTATATTAATATTGTAAATGAAGGAGTTGTGTTATGAAAGAAAGTGAAATTCTATGATAAGCGTTTCAATTTCAGAAGAAGTAGCTACTGCCTGTCCGGACTTGCATGTTTTGGTCATATCTTGTGATGTTTGCAATTCGGAACCGGACGGACGGCTTTGGCAGGAGATAGCGGACGAAGAAAAGGCGGTCCGGGAAACAGTTAAACTGGAACAAATCAATAAATGGCTACCTATCAAGGCCACCCGCCAGGCTTATAAGCGTTTGGGAAAAGATCCGAATCGCTATCGTCCTTCTTCTGAAGCGCTGCGGAGGCGTATTCTTCGTGAATTGCCCCTTTATAAGGTCGATACGCTGGTCGATCTCATCAATTTGGTTTCTATCCGTAGCGGATATTCCATCGGCGGCTTCGATGCGGATAAGATTGCCGGTGGCAGCCTGGTGCTGGGAGTCGGCAGGGAAGGTGAAATTTATCATGGAATCGGGCGTGGCGAACTGAATATTGCAGGTTTGCCTGTCTACCGGGATGCGGTCGGTGGAGTCGGAACTCCGACCAGCGACGAGGAACGGACAAAAATAGGACCGGATACCACCCGCCTGTTAATGATTATAAATGCTTATTCCGGATTGGACGGTTTGGAGTCGGCGGGAAAGTATGCGGCAGGCTTATTAAGCAAATATGTTTCAGCTACAAACATCAAGGCGGAACTTGTCACGGCTAAGGATCGGGCGGAAATAGTGCTATAATTGTGTTATAATAGTGTTAATTATGCTTAGAAACCATAAAAAGCGCCCGTTTTTATGCTAAAAAACATCTATTTCCTTTTGTTTTAATCGATTAATCTATAAATTTGCCCTCGTTAACGAATTAACAAAACAAAAAGAAACATGATCGAATTGATTGGAACAAACGCCGGCCTTGTTTGGAACGTATTGAATGAAGGCGGTAAAATGAGTGTTAAGGCAGTAAAGAAAGCAACTAAAATTAAAGCAGAAAAAGATATGTATGCTGCTTTTGGTTGGTTAGCGAAAGAAGGCAAATTGGCTTTCGAAGACGTTGAGGGTGAATTGTACGTTGCGTTAGTATAAATATAGCGTAGCTGAATCTATTAGAAGGAGGGCTGTTCGGATTTTAGTTTGAACGGCCTTTTGTGTATCCGGACGTTTTCTGTCAAAAAAACAAACCGATTCGTTGTTTTATTCAATTCTATAGTTTACTTTTGTGTAGAATTTGGTGTGAAATGACCGAAGATCATAAAAGATTGTTGGCTGTATTTGATGTTAGGGTTCGTGATTTGATGGAGCTTTGCGATAGGCAAAAGCAGAAAATCAACGAGCTTGAAGGTTTTTTGGTACAGAAAGAAGGAGAACTTCAACAAGCGGTAAAGACGATCGAAGAGTTGAATGCCAAATGTGATAACATGCTGACTGCACGGGTTGTTTCTGTCAACGAGGGAGAAATGAAAAGTGCCAGGATGAGGTTATCAAAGTTAGTGCGGGAAGTAGACAAGTGCATTGCACTATTAAACGAATAGAGGCGATGGACGATAAATTTCTTATACATGTGGAGATAGCCGGTAAAAGTTATGGTATCAGGATCGACCGGAGCGAGGAGCAGGTAGCCCGTGAGGCTGTCCGGCAAATCAGGAAGAAAATGGACCAGTACCGGAAGAAATATTCCGAAGTGGATGTAAAAGATTTGTTAGCCATGGTGACCTTTCAACTATCGGTGGAAAACTTGAAGTTGGAGGATAAGAATGACACAAGTCCCTTTACTGAAAAGATACAGGAACTGACCGATAAACTGGAAAGCTACCTGAAGGATAAATAGTTGTAAGAATAAAGAAGATGCGTTTCCGCACTACTTTGCATGGGTGTATCCATGTAAGGCAGTGCTTTTTTTGTATAATAATATAATTGAATTTAAACTATAAGTAAAATGGGTATGACTATAATCATAGCACTTGTAACCTTCATCGTCGGAGGTTTGCTCGTGTGGTTTGTGATGAGAGTCCTTATGAAGTCAAGGTATGACGCCGTGATACGCGAGGCCGAAAAGGAGTCGGAGGTAATGAAGCAGAAGAAACTGCTCGAAGTAAAAGAGAAGTTCCTTCATTTGAAAGCGGATCTGGAGAAACAGGTGTCCGCCCGTAATTCGAAGATACAGTCTGTAGAGGCTAAGTTGAAACAACGCGAGTTGGGTTTGAACCAACGTCAGGAAGACCTGCAACGCAAGAATAGCGAAGTGGATGCCGTAAAGGAGAACCTGGCTGCCCAACTGGAACTGGTAGATAAGAAGAAGCAGGATCTGGATAAACTTCACCAGCGTGAAATCGAACATCTGGAAACCCTTTCCGGACTTTCTGCCGAAGAAGCGAAGGAACGTCTGATCGAATCCCTGAAAGACGAAGCTAAGTCAGAAGCAACTTCCTACATCAATGAGATCATGGAAGAGGCTAAGATGACGGCCAATAAGGAAGCGAAGAAAATCGTTATCCAGTCTATCCAGCGTGTGGCTACCGAAACGGCAATCGAGAATTCGATTACTGTCTTCCATATCGAATCGGACGAGATCAAAGGTCGTATCATCGGTCGTGAAGGCCGTAACATCCGGGCGTTGGAAGCCGCAACCGGTATCGAGATCGTGGTAGACGATACGCCTGAAGCAATCGTGTTGTCCGGCTTTGATCCGGTCCGTCGTGAAATAGCCCGTTTAGCTTTGCACCAGTTGGTACAGGACGGACGTATTCACCCGGCACGTATCGAGGAGGTGGTGACGAAAGTGAGGAAGCAGGTTGAAGACGAAGTGGTGGAAACAGGTAAGCGTACCGTTATCGACCTCGGTGTTCATGGCTTGCATCCCGAACTGATCCGTATGATCGGTAAGATGAAATATCGTTCTTCTTATGGTCAGAACCTGTTGCAGCACGCACGCGAAACGGCAAACTTGTGTGCAGTGATGGCATCTGAACTGGGGTTGAACCCGAAAAAAGCAAAACGCGCCGGACTGTTGCACGATATAGGTAAAGTGCCTGATGACGAGCCGGAATTGCCGCACGCAATCTTAGGCATGAAGCTTTGCGAGAAATATAAAGAGAAACCGGATATCTGCAACGCCGTAGGCGCTCACCACGACGAAGTGGAAATGCAGACGTTGCTTGCTCCGATCGTACAGGTTTGTGATGCCATTTCGGGTGCACGTCCGGGAGCCCGTCGCGAGATTGTTGAGGCTTATATCAAGCGTCTGAATGATCTGGAACAGTTGGCTCTTTCTTATCCGGGTGTAGTGAAGACATATGCTATCCAGGCTGGTCGTGAACTCCGCGTAATTGTCGGGGCCGACAAGATCGACGATAAGGATACCGAAAAGCTGTCAGACGAAATTGCAAAGAAGATCCAGGATGAAATGACTTATCCGGGTCAGGTGAAGATCACGGTAATTCGTGAAACCCGTGCGGTAAGTTACGCTAAGTAAAAGGGGGCGATCGTTACTGGACAAGATTGTTATATAGAAGGCCGGGCTGAATAAAGTCCGGCTTTTTTGTTGTTCGCCATTGTTCGCGAATAGCCTTCATCAGTATATGCTATAATTCGATTATGAGGCTGTTGTTGGATGAAGGCGAGTGGTAAAAGTGGCTTCACCGCTTATGTTTGCCTTCACCCTTGTATGCTATGATAATCAAATGGTTCCAAGGAGGGGTGAAGCCGAATCGGTAGTTTGCAAAAGAGAGCCTGTGGCATGAGGAAAGCCTCGTCTTAGAGCTGCCCGACAGGACATAGCCCAGAGCACAGCCTTAAGACATCGACACTATAATCACAAGTACGGATAAAATAATTTAAATCCGCTTTAATCTGTTTCATCCGTGTAATCCGCGAAATCCGCGTCAAGAAATCCTGTTTATTTATTTTAATCAGCGTCTATCAGACTCAAACCTCGTATGTGAAGTTGTTCCTATAGATGCCTGTCGCTTCCCGAAAAGGTCGGCATCGGTTGCCGGATAGATGCCTACCTTTTTCCTGCTACCCTATAGGCTTTTCCCGGACAGGCTAAAGGCTGTATTTTTTAGCCTATAACCTGTATTTTATGGGACAGGAACCAATCAGATCCCTTATATGACAAAACTAAAAAACAGGGTTCACGGCGGTAAAAGGCTAATGGCCAGCGATTTGTTGTGAAGGCTGTGAAGGCTGTGAAACCGGTTTACGATCAGTCAATCCTATCGATCGATCCCGCCTTTTTTTATCTTGCATTCACAGGGTTCACAGCAACATGCTGATCTATAGAGTCTTCCGAACAGTGTGAACCCTAATTAAATAAAATAAACAGAGGGTATTTAGAGGATAATCTAAGAATATTTGAACATTTATCTGTTACTTTTGGCTTGATCCAAAAGTAACCAAAAGATCAAGGCTTAACCGTCCGGCCTACTCCGGTCAAAGACTCCGCTGTCGCCTGCGAAACTCGCTTCGCTCAGACAGCGCAGGCTCCTGCCGCTTCGTCTTCGCCCTCCGCTTGACGCCCGTCCGCTTAGGCCTTTCTTAGAAAGCTCCGCTTTCTCTTGGGATTGCCGATACCGCCTGTTATATAAGTATAGCTATCAGTATCGGCATCCCCAAAGCACCATCCGCCTCTCTTTTGGGAGGTGTGTCAAAATATACTTGGCCCCGCGCTTGACGCGGGGCCGCAAAAGAACAGGCCTTATCAATCAGATATTTATACGGTCAGTTTTCATGCGATCCCGCGTCAAGCGCGGGAACAAGGTAGTTTTGACACACCTCCTTTAAAAGGTCTGGAGGCTAAGCCTCTTCCTCTGTGGACTTCAGTCCCTTTCCTCTATTGTATTTAAAGGGGTTAAAAACCCACAGAGGAACCGGCAAAGCCGGAACAATCATCTATCCGACTGCTGAAGCAGATGGCAAAAGAGAGCCTGCGGTATGAGGAAAGCCTCGTCTTAGGGCTGCCCGACAGGACATAGCCCAGAGCACAGCCCTAAGACATCGACACTATAATCACAAGCACGGATAAAATAATTTAAATCCGCTTTAATCTGTTTCATCCGGTCATCCGCGAACCTGGTTCTTTAGTGGTACATTTAGTTTCAAAACTACCCAATAATGAGTTTGTTTATTCCCTATGTAAAAAAAGCGGCTGCCCGGAATGGGGCAACCGCTTTTAGGTTATGATGTGAAACCGGATTACTTATTTGTAGCTGTAACCCGCTTTCTTCTGTGCACTGTTGGCATTAGCTCCGGGGATCAAAGTGAAGCCCCACTTGTATTCCTGGTCTGCCGGTAAAGTGTATTCCGGCTCCGGACGTGAATACCAACTATCGTAGCCGGCCAATCCCTGCTGTTTCAGGTCTACGCATACTTCAACGAAGTTACGCGGTGCGATGTCGTTGATGTGCGTCTGGCGAGGTTTGTCGTACGGTCCGATTTCCGGGCGGTTGGCAATGTCTTCAGGAGTGAAATTGTTCCACTGGTACGGACGGTCGGTTGCCTTGCCGGCATCGAAATCTTCGACGGAGTTACGCATTGCGTTGAATTCCATCTCGTCGTCTGCAACGATCAACAGGTTCTTGCCTTTACCGCCTAATGAGATCCAGCGGGTATCGCAATGGTGGCCGTTTTCCTGCGGACGGACATAGGGGAAATACTGCTCTTCAGCCGTGCTTTTATACTGTCCGATCATGTAACCGGCCTTGCGGTCCCAATAGTTTTCCAGCGGACCGCGACCGAAGTATTCCAGTTGATCCATCGTTGCCGGCAGACGGAAACGTACGCCGATACGCGGAACGACTATCTTGTCGCGTTCGCTGACATTGGCGCGGCCCGGTGAGAAGGTCGCGGTGGCAGTCGCTTCGGAAATACCGATCTTCACACCATCCAGGTGAGCAGGCGTGAAGTGGGTAGCCACGTTCATCACACCGTCAGGATAGATCTTGTAGGTTACCAGGAACTGATTGCCGGCCGGCAGTTTATAGTCTACCTTTACGATCGCATTGCCATCGACGATTTCGCCTGTAGCACTTGTCACATTGAAATTGCGGCTTGAGAGTTCCCAGATTTCGAGACGTTTCGGGTTGCCGCTTCCGTAGTCGTTATCGTTCGGGGCACGCCAGAAGTTCGGCTGGATGCCGAAACCTTCGTTGAAGTATTCCGTTCCGCCTACTTTATAAGAAGCCACGACGCCTGCTTTCTTGTCGAATACGAAGTTTACTTTGGAAGAAGTCACCTTCAGGTCGTTTCCTTCTTCAGACACGGTCAGCTTGGGGCCACCTGCCTTGTAAGCGATCTTGTCTGCTGTAAACGGCAATACGAATTGATCTTGTGCGATGTCATATCCGGCAGGGATTACTCCATCCTGTTTAGTCGTCGTTACGACAAAGTCCACCAGATAATCGACGCCAGCTTGCGGTTTAAGTCCTTCGACCGGAATCGTAATTTCCTGTGAGGCCTGTGGAGCCAGGTCGAGAGACATCTTGTTGCCTTTGATGATTTTGTTGTTAGCCTTAACCGTGTAGCTGATCATATAATCTTTCAGGTTGGAGAAGTAGAAACGGTTTGTCACCTTGAATACACCATTGGCTGCGTCTACTGCTTCAAAACCGATATTCTGGTGAGCATATTTCACTTCTTCCATAGCCGGATGCGGAGTGCGGTCCGGGTTCACGATGCCGTTGCAAAGGAAGTTACCGTCGCTCGGCATGTCTTTGCCGAAGTCGCCGCCATAAGCATAATATTCTTTTCCGTTTGCATCCTTGACAAGAAGACCCTGGTCAACCCAGTCCCAGATATAACCGCCCTGGAGGTTCGGGTATTTGTAGATCGCTTTCCACTGGTCCCAAAGGTTACCGGTCGAGTTACCCATCGCATGGGCATATTCGGACGGTGCAACCGGACGGTCGCTGCCTTCCTTGCCTATCTCTTCCAGCCATTTTGCGCTCGGATATTGCGGGACATACATGTCGGAGTTCCATTCCCACTGTGCACGTTCGTAGTTGACCGGACGACCCATCATGGTCTTTTCCTTATCTTTTACATACAGGTAAGTCTGGTAGAAGTTATAACCGTTTCCGGCTTCGTTGCCCAAAGACCAGATGGTTACGGACGGATGGTTCTTGTTGCGTTCGTACATGTTCATCGTACGGTCCATGTGCGGTTTCAGCCATTCCGGGTTGTTGCCTAACGTACCGCCTTTGCGCAGGTTGTAGTACATGCCGTGCGATTCGATATTGGCTTCGTCGTAAACGTAGAGTCCGTATTCGTCGCAAAGCTCATAGAACTTGCGGTCCTGCGGATAGTGGCACAGACGAACGGAGTTCAGATTGTGCAACTTCATCAGTTCGAAATCCTTGCGCATCAGTTCTTCTGTCACGTAATGTCCGGTCAGCGGATTGTGCTCGTGGATGTTTACACCCTTGAACTTGATCGGCTGGCCGTTGAACAGCAGGACGGTGTACGGTTTGCCGTTGCCGGCGATCTGGTCGATCTCTTTGATTTCGATGCGGCGGAAACCGACGTTCTGCGGGATTACTTCCGTCACCTTGCCGTCTTCCTTGATCGTCATCAACAGCTTGTAAAGGTTCGGATGGTCTGCGTTCCAAGTCTCTACATTCTCCAATGTCTTTTCGAATGAAGTGGTTGAGATGGTGTTCGGGCTTACCCACAGCTTGTTTTCAGCCGTTGCAGCCACATTGCCTTTTGCGTCTAATAATTCGTATGTGACATCGATATTCTTAACCTTGTCGGAATGGTTCTTGATGTCCATTGCCAGGCTGAAGATACCGTTTTTATACGTGTCGTCGAGTGTAGAAACAACGCGGTAATCGTTAACCGCAATCTTAGGCTGTGACCACAGATAGACGTCGCGTTCGATACCGCTCAGACGCCAGAAGTCCTGGCATTCCAGATAGGAACCTGTGCTCCAGCGGAAGATTTTCAGCGTCAGCACGTTTTTGCCCGGTTGCAGGTATTTGTTGATCAGGAATTCAGCCGGATTCTTGGAATCTTCGCTATAGCCGACTTCCTTGCCGTTTACATAAACATACAAGCCTGATTTGGCTCCGGCGATATGCAGATATACGTCACGTCCGTCCCAACCGGCAGGAATCTCGAAGTCGCGGCGGTAAACACCTACCGGATTCGCTTCCGGCAACAGCGGAGGTTGCGGGTTACGCGGCTTGAACTCATATCCGTGATTCGTATAGATGGCAGTGCCATGTCCCTGAACCTCCCAGTTTCCCGGAACGGTGATATCGTTCCAATCGGAGGTGCTGACAGAAGGATCTGTGATGTTAGCAGGAAGGTCTTTGTACGAATCTACAAAATAGAATTTCCATGTGCCGTTCAGCAACGAATAGAAAGGACTTTTTTCATACCGGGAAGAGAGAGCTGTGGCACGGTCTCCATAACTCATAAAAGAGGAGCGGGGCGCCTCCTTGTTAACGGCAACGACTTGGATGTCCTGCCAGTAAGGCTTCGCTGGCTGGGTGGTCGCATTGTCAGCCAATGCGGTTCCCAGAAGGAAGCAACTCAATGCTCCTGTGAGCATCGTTTTCTTAAACATGTGTCTCATATGCATTTTTAATTTAGATTAGACTTTGTCAGTTGAAAGGTGAAAGTTGAAAGTTGAAAGTGAAAAAGAGTACTTCTTTAACTTTCAACTTTCAACTTTCAACTCTCAACTTTTTTATCTTGCTGCGTAGAACGAATAACCTTCGGCAACTTGTTTGAAAGCAAGCACGCCGGCCTGGTTCAGTTCAACGTTCATTTCTTTGCCGTCGGGAAGATACATGACAACTTCGTCGTCGCCTTTAAACTTCAACAGTTTTGTTGATTCACCGTCTGCTTCGACGTTCCAGCTCTGGTCTGCTTCATTGAAAACGAGATCGACCGCTTTCTCTTCTCCTTCTTTCTGGATGTGGTAGCCGTCTTTCTTGGTTTCGATAGCATACGTGCCGTCTTTAGTTTCGATCGTTTTTACCGTACCGGCATCTGCAACAGGGTTGCTTCCGCTCCAGAATTCAATCGAGTTCAACACCAATATGTCGGCTAATGCTGAGATTTCATAAACCGGAACAATCCAGAATGCGATGAATACCAATTCGTTTACAAACTTGCTGTCAATGTTTCTGTTCCAATCCAACAGCTTATTGGACAACCCAAATGATCCAATACACGATGAGAATAATACACTGCTGGCAAGCGTGGCTGCCACCAATAATGTTACACTTTTTTTCTTCATGAATGTTTAGTATTTGTAGTTAATTTGGGGACGAAGATAACAATTTATTTCGGATTTGCTTAAGGCTCTGTTTGTTTTCTGTAACCGGAATGGCTATGAGTTCCGGCAAATTAAATGTTTGGGTAAAGGTTTTATAGAATCCGGGAGCTTTCTGAGGAACCATAAACGGCTTGCCGGCAAGCCCTGTTTCCGGATCAAAAGAGGCAATGAACGGATGCGCCCAAAGCCCGTCTACACGTTTACTGCTGAAGACAAACCATTTTCCGGAAGAGGACCAAGTGTGAAAACTCTCTACATTATTGCTGTTTACTTCCTGCATATTTCGGATATTTCCATTTTGCAGGTTTAATAGATAAAGTTCGCTCTCAGGATGCCATATAGAGAAGTTCCCGTAATCCGAGCAAGTAAACATCAGGTAGTTACCGTCCGGAGAGATTCTCGGAAAGGAAATGCTTTTATGTATAACCGATGCTTCGTATACGCATTCGGGTTTACCGAATGTTTGTTTTTGGGCATCGAAAGGTATTTTGTACAAGTCATAATAAATGCTGTCCAAAGATGTTTGGGTAGTGATAGCCTTGCTTCGGCAGAAATACAACGTTTTCCCGTCCGGGCTCCAGGCCGGAAATGTCTCCATCCACTCCGGCCCATAAATAAGCGAGTCGGTGATAAGCCGGTTCGTTTCGCAATCCCATAAGACCAGGTCGGATTCCCGGTCCGATACCTCTATCGGTTTTTTCCCTGTGGAATGGAAAAACTGCTGTATCTCATTGACGGAATAAGCAATATATCTGCCGCCCGGATGCCAGGCTGCGTATGTCCCTCCGTTGTTCATTCCCGGTTTTTTAACGTCGACTTTCCCTACATTCCCGTTACGGGATATAATGGTTCCCCCGTTATTTCCCCGTATATGGATCATCATGGTCTCCGGATTGTTTTGGCAGAAGGTATGGCAATTCATGCAGGTCGATTTGTCCGATCTGTTTTCGATAATGGGGATTTCCTCGTAGGAGGTAAGATCCCGCTGGTAAATACCCATTTGGTTCCATAACTCGTAGCCCGGATATAAAAGGCGGTACACTAAATATGGATCTATCGGCTCTATGGAAATGGAGTTCCTGATTTCTTTGTATTGCATCCATCTTTCCTTTTGCCGGATGGAAATACGGATATAAAATTCATTTCCGGCTGCTGCCGAGACCAGTTTGTGCCATTGTTTCAAAGGGATCATAATTTCACCCCCTTTATTTTTCCGGGTAAAGAAAACCTTGTCTTCGAATCCTATTTCTGCATAAAATTCCTCTCCATCCTCTGCGATCTGAAAGTTGGGAGGGGCGATGTTGACCGGAAATGTGACATCCGTGTAGTCTGGAAACAGGGTGGGAGGTTTGTCCATATAAGCATCCGGTACAATCTTTCCCTGGCTACAGGCAGTTATCAACATTATATATAGAAGAATAATAGAAAGTTTCATAAGCCATTATTGTTGTGTCTGTTTATAGTTGTCGAGTATACTTTGGTAAAGAGGTGGCATTTCCGGATAAGGAAATTGTTTTATTCGCGGCAGGTACTCCACGAATTGCTTGGTTCTGTTGCTAAGTATCAGGTAACTCATCAGGTATTCGAATGCCATGCGGTTGGTAGAATCCTGCTCACAGATAAAAATAAGCTCAGGACCTAAATTCTGAATATTGGCAAAGCGCGCTTTCTTCCCTTTTTGTTGGGGAACAGGTGTCAAACCTGGAACTTCACCGGTAGGAGCCAGCCTTTCATATTTTTCTGCTTGCTTGCTGTAGAACAAGGATTGCTTTAATATCCTGATAAAACGCATGGCTACTTCCTGACGCCCGTTTGCAATGTTATAACGAATCAGGTTCAGGATAGTAGGAGCCGTTTCGCCATAAACCACCAGCGCTTCGGACGCCCAGCGTTGAGCTTCGTTGATATAGCCCAATTGTTCATACAGATAATGTCCATACCTGCTTTGTCGTGGGTCACTGACCCAAGGCAGGAAAAGGGAGTTGATGCCATAGTTCTGCGGATATTTCAACAGGTCGTAGGGCATACGTCCGGTATGGTAAAGAGCCATATTGCAGAAATACTCCATCAGTTGGCTTTCTCCTCTATATTTTTTTGCACAGGTAAGAACTTGTTCCCATTCCTGTTTCTTTACATGGATCTCCGTTTCGATCAGTAACCGTTCACGCATATTATAAGTGTGGACAAATGAATAGAATGTGTATGAAGCATACGCAATCAGGCACAGGATTGTGCAACTCATATATATTTTCGGGCTGGTTATGAGACGGGGCAGCATACAAGCTGAAAGTACGGTTAGCAAAAGGATCACAAAAACAACTACAGGATAGATCCAGCCCAGTGCGAATCCTGTCAGCAGGAAACAGGGAATCGAGGTATAACAAAATGCTTTCCTGGGAAGCAAAGACAATAAATATGTAATAAGGAAAGAGCTGAAAAGGCTTGTGATCCGGCTGATCTCAAAATCCGGCGATTCAAATTGTATGAATAAATAAAGGGATGGAAGTAATGCTATCTGTAACGGATCGTTTTTCCCGGTTAGCCTCCGGATGGTTAACACCGGCAATAGATATAGGCATGATAAGATCAATGCCAATACTATTTTTCCCGTATAAGGCAGATAGAAGAATTGGATGACAAAGTTTGCAAAATATTCACCTAACTTTCCCGGCTCTGATAAATAAATCTCCAGATAGGAATTGGTAAACAGGAAAAGTTGCTGCTGTTCGTGATAAGGGAAAAGATAAGCCAGGCTGTCCATAAACATGAACAGGAGCAAACCGCAGAGAACAGTAAAAAGTAACCAGTGAATATGCTTCATAAAATAATGAAACACGAGAGAACATCTGTCCTCCCGTGTTTGCTGTAAATATTAATGTCACTTATTTTGTCGGATATCCCGGATTCTGTGTCAATGCCGGATTCAGGTCGATTTCTTCCTGTGGTATTGGGAACAGGTAGTTATGATCTTCATATTTGCTACCTGTCAGTTTGATGTTTTCGCCCTGATACAGGATGCATTTCTTTCCATTGTCTCCTTCCGGAGCGTTAGGATCATCAACCATCATATATTTCATTCCCAGGAACGGAGCGTTCAACACATCTTTAGCAATACCCCAACGGCGGATATCCCATTTGCGCTTGCTGCCTTCCATTGCAAATTCTACTCGCCATTCGTTGCGGATACGTTGACGAAGAGCGTCTTGCGTGCCGCAATAGGTCGGTTTGCTTGCATCCGTATTTTGCAAGTCCGGCATGCCGACACGGCGACGTACCTGATTTACGGCTTCAAAGGCAGAAGCATCTAACCCTGTAAGTTCATTTTTAGCCTCTGCATAAGTCAATAAAACTTCAGCATAGCGGATTACATGCCAGTCTTTTCCCATATCCCAACCAGTTGATTGTGGGTCGATTGACGGATCCAACCATTTTTGATCGTAATAACCTGTTGCTGTAGCATCGTTATGTTGGGCAACACCGGTATTACCGCTTGATTTCAGTGGAGCAGTTTTGATTGTCACGCCATACATTTCTTCTCCGTCATGCAATACACAAACTTCCAAACGGGGGTCGCGATCTTTAAATGGATTTGTCGGATCGTATGTCGTTGATTTATCAATCGGAGATCCGTCAATGCACTCAAAAGCATCGACTAAGCTCTGAGTCGGGTTGATACCGCCCCAGCCTTTTGTTGGGAAACATCCCCAGCCGATGATGTAGTTTGTCAATTCCGGGGCATTGAACTGTCTTACTAAAATAGCCTCTTTGCAAGCTTCCTGTTCTTCCCAGAATAAATGTGCATACTTTCCTGTATTGTCTGCATCGTACAATTCATACATACCTGAATCCATAACAGCTTTTGCTGCATCAGCTGCTGTATCATAATGCTTGAAATATAATGCGGCACGTGCTTTCATGGCGTTGGCTGCTCCTTTTGTGGCGCGGCCATAATCGCTACTTCCCCATTCGGCAGGCAGGTGAGCTATTGCATAATCGAAATCTTCCATCACTTTAGCGTAAACTTCTTCGACCGGCGTACGAGTAATATTTCCCATCTCTTTCAAGTCTACCGGTTGATCTACGTAAGGAACGCCACCAAATGTCTGGATAAGTCCGAAATAGATATAACCGCGTAAGAAACGAGCTTCTCCCATAACAGCTTCTTTATCAGCTTGGTCATAATCAGGGATATTATCTATTTTAGACAGTAAGATGTTACAAGCGCGGATTGCTTTATAGTCTCCACTCCAGCCCATAGCTGCGGGATCGTAGATGCCTCTGGATACATCTCCGGCAGCCCATTTGATGCCATGTACGGCATTATCCGATTCAATATCGCCGTCGATATCTCCGGCATCACCTCCGGGTAGTGCCTGACGATATACGTCTGCAATAAACATTTTTGCGTCATTAGGCGTTTTCCAGAAGCTACCGTCTGATAGCTCGTCATCCGGTATACGATCCAAGAAATCGCTGCATGAACTGAAACCGAATAGTGTGATAGCCAGAAGAGCTACATATATAAAATTCTTTTTCATATTTCTAAATTATAATTTGTTGTTTAAAAACCTACTTTAAGACCGATTGATATTTTTCTTACGTTCGAGTATAAACCTCCACGCGCATTGGATGGTGCTGATTCCGGGTCAAGTGAATCCATTCCGGTAATCGTAAACAGGTTTTCGCCAGTCAGGAATACTTTTACGCGATCCAAATTGATTTTACTTAGCAATGCTTTCGGAATGTTATAACCGATCGTCAGGTTTTTCAATCGGACATAAGAAGCGTCTTGCAACCAATAAGATGAGAACTGATAGTTGATTTGGTCAGCCATTGTGATACGCGGATAGGATGCATCATGGTTGGTAGGTGTCCAGCGGTCCAGATGACGTTCCAGAACTTTACCTCCGTTGAAGAATGCATAGGCTGCTTCACCATTAACATAAGCATCTACATCAAATGCACCCTGGAAGAAGAATGACAAATCAAAATCCTTGTAATATAAATTAGCTCCTAAACCGGCAGTCCAACTCGGAAACTCTTTTCCGATTACTTTACGATCGTTGGCAGCATCGATTTTTCCATCACCATTCAAGTCTTTGTAGCGGATATCACCCGGTTGTTCCGTGCCGGTACGCGTCGGGCCTTTTGCTACTTCTTCTGCAGAATTAAACAAGCCGTCTGCTTCATATCCGTAATATGAACCGATAGGATAGCCTTCCAGGAACCAGAAATTGCCACGTCCGTCTCCGGGTTCTGTCCCTTCGGTTCCCTGCAAGTCCGTCAATTCATTGTGAACATAAGCGATATTGAAGTTGATGTCGTAACGGAAATCTTTGCTTATAGAATTATTATGGAAAATGCTCAAATCGAATCCGGTGTTCTGTACCTGGCCTGCATTTTGTCTGGGTGCATCCATGCCGAATATACCCTGTACAGGAAGAAGCAACAACATGTCGTTGGTTGTTTTCTTATATCCAGCTAATTCAAATCCTACTTTATTGTTGAGGAAAGAGGCTTCGATTGCCCCTTCGATGCTTGTTACTGTAGCCCATTTGAGTTCCTGGTTTGCGTAACGGCTTTCTTTGATGGTTGAATAAAGCGTGTTTCCGAACATATAATTATCGTACGCGTATGAAGGAACCGTCAAATATGCTTCTTCGTCTTTCAACTCTTCGTTACCTGTTTGTCCCCAACCGGCACGTAGTTTCAAATTACTAAGCCAATCGATACTTGCATTTTTCATGAATTCTTCTTCGGAGATTCTCCAACCGGCTGAGAATGCAGGGAAAGTACCCCAACGGTTGCCGGATGCAAAACGGGAAGAACCATCTATACGAACATTAGCTTCGAACAGGTATTTGTCAGCAAAGTTATATTGGGCGCGTCCGAAATATGAACGATGGGCTACTTCGTATCTTGACTCTTTGTTAGTCTGTGAAGAGGCGTCCAATGTACTCAAAGATTCTTGCAGTTCATTATTACCTCCACCTTTACGAGTCGCTTCTAAATGTTTGTAGCGGTAATCGATCTGTTCGAAGCCGGCCAACAAGCCTAAATCGTGCTTGCCCCAAGTTTCGTTATAATTGATTAGTACCTGTGTCGTATACCAGTTCCACCAAGTCTGTTTTTCATACCCTTCGCGAAGTCCGGTTGTCGCTTCGTCTTTAGCGCCGTAATTAATCTGTGTTTTGAAACCATCTTCGCTTCTTTCATCGTTACGTACGGAGAATAATGCTTTGGCACTCAAATTAGGCAAAATATTTACTTGTCCATATAATGTACCATTAACCTGTTGGTCCATTGTTCTCCTGAAGCCGTCACGTCCTAATAAAGCAACAGGATTATCTTTACCGTTATAAAGGAATTTTCCTTCTTCATTACGTACACCTTCGACTGGAGTTGCACGGTTCGTAAATTGGGTCATGCCGGCAACACTATTCCATCCATCCATTAAGGTTCCTCTGTAACCGGAAACGTTCAAACCTGCAGAGAACCATTTGTTGATCTGAGAATCAACGCTGGTACGTGCGTTAAAACGTTTGTAGTTGTTGGCATCGATCAAACCGTTTTGTTGTGTATAACCGACAGATGCGCTATAACTTGTTTTTTCAGAACCACCGCTAATGGAAAGGTGATGCATAGTTTCAATCGCATTTTGTTTCATGGTTTCTTTATACCAATCGGTATTGGGATGGCCATAAGGGTCTGTTCCATTGCGATATAATTCAATGTCTTCGTCTGTGAAGCGGAGCGGATTGTTCGGATTGTCATTAAGGGTTGCTTCATTATATAATGTAGCATAATCCGCAGAACCTAAGAATTTAGGACGCATAGTCGGAGTTGACCAACCTACATTCCCTGAATAGTTAACACGTGCACGATCTCCTTTTTTACCTTTTTTGGTCGTGATCAAGATAACTCCATTTGCAGCCTGAACACCGTAAATGGCAGCAGAGGATGCATCTTTCAATACAGTAAGGCTTTCAATATCGGCCGGGTCAATCGTGTTCATACTACCAGGAACACCGTCAACGATAACCAATGGGCTTGCTGCATTCACGGAGTTTTTACCACGGACTGTAATTGAACCTGTTTGGCTACCTGGACGTCCGGAACTCTGGATCGCTGTAACACCCGGCATTTGTCCTGCTAATGCGGCTGATACACTTGATACCGGTCTTGATTCCAATGTCTCAGCTTTGATAGAAGATACAGAACCTGTTAAGTTGACTTTTTTCTGTACACCATAACCGACCACAACAACTTCATCCAGTTTTTGTGTGTCTTCCTTAAGATTTACATGGATGGATTGTTCTCCATTGTACTTGATTTCCTGGGTTAAATAACCGATAAAGGATATCACGATTACATCCCCTTTTTTTACCTCCAGAACGAAATTACCGTCCATGTCGGTAACAGTACCGTTTGTCGTACCTTTTACAACGACTGACGCTCCGGCTACCGGGCCGAATTCGTCTTCAACGACACCTCTCAAACTCGTTTGTTGCTGAGAAATACCAACTTTGGGAGTAGCAGTTTCGTTGGCAGCAAACATCACCCCTGATGAACAAAGGGTAACAGACAACAGCAAAAAGCTGACTGGTCTTGCGATTTTCAACATACTAATTGTTTTTTGTTTAATAATAGTTAGATATAATAGGCTTTAAGAGGAGCTGTTGCTTTTGCAGCTCACACTTACTTGCTTATTTTTTAGTAATTAGGGCCAAAGTTTATGCTTTCACATGCGTAGTTCTTGTAGGACTAAGGCTTATTGTGAAAAAATATAAAGTTAAATGTAAGGAAAAGGGGAGGAGGATTTGATATGTAGTTCTTGTAGAACTATGATTAAGTTTTACGGATTTGTGCCGGGATATCTGATATTACCTGCCTACCTATAGATAAGTTTTCTGCTTTCTCTGCAATTATTCTGTAATCGCCGGCGGTGATTATATAATTGACGCCGCTGATTATGTAATCACCGCCGGCGATTACATAATCACAACCGGAAATTAAAGAATAATATGGCAATGAACATGTTTTTATATGCAATAAGGGGATATTTTTGTAGAAGCATGGAAGCGAATAAGAAAAAAGCAAAATAATCTGATAGGTTTAGAAAATAACACTCGAATACACTTAATTGTTAATTAACATTTCAAGATGTGTACTTGGTCAAAATGCTTTAGACGTAAAGTTAGTGTATAAAACAAAATACAGATTCATCAATCTTGAGTAATGACCTCATATTGTCGAATTTTCAAAAGACTCTGAGCCTTTAACAGTCTGTATAAGAAAAAATAACAATTAAATTTGATTGTGTTAGTAAAATATTTTAATATATTTGTCTCGATGTATAAATGTAGCATTAAAAGACAAAGAACAACACTCGTGCTAATTTTTTCTAAAAAAACATGCGTGATAATAAATAAATGTATTACATTTGTCGCGTCAAAGAACGTAGTCCTACAAGAACTATGTTCTTATATGTGTCACAGATTTACGAGATATGTTAGAAATTATACCATGAATGTATTAAGACTATAAGTCAGGTGTTTACCGCCTCCTTGGATCTTATTCATATATTAATGACTATTATTATTAAACAAAAAACAATTAGTATGTTGAAAATCGCAAGACCAGTCAGCTTTTTGCTGTTGTCCGCCGCATTATGTTCCTCAGGAACAGTGTTCGCAGCTAATGAGACAGCAACTCCTAAAGTTGGTATTTCTCAGCAACAGAAAAGTTTGAAAGGAACAGTTAATGATGTACTGGGGCCTGTAGCCGGAGCCTCGGTAGTCGTAAAAGGTACGACAAACGGTACAGTTACCGACATGGACGGTAATTTTGTGTTGGAAGTGAATAACGGCGATGTTATTCAAATCTCTTTTATCGGTTATATCACACAGGAAATCAAGTACGCAGGACAAGCTACTTTGGCTGTAAACTTAGTGGAAGACACGCAGAAGCTGGAAGAAGTCGTTGTCGTAGGTTACGGTACGCAGAAGAAGGTGAATATGACCGGTGCTGTTGCTATGGTAGACAGTAAAGTGTTGGAAAACCGTCCTGTACAGAACGTTTCTACCGCTTTGCAGGGTACTATGCCGGGTGTTCAGGTTACTTCCGGCGGTGGCCGTCCCGGGCAGGATGGCGGTACGATCCGCGTGCGTGGTGTCGGTACGTTGAACACGGCTGACCCGTATATCTTGGTGGATGGTATCGAAACCGGTACGATGAACTCTGTCGACCCGAACGATATCGAAAGTATTTCCGTATTGAAAGATGCCGCTTCTGCCGCTATCTACGGTTCGAAGGCGTCCAATGGCGTTGTCTTGATTACTACGAAACGAGGTAAGACCGGCAAACCGCGTATCTCTTATAATGGATATGTCGGTTTCCAGAAACCGACGGAAATGATCGACCGTATCAGCTCTTACGACTATGCTCGTTTGTATAGCCAGTCTATGATCGATGAAGGTTTGAACCCGCGTTTCAGCGAAACGGATATTGAAAATTTCAGAAACGGGACTTCTCCTAACACGGATTGGTATGACGAAGCCTACCGGACAGGTGTGCAGCATTCTCACAATGTAAGTGTGAGCGGTGGTACGGAAAATGCTAAGTATATGGGTTCTGTCGGTTATTTAGGACAAACCGGTATCCTGCCGAACGCGGACAGACAGCAATTCAATGCCCGTACAAACCTGGACCTGAAGTTGAACTCCAGATTGACGGTTCGTTTAAACCTGGCTTATATCAAGAATGACTATTCCGACCCAATTTCTTCTTATGCATCCGGTATAAGTGAAAGCGGTGATATAAACAGTGCTGCCAGCTCCGACCAGATTATCCGTCAGTTGAACCGTATCGCTCCGTGGATCGTTGGTCGTGCCGATGACGGTACTTACGGAACTATTGGGGATGGTAACCCGCTTGCGTGGCTGGATGCTGACCAGACAGTCGACCGTAAGAACCAGAACTTCTCAGGTACATTGTCTGCCGATTATAAGATTATCGACGGCTTGGTAGCTACAGTGACCGGTTCTTATGTGAACAACCAGCAGCATTACCGTGCTTTCCAGAAATACATCAAGTACAATCCGAATAAGGAAACAGAACCCAATCGTTTGGAAGAACGTTTTACCGGTTGGCATCGTGCAAACTTCGATGCTTTGTTGAACTTCGACAAACAATTCGGAGAACACGGTTTGAAGGCAATGGCAGGTTGGCATACTGAAAAGTATGACTATACTTATAACCAGCAGTTCCGTAAGAATTTCCCGACCAACGATTTGACCGATATTGCAGCGGGAGATGCGGCAACCCAGAAAAACACGGGTTATACACGTGAGTTGGCGATGATTTCCTGGTTCGGACGTATCAACTATGATTATGCAGGCAAATACCTGTTGGAAGGTAATATCCGTTCGGATGCTTCTTCCCGTTTTGCCGATGGTAACCGTTGGGGATATTTCCCTTCTTTCTCTGCTGCATGGCGTATCAGTGAAGAAGGATTCATGGAAAATACGAGAGATTGGTTGAACAACCTGAAGATACGTGGATCATGGGGTTTGCTGGGTAACCAGGATGCGTTGAGCGATTACTATCCCTGGATGAACACCTATAATCTGGATGCAAAATATCCGTTAGGCGGCTCTTTGCAGTCCGGTTACTACCAGAAAGCGTATAAGCTGTCTTCTATTTCATGGGAAAAATCCCGTACATGGGGACTTGGTTTCGATGCAACGGTCAATAACAAGATCAATGTGACATTCGACTACTACGATCGCAGAACGACCGGTATCATCATGGACGTTCCGGTTCCGGCAGAATTCGGTCTGGATGCTTATAAGGACAATGTGGGCGAAATGTCTAACCGGGGTGTCGAAGTGATCCTGAGCTATAACAACAAATGGGGCGACTGGTCGTTCGGTGCAACCGGAAACTTCGCTTACAACAAGAACAAACTGTTGGATTTAGGTTTGAGCCCGGAAGCCGATGGCGTAACGGCAGACCCGAACAATGGAAACAAGGTTCGCCAGATCGGTGAAGCGTTGAACACGTACCGTGTTTATAAAGCAGACGGTTTCTTCGAATCGGACGAAGCTGCCCAGGCTTGGATGGACAAATATTCCACACAGGAAGGTTATCCGTTCGGTACAAGAAAGTTCAAAGGTGGTGACTTGATTTATCAGGATGCGAATGGGGATGGCAAAATGACATCTGACGACCGTATTTTGGCAGGTTCTTCTGATCCTAAGTTTACATTCGGTTTGAATCTGAACGCAGCCTATAAAGGTTTCGACTTGTCTATGTTGTTTACGGGTGCAGCAGGTGTACACCGTTTGATCAACCAGGAAGTAACAGGCTATTTTGGTGGTGACGACTCTCATCCGGCAACTGTTTGGTTGGATGCCTGGACACCGGAAAACAAGGATGCATCGATGCCGCGTATAGCGTATGATGTAACATCTCCGAGTATATCGCAGAATGTTATTTCTACTTTCTGGTTGCAGAATGCCAGCTATCTGCGTATGAAGAACCTGCAGTTCGGTTATACGCTTCCGAAGAATGTGATCAAATCGGTTGGAATTGAAAATGTACGTTTCTACTACTCTGTAGAAAATCTGTTTACTATCCATAATATGCTTGTTAATGTGGATCCGGAAATCGGAAGTGAACGTGCTTCCAGCTTCCCGTTGACTCAGACACATGCTTTTGGTGTGAATGTGACATTCTGATAAGAACAATTGTTTAAGATTAAAATTAAAGAATAAAATATGAAACGTGTATTAGTATATATGCTGGCAGGGATGGCATTGGTCGGAACTTCCTGCTCGGACTTTTTGGATACGATTCCTCATGACGCACTGTCTCCCAGTACTACCTGGCAGACGGAAGCGGATGCTGAAAAGTTTTTGATCGGCTGTTATGACGGTTGGATTGACGAAACCGGAATCCTGTATTGGGATTGTGCATCTGACTTCGGTTTTAACTTTCACATCCATGAAGGTTTCCGAAATATCGGAGATGGTGGCATGACTGCCAACAATTCGGTTGTGAATTATTACTCTTTCGGCATGATCCGCCGGTGTAATGATTTCCTGAAAAATATCGAAAGTATCGAATTTGCCAATACTGCCGATAAAAACAATATGATCGGACAGGTAAAGACGATCCGCGCATATAAGTATTTCAATATGAACTGGTGGTATGGCGGTGTGCCTATCATCGAGTCTTATGAAACGGCTGAAGAAGCACAAGTCCCTCGTAAAACGGAAGAAGAAGTGAAACAGTTTGTCTTTGACGAACTGGATGCTGCTATTCCTCTGTTGAATGATGTTCCTGCTGCAAAAGGTTATATCGCTAAAGGTACGGCACTGGCTCTTAAGATGCGCTCTGCTTTGTATTATGGCGATTATCAGCGTGCGAAAGAGGCTGCAAAGGCTATTATGGATTTGGGACAGTATGAACTGGATCCGGACTATGCAAATGTGTTTACGGTTCCCGGCCAGAGTTCTAAGGAAATCATAGCATCTGTTCAGCACGATGAAAACTTGTATTCTAACTGGATGATCGCTTCGATGTATAACAATGGTGACGGTGGTTGGTCTTCAATGGTTCCGACTCAGAATCTGATTGATACGTATGAAATGAGCAATGGTTTGACGAAAGAAGAAGCCGGTAGCGGTTATGATGCAGCTCATCCGTTTGCAAATCGTGATCCGCGTATGGCGATGACTGTTCTCTATCCGGGTAGAGATTGGGTTGGTATCGGTGGAAAAACGATCATCAATACGTTAGATAAGGAATTGGACGGCAAATCTAATCCGAATCATCCGGGTACAGCCAACAACTCCTCTAAAACAGGCTTGACTTGGGCTAAATATTTGGATCCGATGTCACAGTATGGAGATATATGGTCGAATAATTCCAGCGCAATCCTTTTCCGCTATGCAGAAGTTCTGTTGAGTTATGCGGAGGCTGAAAATGAATTGAACGGTCCGTCTGCTGAAGTTTACGGCCTGTTGAATCAGATCCGTAACCGTGCTGGTATGCCGAATGTAGATCAGAACAAATACGGTTCGAAAGAAACATTGCGTGAACTGATCCGTCGCGAACGCTCTATCGAGTTGGCTGGTGAAGGTCTTCGTCGTGCAGACATCCTCCGTTGGAAAGATGCAAGTGGCAAGATGGTGGCTGAAACCGTGTTGAACGGTCCGTTGAATTGTGTAACAGGAACGATCGACTATGCTGAAACCGACCCGTATAAACGTGCGGTCATTAGCGGTGTGGAACTGGTTGAAAACCGTTCGTTTGCTCCTCACAACCGCTATTTGCCGATCAATCAGGATGCACTTGACAAAAACAAGCAGTTGAAACAGAATGACGGCTATTAATAGGTATTGATTCTTTATAGTATTTTAAGGAGGGATATATTGGATCATTTCCAATATATCCCTTTCCTTTGTATTGAAAAACACTTAAAATGGCATGAAGCATAAAACAATCTCTTATTTCTTGTTTTTTATTTGCGTTGCGTTGGGATATGGTTGCTGCACTCCCTCTTCTTCCAGCCGGGAAGTCCTGGATATGAATACCGATTGGGCTTTTTACCGGGGAGATGTGACGGAAGGGAGCCGGACGGATTTGGATGATTCCGGATGGATGCCTGTCGCCCTGCCTCATATTATGCAACTGGAAACGAAACATTGCGGTGGAAACTCCATTTATGACGGAGTCGGTTGGTATCGCCGTTATTTCAAACTACCTGCAAAATATAAGGATAAACGGATAGTCGTCTCTTTCGAAGGTGTGATGACGAATTGCGACGTTTATCTGAACGGCCAAAAGATCACGGATCATCACGGCGGTTATATGGGATTTGTCGCAGATCTTACGGACCGTATCGATTGGGACGGGAATAATGTGCTGGCTGTCCGTGTGTCTGCAGAGCATGACCCGCTGACACCTCCGGGAAAGCCGCAGGATAAAATGGATTTCTACTATTACAGTGGTATCTACCGGGATGTCCGGATGGAGATTACAGACAAGATTTATATAACAGACCCTTTCCAGGAAGACAAAGTTGCCGGCGGTGGCCAGTTCGTGACTTTCCCCGAAGTGACAAAGGAGAAAGCAAGAACGCATATTGCCACACACGTCCGGAATTTGACCGACAGAGATGAAACGCTTTCCGTTTTCTCGCAACTGGTCGATCCGGCAGGCCATGTCGTTGCTGAGGCTGAAACGCCGGTCACCTTGCAAAAGCAATCGGACGGGACGGTGGAGCAGGACCTCATTGTCAATCAACCGTCGTTATGGCATCCTTATACGCCTGATCTCTACACCTTGCGTACACAATTGCTGTCGGAAGATAAAGTGCTCGACGAAACTACCCGGAAGATCGGTATTCGTACGATCCGTTACACGGCCGAGGATGGATTCTTTATCAATGGGGAAAAGCTGTATATGCGCGGAGCCAACCGCCATCAGGCTTTTGCCAATGTCGGGGATGCGGCTTCCAACTCGATGCAGGTACGGGATGTGATCGACCTGAAACGGGGTGGTTATAATGCGGTTCGCGCCGCCCATTATCCGAATGATCCGGCTTTCTTGGAAGCGTGCGACCGGTATGGGCTGTTAGTGGTGGAGTGTATTCCCGGTTGGCAGTTCTATAATCCGGATTCCACCTTTATTAAACGTTTGTATGAAATCGGTCGCCAGATGATCCGCCGTGACCGGAACCATCCTTCTGTCGTTCTTTGGGAAACGGCTTTGAACGAATCCCGTTATCCGGTCTCTTTGGCAAAGGAGATTTTCGAATTGTCTCATGCCGAATATCCGGGCGACCAGATGTACACGGCAGGCGATTATTTCGGGCATGCGGAGATGGAGCCTTATTATGATGTCTTTTATAAACAGGTTTCCAAGTTCCCGAAAGACGGGGATGTGATGAGTAATTATCCGGAAGATTTTATAGTGGTCAAGCCATTGTTTACCCGTGAGTGGGGAGATGGCGTGGGCGAAAAGCCGCGTGTCAGCCTGAAAGAAAACGAAGAGGAACAGATGCGCCAGTGCCGTAGCCGTATCGAGCAGTTGAACGGCAAAGGTTATTTTGACTGGTGTATGTTGGATGCCAATCCGCATATGGGCGGGCATTTCGTTTGGAGCTACAATGACTATGCGCGAGGTAGCCAGGATGAAACGATGTATAGCGGTGTGGTGGATATCAACCGGTATCCGAAATTCAGCTACTTCATGCTACAGAGTATGCGGGATAAAGCGGTTTCGCAACCGGGCCTGTATGAAGGGCCGATGGTCTTTATCGCTTCTTATAATGCTTCGGGGGATTTTACCTCGTCAACAACGGATATAACGGTTTTCTCCAATTGCGATGAAGTCCGTCTGTACCGTAATGGAAAGCTGATCGGAACTCAGACGCGGGAAGAACGGACACCGCTGTATCGTTCGGTTGTCGAGAAGGGAGGCAGTCCGGTATTTGTCTTTAATGCCGGGGGATATGAGGCTGGGACATTAAAGGCGGAAGCGCTGGTTGGCGGAAAGGTTGTGGCGACCCACAGTGTGAGCACTCCGGAAAAAGCCGATCATCTGGTAGTGGAGATAAAGACGGATGGCATTGTCCCTGTTGCCGACGGCTCGGATATGATCCCTGTCTACTTTAAGGTCTGTGACAAGAATGGTTCTTTGGTCTACAACTCCGGACAGGAAATCCGGATTCAGGTATCCGGTGAAGGGACGTTGGTCGGAGACACGATCAGCCGTATCGGTATCAATCCGCAGAAGGTGGAAGGAGGCGTTGGTTTCGCATTTGTCCGCACGACGAAGAAAGCCGGTAAGATTACGGTGAAAGCGACAGCAGAGGGCTTGTCCTCCGGTGAAGCGGAAATCAGCACGAAGCCGTTTGAAGGAAGGTATCTGCCGGACGGAAAACATGCCCCCTTTACTGGAAAGGAAGAAGATAATGTCGTGGTAAAACCTTCTTCCTGGCAGAAGCGCATTTTGGAGAAACCTCGCCTGAAAATAGCGTCGGTCCAGGTTGGAAACAGCCAGAACGGGTATCCTGCCTCCAATATAATCGACAATGACGATCATACTTGGTGGATTGCCGGAGAAGACCGGTTGCCGCAGGTGGTCACTTTGGCGCTGGACCGTCCGACATACGTAGCTGCCAGCCGCATCCTTTTCCAGAAAGATAGCTCTTCTTATAAACATAAGGTGGAGACTTCTGAGGATGGCGAACGGTGGGAACTCCTGTATGAACGCGAATGTACGGGTTGGGAATTTAAACCGATGACGGTTGACCGGAAAGTGAAATATGTCCGTTTGACAATCGAGCATGTTTCCGAAGGGCGTGCCGGCCTGGGAGAAATCTCGCTCTATTAATATATAATGTATAGATATGTCTAATCTGAATAGCATGAAAAGAATATTATTTGTGTTGGCAGCCCTGTTTTGCGGGACAAGCCTTTTTGCACAGGACAAGCCTTTCGACATCGAACATGCGCCGGCTCCTTTGTTCCGTTGCCCGATCCATGACGGCCCCACCGATCCGACGCTCGAATGGAATGCGGAGCGGCAGGAATGGTGGATGTTCTACACCCAACGTCGTGCCAATGTACCTAATTTGCAGGAAGTGGCATGCGTCTATGGCAGTAAGGTCGGGATCGCGGCTACCAAGAACAACGGTAAAAGCTGGTATTATGTCGGGACGGCGAACTTGCCGGAGCCTATGCAGGGACAGAGCACTTTCTGGGCTCCCGATGTGTTCAAGCATAAGGACACTTATTACATGATCGTTACCTTTATCCCCGGCATTCATCCTTTTTGGGGAGGCGATGCCCGGCTTGTCTTTTACAAAAGCAAGGATCTGATGAATTGGGACTTGGTGGAGGAGATAGAGGGTACGCATGGCTGTATCGATGCTTCGGCATTCCAGATGCCGGATGGCAGTTGGAAGATGTGGTATAAAACTCCCGACTCCAAAACGAATACGGGTGTGAGCAAGGACCTGACGACCTGGAAGGTGACCGGCAAATGCGAGATTGACGATGTCCCGCATGAAGGACCGGTTGTCTTTTATTGGAAGAATAAATACTGGAACATCATCGATGAATGCAATTTAGGATATGTCGGCTTGCATTGTTATGAATCGGACGATGCGGCTAACTGGACCTATAATTCGACAATCCTGAACAAGCCGGGTCTCCGTCCGGACGATTTCGACCAGGGGAGACATTGCGATGTCGTCGTGATCGGTGACCGTGCCTTTATCTTCTATTTTACTCATCCGGGACGAACGTACAAAATGGACGGTATCGAAGTGGAAGAAAACACTTGGAACTATCATCGTGCCTCTATCCAGATTGCCGAGTTGGAATATGTGGATGGGAAGATCGTCTGTGACCGGGATAAGTATGCAAAGAAAGTCCCGTCACCTGTTGAGAGGAAGAAAAAGTAAACAAAATATATATACCTTTGCAGCCATAAAAGAGAAAAAATATGATTTCGGTTGAAGGACTTACAGTTGAGTTTGGCGGGTTTACGCTTTTTGATGATGTTTCGTTTGTGGTAAATAAGAAGGATCGCATCGCATTGGTGGGAAAGAACGGTGCGGGAAAATCGACGATGCTGAAAATATTTGCCGGATTGCAGTCGCCTACCTCCGGGACGGTCAGCGTTCCGAAGGAAACGACGATCGGTTATCTTCCCCAGCAGATGAAGCTGGCGGATACACAGACGGTGCGCGAAGAGGCGGAACATGCCTTCGAACATATCCATGAGATAGAAAAAGAGATAGAACGGCTGAATCTGCAACTGGCCGAGCGGACCGATTATGAAACGGAATCGTATCAGAATCTCATAGACCGTGTTGCGCATCTGACGGAACATTTCCAGATGATGGGCGGGAATAACTATCATGCCGAGTTGGAACGGACGTTGATCGGCTTGGGATTTAGCCGTGAGGATTTCGACCGGCCGACCTCCGAGTTCAGCGGGGGATGGCGTATGCGTATCGAGCTTGCCAAGCTCCTGCTCCGCAAGCCGGATGTCCTGTTGCTGGACGAGCCGACCAACCATTTGGACATCGAGTCTATCCAATGGCTTGAAAACTTTATCGCGACACGTGCCAATGCGGTTATCCTGGTTTCACATGACCGGGCGTTTATCGATAATACGACTTTCCGTACGGTAGAGATAGAACTTGGGAAGATTTATGATTATAAGGTAAAGTATTCCGAATATGTGGAATTGCGTAAAGATCGCCGCGAACAACAACTCCGTGCTTTTGAAAACCAGCAGAAGAAATTGGCCGATACGGAGGCTTTCATCGAGCGTTTCCGTTATAAAGCGACCAAATCCGTGCAGGTGCAATCCCGTATCAAACAATTGGAAAAGGTTGAACGCATCGAGGTGGACGAAGTGGATACGGCTATGTTGAGCCTGAAATTTCCTCCGGCTCCCCGATCCGGTTCCTATCCGGTGATTGCGGAAGATGTGGCCAAACGCTATGGCGACCATCTGATTTTCGAGCATGCCACGTTTACCATTAACCGCGGAGACAAAGTCGCTTTTGTCGGCAAGAATGGCGAAGGTAAGTCCACATTGGTTAAATGCATAATGGGAGAGATCACCGACTTTACCGGAAAGCTCCAGTTGGGGCATAATGTGAAGATCGGCTATTTTGCACAGAACCAGGCACAGCTGTTGGACGAGAATATGACCGTTTTCGATACGATCGATTACGTTGCACAGGGTGATATCCGCCTGAAGATACGGGATATACTGGGGGCTTTCATGTTCGGTGGAGAAGCGTCGGATAAGAAGGTGAAGGTGCTGTCCGGTGGAGAAAAGACCCGTCTGGCCATGATCCGTCTGTTGTTGGAACCGGTGAACCTGTTGATTCTCGATGAGCCGACCAACCATTTGGACATGCGCTCGAAAGATGTGCTGAAAGATGCTTTGAAAGAGTTCGACGGTACGGTTATCGTCGTTTCGCATGACCGTGAGTTCCTGGATGGACTGGTGGACAAAGTCTATGAATTCGGAAACAAGCGGGTTATCGAGCATTTAGGAGGTATTTATGATTTCCTGGAACATAAAAAGATGGATAGCTTGCGCGAATTGGAACGTTCCACCCAAGCTACAGCCTCTATGGAAGGAACCGCTTCGGAACCGACTCAAAACAAGCTCTCTTATGAAGCCCGCAAGGAGCAAAGCAAGGCAATTAAGAAAGTTGAAAAAGCGATAGCCGAATCCGAAAGGAAAATAACTGAACTCGAAAACTCCATTTCTGCTGTCGAGGCCAGGCTGGCCACTCCCGAAGGGGCGGCAGATGTTTCCTTATACACCGAATATTCCGAATTGAAGAAAAATCTTTCCGACACGATGGATCTCTGGACGGAACAGACACTTGAACTGGAAGAACTGAATGCGGCCAATAGTTAGCAGTCAGTTCTTGTGAACCGTAAATCAGCATTTACGGTTCAAATATTGCCAAATGTGCACTATGGTTTTGAAAAAGTAAATATTAACGCTTGAATTTTAACCCTCTTTAGAATTTCTTCCTACCTTTGCCTACTTAAAACTAAAAAAACACAAACTTAATTCTTGCGCTATGTTAACTCAGATTATAAATGGCAAGATCCTTACCCCACAGGGCTGGTTGAAAGACGGTTCTGTTCTGATAAGCGATAACAAGATTTTAGAAGTGACTAACTGCGATCTGGCAGTGGTAGGAGCCACTTTGATAGACGCTAAAGGCATGTATATCGTGCCGGGCGGAGTAGAAATCCATGTCCACGGCGGTGGAGGCCGTGACTTTATGGAAGGTACAGAAGATGCATTCCGGGCAGCAGTAGCCGCTCACATGCAGCATGGTACGACCAGTATTTTCCCCACATTATCTTCTTCGACCATCCCGATGATCCGTGAAGCGGCTGCAACGACTGAAAAGTTGATGGCAGAAAAAGACAGCCCTGTCCTGGGGCTTCATCTGGAAGGACATTACTTCAATATGAAGATGGCTGGCGGGCAGTTGCCGGAAAATATCAAGAATCCGGATCCGGAAGAATACATTCCCCTGTTGGAAGAAACACATTGCATCAAACGTTGGGATGCCGCTCCTGAATTGCCGGGTGCCATGCAGTTCGGTAAATACATCACATCGAAAGGCGTATTGGCATCTGTCGGCCATACGCAAGCCGAATACGAAGATATCCAGACTGCCTACGAAGCCGGATATACACATGCCACACACTTCTACAACGCAATGCCCGGTTTCCACAAACGTCGTGAATATAAATATGAAGGTACGGTCGAAAGTATCTACCTGATCGACGATATGACGGTCGAGGTAGTGGCCGACGGTATCCATGTGCCTCCGACGATCCTCCGTTTGGTTTATAAGATCAAAGGTGTGGAACGTACTTGCCTGATCACCGATGCGCTGGCTTGTGCCGCAAGTGACAGCCAGACGGCGTTCGACCCGCGTGTGATCATCGAAGACGGCGTTTGCAAGCTGGCTGACCGTTCTGCTCTTGCCGGCAGCGTTGCGACTATGGATCGCCTGATCCGTACGGTCGTCCAGAAAGCCGAGATCCCGTTGGAAGATGCCGTTCGCATGGCTTCCGAAACTCCGGCACGCATCATGGGCGTTTACGACCGTAAAGGCTCTTTGCAACGAGGGAAGGATGCGGACATCCAGATATTGGACAAGGACTTGAACGTCCGTGCTGTTTGGGCGATGGGTAAATTAGTGGAAGGAACGAATAAACTGTTTTGATTTATGCTGACACAAATAATAAATGGCCAGATCCTCACCCCGCAGGGATGGTTGAAGGATGGCTCCGTATTGATTAGCGACGGGAAGATTTTGGAAGTAACAAACAGCGACCTGGCTGTTATCGGTGCTAAAGTGGTTGACGCTAAGGGAATGTATATTATTCCCGGTTTCGTAGCCATGAACGTGCACGGCGGCGGGGGACACGATTTTAAGGAATGTACGGAAGAAGCCTTCCATAGCGCGATTGCCGCTCATATGAAACATGGTGCGACAACTATTTTTCCCACTTTGTCGTCTTCTCCTAAAGAATTGATATGTAAAGCTGTCTCTATCTGTGAGAAGCTTATGGCAGAAAAAGATGGCCCTGTGTTGGGACTTCATGTGGAGGGGCCGTACCTGAATGCAAAAATGGCCGGCAGCTTATACGATGTGAAAGATCCGGATAAGGAAGAATATATGTCTATCCTGGAAAGCACGAACTGCATTAAGCGTTGGGATGCCAGTCCTGAATTGCCGGGTGCGCATGATTTCGCCCGTTATCTCAGGTCGAAAGGTATTCTGGCTGCCATTACGCATACGGAAGCTGAATTCGGGGACATCAAAGAGGCTTATGCAGCGGGTTTTACCCATGCGGCCCAGTTCTACAATGCAATGCCCGGTTTCCACAAGCGTCGTGAATATAAGTACGAAGGAACGGTGGAAAGCGTTTTCCTGATGGACGATATGACGGTGGAAGTGATTGCCGACGGTAAGCATTTGCCTTCTACGATCCTTCGCCTGGTGTATAAGCTGAAAGGGGTGGAACGTACCTGTCTGGTAACCGATGCGTTGTCCTATGCCGCGAGCGATGTGAAACCGGCCGAAGATTCACGTATTATTATTGAAGACGGCGTTTGCAAATTGGCTGACCATTCTTCGCTTGCCGGAAGTATCGCTACGATGGATGTACTGGTTCGTACGATGGTTCAGAAAGCCAATATCCCGTTGGCCGATGCCGTTCGCATGGCTTCCGAAACTCCGGCACGCTTGATGGGGGTATCCGACCGCACGGGTACGTTGCAGCGCGGAAAAGATGCCGATATCATCATCATGGACCGTAATCTGGCTGTCCGTGCCGTTTGGTCAATGGGAAACCTGGTTCCGGCTGCCAACACGTTGTTTTAAGAATATTTGTCCCACAAATAATGATTTATCAGTGAGCTAACAGACAAAGCTGCGCTTTATGCCGGAGGCTCTCTTTTGCCGTCTGCTTCAGCAGACGGATTAAAAGGCCTGGAGGCAAAGCCTCTTCCTCTGTGGACTTCAGTCCCTTTCATCTATTGTATTAAAAGGGGTTAAAACCCACAGAGGAACCGGCAAAGCCGGAACAATCATCCATCCGTCTGCTGAAGCAGACGGCAAAAGAGCAATAGCGGTTTGAGGAAAGCCTTGCCTTAGGGTTGCCCGACAGGATATAGCCCAGAGCACAGCCCTAAGACATCGACACTATAATCACAAGCACGGATAAAATAATTTAAATCCGCTTTAATCTGTTTCATCCGCGTCATCCGCGAACCTGGTTCTTTAGTGGGACATTTAGTTTCAAGCCTGCCAAAAGGTGAAGTTGTTCCTACCCATCAAAACATAGGTATTTTGAAATCGAATCACCAGTGTTTTGCAAATAGATGCCTGTCGCTTCCCGAAAAGGTCGGCATCGGTTGCCGGATAGATGCCTATCTTTTTCCTGCTACCCTATAGGCTTTTTCCGGACAGGCTAAAGGCTGTATTTTTTAGCCTATAACCTATATTTTACGGGACAGGAACCAATCCGATCCCTTATATGACAAAAACTGAAAACAGGGTTCACGGCGGTAAAAGGCTAATGGCCAGCAATTTGTTGTGAAGGCTGTGAAACCGGTTTGCGATCAGCCAATCCTATCGATCGATCCCGCCTTTTTTATCTTGCATTCACAGGGTTCACAGCAACATGCTGATCTACAGAGTCTCCCGGATAGTGTGAACCCTGATTAAATAAAACAACCAGGGGGTATTTAGTTTAAAAATCCGTATTATCTATGTTTCCTATGACTGTATTGATTTTTTAAATGGTCTGTAAAGCTAAAATCGTTTATTAATTGTTATATTTGTGATTCAAGTTATGATAAAATGCTAAATCAAGAATTAAACATGAAAACAGACCTTAGTTCGCAGATTACCCTGACGCGAATACCGCAGCGGTATTATCGCCCGGAAAATGCTTTCGAGCATTCAGTTTTAACCCGTCTGGAAAAGATTCCGACGAACATCTACAAATCGGCCGATGAAGGTTCGTTTGCTATCGCCAAGGAGATAGCGGACCAGATTCGTAAGAAACAGGAAATCGGTGAAAACTTTGTGATGGCTATTCCTGGAGGCCGTTCTCCACTGAGTGTATATAAAGAATTGATCCGTATGCATAAGGAAGAGCAACTGAGCTTCCGCAACGTGGTTATCTTTGTCGAATATGAATTCTTCCCGCTTGTCTCTCCTTCAGCCGGCAACGTGGCACAGTTGAGAGAAGCGCTGCTGGATCATATCGATATCGCTCCTGAGAATATTTATGCTCCTGACGGATGTATGCCGAAAGATGCCATCATCGACTTCTGCCGGATGTACGAAGAAAACATCCAGAAGGCAGGCGGTTTGGATTATATCCTGTTAGGCGTGGGACATGCGAGCAACATTATGTTCAATGGCATAGGGGCGACTTTGAGTTCGCGTACCCGTCTGGTTCTGCTGGAAGGAGCAGCCCGTAAAGAAGCATCCCGTACGTTCCCGTCACTGGACAATGTGCCCGCGGGAGTTATCACGATGGGTATCGCTACCATGATGAAAGCACGCAATGTGATCCTGATGGCGTGGGGTGAAGATAAAGCGAAGATCATTGCAAAAACGGTGGAAGGAAAAGTGAGCGATGCCGTTCCTTCTTCTTACCTGCAGAACCATACGAATGCGAAAGTCGTAGTCGATTTGTCTGCCGCTTACGATCTGACACGTATCAGCCATCCCTGGTTGGTTACCAATTGCGAGTGGGACAACAAACTGATCCGCCGCGCAATCGTTTGGTTGTGCCAACTGACGGGCAAACCGATCCTGAAACTGACAAACAAGGATTATAGCGAAAACGGCCTGGGTGAACTGCTTGCCCTGTACGGTTCGGCCTATAATGTGAATATCAGGGTATTCAACGATATCCAGCACACGATTACCGGATGGCCGGGCGGCAAGCCGAATGCCGACGATTCAAACCGTCCCGAACGTGCAACTCCCTATCCGAAGAAAGTGATTATCTTCAGTCCGCATCCGGACGACGATGTAATCTCGATGGGCGGTACATTCCATCGTTTGTGTGAACAGCATCACGATGTGCATGTCGCTTACGAAACTTCCGGCAATATTGCCGTAGGGGATGAAGAAGTAATCCGTTACTGCGAATATCTGCGCGATGTTTGCGATAAGTACACAAAAGACGAAACGGTTAAGAAGAAAGCCGAAGAAATCATCCATTTCCTCCGTTATGAAAAGGTGGAAGGTGAAGCTGAAAAACGCGATGTCCTCTTTATGAAAGGTACGATCCGCCGTGAAGAAGCCCGTGCCGGAGCCCGCTACAGCGGAATCAAGAATGACGATCATATCCACTTCCTCGACCTGCCTTTCTACGAAACAGGTTTGGTGAAGAAGAATGACCTGAGCGAAGCGGATATTGCTATCGTGAAGAAGTTGTTGACGGATGTGAAACCCGATGAGATGTTCGTTGCCGGCGACCTTGCCGACCCGCATGGAACTCATCGTGTATGTCTGAATGCGGTTTTGGCCGCTCTCGACGAATTGAAGGATGAAGAATGGTTGAAGAACTGCCGCATCTGGATGTACCGCGGAGCTTGGGCCGAATGGGAAATGGACCATGTGGAAATGGCCGTTCCTATCTCTCCCGAAGAATTGCGCCATAAGAGAAATGCGATCCTGAAACACCAGTCGCAGGCTGAAAGCGCACCGTTCCTCGGCGACGACGAACGTTTGTTCTGGCAGCGTGCCGAAGACCGTAACCGTGCTACTGCCGAACTGTATCACCAGTTAGGTCTTGCTTCTTATGAAGCGATGGAAGCATTCGTACAATATGTCCCGGTTCGATAAGCAAACCGGACTGTCATAAAAAAGTGAGGGCGGCTCGATAATCGGGCCGCCCTTCCTTGTTGTTTAATATATGAATTAGTAAGTGGTTCCCTGGAAAACGTTAGAGTCTGAATAAGGAAGCAATGTTCCGTTCATCGTCAGGTCGTTTCCTGAGAAGTTCGGGTCTACAGTAACCATCGCATTGTTGGTTCCGCTGTATAGTACCAGGTTTACGGTTGCAGAGATAAAGATACCCTGTACGCTCATGGACAGATATACGTTTCCGTTGTTTTCCTGTTTAACCTGTACATTGGATGCTGAACCTTGTACGGTGATGCCGCCTAATCCGTTAGGACCGGGGTAAGGAGAGTTGGATGCGATCTGAACCATAGCCTGCCCGTCGTTCAACGAAACGAAGTTTGTGTTTGAGTTTACATAGTAAACACGCCCGTTCAACGGTTGTACGGAGTTGGCTTCGAGCACGAACGACTGGTTTGTGATAGCCTGCATAGCATTGTTGAATGCTTCTTCGCCCATAACGGCGTCCTTAGCTAACCTTTCTTCTTTTTTCTCTTTTCTTTCCTGCTTTTTTTCAGCTTTTTCTGCGGCTTTACTTGTTTGAGCCTGCACATGTGTCATACCACCCAACATAAGGGTGAAGATCACCATCATAGATACAATTCTTTTCATACGACTTAGTTTAAAACGTTTATTCAAAAATGTAATAAAAGAACAAGCAGATAGAGGAAATGTTTAAAATCCCTCGTATTTTTGTGCGGATAATAATCGTTTGATATGAAAATAGATGTTTGTTTCTCGCCGGCATTATATCCGGTCTATCATAATCCGGAAGCTATCGTGGTGGTCGTGGATGTGTTCCGTGCAACGACGACGATGGCCGCCGCTTTTAGTAATGGAGTTCGTAGCATCCGCCCGGTCGCTACCGTCGAAGAGGCCGAGGCATATAAGGCAGAAGGCTGGCTGGTCGGAGCGGAACGGAATGTGAAGCGATGTGAGTTCGCCGATTTCGGAAATTCCCCGTTCGACTATACGCCGGAAAAGGTTTCCGGGAAAGACCTTGTGTTCACCACGACCAACGGTACGCGTGCGATCACGATCGCCAAATCCGCTTTCCGGGTGATAACGGGAGCTTTCATCAATCTGCAGGCGGTGGCCGGTTACTGTGTCCGCCATAAGCGGGATGTGGTCGTGCTCTGTTCCGGCTGGCAGGATAAGGTGAATATAGAAGATACGCTTTTTGGCGGAGCCTTGACGGATGTGTTGCTGAGTACCAGCTTGTATGAAGCGGGCAGCGATGCAGCCGTGATTGCCCGTGATATGTGGACGAACAATAAGGAGGACCTGCTTGCTTATCTGGACACGACGGACCATATGGGACGCCTGAAAGCAAACCGTCTCGAAGATGCCGTTCCCTATTGCCTGACTTTGAGTATTACGGACAAGGTTCCCGAACTTTCGATAGAGGGAGATACATTAATATTACGCTAACAAGAAATAGAATATATGGAAAAACATACCGGAAAAGTACGTTTTGGAGTAGTCGGAACCAACTTTATAACCGACTGGGTAATTGCCGGGGCGCGGCAGGACGACCGTTTTGAAGGGGTCGCCGTTTATTCCCGCAAGCAGGAGACGGCGGATGCCTTTGCCGCCAAACATCAGATACCTTATACTTTCACCTCTCTGGAAGAGATGGCGAAAAGTCCGTTGATCGATGCCGTGTATATCGCATCGCCTAATTTCCTCCATGCGGAGCAGAGTATCTTGTGCATGAAGCATGGAAAGCACGTGCTCTGTGAGAAACCTTTCGCTTCGAATGCACGGGAGGTGAGGGAGATGATCGCCGCCTCTGCAAAATATGATGTTACGCTGATGGAGGCTATGAAACCGACTCTTACCCCGAATTTCCGGTCTGTGCGGGATAACTTAGGACGTTTAGGAACGATACGGCGTTATTTCTCCTGTTACTGCCAATATTCTTCCCGCTATGATAAGTTCAAGGAAGGAGTCGTGCTGAACGCATTCAAGCCGGAACTGTCGAACGGGGCGATGATGGATATCGGGATTTATACCGTTTATCCGATGGTCGTTTTGTTCGGACGCCCGAAAAAGATAGATGCTTCCGGTATCATCCTTTCATCAGGAGCGGACGGGCAGGGCGCTGTCAATTTTGAATACGAAGGGATGAATGCGACTGTCCTTTATTCCAAGATAGCCAATTCTTCCCTGCCTACGGAGATACAGGGGGAAGATGGAAACATAACGCTCGACCGGATCAATATAATAGGAGAGGTGAAATATACACCCCGTCTGGGAGCCGCTTCCGGTAAAGGTTCCTCTGCCGAACCACAGGATATAAGTGCGGTGACGGATAAGGATGAATATTATTATGAGGTGGCAGAGTTTATCGATCTGGTTTTGTCGGGTAAACGGCAATCCGTGATCAACAGCCACGAGCACTCCCTGATCACGTTGGAAATCATCGATGAGGTGCGCAGGCAGTTAGGGATTCGGTATCCGGCGGATAAATGCTAATAAAACAAAAAGAGAAAAATCAATCTTTTGCCGGGGGATTAATCCCCCGGCAAAAGAAATCAATATTCCCGAAGGAAATATCTCATCAGGAACTCCCAGTTCTCGTGGACGATCGCCTTGCTGCGTTCCTCACCGATCAGGCTTTTCGCCTGCGCATCGGATAGCATGCCTTTTTCTTCCAATATTCTCAGCAGATACGGGCTGCATTGCCGGAGCATGAAGAAGGACAAACCTTGGTTTTCTGCTTTTTTCTGATCGTAGAAAGGATTGTTTTCGTCTTTGATATACTCAACACCGGTGCTCAGGACTTGCAGTCCTTCTGTTGGAGTAGCATAAACGGCAAATTTCCGGGGGACAGTATCGCCTATCGCTCCTTCCGTTTCGATACCGATCTTTGTCAGGAAATCCAGGAATTCCTGCTTGTTTTGGAAATAAAGGAGTGTTTTACCTTCTGCCGCAGCCGTGAATTTCTCGAAATGCTCGGCCAGCTTTTTCTCGCTCTCTTCGGACATCGGTTCTTTGAATGCCTGTGACTTTTCTCCTTCTTCAACGAACAGACTATGATCCGGATGGTCTGCCGGAAGGATCAGCGAAAGCCATTTGGGAGCCGTGTAGGCCAGGAATGCACTTTTAGAAATATGTGCCAGTGAGTCGTGGATAACCATGATAAACTGGTTGTTCTTGTCTTCCGCCTGTTCCCAATATTCCTTGACTGTATCCGTCAGTTCCTGTTTTGAATCGGTAAACAGGTAACATTGGTAATGGAACCAGTGGAGTAACTCGTTGTATTTGTTGGCATCCTCATAGCGGGTTTCCGGAGCAAAGAGCTGTTGCAACCGTTCGTTTTCCGGCGCAGTCGTCCATTCGTCGCATAACATCCGGTAGATCAGGCTGGCAGTATCGCCATTCGCTGCATTGTCGGGACTGACGAATGTACTCTTGCGAAACCCGTGATACTGCTGTGTGTAATGCCAGAGCAGGAACCGGATGTCTTCATAGTTGACCTCGTCATCGTAATAATGATCGTCGGGCGTATAGAACGGCAAGAATTTGCCGTACAGAGCTTTGTGCTCCGTGATAAACGAGCGCCAGATATTCAGGCCGGAAATAACATCCTCGAAATAAGCCGCCATACGTATGCTGATCTGCTTCACCTCGTCCTTCTCAAAAGAATAGGCGAGATGTGTTTCTTCCAGCATGTCATAAATACGGTTTGCTATATTGGTATAATAGAGGTCTGTAGAATCTGATTGTTTATATGGGTGCAATTGCAACCAATCTTTCGGATAAATTCTAATGTTCTTCATATAAAAAGATAATTTGTACTCAACTAATGATTAGAAGCTACAAATGTAACAAATATTTTAAAGGTTGAGAGAATGGGTGAAAATAAAGCGGGCGCCATCCGAATATTTCTTGTCCAGCAGCACTTCGCCATTGAACCGTTCGGCAATAATGCGGCAGATGGACAGTCCCAAGCCTGTTCCCTGTACACACTCGTTCAACTTTTCGAACCGTTCGAAGATCGCATCCTGCTTTTCGGCCGGTATTCCGCATCCCGTGTCGGTGATGGTAAATTGCACGAACCCATTTGCCCTGTCTACCTTATAAGCCAGTTCGATAAAACCTTTCTCTGTAAATTTGGTCGCATTCCCGACCAGGTTGATGATGACTTGCTGCAAGCGTAGCTTGTCTGTATTGAACATGAAGTTTTCGTCTTCAGGGGAGAATCTTAATTCCACTCCCGGCTTCACGCGATGTTCGACGCTTGTCAATGCGCTCCGGCAACATTCGGCCAGGTTCTGTTCGGCAAAGGTGAAACGGTATCTTTCCGATTCCAGGCGGGAGATGTCCAGGATGTCGTTGACGAGGTTAAGCAGGAGGGCCGAATTGTCCATGATGATATGTGTGTACTCTTTCCGTTCGTCCCCTTCTTCCATCTCGGAATCCAGAATCTGGGCGAATCCGACGATCGCGTTCAGAGGAGTACGGATCTCGTGGCTCATATTCGAGAGGAACAGGCTTTTCAGCCGGTCCGATTCTTCCGCATGGTCGCGGGCGATACGTAGTGCATTCTCCGATTCCAGCAAAGCCTGTTTGTCTTTTTGCAATTCGTTCTTCAGCTTATGGGTATGCATATAGATGATAGTACCTAATATCAAGATGATTAGCAGGAGGGAGGCGAGAGCAAGCGACCATTTCAACTGTTGCTGTTTCGCGCCGAGTTCAAGCTCTGTCACCCTGAGTTCCTTCACCTGCAATTCGAGGTTGTTCATGTCGTGCAGGGCATGCAACTGGCTTAGCTGGCGGACAAAAGCTGCGCTGTTGATCTCTTCGTTTTGCTTCAAGGCTTCCTTGTATTGCAAGGCGGCTTCCCGCGTATTTCCCATGTCCATCAGGATTTCCGCCCTGAGTGTCTTTACTTCCGGGCCGTTGTCCAGTTTCACCACGTCGTTGATCGTGTTCAGTGCCTGTGTGTATTGTCCGGTCAACTTGTAGTAGCTGGCAACGCTGAACATATAGAAGATGTGGACATACGTGTCATCGAGTTTGTCAAGGTAAGGAACTGCTTTGTCGATATGTTTTTTAGCTTCCTGGATATTTTTCTCGCGGACGTATAGGCTAATGTAAAAGGCTTCTGTCAGAAGGGCGCAACGGTCGTATGGAAAAGAAGGGTCAAGTCCGTATTCCCCGTTTTTGATGTTGGTGATTAGGGTCTGCAATTGGTTGATATGTCCGGTTGCGCTTTCAAACCGGTTTAGTTTCAGTTCGGATTCGATCACGTTATTGAGGTATTGGACGATGTACCGGTAATCCTTTCCTGTTTTTTGTAGCAAGTCGAGGCCTTCCTGGAAAAAGTCGACAGCGACACTGTCACGGCCGATGCGCTGGTTGATCAATCCCTGGGTTTCGCAGCTACAGATAATTCCGTTCTCGTTCTTTTCTTCTTTCGCCAGGTTATAGAGGCGGATGGCGGCGTCCGCAGCTTTTTCGAATTGTTCGTCCCACAGGTAAAGCTGGCAGAGGAAGGTGTGGGCATCGAAATAATAGTCGTTGTAATTCTCGGTTTGCTTGGCAAGGGAGTCGATCTGGGATACATAGAGTTTGACATTTTCGACATCTCCCATATTGTAGTAAAAACGGGCCAATGTCCGGATCGCCCAGCCCTCTTTGTCGATCTGCCGTGCTTCCTGTGCCTCCTTTTTCAATTGTTTGAGCCAGAAGTTTCCTGTCGAGTCGTCCATAGAGAGATAGGAAATTTTTTCTAACAGATCCAAACGCTTGTCTGCGGCGGAAGTAATCATCAGCAACTTTTTGATGCTGTCTATCTCTTGTTCCAGCTCGGAACCGCGTATGACAGTCGTGATATTGCCAAAGCAAAGTATTAGTAACAGAATGATATTGTATCTCCTCATTTGGTATAGAATTTGTCTTAATGTAAAGTGCTTTTCTACATGAAGTGCTTACAAAGATATGTATAATGTTTGATAATACCAATTCAATCGGTTATAGTAGTCATTGCATTTAAATGCAAATGCCGGTACATTGCGGAAAACAACAATAAACCATAAATATTGAAATTAAACAAGGATTATCTGCTTATTTGTTAATTATTATTGTTTTCTTTGTGTTTCTGTAAGGAGATATTTTTACTACTATGGATATGAACACAAGAAGTTTATTTCAAAAGTCTTTATGGGGCTTCATCCTTTTGCTGCTTGTTTCCTGTTCGGATGCGGACTTGAATGAGGCGGGGGCAGGAGATTCCCATAATCAGCAATGTGCTATTTCTGAAATTGGAGCACAGACTGTAACGTTTAACCTCAAATATGACGTACCGGACGGTTACCGGGTTGCGTTCGAGGTCTATGCCGAGAATCCGCTAAAGTCACAAGACGGATTACAGATCAAAAAAACAGACGTATTACCTATTTTGACTGGGATCACGAATGGGCGTGGCGAATATGCCTTGTCCCGCACTCTCCCGGAGCAAGTTGGGGAATTGTATGTTTATTCTGCTAATATCGGTGTCCCGTCTTTGTTGCAGGGCCGGATAGCCAATGGATCGGTAACATTTGAAGAACTGGACCGGAACGAGGAAAAGCCTGAGACGAAAGCGTTGTTCGGCTGGTCCGACAGTTTCCCGTATCTGACGCTTGGCGGCTGGAACTCGTTGGGCAAGCCGGATTATGTAACGAAGCAGGAAGAGATTGGCAGTTCCGTCCTGCGTGCCATCAACCGGGCTTTCCCAGAATGGAGGAAGGCAGATCCGGAATACTATAAACGGACGGATATCTATGTGAAAGAAGATGCACAGATTTGGGTGAGCATGCTTCATTCAGGCAGCCTGTTCGACAATGTGCTGGGATATTTCTCTTATCAGGGGGATATAAAGAATGTGGATCCGGCTTCGATCAAAGAGATTATCGCATTTCCGCGTGCAAGCATTGTCCGCCTGTTCCGTGCGGGATTGAAAGCCGGCGATGCTGTCCAGTTAAAGTATTACGACCCGGCGACAGGCCGGTTGGAAAATACCTTCCCGAAGGGTACTTCTATCGGTTGGGTGCTTCGTTCCGACGGATATAATTTGCTGAACCGTACGGTGGGCGATGGCATGTTCCGCTTTTACTCTTACCCGGAATGGAATCCTGAATCGGGAAATAAAAACCATACGGTCCTGTTCAAGAAAGATAACTTTGTGGTGGTCGGGTTTGAAGACCTGCCGAACGAGCGTATCAACTTGTTGAAAGGGGATGGGGATTGCAACGACATGATGTTCCATGTCTCCTCTTATCCTGCGGAAGCTATCACATACGATATCCCGGAAATACCAGATGGCGGTGATACCGGTGAGACGGAGGAGGTGGATGCCATACAGCAACTATCGGAAGTGATGGATCTTCCTGCCGATGATCCGGACTTCTGGAACGATCTTTGGGTTGCCTCCAAATCGACCTTGCATTGGGATATCTCCGATCAGGAAAATCTGGACAGCTATGGCAATGTCACAGGCCTGAAGGAAGAGCTGATTGTCGCGAACAGCCGCACGATGAACAGCCTGATTGTCGACCAGCCGGCAACTTATGCTAACCGGATCTTTGTCAAAACAACAATTCGCAAGACGAAATCGGACGGGAAAAAGCGCATCTTTGTCAAAACGACTGTCCGTGGCATGACGGTAGAAATAGAAATGGATGTAGATGCCAAAGCTGTCAACCTGATGGCCGTGAAGAGCGAGGCTGCCGAACAGATCATCCGTACGATCAACTCGGTGAAAGGCCGGATTATGGATAATGAACCTGTCCGCATCCTGGTAGAAATGGAGTTCGATCCGGTTCCTGGACACGCATTCGAGGAATTATCCCCAGGTCCTTACTCTCCCCATATCATTTCCGAATAGTCCGTGATAAACGACTATAATAAAGAATCCCTCTCTCCAACGTGATAGCGGAGAGGGGGATTTTTGTTGGGGCTGTGTCAAAAATCTATTTGATCTTGCGGTCGGCATTTTCGGGCAGGAACATCAGGTCTATGGAATGCTGGAGGCGGGACTCGTAATCCTGGAACGTCAGCCCGATGGCTACGAGGAAGGAAGCGAGGGCGAGGATGCGCCATGCCTTCAGGTAGGTCGGGTTTATCTCGACGTTGCCGTGGTTCAGGAACAGCAGGATGGCGCAACTGCCCAGGCTGGATGTGATACTGGTGGCATAGGCAATGATATATAAAAGGTATATGTCCATTCCGTAATAGTCAGGATGATTCGTGTTATTCGCATAGCCATCTTGCTATATTCCGTTCTTCGGCGCTAAATTCCACACCTACTTTTACGACTTCGCGTCCGTCGCTCTGGTAGGGGATGAGGTAGCCTTTTTCGTCTATTTGCTTCAAGGCTTCTTCGGCTGTATCTCCCAGTTTGAACTCGAAGACATAGATGTATTTGGGAGTCTTTACCACCGCATCGGCACGTCCACGGGCACTGCGGACTTCTGCTCCGGTGTACTGCCCCATGAGTTTGAATACGAGATAAAAGACCACCTGGTAGTGGCGTTCTGTCTTTGTGTTCAGCTCGTACGGGAAATCAGCAAAGAAGGCTTGCAGGCGGGTGAGGAAGGCATCGACATCGCCATGTTCTAATTCGGAAACGAACTTACCGATGTAGAAGTTCTGGTCGTTATTCGTTACAGATGTGTAAAAAGGGATGAGGAAGTTAATGAAGCCATACTTCACCTCCTCATTTGGAAATGCCAGAAAATAATTGGTGAAACGTGAGTCGTATTCCTTAATCGTCAAGTACCCGCTCTGATAAATCAATGGGATTGGATTGTTGGAGTCGACCCGGTATTCGGTGAATGAGGAGGCTGGCGCCTCGATGCCGTCCAAGAGCAGGCGCAGGTCGTAGTTCGTCTTTTGCAACATCTCGACTAAGAAGGTTGGTGTGCCGGTCTGGAACCAGTAACTTCCTAATTCCCGGTTAAAGAAAGCACTTAAAACACTGAATGGGTTGAATATGCCGGGGCTGTTCGGATGGAAATGGTAGCCATCATAATTGGCTTCCATGATATCCAGCACTTCCCCGGGTGTTTGGTTGTTGTTCTGCCCGAATACCTTAATCTCCGGCTGGAAATTGGCTTCCAACTCCTGGCGGGTGATACCGCAGATTTCGGCAAAAGATCTATTCATACTAATATCATTCAGTTGGTTCAGGTCGCTGAACACACTGACCTGGGAGAACTTCGTTACCCCTGTCAGGAAGACAAAGCGCAGGTAACGGTCTGCGCTTTTCAGCACGCCGTAGAAGGCTTTCAATGTCTTGCGGTATTCTTCCAGCAGTTCGTTATTACCTAATGCCTGAAGAAGAGGTTTGTCGTATTCGTCGACCAGGACAACGACCCTCATTCCGGTGGCTTCCGAGGCACGGCGGATGATGCCGCTGAAACGTGTGGAGATCGTTTCGTCACGTATATCCTTCCCATATTTATCTTCCCACATATTCAAGTGGCTGTCTAAAATCTGAAGCAACCGGTCCGGACTATCGTATTTCTCCGCGTTTAAATCCAGGTGGAAGACCGGATAAACCCTCCAGTCCGTCTCCATCCGGTCGATGGCGAGCCCTTTGAAAAGATCTTTCTGCCCTTTGAAATAGGCCTCAAAGGTAGAGAGCAACAGGCTTTTACCGAACCGGCGGGGGCGGGCGAGGAAGTAGGGTTTGCCTTGATTGGCTAATTGCCACACAAAGGCAGTCTTATCCACATACAGATAATTGTCTCTTCGTATATCTTCAAAGGTTTGTATCCCGATCGGGAGTTTGCGCATGATCTCGTTCATCGGATTATTTAGATTAATTGTCTTCAAAGATACTATAAATAGCTTTCCGGTAGAAGAGTTTGTCTTAAAATCTGCCATAAGGCAGGTTTAGCCGGTCCATGCCTGCAAACAAATCGTAATAATTGTTTTTGCATTGTAATGCTGTTTACATCCCATTGCAATACCCCCCCTGTACTTTTGCCGCAAATAAATGAAACAAGTAATAAGGAATGAGAAGCAAGTGTGAAATAAAGAATGCAAAGATATTTCTCCTGTTATTGTTAGGAAGCATTTTCTCGCTGTCGGCAGAGGCACAAACAGGTGTCATCTGCGGGACGGTTTCGGATGCCAAGTTCAAGGATACCCTGATCGGCGCTTCAGTGGTGATCGAAGGGACCACGGTGGGGGCGATTGCAGATGTAGATGGTAACTTTCGTATCGAGAACGTGAAACCGGGAACCTATACGTTAGTCGCTTCTTATGTGTCTTATAAGTCGGAAACGATCCGGGATGTGGTAGTGAAGGCACATCAGGAGTCGGTGCTGAGGATCGAACTGTCCGATGCCGACCTGCAACTTCAGAACGTGGTGGTCGTAGCACAGCGGAAGTTAGGAACGGAAACCGCCATTATCAATACGGTGCGGAAAAGCCTGCCGGTCGTAAGCGGTATTTCAGCCCAGCAGATCGGCAAGACACAGGACAGTGATGCCGCCGAGGTGTTGCGCCGTATTCCGGGGCTTACGATCGTGGATGACCGCTTTGTGGTGGTCCGGGGGCTGGCGCAACGATATAATAATGTCTGGCTGAACAATGCAACCACTCCTTCGAGCGAGACGGACAGCCGGGCCTTCTCGTTCGATGTGCTCCCTTCTTCTCTGATCGACAATATGATGGTCTATAAAAGTCCGTCTGCCGAACTACCGGCCGATTTCTCCGGCGGTTTCGTGCAAGTGATGACCAAGAATATACCGGACGGGAATACCTTAAACGTCTCTTACCAGATGGGATTCAATACGAATGCCACTTTCCGCAGTTTCCAGCTGACGAACGGGAGCTGGAAAGACTACCTCGGATTCGGAGCCGGGATGCGGAGTCTGCCATCCTCTTCTCCTTCTCATTTAGGGGATTATTCGACAGAAGAAGCCGCTGCCTTTACACGCCGGATCAACCAGCGTTGGGGGATCAATCGGTTCACGGCTATCCCGGACCAGAAGATATCGCTCACCTCGCACCGTTCGTATGATGCAGGCGACTGGAAGATCGGGAATATCACGAATGTGAACTGGAGTACCGGCTACGATTATTCGGAGACGGTGAATAACAACTATATCACCTATGATGTGGCGAACGATGTCTCACGTCCACGCTTTGAGTACAACGATGTCCGATATAAGAATACCTCCAAGTTAGGAGCCCTGTTCAACTGGTCGTTTATGAAAGGCGATCATAAGTACGAGTTCCGTAACTTTTTCAGCCAACGCGGTGTTTCCGCTCTGACACAACGGGAAGGAATGAACTACTATTCCGACAAGGATATCCGCAAGTGGGAATCCCTTTATACCGGACGTACGACCTACTCAGGGCAACTCGGCGGCACGCATACGTTGCAGGAGAATATCAACAAAGTAGACTGGACTGCGGGCTATGCCTTTGCATCCTACCGGGAGCCGGACCGCAAGATCGTGAATTCCATCCTCGACGAGACGAAGACGGACTTACCGGACTATTACGTCTCCGATCCGATGCGCTATTATCAGGACTTGAAGGATCACAGTGCTTCGCTCGCCGCCAATTATGAACATAAGTTCGCTGTCTCCGACAAGTTCGCCCCTTTACTTAACGGTGGTGTCTATGGAGAATACAAGAGCCGTACGTTCGATGCCCGCCGGTTCGGTTACAACCTGTTAGGCAAAGGGTATGACCGGTATGCCGACTGGGATTATACGGGGTTGTTCAGTGACGAAAACATTTCGGCAGACCGGATATGGATGCGTGAGACGACGACGAACAGCGACTCCTATACTTCCGAAAATATCCTGGGAGCCGCTTATGTCTCTGCCAAGTTGAACTACGGGGAGGCGCTGAATGCCAATATCGGTGTCCGCATGGAATATTATAACCTGAAAATGGATGGTTACAGTTCGGACGGTACGACTCCTGTTCACCTGGATAACCGGACGGCCGATTTCTTCCCTTCCGTCAATATCTCTTACAACCTGTCTGCGAAACACCTTGTGCGTGCCGCTTACGGTCGTTCGGTCAACCGGCCGGAGTTCCGCGAGGTAGTGCCATATGTGTATTTCAATTTCGAGCGGGATGCGAATATCGTCGGTAACACCGGATTGAAGAACGCTTATGCAGACAACCTGGAGGTGCGTTATGAATTCTATCCGGCTTCCGGCGAGATGATAACGGCCGGGGCCTTCTACAAACGGTTCAAGGACCCGATCGAGGAAACCTATAACGAGGCGGGTTCCGGTCTGCAATATACCTACCACAATGCGAAGAATGCCGAGACGTTCGGCATTGAGTTGGATGTGAAGAAAAGCCTCGACTTTATCGGATTGAGAGGGTTGAGCCTGGTTTGCAATGCCGCCTATATCCATAGCCGTGTCCGCTTTGAGGAAGGAGCGCCTGAACGTGACCGGCCGTTGGCGGGGCAATCTCCTTATCTGGTGAATGCCGGCCTGTTTTATCAGCATGACGACAATGGAATCTCCGCCTCGCTACTTTACAATCGTATCGGGAAGCGTATCGAGTCGGTCGGTGTCCCGATGCAGAACCAGAATGAAGATATTCCCGACATATACGAGATGCCTCGTAACTCTCTGGATCTGACCTTCTCGAAGAAGATCGGCAAGGTCGTCGAGATCAAGGCGGGAATCCAGGATATGCTGAACTCCAAAATCGAATACAAGCAGTTCGTGAAGCTGACGGACGAGAACGGAGGTAAGCGTGAACGGGAACAGCTGGTGCGCAGCTACCGTCCGGGAGTGGATATTAATGTAGGTGTTTCCCTCAAGTTTTAAAGTGAATAAGAATATATTTCTATTACAAACAAAATGTTTTTATTATGAACAGATTTCTATTGAAAGGTTTGGCCTCTGTATGTGCACTGGCCGTTATGTTTGGAACTGTATCTTGTAGTGAAGATGACAAGCCCGATGGCTCCATAGCCGTGTCGGCTGTTGCCGTAAGTCCGACGACTGCAACTGTCAAGGTGGGCGAGTCTGTGACATTGTCCGCCACGATTACTCCGGACGATGCAACGGATAAAACGATAACATGGAGTTCCTCCGATGAAAAGGTGGCAACGGTAGATGCCGGTAAGGTGACAGGGGTTGCCGAGGGTACTGCCACGATCACCGCTACGACAAAGGATGGCAATAAGACGGCAACTTGCTCCGTGACTGTTTCTAATGATGCACCGTCTTCCAAAGAGGTGACTCTGGAGGGAGAGATTACTTCCGATCTTACGCTGAATGCTGCTGATAAAAACTATCTGAAAGGCTTTGTTTATGTAAAGTCGGGTGCTACGTTGACAATTGAAGCAGGAACGGTTATCAAGGGTGTATCTGTTTCTTCCGGTGAAAAGGCAGCCTCTTTGATTATCGAACCGGGTGCGAAGATCATGGCTGAGGGTACGGTTGACAAACCGATCGTCTTTACTTCCGATAAAGAACCGGGCAAACGTGTGACGGGAGACTGGGGTGGTTTGATTATCTGCGGGAATGCTCGTGTAAACCAGACAAAAAGACCGGTTATCGAGGGTGGACCCGGAACGGAATATGGCAATACGACCTCTGATGAATTTAACGGTGAGAGTTCCGGTAAGCTGAAATATGTCCGCATTGAATTTGCCGGCTATCCTTTGGAACCGGACAAGGAGATCAACGGTCTGACATTCGGTGGTGTCGGTAGCGGTACGGAAGTGGAATTCGTACAGGTGTCTTATTCCAATGACGATTCGTATGAATGGTTCGGTGGAACGGTCAATGCCAAGCATCTGGTGGCTTACAAGGGTTGGGACGATGATTTCGATACCGATTACGGCTATACGGGTAATTTGCAGTTCCTGTTGAGCGTACGTGACAAGGATATTGCTGATACTTCCGACTCTAACGGCTTCGAATCCGATAATGACGCAAGCGGTTCTTCTAACACCCCGCTTACGAAGCCGGTCTTCTCCAACGTGACCTTGATCGGCCCGTTCTATGGAAAAGTATCTGATATGACGCAAGCCGAGGTTGAGGCAAAGACAGCCGATGCCGCCAACGGAGCCAAAGGAGGTAAATTTCAGGCAGCCATGCACCTGCGCCGTAATTCGAGCTTGAATGTCTACAACTCCGTATTCACGGGATGGCCTTACGGACTTCGTGCAACGGATAAGAAAGGTACGGCAAACGACGGTATCGCCGTCAAGAACGTAATCTTCGCCGGTATGTGGAAGAACTTCTACGATGATGAAAAGGTAAGCGAGAACTTCTTCAACCGGGCAGGTAACAATACGACTTTGGCAACCACCAACGAGATTGTATCGAAAGACGGTGACTATTCTTCTGTCGTTGCTTCTGCCGTACAAGGAGCCGAATTTGTCGACGAAGTCTTGAACAACAGCTTCTTCGAAAAAGTAACCTACAAAGGAGCTTTTGACGGAACGAACGATTGGACAGCCGGTTGGACAAACTGGGACCCGCAGAACACTGAATATTAAAAAAGATGATAAAGAGATTATTATTGACATCAACATTATTGGCAAGTTCTGCCCTGGTGATCCAGGCGCAGGACTTGTTCCTTAGCGAAGGCCAGTATTATACGGACGAGTCTCAAACGACTCCTTACACTGGCCGTTATACCGAGTTTTACGACGACGGTATGTTGAAGATGGAACTTTTCCTCAAAGACGGCCGCCCCGAAGGGACTTATGTGATTTACTATCCCGATGGCAAGATTGCGGAAGTCCGTTCTTACTATCACGGCATTTTTCATGGAGAATGGCGTACTTATAACGAAGCCGGACAACTGACCGGTATCGCTTCCTATAAAGAGGGGCAGAAAGACGGACCTTGGCGGGTGTGGAACGATAAAGGCGTTCTCCGCTTCGAGATGTTCTATACCAGAGGAAAGAAAAGCGGCATTTGGCGTACCTGGAACGATGATGGGCGATTGATCTCCGAAGAGAAGCAGGAAGGAACGTAAATCAAGAATTAATAATTAATAATTAAGAATGATGGATTTTTTAATTCTTAATTATTAATTATTACCGGTTTCCTAAATCGTCATACAGTGTTTGCAGCAATGCTTTTCCCTTGCGAAGTCTCAGGTCACTGCCTTCGCGGGGTGTTTCGATCAGCGGTTTGTTTCCTTCGTTGTCATAGACGGAAATTCCGGTACTGTCGATAAACCCGAACCCGTTGGAATAAGTATAGAAAGCATATTCCAGATAATCGGAGCTTAGGATATTCCGGCTGAAAGTGAAAGCGTCGTGATCGATCCCTAACTGGTTCAACAAGGTGGCGGCAAGATCTGTCTGATTGGCATATTTGTCGATCACGACAGGTTCTTTCACCGCACCGCCGATCCAGAGCATCGGGATATGGTAGCGGCGGGGCTCATAGCCCGTCACATCTTTCGGATAAGGATATCCGTGGTCGGAAACGAAAATAACCAGCGTATTCTTCCACGCCGGCAGTTCTTTCAATTTATCTATGAAATTGCCGATACAACTGTCCGTGAAAGCAACCGAGTTTGGATACAGTCCCATTCCGTCCAACCGGTGATAGGGTACTTCAAACGGCTCATGGCTGCTTAACGTCAGGAAGGTACTGAGCCAGGGGACCTGGCTGTCCCGGTTTTTGATGTCTTCGTACAGGTGGCGAAACGTCACATCGTCGTTCGCTCCCCATTTACTCAGGCGGCTGGTGAGTGGGAAATCACGGTCTGCCGTGATCCGGCTGTAACCGGAACTGAAGAAATAACTCTGCATATTGGTGAAGTTGATGTCTCCGCCATACAGCATGTCGGCGACATATCCTTCGTTTGTCAGGCTCTTGGCAATGGAAGGTAGCGTTTGGCTCTTTGCCGGATACTTCATGATGGAAGTGGTCGGCTGTGCTAAATATCCGTTCAATACCGAAACGATTCCTCTGTCTGTTCGGAACGAATTGGCATACATATTCGTGAAAAGCACTCCTTCCCGGCTCAGCCGGTTCAGGTTAGGCGTAATGGCGGAATCTCCGCCGACCGCTCCGATCGCATTTGCCGAGAAACTTTCCATCAGGATAATCAATATATTCGGCCGCGAGGTATTGAGAAGGGCTTGCGGTATCGTGTCGCCTTCCTCATTCCCGCACTCCATGCGGGAGTGCGTGGACAAGGTTCCCATTATCTCCTCCCTTTCCTCCTCCGGGAAGAAATTGAACTGTGCCGCAAAATCCTGCTGCTTGCTAAGCGAAGCGATCAGGCTGAAACAAGGATTGATTGCTGAATGGTTGAGGAACTGGTTCTTACTGAAATATACCATCCCCACATTCGCCGTCGAAGTCGTGACGCCTCCCCGTATCGGAATGAAAAGTATTCCTCCCAATAGGATAAAGATAAGGCTTCCGCCTAATCGTTTTCGCACCTGTGTTTCAGGGAAGAGCGGAACGATAAACCTCTTCAACACCCAATATATCCCGAAAGCATATACGGCGAACATCAGCAATTGGGCAAAGAATTGCCCCAGCGGTACACTTGCCATCGCATCGCCGGGTGATTGAAGATAGAAGAAAAGCGTTGCATCCAGCCTGAATCCCCAGTAGCCGTATAAAGCCACATCCACGGAAAAGATCGCTGCGATCGATACCGCCATGATTCCGAAATATCCTTTCAGCAGTTTCCTGTAAAAAGATCCCGGCAACCATACCGAAACTAACGTCATCAGCAAAGGTAACGCCGTCAGATAGCCGGCTATCGTACAGTCCAACAGTAACCCATGTGTAATTACCTTAAGGTAATCGATTAGCGAACATCCGCTCGCTAAGGCATGGTGGTACAACATGAACACAGGCTTCTGGATTGCCAGTAGCGGTAACCACATGAAATATAGGGCAAGGAGGAAGAGGATTCTTTTTTTCATATACAGGGAAGGTATCGGAGAAAGAACCAGATATGCGTCATCCGCATATCTGGTTCTTCTTCTGGAAAGTTATCAATGCTTGTTTATTTATAAAGCTTTTCTCTCAGCTCGGCGACCATCGGATCGGTAATATAATCGTCGTATTCCATCATACGGTCGATAATGCCGTTCGGAGTCAGCTCGATGATGCGGTTGGCAACCGTCTGGATGAACTCGTGGTCATGGCTGGAGAACAGGATGTTTCCTTTGAATGACTGCAATGTGTTATTGAATGCCTGGATGGATTCCAGGTCCAGATGGTTGGTCGGCGTGTCGAGGATGATACAGTTGGCATCCGTCAACATCATGCGGGAGATCATACAACGCATCTTTTCACCTCCGGAAAGTACGCTCACTTTCTTCAACAGCTCTTCACCGGAAAACAGCATACGTCCGAGGAAGCCTTTCAGGAAGACTTCGTTCGTGTCGGGCGAGAACTGGCTCAGCCAGTCGATCAGGTTGTAATCCGAGTTGAAATACTTGGAGTTGTCGAGCGGCAGATAGGTCGTCGTGATGGTTTGTCCCCACTGATACGTTCCGGCATCGGCCTTTTCTTCTCCGTTGATGATCTGGAAAAGGGCGGTCATCGCACGCGGGTCGTGGCTGATGAATACGATCTTGTCGTCTTTCTCTACGTTGAAGTTCAGATCCCGGAACAGGACTTTCCCGTCGATGGATTTTGTCAGCCCCTTTACTTCCAATATCTGGTTGCCCGGTTCGCGGTTCGGTGTGAACAGGATACCCGGATAGCGTCGTGAAGACGGCTTGATCTCTTCGATGTTCAGTTTCTCCAACATCTTCTTGCGGCTGGTCGTCTGTTTGGACTTCGCTACATTGGCACTGAAGCGGCGGATGAACTCTTCCAATTCTTTCTTCTTTTCTTCCGCTTTCTTATTCTGGTTCTGCTGCTGGCGGAGTGCTAACTGGCTGGATTCGTACCAGAAGCTATAGTTTCCGGCGAACATCTGCAGTTTACCGAAGTCGATATCTACCGTATGCGTACAGACAGAGTCGAGGAAGTGACGGTCGTGGCTGACAACCAACACAGTGTGTTCGAAGTTTGCCAGATAGTTTTCAAGCCACATAACGGTTTCAAGGTCGAGGTCGTTGGTCGGCTCGTCCAGCAACAGGTTATCGGGCTGTCCGAAGAGGGCGCGTGCCAGCAGGACACGTACTTTCTGCTTACCGCTCATATCCTTCATCTGCGTGTAATGGAATTCTTCCGAGATACCCAAGCCGCTCAACAGGGCGGCAGCATCGCTTTCGGCATTCCAGCCTTCCATTTCGGCGAACTTCTCTTCCAGTTCCGATACGCGGATGCCGTCGGCATCGCTGAAATCAGGCTTTGCATACAGAGCGTTTTTCTCGCTCATCACCTCCCAAAGGGTGGTATGCCCCATCAACACCGTGTCCATTACGGTATATTCGTCGAATGCGAAGTGATCCTGGCTCAATACGGAAAGACGTTCACCCGGTCCTAACGACACTGTTCCGCGTGTCGGGTCCAGCTGCTTGCTGATAACACGGAGGAATGTTGATTTACCGGCGCCGTTAGCTCCGATGATGCCGTAGCAGTTGCCCGGCGTGAACTTCATATTGACATCCTGAAACAGGATACGTTTTCCGAACTGTACGTCCAGATTGTTAACCGTTATCATATCTTGTATACCTAATTAATTTGCTTTTGAGTGTGCAAAGGTACGAAAAATATCTGTTACTTTCGGCTTGGTCTGAAAGTAACTACTTATACAAACCTTCTCTCGACAGCAAATGATCCAAGTTCGCCACTCCTAACGTCACGATCGCCATCACCGTGGCGGCATGTTCCTGATATTCCGGGATGCTTTTGCTGTACGTGTCGCGTTCGGTGTGCCAGATTTCGCCGTAGCTGAAGTTGTAGCCTTTGATGTCCTTTTCGTTGAAGTCGATAGTCGGGACAGCTTCAACAGCAAAGACCGAAGCATCCGTGCCGCCCGGTTGCGACGGTTTGGTGAACGGGCCGGCTTCTTTCACTTCGAAGGGGTAGTCGGGGCGGATCTTCCTGATCGGTTCGCATATCTTCACGAAATCCCGGTACATCGCTTTCGGTACATCGAGTCCGACGGGAGGTGTCGGGCCGCCGTCGCGGTTGAACAGGTTGGAGATTTTATCTAACTTATCCTTATTGGCTTTTACCCAGGCTGTAGAACCTAACAATCCGAATTCTTCGCCTGCGAAAGCACAGAACAACATCGTCCGTTTAGGCTTTGCGCCGGATTTCATGATCATTCGGGCCGCTTCCATCACCGGAGTGACGCCGGAACCGCAGTCCACGCCACCTGTCGCCACGTCGAACGCATCCAAATGACCGCTCGCCATCACATACTCGTTCGGGTATTTGGTCCCTTTGATCTTACCGATCACATTATAGTATTTCACCGGTCCCATACGGAAATGGTTGCGGATATCGAATTCAAGGAAAAAGGTACGGCGTTCCTTTACCATCTGCTTGATGGTCGCATATTGGTGTTCGTCCAACTTGATGTCGCAAACGTCCGGCAGGTTGTCGAAGGTGAAAGTCGGATCGTGCATAACAGCCTTGTCATAGAGAGCGCGCAAAGGGACGGTAGCCGATTGGATAAAGCCCAATGCGCCGGCCTCGCACATCTGTTTGTAGAACAGAGCCGGGACATCCTCTTTCAACGGCAACAGCGGGTTGTCGGTATTGTTGCGCCAGTTATCCTCCATGATCTGGCGGTTTTTCTTGGCTGTTTCATTGTTTTCGGCAATGATGGCGGCACGGATGGAGTCGCCTTTAGCGGAACGGTCGACCGGCCAGCCGACATTCTTTCCGTTAATCAGCACCCAAGCCCCTTTCAATTGCCCTTTTATACGGTCGAATTCGCTTTGGGTGAGCGGTTCCTGTAAGACATGTCCACGTTGCACTCCCTTTGTCCCGGCAGTGTAAGAGGGAGTGACGAAATGCAGTTCCATCCCGTTCTCACCTAACAGTTTGCCGAACCACGGTCCGCGGTTGAAGCCGACCGGCAACGTACCGGCTTCCTGCAGTTCGACTTCCAGTCCCCATTCCTTAAACTTGGAGGACACCCAGTCGACCGCATTGTCATAAGCATTCGAGCCGATCACGCGGCCGCCGATGCGGTTGGTGAGTACATCCAAATGATCCATCACCTGATTGTCCGTTTGACCGATTTCGATGATTTTGTTTACAGCAGCATCTTGTGCCGGAACCGAATGGACAGCCATGCAAGCCATCGCCGCCCAGATAAGTAAAGCTCTTTTCATATCGTGTGTTTTTTATGGTGATGCAAATTAAGATATAAAAAGTTCGTGTTCCAAATGAATTTCAAGTAAATGTCTGATAAACGTAACAGATTCGTATCCCGATAACGGAAATAAATAAATATCTTTGCAGGCAAAAATCAGGGCAAGTGGGCGTGTTTCGCAATTCCATATTAAAGTATCTGTTGGTAGTGCTCTTTATCAGCTACTACGCAGGAGGTGTCGCCTTCACCCACGTCCACCATTTCCCGACCTATACGATTATCCATTCGCATCCCTATCTGCCCGGACAGGACGGGCAACCCCAGCACACCCATAATACCGAGGCTTTCGAGACCATCCATCTGCTGAACGATCTGGTCTTGGAAGAGACTCCGGGTTTTGTCGTGGGGATCGCTTGGGTGCTGCTTGCTACTTTCCTGTTGCAACTTGAGCCTGTTTCTGTCCTTCGGGTCATCCGCAGCAGGAGTCAACGTGCGCCTCCCGTATTCATAGGATAAAAATATACGGACGTGTTTCTTGACGTCCCTCCTCGTGCCTGAATGTTCTACCGGTGGAACTCGATGTTTCATAGTAGTGGAACTTTTGTTCCATGCCGATGAAACTTTTGTTCCATGCCGATGAAACTTTTGTTCCATGCCGATGAAACTTTTGTTTCATACCGATGAAACTATTTAGGAGATGCGGGGAATATAACAAGCGCTCCCTGTCCCTTTCCCGAAAGTAGCAGGGAGAAATTTCCAAACGCAATAAATTTCTTATTATATGAAACGAATATTGTTACTGTTGCTTCCTGCAATAGTATTTAGTGCCTGCCATTCCAACAAGCAGGACGATGAGGCGTCTGTCACTGTTACTTTAAAAGGAGATACCATACAAATCGGCGCGAACTCGCCGATCCTGTCCCGTCTGAAAACGGAGAAAGTCGTACGTGAACCCTATTGCATGGAGTTCAGTACATCCGGCGTTGTAAAGGCGATTCCGGCCAACTATGCGGAGATCGCTTCTCCGTTTGCCGGACGTATCAGCAAGTCGTTCGTCCGCCTCGGACAGAAAGTGGTGCCGGGCAGCCCGGTTTTCGAGATCAGTTCCCCTTCGTTTTTCGAGACGGGAAAGGCTTACTACCAGGCTAAACAGGAGATGGAACTGGCTTTGAAGAGCCTGAAGCGCGAGAAAGACTTGATCCGGAACAAGGTCGGCGTTCAGAAGGAACTGGAAGAGGCCGAGGTGAATTATGAATTGAAGAAGAAAGACTATGAGAATGCCGAGGCGGCCTTGAAGGTGTTTCAGATCAACCCGGACGATCTGGTACTGGGACAGCCGCTTGTCGTCCGTTCCCCGATAGCGGGCGAGGTCGTAAAGGATAATATTGTGATCGGCCAGTATATGAAGGAAGATGCCGATCCGGTTGCGGTGATTGCCGACCTGAACAAAGTCTGGGTTGTGGCTCATGTGAAAGAGAAGGATATGAACCTGGTGCAGGCACTCAACGACGTGGAGATACGTCTGGTCGCCCTGCCGGAACAGCCGTTTACGGGAAAGATTTACCATATCAGCGAAATGCTGGACGAAGATACGCGCTCGGTAGAGGTGCTGATCGAATGCGATAACAGTGCGCGTCTGATGAAACCTGCCATGTACGGCACGGTAAAGTTGAGCGATAAGGCTGCCGAGGTGATCCGTATCCCGACATCCGCGATCCTGCAGGAAGAAGACGACAGCTATGTGCTCGTTGCATTGGGCGATAATAATTACCGGAAACAGAAGGTCTCGACAGGTGTCGGCGATGGGAAGAAAACCGTTGTGCTGTCGGGCTTGGTCCCCGGAGAGGAGATTGTCGTCACCGGAGCTTTTTACTTAATTGATGTACGGTAAGCGCTATGAAAAGGATTATTTACCTGGCGATACATCGGCGAGGACTGATGTTCGTCCTGTTCCTGTTTCTGGCGGTTGTCGGTTATTATTCGTGGACAAAGCTGGCGATCGACGCTTATCCTGACATTGCCGACACGACCGTCCAGATCGTTACCCAGGTGCCGGGACTGGCAGCCGAAGAGATCGAACAACAGATCAGTATCCCGATTGAAAGGGCGATGAACGGGATGCCGGGACTGAACGTGATGCGTAGTAAGAACACGTTCGGGCTTTCCACCGTCGTACTCGTTTTCGATGATGGCATAGAGGATTACTGGGCGCGCCAGCGTGTGCAGGAACGGCTTGTCGATGTGGAGCTGCCTTATGATGCGGTTCCGGGGCTGAACCCGTTGACTTCCCCGACCGGGGAAATCTTCCGCTATGTGCTGGAAAGCGACCGTTTGGATCGCCGCGAACTGACAGACCTGCATAAATGGGTGATTATTCCGCGCCTGAAACAGGTGACCGGTGTTGCCGACGTCAGTAACTATGGCGGGATCACGACCCAGTATCAGATCGAGGTGGACCCGCATAAGTTAGACCAATATGATGTGACGCTGGGCGATATCACCGAGAAGATCGAAAAGAATAATGTGAACGCCGGAGGTAGCATGTTGAGTCGGGGAGACCTGAGCTATGTGATCCGCGGGATCGGGCTGGTGAAGGATTTGGAAGACCTGGGACGGATCGTGATCAAGACGGAGAACGGCGTTCCGATCTATCTGAACGATATAGGCCGTTTGAAATACGGAAACCTGGAACGTAAAGGCGTGTTGGGCTTTACGGACGGTGTTCGCGATATATCCGACGGTGTGGAAGGAATCGTGCAGATGTTGCGGGGAGAGAACCCTTCGCAGGTCCTGGAGGGTGTGCATGCAGCCGTTGAGGAACTGAACAACGAAACCTTGCCGGAAGGAACCCGCATCCATGTGTTTATGGACCGTACCGATCTGGTGAACACGACCTTGCATACGGTGTCGCACACGCTTTTCGAAGGGATGGTGCTGGTCGTGCTGGTGCTGATCCTGTTCCTGGGAAGTTGGCGGGGCGCGTTGCTGGTGGCTTTGACGATTCCGTTATCCTTGTTGATCGCTTTTATCCTGATGCATATTACCGATATTCCGGCCAACCTGCTGTCGTTGGGGGCGATCGACTTCGGTATTTTGGTAGACGGGGCGATCGTGATGATGGAAACGGTGTTGAAGAAGCGTGAACGGCATTCGGACGAGATCTTGACGGAAGAGTCCATACTGCGCCGTACGACCGAAGTGGCGCGGCCTATCTTCTTTTCCACCTTGATTATTATTACGGCTTATCTTCCGCTTTTCGCTTTCGAGCATATTGAGAAGAAATTGTTTACACCGATGGCCTATACGGTGGGATATGCTTTGGTCGGAGCCCTGTGTGTGGCGTTGTTGCTGATTCCGGGACTGGCTTTCTTTGCTTACCGTAAGCCGCGTAAACTCTATCATAACCGTTGGCTCGAAAAACTTTCGGAAGGCTATAACAGGCAGATAACGAATCTGCTGGAAAAGCCGAAGCGGGTTCTGATGCCGTTAGCCCTTATCCTGGTCGGTGCGGGTGTGCTGAGTTATACCGTCGGCAAGGATTTCCTGCCGCCTTTGGATGAAGGGGCGATCTGGATACAGGTGCAACTACCTCCGGGGATTTCCATCGAGAAGTCGAAAGAAATGGGAGCCGAGTTGCGCGAGACGTTGAAGCAGTTCGATGAAGTGTCGTATGTCATGACGCAGGTAGGCCGTGACGACGAGGGAGCGGAGGCGTTTTCTCTGTCTCATATCGAATGCGGTGTCGGCCTTAAGCCCTATAGCACCTGGAAATATGGGAAGACGAAGGCCGATCTGATCGAGGAAATGTCGGAGAAGCTTTCTACCATGCCGGGCTACTCCGTCGGTTTCTCCCAGCCGATCATCGACATGGTGATGGACCAGATTGCCGGTGCACACAGCGACCTGGCTTTGAAAATCTATGGAGACGATATTACCGAAACACGCCATATCGCCGAGAAGGTGGCCAATGTCCTGAAGACGATTCCGGGAGCGGCCGATGTCGCCGTTGACCAGGAGCCGCCTCTTCCCCAGCTTCAGATTATTGCCAACCGCGACCGTATCGCACAATATGGTTTGAATGTATCGGATGTGGCGGACCTGATCGAGTTGGCAATCGGGGGAAAGGCTATCTCCCAGATTTTTGTCGGCAGCAAGAGCTATGATGTGATCTGCCGTTTCGACGATGCCAGCCGTAACTCGCCCGAACGGATCGGGAATCTGTTACTGACGACGGATGCAGGTACGAAGATACCGCTTTCGCAGGTTGCGGATATCAGGATGACGACCGGCGCCAGCACTATTACCCGCGAGATGAACAAGCGCCATCTGACGGTTCGTGTGAACTTGCGTGGAGTCGACTTGACTGCCTTTCTGAATAAGGCGAATAAGATTATCGACCGGGAGGTGAAGTACGATCACGACCAGGTGCATCTCAAATGGGCCGGACAGTTCGAAAACCAGCATCGTGCCTACAGCCGTTTGGCGGCTGTCGTGCCGTTGGCATTGGGGATTATGCTGTTGCTTTTGTTCGCCGCTTGCGGTAAGTTCCGGCAGGCGGCCCTGATGATGTGTGTCGTTCCGCTGGCCCTGTTCGGTGGTATGTTGGCGTTGAATGTGCGGGGGATGACGTTGAACGTGTCGTCTGCGGTCGGTTTTATCGCCCTTATCGGTGTCGCCATCCAGAATGGTGTCATTATGATTTCGCATATCAACAACCTCCGTACGCGTGGACGTGATTTCAAGGAATCGGTTATTACCGGGACCAAGCACCGTTTCCGTCCGATCCTCATGACTGCTACGGTTGCCGTTCTCGGTTTGCTGCCGGCATCCCTTAGTACCGGTATCGGGTCGGATGTGCAGCGCCCGCTGGCAACCGTGATTGTATATGGCTTGCTGTTCGCAACCGTTATCACCTTGTATGTGCTCCCTGCCCTATATTATATGGTGGAGAAGCATTACCTCGACAAAGAACCGCTCCGGGAAGTGGATAAAAGTATCGGGAGCGGGGAGTCGTTGTTATAAATTGAATAATCAAATAAGATAGAATCGTAATGAAATTATATTTGTCTATAATCGGTTTATGTGGCGCCTTGTCGCTTTCCGCCCAGCAAATCGTTCCTCTTTCTTATCGTCAATATATGGAAAAGGTTGTTGAAGGTAACCTTGAGTATGCCGCAGAGCGTCTGAATGTGAATGTATCGGAGGCTGAAGTGACGGCAGCCAAAGTTTTCAATGATCCGAACTTGTCCGTTTCTTATTTTAATAATGAGAATAACAGCCTCCGGATGGGTGAGGGAGTGGAAGTCGAGCTAAGCAAGACGTTTACTTTTGGTAAGCGTAGTGCCGGCATAGCACTTGCTCGCAGCGAAAACGAGCTGACGAAAGCATTGCTTGCCGATTATTTCCGTAATCTGCGTTCGGAAGCGACTGTCTCTTATCTGGAAGCATTAAAACAATACGAGCTGTATAAGGTAAAGGAGAATGCATACGAAAACATCCGGCAGTTGGCGGAAAGCGACAGTGTCCGCCATTCTTTAGGTAAAATCATGGAGATCGATGCTACGCAGAGTCGTCTGGAAGCCGGAATACTGCATAACGAACTGTTGCAGGCCGATGCCGAGCTGCAGAATGCTTTCTCCAACCTGAACTTGCTGACCGGTACGCTTGCGCATGACTCTCTTTTTCAGCCGCAAGCCGGCTTGCGCATATCGTCCCGCGATTTCGTAGTGGCGGATCTGCTCTCTAATGCCGTGGAGAATCGTGCCGACCTGGTGGCCGCCCTCAAGAATAAGGAAGTCGCTTCCCGTGCCTTGAAGGTTGCCCGGCGCGAACGGAATACGGATGTGGATCTGTCTATTGCGGTCAGCCGTAATGCCCGCGTGCATAACGAAGAAGCACCCGCCCCTCCTTTCACAGGGGTAACAGCCGGCATTGCCGTCCCTTTGAAGTTCTCCAACTTCAACAAAGGGGCTGTCCGTGCCGCCCGTTTCCGTGAACAGCAGGCCGAGACACAATATCAGCAGGCTTTGCTACAGGTTCAGACAGAAGTCATGCAGGCATACCGCAGTTATCAATCTTTCTCCAAGCAGGTGGAACATTATGAAAACGGTATGCTCAGCCAGGCGCGTGAAGTGATAGATGGCAAGATATACAGCTACAACCGGGGGGAAGTCTCTTTGTTGGAAGTTCTCGACGCGCAGCGAACTTATGATGAAGTGCAAGCCCAGTACATCGAAACCTTGTTTAATTACAGCACGGCTTTGGTGGAATTGGAAAAGAGCGCCGGAATCTGGGATGTGGAGTTGTAGCCACAACGTTGTCATTTAGGTTTCTTAATAAGGTAAATGTGAGATATATTCTTGAATTATACCTATTTTTGTATTTGAAACAAAAATAGGAATATGATATTTTACTTTACCGGAACAGGAAACTCTCTTTGGGTGGCAAAGGCTCTGAGTGAGGCGTTTGGAGAACCGTTGATTTCAATTGCGGATGAGCTGCGTAAAGAAGAGAAAGACTTAGCTTATCCGGTTCACCCGGATGAAAGGATTTTGTTCGTTTATCCCGTGCATTCCTGGGGACCGGCGATACCTGTTACCCGCTTTATCTCCCGTCTGACTTTAGGCGGATATGCCGGACAGCCGGTCTATTCCGTTTCTACCTGTGGAGATGAATGCGGATATACGGATCGGCTGATCGGGAAAGCATTAGGGAAAAGGACGATATCGCTTACGGCTGCATACTCTGTCATTATGCCGAATAATTATATCTTGCTGCCCGGTTTCAATGTAGACAGCAAAGAGGTGGAGGAACGGAAATTGCAGGATGCCCCGGCGCGTGTGGCCGGGATTATCGAAGCGATCCGGGAGCATCGGCAGGACGCTTTGTATCAGACAGGAAGTATGCCCGGTTTGAAAAGCTACTGGATTTATCCTCTTTTTGCGCATCTGGCCATCGGAAGTAATTCTTTCCGGGTGACGGATGCTTGCATTTCCTGTGGGTTATGTGAACGGATTTGTCCGACCGGAACGATCAGCATGCGGGAAGGGAAACCTGTCTGGTCGAATACTTGCGTCCAGTGTGTCGCCTGCATTCATCGTTGTCCGGTTCGTGCAATCGAATATGGAAAAGGAACGCTGGTAAAAGGAAGGTATCATCATCCTGAAATTAAATAATAAACACAAAATAGAAATGAAACGATTAGTAGTGACAGCCTTAGTGGCCCTGACGTTGGCAAGTTGCCAGGAAGCACCGAAAGGTTATGTGATAAATGGAGAAGTGACCGGCAGGACGGATGGCAAAGTCTATCTCAAGTCCTTCCGGAATAAGATGTTTTTTGATGTCGATACGGCAGAAATAAAAGAGGGTAAGTTCACTTTTAAAGGAGAAGTGGATCAGCCTCTATTGTTCGGTCTGGCAACAGAAGATATGAATTATCCTGTTCAGCTCTTTGTCGAAAACACAAATATGGATGTACAGATAAGTAATGACGGTGAAACGATTACGGTCCGGAACTCTCCTGTCAATGCGATCTTTCAGGAGAATGCCGAAAAGGTTTTCGAAGAAGGGTATGACATAGACAGTCTGATCACCAAGCATCCGTCTTCGCCTGCCGCCGCTTTTTATCTGTATCGTTACTTCACTTATCAGTTGCCGCTGGATGAACTGAAAGCGACCCGTGCCAAGATTTCCCCCGAACTGGCCGATTGCCCCTATGTGAAAGATTTGGACGGAATTATCAAGCAGTTGGAAAATGTACAGGTAGGCAAAGTTGCACCTGAATTTGCATTGCCTGATACGGCAGGTGTATCTGTGTCGCTTTCGGATTTCAGAGGCAAATACGTGCTGCTGGACTTCTGGGCTTCCTGGTGTCCTCCCTGCCGCCGCGAGAATCCGAATGTGGTGAAGGCTTTCAATGACTATAAGGATAAAAACTTTACTATTGTAGGTATTTCCCTGGACAATAATAAAAGCAAATGGCTGAAGGCGATTGCCGACGATAATCTGACCTGGACACATCTTTCCGATTTGAAATACTGGGATTCGGAGATACCGGCCCTTTACGGTGTTCGTGGTATTCCGGCCAATGTCCTGTTGGGACCGGACGGGGTGATTATTGCCAAGAATATAACGGGTGAAGACTTGCACAAAACATTGGGAGAAGTAATTAAGTAAACAATGCGGAAATATAGTTTTCTGACTTTATTCTTTCTTTTCTGCCTTTGCCTTTCTGCGACAGAGAAGAGAGATTTCGAAGAAGCCGTACGTGTTGCTGTTTCCCGGCAGATGCAGAAGTACCCCAAATCGACATTGAAGGATCTCTATAAGAATTTCTTTCAGGATAAATTCGGTCCGGGGCATATCATCGGCGATACGGCATCGGCCGGTAATTATCTGCGTCGTGAACTTGCTTCCTATACAGAATGTACCGGCGATATAGCCGAGCCGACCGGTTGGGAAGGCAATTTCCTACGGGTAAATCTATCGGTTATCAAGAACGGACAGATTCCGTATGCCACTTTTTTCGATGCTTTTGTCCGCAGTGTAAACGGTATCCGGCCTGTTACGGTTGACCAATGGCAAAAAGAGTGGCTTCGAATCGAGGCGATCGTCCGTTCAATGGATTTGGCTTTACCTGGTTATGAGGCTGACCGTAAAGAGATAGAAGAGCGGTTGGGTAGGGGAGAGTTTGTCGGGCATCACAGCAAAGTGTTTGAAGATTCCTATTCGCCTCATTATCGTATTGTCAGCAAAGATATATTTGAGAAGGAATTGAAGCCTTTGCTGAAGTAGCCGGATTTCATCAAAAAAGAAACAGGCATCTTTCTTAAAAGCGGTCGGCATCTTTTTGTATAGGGATGCCGACCGCTTTCAGTAAAAGCTATAACTTTTTTGAAGCTACCCTATATCCTGTAGCTGGATAGCCTAAAGGCTATTTTTTTTATCCTTTAGGCTATATTTTATAGTTCCCGTCCCATTAAAAATAAGTTTATGCAAATAGCATTCACCTTCACATTGCCTGTAATCGACTGAAAGACTTGTATTTGCTGTGAACCCTGTGAAGGCACAGGGTTCACAGCAAATGTTTGATTACAAAGATCTTATAGCACTTGTGAAGGTGAATCCTGAAACTGTAAAACCCATTATTCCTCGTCGTCCGGGCCTTCGAAGTCAAATTCGAAATCGAAACCGTCGTCTGATATGCCCGGATCGGTGAACTGTTCCAGCTCGCGACGATCTTTCTTAGTCGGACGGCCCAATCCGCGCGCCCGGTCTACAAAGCCGGAAATGCGGTTCATTTCGAGGATTTCGTACTGGTCGGGTGTCGTTACGTTTTCCAGATAGCCAGGGACCAGCTTGGCTCCCATACGCCGCTCTGTCAAATCCAGCACCTTAAAGGAAAAAGTGATAGGCGGTTTGCGTACCTGGATCACTTCTCCGACTTTGATCATACGGGAAGGCTTTATCGTAACGCCGTTTATCATGATCCTGCCCTTCTTGCAAGCCTCGGCCGCTATCGTACGTGTTTTGAATATGCGGGTAGCCCACATCCATTTGTCTATACGGACTTCGTTCATGCTAATTGAATGTTGAAACTTATTTATTATTGTATTGGTTCATTGTATTCTGTATGCCGGCCAGGCAGAAACTTTTGATGATTTCTACCGCCCGTTTCATCTTTTCCGGCATCTCCTGGAGCTCTTCCGGCGGAAACTTGCCAAGCACATAGTTGATCTGTCCGCCACGCGGGAAATCGCTGCCGATGCCGAAACGAAGGCGGCTGTATTCTTGTGTGCCTAACAACTGTTGGATATTCTTCAATCCGTTGTGTCCGGCATCGCTGCCTTTCGGCTTCAGGCGGAGTGTTCCGAACGGGAGCGCCAGATCGTCCACGACGACTAACAGATTCTCTACCGGAATGTTTTCTTTCTGCAACCAGTAGCGGACAGCATTGCCGCTCAGGTTCATGAATGTGTTAGGCTTCAGTATGATCAGCTCACAGTTCTTGACACGCATCCGTGCGATTGCACCATAACGTTCTTCCGTGAAAGGGACGCCGGCATCTTCTGCCAATGCATTTACAACACGGAATCCGATGTTATGACGGGTCCCTAAATATTCGGAGCCGATATTTCCAAGTCCTGTTATCAGATATTTCATTGTTATGTTGTTTTTAGTATATAACAAAGGGAAGAATACTCTGCTGAATATTCTCCCCTTACATTATTTAGGAATAATAATTTTATTATGCCTTAGCCTGAGCACCACGAGCGGCACGAGTCAACTGAACGGCGCAAACAACAGCGTTCTTAGCGTTCATCAGTTCAAGGCCTTCGAAGTGTAATGCACCAACCTGCATAGTCTTACCTAATCCCAGGTGATCGACATTGATATGTAATTTCTCAGGAATTGCTGTGTAAAGGGCTTTTACTTTCAGCTTTCTCATCTGCAAGTTCAACTTACCACCGGCTTTAACACCTTCTGCGTGACCTTCCAGAACAACCGGAACTTCCATTACTACCGGTTTGCTGGCGAATACTTCCATGAAGTCCATGTGCAGGATAGCGTCGGTTACAGGCTGGAACTGGATATCCTTAACGATAGCCATTGTCTTCTTGCCGTCGATAGCCAGTTCTACAACAAAGATTTCAGGAGTGTAGACCAGGTTACGAACGCTGTCTTTTGTAATAGTGAAATGAACTACTTTTTCGCCGCCGTACAGTACAGCAGGGATTTCGTTGTTTTTACGCATAGCCTTCAAAGCTCTCTTCTGGTCTGCAGAAGTAGCGGCTACTTCTCTTGACTTTCCTTCTAATTGAAATGTCTTCATTTTGTTTTAATTTTTGTGTTACTCAAAATTAGATGTTCATGCTTTCTAATTTCCCATCACACGTACGGGGGTTAAAAGCGGTGCAAAGGTACTATTTATATTTGTATCTGCAAAATCTGGCCAGCATGAATTTTTAGTTTCATCGGGCATGGAACTAAAAAGGGCGTGCCGGTTCAGAACCGGATTCCTTTTTGCCGGAGCAAGGCTTCCGTATCGTCCCAGAGTGGTTTTTGCTGGGCATGATGCCGGATGCGTTCAGACACATTCCTCTTTTTGCAATTGGCGTAGCAACAACCGTTTTTATCTTTCGCCTCGTCCGAAAGAGCTAAATGGATGGCGGTTGCCGCACCCTGGGCCGGAGTTTTGATAAAGGGGCGGAACAGGATGTCGGTGAGCGGGTCGAACCAAGCCTGCATCGTGATCATGTTCGTGCTGACAATTCCTGGGTCCGATGCATTTATGGTGATGTCCTTATCTTGGATCCGCTTGGCAAGTTCCTGGGTGAACAGAAGCAAGGCCAACTTGGTATTCCCATAGACCGGAATGCGGAAAAAGCGTCCGTTCTTTCCTTTTTCAAAGAAATCCGGTTCGATCCGGCCGATAGCATACGTGCAGGACACTGTGTTTACAATGCGGCATCCCGGTTGCATCAGGGGCAATAACTGGCGGGTGAGCATGTAGGGAGCTACATAATTGACACTTACGATTGTTTCCAGCCCGTCTTCGGTTTTGCGTACCGGAGTCGTCAGGATTCCGGCATTGTTCATCAGGCGGCTGACGGGACGTCCTTCTTTTAGTAATTGACCGGTGAAATTGTTTACGGATGAGAGGGAGGCGAGATTGATTGCCCGCACTTCAATCTGCGTGTTACCGGTTTCTTGTTGGATCCGGGTGCATACGGAGGCGGCTTTTACCGGATCGAGGCAAGCCATAATCACCGGATAGCCCTCTTTTGCGAGGGCTGTCGTGATTACTTGTCCCATGCCTCCATCGGCGCCGGTTATGATGGCTAATCCTTTTTCCATTACTTATATTCTAATTTCTCTATTTCTTTGACAATGCTTTTGGGTAAGTTCTGAACATGTTTGTGGCATGCCATTTCGATGGAATACATGCGGGCGATACAATAGTTGCTATGTCCGCAGTCGCAACGGGCATGTTCGTCTTCCTTCATCTTGTTTACGAATGACGGGTCGTTCAGCAAGGCGCGTGCCATGCTCACGAATTCAAAACCGTCGTTCAAGACCTCGTCTATCTTCTCGCGCGAGATCAGTCCGCCTACATAGACAAGCGGCATTTTCAATGCCGCCCTGAACTTCAGGGCATCTTCCAGGAAGTAAGCCTCTTTGAACGGTTCGGACGGGATCATGAATCGTCCGGCCATTTTGACTCCGAGCGGTAACCAGCCGAAAGGCATATAATGCGTCATCGTATGGATCGGCATGGAACCCCGCATCACGTACATCGGGGCGCGGCTGACGAAGCCACCGCTAAGTATCAATGCCTGTGCTCCGCATTCGTCCTGCAAGGTACGGGCCACTTCAAGCGTCTCATCAAGCTCCATTCCGCCTTTGAAGCCGTCGCGCATATTCATCTTTACCAACACTGCCATATCCTGTCCGGCAGCTTTCATCACTTCGTCCATGCACATTTTCATAAAGCGCATCCGGTTTTGCAGGCTACCGCCATATTCGTCTTTCCGGTGGTTGGTATAAGGTGAAAGGAACTGGCTGATCAGATAACCGTGGCCGGCATGTATTTCCACAGCATCCATCCCGGCTTCGCGTGCCAGATGGACCGCTTGTCCGAATGCTTTTGCCATAGCCGTGATTTCGGAAGGTTTCATTCCCCGTACAAGAGTGGGGGAATAGATGTTGAAACCGCCGGATGCGGAGATAGGCCTGCATCCGCAGATGTTTTTGTGGGACATGTTTCCGCAATGTCCGAGTTGTACGGAGGCGGCCGCCCCTTCTTTATGGATGGCGTCGGTGATACGTTTTAATCCGGGGATGATATCCGGGCGCATCCAGAGCTGACGTTCGAAAGAAAGCCCGCTTTGTGTAACAGCCGCATAGGCCAAAGTCGTCATACCGATCCCGCCGGCTGCAACCGATTTATGGTAGTCGTACAACATGTCGGAAGGCGCGTTTCCTGGGCACATGCTTTCAAATGCAGCTGCCCGTATCGTCCGGTTTCTCAGGGTCAACGGCCCGATTTTACCGGGAGTGAACAGTATAGATTCTTTTTCCATATCTATTATGAGTTAGTCATTCAATATATAAAAGGTATAACCCGTTTCCGGTTTCCCAGCTCGTTGCCAAACATCGCTTTGTATTTATGGTAGATGGTGTTTGCGCGAGGTACGAGGTTTGCAAATGTCCACCAGGCGAAAACAGCCCCGCTTGCGCTCCAGGTCAGGATTGCAAATCCGCACCATTCCACGATCTCCCCGAAGTAGTTGGCCGATGTTACATATTTGAACAGGCCTTTTTTAGGCAGATAATGGTTCGTGTCGCCAGGCTTTCTCAGGTGGCGGACAATATGGTCCGACTGGATATTGATTGCCATGCCGGTAAAAAACAAGATTGTCCCGATGATAAATTGAGGGCTGTACAACCAGCTTTCCGTATACATATCCTGCGGAGCCAGGTGGAAAATCCATTCTCCCTGCATATAACCGTTCAGTAGGTTAAAGGTGATTCCCATAAGCATGATACCTGCCGGCATTTTACTTTTGCCTTTTATCAGCAAAGGAAAAATGAAAGAGCGTTGGAAATAATGCAGTTCGAAGAATAAGAATATCAGGAGCGGCACTGTCTCGAACTGCCGTTCCGATCCGTTCCATAATAAAAACATGACGATAAAAACCGGCGCTTCCATACAGATCCAAGCGATCTTGTTCGGTATCGGAAATCCCCATTTTTTATCGAACAACATTCCATAACCGGCTTCAACGAAGTAAAGGGCTATGAAGACAATGGCGGCGATAGCTGCCATTATGATTAGAAATAAGGTGAAATGTTCAATAGTCATCTCCGTGTGTTGATAATTTATAACCTTTCCCGTGAATGTTTATAATTTTGATGGTAGGATCGTCTTGCAATAATTTGCGTAATTTGGTGATATAGACATCCATGCTTCGGGCACTGAAATAGTTATCGCTTTTCCATATGACTTTCAATGTATACATCCTGTCTAAGATATTGTTTGCATGCTGGCACAACAGCGCAAGCAAATCGGTCTCTTTGGTCGTCAGCTTGGTCGTTTTGTCTTCTATGGACAAGATCTGTTTTTGCAAGTCGAGTTTGAATTTTCCGAAAAGATAAATCTTGACCTCTTTCTTGTTTTGAGGCCGGTAACGGCTTTGTATCGCCTTCATACGGGCCAGCAAGATATCAGCGTCAAGAGGTTTGCGTATCACATCGTCCGCATGGAATGAAAACAGCAATGCTATTTCTTCTCTCGTCGGATGTTCACACAGGAAGATGACAGGGATGTTGTTATCCGAAGTTTTGATCATGGCTGCCAATGCCCGTGTTTCTTTACTGTCCGTATCGTGGTCGATAATACAGCATGTGAAATCTCTGGAAAGGAAACCCTTATACGCTGCCTCTTCCTGGTTGAATACTTGTGAGTTGTATCCGGCAACTTTTATATAGTCCTGGATGATAGCTCCCTGATTAGAATCCTTGCTGAAAATGAGAATGTTAAAAAGATCGTTCATTATGTTTTTAAATTGTTTTTTCGATGTTCCAGACAAAGGCTCGTAATCCTTGAGCCTCTGTCTGCTGATCCATCTGATGAAGTATCTCCAGGAAATGGTCGACTTTTTCGTCATCAACCATCGCCAGGATTGCCGAGTTCAGTGTCGGCCAGGCATGACTTCCGTAATGCGGCTCGCCGGTTTTACTTCCACGTCCCTGTACTTCGTCCCAGTATGTGAAGCCCCGGATGTTGTTCCGGTCCATCGCACTCAGGATCATTTCGTAATATGCTTGATTAAAAGATACAAATATAGCTTTCATATATCGTTTTCCTATAGATTATTTATATTTATTTACAAAAAACTTTCTCCTGCATGACAAAAACAGGGCTTTGACACGCTCCGCTTATGGAGAGATTGTTCTATTTCCTGCTTTTAGCCATCTTCCGGCGTCTGCGGCGAACTCCGTTTCCGGCAAATACGCTGTACACGACCGGCACGATTACCAGGGTGATCAGCGTGGAGACCGAAAGCCCCCATGCAACCGTCATACCCATCGAACGCCACATTTCCGAGCCTTCGCCTGTTCCGACCGCCATCGGGATCATACCCAATACGGTGGTCAGGGTGGTCATCAGTACCGGGCGGAGACGGGATTTCCCGGCAGTTACCACTGCGGTCAGGATTCCCATGCCTCTTTCGCGGCAGAGGATCGTGTAGTCGATCAGCACGATACCGTTCTTAACAACGATACCCATCAACATGATCAGACCGATCAATGCCATGACGCCCAACGGAGTCTGCGTGACTGCCAGTCCTAAGATAATACCGGTGAAGGCGAAAGGAATGGAGAACATGATTACGAACGGGTCTGTCAAGGATTCGAACTGAGCTGCCATTACGATAAACACCAGGATGATAATCAGTATCATCAGGATTGTCAGGTCGAAGAAGGTGTCCATCTGGTCTTCGTATGAGCCGCCTAACTGCCAGCTGACATCCGAAGGAATGTCCATTTGCTTCAATTGTTCGCGTGCGGCTGTTACGATATCGCTCAGTGCGGCGCCTTTCCCGACTACGGCCGATACGGTAATGACACGTTCACGGTCTTTACGTTCGATGGTCGGAGGAGTCATGCGTTCAACGACCTTGCCCAGGTCGCGGATGCGGATTCCCTGGCCGGCACTGTTATAGACCAGGATATTTTCGATATCTTCAACAGACTGGCGGAATTCAGGGGCATAACGTACCTTTATATCATACTCGTCACCGTCTTCACGATATTTGGAAGCGGTCGATCCGTTGATGCGGTTACGCAATGCCAGGGCGGCCGTCGTGATGTTCAGTCCGTTGATTGCCAGTTTTTCCCGGTCGAAGTCGACCTGGTATTCGGGGATGTAGTCCTCACGGCTGATGTTCACCTGCGAACAACCTTTCACCTTGCGCATCCGTTCGGCAAGTTCGGCTGCAACAGCGTCTGTCCGTCCGAAGTCGAAACCGTAGATTTCGATTTCGACGGCGTTTTGTCCGCCCATGCCGGATTCCTGTCCGCCTTCGATAACTTTGAAGGTCTTGATCTCCGGATATTTGGCCAGGTCCTTACGCATCTCTTCGCAGATTTCAACCATGCCGCGTTCACGATCGCCAACGCTCAGCATATTGATGTAATAGTCGATAATATGTGTCCCGTTGTTGCTGAGTTGAGCCCAGGTATTGTCGGAGTCGGCTTGCCCTTCCGTGAAGTTGCTGGTCTTTATTTCCGGATATTTCTGGCGGAACAATTCGTCGATTTCCAGTGCCAGCTTACGGGTGATATCCTGGCGGGTTCCGACCGGCAACTCGATGTGGACGCTGATCTGCGCATTGTCCTGAGTCGGGAAGAACTCCGTTTTGATGGTCGGAACCAGCAGCATGCTGCCGGCAAAGATCAAAGTAGCGCCGAATATAACCGTTTTCCGGTGGCGCACCGCCCAGTAAAGGAAACGGGAATAGCCGTGGTCCAGAGCGTCCAGCGCCTTTTCGATCGGGGTGAAGAACAAGGTGTACAGACGTCCTTTTTTAGGGTTCAGTTTAAGCAACTGAGAGCTTAACATCGGAGTCAGCGTCAAAGCTCCGACCGTCGAAACGATCATGATGATACTCACGATCCAGCCTAACTGCTTGAACAGAATACCCGCCATGCCCGTCACCATTGTCAATGGCAGGAATACCGCCAACATGGTCAGGGTGGAAGCGATTACGGAGATCGCCACCTCGTTTGTCGCGTGTACAGCCGCCTGTTTCGGGGCACTGCCTCTTTCGATATGGGTCGTGATGTTTTCCAGCACCACGATCGCATCGTCCACCACCATGCCGATAGCGATAGACAGTGAACTCAACGAGATAATATTCAAAGTATTGCCGGATGCCAGCAAGTAGGCGAACGAGGCAATCAACGAGATCGGAATGGTCAGGATAATGATAAACGTCGCTCTCCATCGTCCGAGGAACACGAATACCACCAGCATAACGATGATGAAGGTGATGAAGATCGTCTCCTTCAAGCTGTCGATCGTGTTCAGGATGTTGGTGGAAGTATCCAGGATAACCCCTAACTTGACATCCGAAGGAAGGCTTTCCTGGATTTCCGGCAGTCTCTGGTGAACCTTTTTGGCGATATTCACCGAGTTGGCTCCCGACTGCTTCTGGATAACGATCATACCGCCTTTCTTGCCGTTATTGTAAGTCTCCTGGGCACGCTCTTCGATGCTGTCCTCGATGCGGGCAACGTCGCGGAGGTAAATGGTCTTGTTATCCTTATGGCCGATCACAAGATCGTCCATCTGGTGCGCATCCGTAAACTCACCCTGTACGCGGAGCGCATAGGCATTCGAACCGATATCCACGCTACCGCCCGGCGTGTTCCGGTTTTCCTGTGCGATGACGGACGAGATTCCTTCGATTGAAACCCCGTAGGCTTCCAGTTTGTGAGGATCGCAATAGACCTGAATTTCACGTGTCGGCGTACCGGAAATAGATACCGCACCTACGCCGCTGATACGTGCCAGCGGGTTGGACACCTTGTCGTCCAGATTCTTATACAGGGCGTTCGTACTCTCTTCCGCCGTAACCGACAGGATGATGATCGGGATGTCGTTCGTTCCGAACTTGAAGATGATGGGATTGTCCACATCATCCGGCAGCATCGGCTCGGCGACGTCCAGTTTGTCGCGCACGTCGTTTGTCGCCACGTCGATATCCGTGCCATAGTCGAATTCGAGCGTGATGATCGAGATGTTTTCACGTGATTGTGACGTGATGTGCTTCAGGTCGCTGACACTGTTCAGCACGTTCTCCAACGGTTTGGAGACGTTCATTTCGATATCCGCAGCACTGGCGCCGGCATAGGAGGTCATGACCATGATCGTGTTTGTCTCGATCTCCGGCAGCAAGTCCACAGATAATCTGGTTAATGAAAAAAGACCGAAAATCACGATCGCCACAAAGACAAGGGCTGTCGTCACCGGCTTTTTTACCGCTGTTGCATATAAACTCATAGTGTTTGTCTCTTACTTTTCGATTTCTACTTCCATTCCGTTGTTCAGGCGGCTCTGGCCGGATACGACTACCTGGTCGCCACTGTTCACACCCGAAATGACTTCATATTTGTTTCCCATACGACGTCCCAGTTCCACTTTTTCGTAGGAAACCTTTCCGTCTTTATATACATATATATAACGATCGCCTGCACCGGACTGTTTTACGATGGCGAGGTCCGGAGCAACCACATGGTTCTGTGTGCCGAAACCGATCGTCACGCGGGCAAACATTCCCGGACGGACACGCTCGTCGCTGTTGTCGATCTTGATCTCGACCGGGAATGTGCGCGTATTCGGGTCGATGGTCGGGTAGACCAGGCTGACTTTCCCTTTGAACACTTCGTCTCCGTACACATCCAGCCGGACATCGACATCTTTTCCCTTTTTTACTTTCGTGAAAAGGCTTTCGGACACGTTGACCAATAGTTTGACCGGACGGATCTGTTCTACGGTGAAGATCGGCGAGCCTCCGCTATACATATCGCCGCTGTCATAATTACGGGCGGTTACGACGCCGGTGACAGGGCTTAGCAACTGCGTGTTTTCCTGCAGGTTCTTATAGGCGGCACGGCTTACGTCCAACTGTGTTTTCTGTGCATCCCAGGCCGATTTGGAGGCTCCTCCGACTTTGTATAATTCGTCGATACGCTTGAATTCCAGTTCCTGGTTATCCAATTGTATTTTGGTCTGCTTGAGATTGGTTTCATCCATTTTGACAAGCAGTTGGCCCGCTTTCACATGGTCACCTACTTCCGCAAACAGTTTATCGATACGCACCGGAGTCTGCGGGGCGATGTTATTGGAAATGTTGGCCTCGACCGTTGCTGTAAACTCGTTGATCTGTTCTACATCCTGTGCAGAAACGGTTTCTACTCTCACGATAGCCTTATTGCTGATTGTTTCTGTCTGAGCAGTCTCTTTCTTTTCTCCTGAGCAGGACAGCAGCAAAGGTAAAATGAAGAGTGATATGAAGTGTTGTTTTTTATTCGTTTCCATCTTGTGATATTTTTATTCTATGTCTGTTTTTCTGTTCTTTAAAACTCTTGCCGGCCTAACACTTTTTCCAGGTCTGCCTTGGCTACCATATAATCGTAAATGGCCTGGTTGAAATTCAGTTTCGCCTGTGTCAGCGCCAATTCCGAATCGTTCATTTCGAGCAGGGTCCCGGCTCCTGTGTCATAACGTTTCTGTGAGATCATATAACCCCGTTCAGCCTGTTCCACGCCTTTCTGTGAAGCGTCGAACCGTTTGACGCAGGTATTCATGTTATCGATGTATTGCTTGATCGCCAGTTGCAGGTTACGCTGCGTATCCTCTCTTTGCAGGCTCAGCTGTTCGAGCGAATTCCGGGTCTGCTTGATTTTGTAGAACTTGCTGCCGCCGGAAAAGATCGGAATGGACAGGGTGACGCCGACCATAGAGTAGGGGTTCCACATATAGTCCTTGAACTTGAAGTCGTTGTTCATGGCTGTCCACTGATACAGGCCGGTAAGCGACAGTGTCGGCAGGTAGTCGAACTTCTGCATGGTCAGCGTCTTATCCAGTTGCTTTGCCTGCAAATCCATCTGTTTCAAGTCCGTATTATTAGCCAGAGTCGTGTCGGTCGAGAGGAAATCCCCGAACAAATCCTTTTCGAAGTCGGTCAGTTGCCCTTCGCATTCGATGTTGATGTCCAGGTCCATGCCCAGCAATGCCTTTAGTTGCCATTTGGCAAGAACCAGTGCGTTTTCAGCCTGTAGCATATTGGGTTCGCTGTTCTTCACCGTGACGTTGGCACGTATCAGGTCATATTCGGCAACGGTTCCCTGTTCGAACTTACGCTTGATATCCAGGTAATTTTCCATCGCATTGTCATAGCTTTCCTTGAATACACGATATGAATCGTTGGCAAGGAGTACGCCGTAGTAGCCTTTCTTTACCTGGTTGACCATCGCGATTTTGGAGGAACGCGCCTGTTCGATAGCCAGTTCCACGTCGACAGCCGAGATGCTCAGGCTCTTCCAGAGGGCGGCATTGACGATCGGCATCGAAGCGTTGAAGCCGAGGTTCCAGTTGTTGTCGCGTCCCACTTCGATCCCTTCATCCATATTCGGCATGTCTTCCATGCCGGGTATTTCGGTGCTTCCCATGTCGAAACCGTCCATATACATCACCTGCTTTTTCAGGGTCCGGTTGTAGTCGGCTGCAAAACTGACTTGGGGGAATAGGGCGGCATAGGAACCTTTCTGCGCATATTTTTTCTTCTGGATTTCCTTATTGGCCACTTTAACAGTGGGGTTTTCACTCAACGCGATCTCCAGGGCTTTCCCGATGTCGAGGACCAGCGTGTCCTGGGCTTTAGCGGAGGTGAAGACCAGAGAGGGCAGTAACATCATCACCACCCACATCATCTTTTTAGTAATTAAGATTTGTCTCATTATAAAATAAGTAAATTTGATTTTTTATAAGATCATTCGTTCAATCTAATTGCTTCTGTGTATATTTCAATAAATAGCGGTCTAAAATGGCAATACCTTTTTCTGTAGAGATTCCCCGAAGGAAGGTATAAAGAATCGTATTGAACACTTCAGCCACGGAATGATTGGAAAGGGCTTTGGGCGGACGGATCATCTTCGCCTGCTCTTTCGCCAGCAAAGCTACAATCTCGAAGTTGATATTCGGTTGAAAAACACCTTCTTTTGCTCCTTGTGACAGTAGTTTTATACATTTTTTCAAAAACCGGGACTTTTCTTCTTCTGTTTTTTGTAATGCTTTCGGATAACGTTTCAGGTCATCATAGAATTTCCGGTTGAACCAACGGGGACGCTTCATAAGCTCTTCATAGAAAAGCAATGCAACTTCAAGAGCTGTTATCGGCTCGGATTCGAGTTGCTTTATGGATTGCCTCATTTGGGCATAATTCAGGCTTATGCATTCTGTCAGCAACGTTTCCTTGTCTTCGAAAAGCTCGTAAAGAGTCCGTTTGGATACACTCATATTATGAGCGATGTCATCCATACTGACATTCTTTATCCCGTGTTCGGAAAACAGATCGAATGCCGTTAACATTATTTGTTCTTTTATGATCATCGATTTTAATGATTACTTTTTATACGATCAGATGCTGCAAAGGTCTGTCTAATTTGAAAAACTAAAAAGGTTTATTCTGTTACGGAATTGGTCGAAAACGAATGATAATGGCCTTTTTTATTCCTAAAAAACCGTTATTCATTGGTAAAAAATGAAACATCTTACTGCCTGTTAAAAAAATGTTTACCTTTGCAAGTGCACGATTAGTAAATATGTAGAGATGGAAAAACTTCCTATTATAGAATTGGCGGAGCTTAACAAAGGTATTGTTTTCCGCGATAGTTTTCAAGGCATTTTTTCGATTGCAGATCTGGACGGAAGTGTGGATATCGGAGATCCTGATGCGCCTGAGCGTTTTGCCCCGATGCGATTGGATGCGCTTTTAATGGTGCTGACTTTTGAGGGTACGCTTGAACTCTGTTTGGATTATGTGCCTTATACGGTCAATCCGAATAGTTTTATAACGATTATGCCTACGCATGCGGTTCAGCTTGACAAGATCAGTAAAGATTTCAAAGGCCGCTTGCTGATTGCGGCTAAAGAATTTCTGGACGATTGTAAACCGAACGGAGGCAACCGGTCCCAGGCGATTGCGAACTATATGGAATTTCGCAAGAATCCTTGTACGGAGCTCGAACCGGAAGAAACGGCAACACTGGCCGGCAGCATACAGGTAATACGTGAAAAAATGAGGGAACGTACTCATTTCTATCAAAAAGAGCTGGTGCAGAACGCTTTCATCGGCTTCCTGTTGGAATTGGGAAATATAATGTTAGGAAAGAAAGACCGCTTGATCCGGCCGAGCCTTTCCCGTAAAGAAGAATTGTTCGAGCAATTCCTGCAATTGTTGTTCGAGCATTGCAAGGAGCAGCATGTGGTCACTTTTTATGCTGAAAAGTTATTTATCACGCCGCAATATTTGTCGTTGATCCTGAAAGAGTTGACAGGCAAGTCCGCTAACAAGTGGATAGACGATGCCCTGATCGTCGAGGCAAAGATCCTTTTGAAAGCCCCGCAGGCTACTGTCCAGCAGGTTGCAGATATCCTTCATTTTTCCGACCAGTCGACTTTCGGGAAATTCTTTAAGAAACATATGGGGATTTCACCGATGGAGTACCGTAAGTCCTGAAACAGGCGGTACTCCGGTTTTTCTTACCTTTTACTGAACTTATACCAGTTGATCAATTCGGATATGCCGTAGACCAGGCAAGCGACCCCGAAGATCACAAATGTGTTGGCCGCTGCTCCGAACGGGTAGGCGAGGATCATAACCCCTGTTATCAGGATCAGGGACGGTAGGATATAAAATCCATAAGGGACTCTGCTCCATTTACGGGCGGAAACCAGTGATATCAACTGCTGTGCACCCGCAATAACCAGTAAAGCCCCTAAAATATACATTAATATACTAACGAAAAATTGCGGCATGAGCACTAACCATGCCCCGAACAGGATACTGCCCGCTCCGTCGATCGGAAACATCGGACTCGGCTCGCCTTCCACTTTTTCACGGGTGAAGTAATTTAAGAGCGAGAATAATCCGGGTATGATAAAACAGATCCCGATCGTTATCACCAGATAAGTAACGGCCGCCTCCGGCCAAAGAACCAATACAAGTCCCAATACGATCGCAAATATGCAACGCAGGACTGAACCATTTAAACCTTTCATGCTTTCTTCTATTTTAGAATATCATTTCTTATGTAACAACGAAGATACGCTATTTTCTATTGAAAAAGAAAGAAAAAAGGGACGCGATGCCTTCTTAACCTATTTTCTTTCCCTGTTATTCTATCTGGGTTGCCCTACTATTCTGTAATCGGCGGCGCTGATTTTATAATCAGTGCCGCCGATTATAAAGTTGGCGCCGGTGATTTTATAATCAGCGGCGGTGATTACAGAAAAGTAGCCGAGGCAACAAGAAACATTAGGCGTATAAACAATCTTTTGATGCGGTCGCCCCGTCAAATATATTCTTACCCCTTGCCATGTGGATGAAAATATGTAACTTTGCAGTTTTGAAATGCGAGTGTGCAATTAAAAGATAATTAAAATATTACTATCGTGGCAGATACAAAGTACATCTTCGTTACGGGCGGCGTGGTCTCTTCATTAGGTAAGGGAATTATTGCCGCATCATTGGGTAAACTACTTCAGGCAAGAGGTTACAAGGTTACCATTCAGAAATTTGACCCCTATATTAATATCGATCCGGGTACGTTGAACCCGTACGAACATGGGGAATGTTATGTTACCGTAGACGGACATGAAGCGGATTTGGACCTCGGACACTATGAACGTTTCCTGAACGTCCAGACAACCCGCGCAAATAACATCACTACAGGGCGCATTTATCAGAGCGTTATTAACAAAGAACGTAAAGGGGATTACCTGGGAAAGACCGTTCAGGTGGTCCCTCATATCACGGACGAGATCAAGCGCAATGTGAAATTGCTGGGAAATAAATACAAATTTGATTTTGTGATCACTGAGATCGGCGGTACGGTTGGCGATATCGAATCTCTTCCGTTTATCGAAAGCGTACGCCAGTTGAAGTGGGAACTGGGTAAGAATTGCATATGCGTACATCTTACTTATGTGCCTTATATCGCTGCGGCAAAGGAATATAAGACAAAACCGACACAGCATTCCGTAAAACAACTCCAGGAGTTAGGCATTCAGCCGGATGTCCTGGTGCTGCGTACCGAACATGAATTGAGTTCTAATATCTTAAGTAAGGTAGCCCTGTTCTGTAACGTCGCACAGGATGCCGTTATACAGTCGATCGACGTTCCGACGATCTACGAAGTGCCGTTGGTATTGCAGCGTCAGAAGATGGACGAAGTGATCCTGCGCAAAGTCGGGCTGGAAGTCGGACCGACGCCGGAGATGAAACCCTGGCATCAGTTCTTGCAACGCAAGGTAGACGCTACCGAAACTGTAAAGATCGGCTTGGTCGGCAAATATGTCGAATTGCAGGATGCTTATAAGTCGATCGACGAATCTCTGTTGCAGGCTGCTATTTATAATGACCGTAAGTTGGATTTGCATTTGTTCCATTCCGAAAAGCTGAATGACGGCAATGCAGCCGAACTATTGAAAGATATGGACGGAATCCTGATTGCTCCGGGATTCGGACAACGTGGTATTGAAGGAAAATTTGCCGCATTGAAATACGCTCGTGAAAACGATGTCCCTTGCTTGGGTATCTGTTTGGGGATGCAGTGCATGGTGATCGAATTTGCCCGCGACGTGATGGGACTGACGGAAGCCAACTCGACCGAAATGGAACCGAACACTCCGTATAAAGTGATCGACCTGATGGAAGAGCAGAAGAACGTAACCAATATGGGAGGCTCGATGCGTCTGGGTGCATACGATTGCACATTGAAGAAAGGTTCCAAGGCTTATGAAGCGTATGGACAGGCACATATCCAGGAACGCCATCGTCACCGTTTTGAATTTAACAGCGAATATCGCGATCAGTTCGAAGCCGCCGGCATGATGTGCGTAGGCGAAAACCCGGAATCGAACTTGGTTGAAGTAGTTGAGATCCCAGCCTTGAAATGGTTTGTAGGTGTTCAGTTCCATCCGGAATATAACAGTACGGTCGTTAATCCTAACCCTCTTTTCGTTAGCTTTGTAAAAGCGGCAGTTGAAAATAAAAAATAAGAATTATAGATGGATAAAAACACGATAATAGGTTTCCTGCTTATTGGACTTGTCTTGATCGTATTCACCTGGTTGAACAAACCTACTCCGGAGCAGATGGAAGCGCAGCGCCGGATGCAGGATTCGATCGCCCGGATAGAATATGCAAAGCAACTGGAACAGCAGAAAGAATTGAATAGTGAAGCAAAGGCAGAGAATGAACTGGCTGGTTTGCCTGACTCTGTGCGGATCGCCCGTTTACAGAATAGTTTCGGAGTGTTTGCCGATGCGATGGTAGGAGAGGATGGTTCCACTGTTTTGGAAAACGAGCTGATCGAAGTCCGTTTGGACAATAAGGGAGGACGTGTCGGATATGTCCGCCTGAAAAAGTACGATAATTATAAAGGTGAACCTTTAGTGCTTTTTGATGAAAAGGATTCGAAGTTCGATTTTACATTGGTAACGGCTGATAACCGCGTGGTCAATACCGGCGATTTGTATTTCACCCCTGTAAAAGGGAGCGATCCCAATAGCATTACCATGCGCTTGAACACTGGCGAAGGCAGCCATCTGGACTTCATGTACACCTTGAAACCGGACGATTATATGTTGCAGTTCTCTATCAAGGGAACCGGTTTGAACGGTGTCCTGTCGCCGGGTACGACTGCTTTGGACCTGCTGTGGCAGCAGAAGATAACGCAACAGGAAAAAGGTCGTAAGTTTGAAGACCGTTATGCGACGGTGTACTACAAATTTATGGCAGACAATGTGGAATACCTGAGCGAGACGAAAGACGACAGCAAGCAATTGTCCGGCCGTTTGAAATGGCTCGCTTATAAGGACATGTATTTCTCCTCTATCCTGATTGCCGGGAACAACGGTTTCGAGTCGACGACCATCGATTCGAAGATGCTTCCCGAAAACGGCCCTTTCCTGAAAGAATACAAAACAACGACATCCGTTCCCTTCGACCTGAAAGGAAATGAAACGACGGATTTGCGTTTCTATTTCGGCCCTAACCAATTCTCGCTGTTGAAGTCCTTTGACGACAACGTGGAAAAGGCCGACCGGCTGGATCTGGAAAAGATTGTTCCGCTGGGCTGGGGCATTTTCCGCTGGGTGAACCAGTATTTTGTCATTCCGTTGTTTAATTTCCTCGGACAGTTTATCCATAGCTACGGCTTGCTGATCTTCCTGTTGACGGTTATTGTGAAACTGATCTTGTTCCCGTTGACCTATAAGTCTTATATGTCATCAGCCAAAATGCGCGTATTGCGTCCGCAGGTGGAAGAGATCAATGCAAAATATCCGGGACAGGATAAAGCGGTGGAACGCCAGCGTGCGACGATGGAACTGTATAGCCGTGCCGGTGCAAGTCCGATGTCGGGATGTATTCCGATGTTGTTGCAGATGCCGATCCTGGTTGCCCTGTTCATGTTCTTCCCGTCGGCTATCGAATTGCGTCACCAGAGTTTCCTTTGGGCGCATGACTTGTCTACTTATGATGCGATAGTGAGCTGGAATACATACATCCCTATTATTACGCCGTATTTCGGCAACCATATCAGTTTGTTCTGTTTGCTGATGACCGTGACGAACATCATTTATACGAAATTCAACATGGATCAGACGAACACCGGGCAGCAACAGATGCCGGGCATGAAAGCAATGATGTATATGATGCCGTTGATGATGTTGGTATTCTTCAACCAGTATGCATCCGGTCTGACTTACTATTACTTCATCTCTACCTTGATCACGATCCTGCAGACCGTCATCTTCCGTTATACGATTAACGAAGACAAACTGTTGGCCAAGCTGGAAGCAAACAAGAAGAAGCCGATGAAGAAATCCGGTTTTATGAAGCGTCTGGAAGAAGCTCAGAAAGCACAACAGGCAACTCTTGAAAAACAGAAACAGCAGAGAAAGAACAGATAAGATTGCTTTTCGGAGCAGTTTGCCATAGAGATAACAGGCAAGGAACGGATTCGAGTTCTTTGCCTGTTTTTTTGTTGTTTGTGTAAAGCTTGATTTTCGACGCTTGGAATTAAAAAAAAATCGGATTACGGGATTGTTTATTACAGAATGTTTGTACATTTGTGACCATCTATCGGTAAGCAGCGAGTTGACGAACCTATTGATGACAGGAACTTACATAGATCGCTTCATTGTGGAGTGTTTAGGATTGTTATAGGGTATAAATTTATCACGGATGGCAAAAAGAGAAGTTCTTTTGCAAAGCGTCGCTGCTGTTATATTCGGCTTGATGTGCTTTGCTTTTTTCAGGTTTGTGTATCCTTCTGGCTTTTTTCAGAAAGAACAAGCTGAAGGATTGTTCACGTTAGGGTCTTTTGTTTCTTATCTGACTAAGCCGGCATGGCTGGTTTGTTACAGTGGAAATGTACTGATGGCTTTTGGCGGGCCGTCCGGCGCACCTTTCCTGATCACTTTGATTTTACTTTTCGAATGGTGGCTTCTGACTTTGGTTCTGAAGCGTTTCAATGTCGGCGGGATGGCGTCGTTGTATGCTTTTCTTCCGGTTATGCTGGAATGGGGAGGGTATTGCTATCCGACTTACCTGTTGCGTTCTATTCTGGCGACGATAATCGCTCTTTCCCTCTTTTTGGGATATACTTGCATTAAGAATAAATGGTTGAGCGTGCTGACCGGGTTGTTGGCATTGCCGCTTATCTATTTTCTCGCAGGCAACCGGCTTAATTTCTTTGTGCTGTTGATCCTTTTTTATGAGACGGGCAAAGAACCTAAGCGTTGGTTGTATTGGGGCCTGCTCTTGGTGACAGGTGTTTTTATGCCGGTTTGGATGATGCATTTTTATTCACTGACACAAGAGCAGGCTTATTTATATCCGCATAACGGATTGCCGTCTTTCTTTCCACCGCTTCTGTTTTGCTTCAGTCTTCTGTTTTTGCAGATAAGGAAGTTCCGGGATATGCCGATCCGCGTCTTGCCCGTTATTGTCACGGTTTGTATATTGTTGGCACTGCTGGGAATTTTTATTTTCCTGATTGCTGATTTCTAAGGAAGACTAAGGCTTTTTCCATATCTTCCGGCGTATCGATGCCGATCGTTTCTTGTCGGGTGATCCCGACTTTGATCTTGTAGCCGTTCTCCAGCCAGCGAAGTTGTTCCAGGCTTTCGGCCAGTTCCAGAGGAGACTGGGGCAGCTGCGTGATCTCTTTTAAGATGGCGGCGCGGTAAGCGTATAGTCCGATATGCTTGTAATACGTGTGGTTCGGAAGCCATTCGGTGTATTGTTTGCCTCTCAGATAAGGAATGATCGAACGGCTGAAGTACATGGCTTCGTTATTTTTGTTCAGAACCACTTTCGGAGAATTGGCATTAAACAAAGTCGTTTCAAAGTCATCATCCGGGCGGAATGGTTTGACCAGGGTGGCGATTTGTATGCTGTCATCAATGAAACAGGACTTTAATATTTCGATCTGTTCCGGCTGGATGAAAGGTTCGTCACCTTGTATGTTGACAACTGTGTCGTATCCGTTTCCTATTTTACAGTACGCTTCATAACAACGGTCTGTGCCGCTTTTGTGTTGGTCGGAGGTCATGACGACATTCCCGCCGAAAGCCCGGACAGCCGCTTCTATGCGGCTGTCGTCTGTCGCTACGCAAACTGCGTCGAGCACATCCTGCACTTGTTCGTACACTCGTTGGATCATCGGTTTCCCGGCCATGTCGGCAAGCGGTTTCCCTGGGAAGCGGGTAGAGGCGTAGCGTGCCGGAATTATTCCTATAAACTTCATGATTTATGAATTATAATTTATGATTTCTGATTGTCAGTTATTGACTGTTTTCCCTTCGCTCAACCGGAGAACCTTCTCGTGCTCTCCGACAATCCATACAATATCCCCTTCCTGGAAAACGGTTGATGGAGCCGGGTTTTTAATGGAAGTTTCACCTCGTTCGATACCGATGACCAGGCAGGCCGACTTGTCCCGTATGCCGGATTCCAGGATTGTACGCCCGATCAGGTGCGAGCCTTCGGCAATGGTAAATTGTTCCATATTGACTTCATGAGTCGTCTGTTCCTTCTTGCTCTGGGCTTTTTTATACCGTTCTACCAGATATTGGCGGAAATGTTCGAGATCGTCATCTGCACCGACCACTACCAATTTGTCAAATGGATAGAGGCGTTCTTCTCCTCCCGGTATATTAATCCGCTGTTCTCCCCGGATAATTGTCACGATGTTGACATTGCACTTCTGGCGGAAGTTGAGTTCTTTCAAGGTTTTCCCCATGCTGGGAGAGTTCTGCTTCACTTCGAAGTCTGCCAAGTGAAGATCGCGTTCCAACAGGTGATTGGCAAACCGTTGCTTGATCGGGGCTTTCCGTTCGTTTTCCAGTTCGCGGGCGGACAGGTTGCTGAAGAAATGCCGTTCCATCAGGATCGATTGCCTTTTCAGGCGTTTAGATAAAATGACAATAACTATGACGGTCGCAGCGATTGCCAGCACGATGCCGACTGCGGCATTCAGCAAACGGGCGACGGGCAACATGACCAGCCCTATACATAATATAATACGTAAAATAATCAATGAAACCAACGGTCCCCGGTTGTATTTGCTATCCAGCCATAATTGCTGGAATTCTGCCGAATGATTCTTCTTCATCATGATCGCGCGCAACATCGGAGCGATCAATAGCAGGATCAGGAAGAGGGAGATAATCGCTCCCCGTATGCCGGTGATCTCTTTCATGATGAAAGGAGCGACAAACTGAAGCCAGATGAAAATCAGGACCAGCGTGACGGCTGTGTAAGTGCCGACAATGCGGGTCAATGCCTTCAGCAGTTTGTTCCAGGCGCTTTTCTGATGAATCGTATTTGAACCCGAAGAATATCGCTCCAGAAACTTCATCCATGATTTCGGTATGAGCTTGTCTATTACCCGGTAAGCCGGTTCTGCGACGCGGATCATGTAAGGCGTGAAGAAAGTCGTAATTACTGAGACCGCCACAACAATCGGATAGAGGAAATTATCGGTTACGCCTAAAGACAGCCCTAAGGCGGCGATGATAAAAGCGAATTCACCGATCTGCGCAAGTGAGAAACCCGATTGTATCGCTATTTTAAGCGGCTGGCCGGATAGAAGCACTCCGAAACCGGCAAAAAGTATTTGCCCGATCATAACGACTAATGTCAGGATCAGGATCGGAGTTTTGTATTGCCACAGCAAGGCCGGATCGATCAGCATTCCGACAGAAACAAAGAAGATCGCTCCGAAAAGGTCTTTTACCGGCTTTATGAGGTGCTCGATATGTTCTGCGTCGATGGTTTCGGCGAGGATTGAACCCATGACGAAGGCTCCCAGTGCAGAAGAAAATCCGGCTTTCGTCGCAATCATAACCATTCCCAAGCATAGTCCCAGGCTGACGATCAGCAAGGTCTCGTCGTTGAGGAAGGTCTTCGCTTTCTTCAGGAAAGACGGAATCAGGTAGATGCCGATAACGAAACAAAATAGCAGGAATACGCCTAACTTGACCACGCTGTTGAGCAGTTCCATCCCTTCCACATGCTTGCTGACAGCCAGCGTGGAAAGCAAAACCATCAGTAAAACGGCAAACAGGTCTTCGACAACAAGGATTCCGAAAACCACTCCCGCAAACCGCTGGTTGCGCAGTCCCATATCGTCGAACGCTTTGAAAATAATGGTTGTAGACGACATGGAAAGCATTCCTCCGAGGAAAAGGCTGTTCATATGTCCCCAGCCTAAAGACAATCCGGTGGTATAGCCGAGCGTCATCATGCCTATCACGATGGTGATAGCTCCGATCACAGCAGTTCCGCCGACTTTCATCAGCTTTTTGAAACTAAAGTCGAGCCCTAAAGCGAACAGGAGGAAGATCACGCCTATATCCGCCCAGATACGGATGCTTTCTATGTCCGTGACTGTCGGTATTTGCGTGATGGACGGACCGGCAAGAATTCCGGCTACGATATATCCGAGTACGACCGGTTGCTTTAACCTTTTGAAAAGCAAGGTAACCAATCCCGCTGAAATCAGTATGACAGCAAGATCCGATATAAGAGATGGTATTTGAGACATGCTTTCGTTGTTTTTCCGTTGGCAAAGTTATGTATTTATTTTAATTTTGTCCGTCTAAAAAATTGCCAAAATGAAGAAGATACATCCGATAGAAGCGTTGATAGAGCAAGGGGAACACCAACAACTCGATTTTAAGTTCGAAGTGAGCGACAGCAAGAAGATTGCGCGTACGCTGAGTGCTTTTGCCAATACTGACGGCGGACGCCTCTTGATCGGTGTGAAAGATAACGGGAATATCTCCGGTGTCCGTAGCGAAGAAGAATATTATATGATTGAAGCAGCCTCCATGATGTACACCCGCCCCGAAGTCCCCTTTGAGGCGACGCGTTGGGAGGTGAACGGCAAGACGGTTCTCGAGGTGTATATCGCTCCCAGCCCGGATAAACCGCATACCGCTCCCGATAAGGATGATAAGTTTAAAGCCTATATAAGGGTCGCCGATGAAAATATATTGGCAAATGAAGTGCTGGTGCTTGCCTGGCAGAAAAAACATAAACCGGACGGGACTTTATTGAAGATAAGCAAACCCGTAGAACGTTTGTTTGCTTATCTGGATGATCATCCTTATATCAATATCAGTCAGTTTTGCCGGATCGGGCGGATCAATTATTATACCGCGAAGAACATCCTAAGTGACCTCCTGGCCATGAACGCCCTGCAATATATCGTAATCGACAAGCACATCTTATATCAACGCGTCCCTGCGTAGCGGTGTGTCAAAGGTTTTCTACATACACTTGTGCATTCTCGAAGCGGACCACCTTGACCCTGCCCCCCTTCTCTATAAAGCCCGATTCGGAAACCCCGTCATAATATTCTCCGTCGACCGATACTTTACCGGAAGGACGCAATACGGTGGCGGCTACTCCCTCTTTCCCGATCAGCGAAGATAAGTCAGGGGATGATATCGCGTCTTTCAAATCCGTATTCAGCGCGACTTTCCGGAACATTCCCCGGTGTCCGATCTTATTGGACAGCCAGATCATCAAGCCGAAGCCGGCCACTAATCCGATCAGGACCGTCAATGTCGCTTCCCCGATCTCTTTTCCGCTGACTCCTTCGAAATCGAAATTATCATTATTCAGCAAGCCCATGACCAGGCCGCCGATAACCAATACGATGCCGCTTATTCCGGCAACCCCGAATCCCGGAATGATAAAGATTTCCACCGCGAGCAAAAGAATGCCGATGATGAAGATCAGGATTTCCCAGTTTGCCGCCAGCCCGTCTATATAGAGCGGCGCAAAGTAGAGGATTGCCGCCAATAGTGCGGCCGCAGAAGGAAAGCCCAATCCTGGCGTTTGCATTTCAAAGTAAATGCCGCCGATGATAATAATGATCAGGATAGACTGAAAAATAGGGTTCATCAAAAATCCTTTTAAATCATCCTGCCAACTGGGTGTATAACTTTTCATTTCGTAATCTTTATATCCCAAATATTGTGTGATTACTTCATCCGGATTTTCCGCTATACCGTCGCAATACCCCCACTTTTGCGCCTCCTGTGCTGTGAAGGTAAGGACTTTTCCGGTATCTGTCAGGTTCGGAATGACAACCCGCTCGTCTACCATCGCTTCGGCAATCAACGGATCTCGTTTCCATTTGTACAAGGTGTCGTTTTTTTGTACGATTGTGTCCTGCCCGTGTGCCTCGGCTGTCGAACGCATCATGGAGCGCATATAAGACTGGTATTTGTCCGGCATTGACGCCCCTGTTTGGTTCACGACGGTGGCAGCCCCTATGTTAGCGCCTTTCCGCATATAAATTTTCTTGCATGCGATGGAAATGAGTGCACCGGCAGAAGCAGCATTGTTGTCGATAAAGACATAGACGGGGATGGGGCTGTACAAGATAGCCGTACGCATCGAGTCAGCCGCATCCACCTGGCCGCCGTATGTGTTCATGTGGATCAGGACGGCATCTGCGCCCAAAGCGTTGGCTTCCGCCAAACCGTTGCTAAGATACAGGCGTGTGGTGTTGCTGATCTCTTTTTTTATGTCGATTTTATATACTAACGGGTGCGAGGCATCTGCCGCCGATATAAATGGGGCTATCTGGACCAATATGACAGCTAAAAAAAGTCCTAATTTTTTCTTCATTTTATATTATTCTCCATCTCTTTTGCATGTTGTACGAATTTGTAACATACATGTTGTAAATTTTGCATTTTAGTTGCTCGAAAACTTGTAAATACTGCTCATTTTCAATGCGGTTTGTTATAAATGTATTAAGTTACGATTTTTAATATTAATAATCATCAAACCGTATTGTAATTAAAATATTATTCCTACATTTGTAATGTCCTTCAATGCTGAAGGATAATACTAAACCGGTATTAAACCTTATAAAAAAGTTAGTAATATGAATGCGTTGCAATTTCAAAAAAAATTATTGAGTATGCAAGAAAACATGATGAATTTTGCATTAATGCTCACTGCCAATCGTGATGACGCCCAGGATTTGATGCAGGACACAACGCTGAAGGTTTTAGACAATCAGGAAAAGTTTGTAGATAATATCAATTTCAAAGGATGGGTCTTGACCGTGATGCGTAATATCTTCATAAATAATTACCATAAAATTGTTCGTACCCAGACCGTCGTTGATCAGGGTGTCGACTTATATAATTTAGATGTTGTGAATGACTCAGGTTTTGATTCTCCGGATGGCGCTTTTCAAATCAAAGAAATTACGAAAGCGATAAACGGCCTGAATGATGAGCTGAAAGTTCCGTTCTCCATGTTTTTGAGTGGTTACAAGTACAATGAGATTGCTGAAAAGCTTTGTGTCCCTTTGGGGACGGTTAAGAGTCGTATCTTCTTCGCTCGTCAGGAATTGCAGAAGGTCTTGAAAGATTTTCATCGGAGTTGAGGTGAAGTTTAAAATAAATATGTAAAAAAATAAACGGGGGCATCCAAGAGGTGCTCCCGTTTATTTTTATTACTTTTGGCGCAAAATTTTAAACGGAAATGAGAAGTTTTGCAAGTGATAACAATTCGGGTGTTCATCCTTTGGTGATGGATGCCGTGCTAAAGGCGAACGATAATCATGCAGTAGGATATGGCGACGATCCCTGGACAGCGGCAGCTACTGCGAAAATAAAAGAAGTGTTTGGCGAAATGGCATCGCCTTTTTTTGTTTTTAACGGAACGGGTGCGAACTCTGTGGCTTTGCAGGCTGTGACACGTCCGTTCAATAGTATTTTATGTGCTGAAACGGCTCATATCAATGTGGACGAATGTGGTGCTCCTGCCCGTATGACCGGCTGCGCTGTCGTGACGATCCCGACTCCGGACGGGAAACTGACGCCGGAATTGATCAAACCTCGTCTGCATAATTTCGGTGTCTGCCATCATTCGCAACCGAAAGCTGTTTATATTTCACAAGTTTCCGAGTTGGGGACGATTTATACGATCGAAGAGGTCAAGGCGATTGCCGATCTGTTGCATTCCTATAATATGTATTTGCATATGGACGGGGCGCGCCTGGCGAATGCCTGTGCTTACCTGAATTGTTCGATGCGGGAGGTAACTGTCGACGCCGGGGTGGATATCCTCAGTTTCGGGGGAACCAAGAATGGGATGATGATGGGGGAAGCTGTCGTCTCTTTCCGTCCGGAGGTAACAGAAAATTTGCAGTATTTCAGAAAGCAGTCCGCCCAACTGGCCTCCAAGCTCCGCTATCTTTCCTGCCAGTTCATCCCTTATCTGGAAAACAACCTTTGGCTGGAAAATGCCCGGAAAGCAAACAATAGCGCGTACCGCCTGGCTGAAGCCTTGAAAAAATATCCGCAGATACGCTTCACCCAGAAAATAGAATCCAACCAGCTCTTCTTTACCATTCCCACGGAACCGCTAAAGAAGTTGCAAGAAAAATACTTCTTCTATATGTGGAATGAAGAGGCCAACGAAGCTCGCCTGGTCACCTCCTGGGACACGACGGATGCGGATATCGATGATATGATACAGACGTTGGATGTTGTATTTGCATAAGGTTTCGTGTTTTATCCGTTACTTTTGGATCAAGCCAAAAGTAATAGATTATTGATTGCGAAAACAACTGTCATACCATCATGAATACAATAGCTTTTTTACACGCAACATATAGCTTATTTTCAGCAATATAGTTACCATTCCGTTTTTAACACTTTCGGAGTACGTCTATTTCGGGTAAAACGGCTAAAATGATGGTTAAATAGCTGATTTATGATAGTTGCATGATGGTTAAAAAGGAAACTATCATGCCTGTATATTATGATATTCAAACTGCAGATAGAAAACATGATAGTATGATAGTTGTTTTTCAATCTGTCATAGAGTTCCAGCCGTCTTTGCAGGTAATATTTTAACAAACATGTTTTTGGGAACTGATATCTTTTGGCTTTCTCCTCGGAAATATTAATTTTGTGTTTAATCATTTAGAATAATACTGATATGAGCTACCACGAATTCATATTGGCCATCAATTTCTCCTGCATCATCATTTTGTTGTTGCTGGCAGCGTTGTTGTTAGCCGCTACACGGTTTCGCGGAGAAAACGGATATGCGGCGGCAATTATAGTATTGCCGAACGTTTCGGTATATATTTATACGATGAGCCGAATGTTGGGCTGGTATGAGACCTCTCTTTTCTTTTTCCCGATAGCCTATTCGGTCAATACGATGCTGATGCCCTTGTTGTGGCTTTTTACCAAACGGAACTTTGACCCGGCTTTTCGTTTTAAGCCGGCCCAATTGTTGCATTTCATGCCTGCCGTTTTACTGGCGATCATCGCTTTGGCCATTCCTGCATCGGAGCGTATGGATAACATATTGTACGAAACGACCGGGGCTGATGACTGGATCGGAGACTTTAATACGGTTATTATTTTAATCCAGATGATTGCCTACTTTATTGCTATTTTTATCTATATCGATAGAAAGAAACGATACATAAAGGAGAACTCTTCGGACGCCGAGTACCTGCAAAAGGAGTGGATTCCGACGCTGATGGCGCTGTTTGCCGTTTTATTTGCGATTGTCATGATTTGTTATGTCCTTTGGCCCCGTACGGATGCCTGGCTGATACAAATACTGAATGTGGTAGCGATGGCTTATCTGGTCTATAATTCGATTGCCCATCCTGCCGTACCTTATATACAAGGAATATCCGAAATCCCGGATAAAGAGAATGCTGCGTCCGTGCCAGATGACACACAGATGAAAGAGATAAGTTTGAGGGTGAAAGACTATCTGGAAACGACCGGAGCATTCCTGCGCACAGACCTGTCTTTAGCTTTGCTTTCGAAAGAAACAGGAATCCCGCAGAAACAGCTTTCCCGTTCGATCAACGGATACCTGAAACGCAATTTCTTCGAACTGGTGAACGAAATGCGGGTGGAAGAGGTTAAACGCCGCCTGCTCTTGCCTGAGAATGCGGGTTATACGGTGGATAGCGTGTATGAAGATTGCGGGTTCCGTTCCCGTTCGACCTTCTTTCTGGCGTTTAAAAAAGTTACCGGACAGTCTCCTGCTCAATGGCTCGATGCCAAAAAAAGAGAACCGGAGACTTTGTAAATATGAATTAATGCTTACATTTGTATTGTCTCCTGAAGGGAGACGGACATATTAGTTTTACACATGAAAGTGTTTAGCTTCGTTCTCAGAGATAAAATCTGGTAAATTTTTCACGGGAGAATAAGCTTGACGTTTCACGTCGTTGTTATATACATTTCTCAGTATATCGACAAAGGGCGTGGACTGTTGCTTATTTTACCGTACGGGTTTACCAGAGCCCTTCTCTTAAGATAAGCTAATGGTTCCACGCTTTCTTTTGATCATCGGCCGGCCTTTGGAACCAAGCGGTGGCAAGTCTATAATATCTATGAAAACACACATATTTACTCGTCCAATAAGTCCGAATGCACGGTTTTCGGATGTTCGTACCCTTTTATATTTAGGTCGTTTCGCGGTTTTGTAGTCTCTTTGGACCATGAAATACGGAGCGTGGCTTCGTTGCCTTTTTGGGAGAACGATATACCGGAGTATAATATATATATAATGTATAATGATTGACTTTACCGAATATAAAGGAAGACGTTTCTGTTCATTCTTTTGCCTGATCGCCGTATTGCTGATATCATCTTGCAGTAAGGTCGTCGAAAAAGGATATACGGAAGAGGAGCGGGCTGCCGTGGACAGCCTTATTAATACGAATCCGGCGACAGATTCATTGACTGTATGGCTGGACCGATATATGGCTGCGAACAATACGTCCGGCGTGATACTTGTCTGCAGGGAATTGGGAGTACGCTACCGTGAAATGGCGCGTTTCACCGAAGCCATCGAATATCATCGTAGGGGATTGGAACTGGCTGTGCAGATAAGAGATACGCCCGAAGTCGTGCAAGCAATGAATAATATAGGGACGAATTATCGCAGAATCGGTATTTTGGACGAGGCTTCCGTTTCTCATTACGGAGCGTTGCTGTTGTGCGAGCAATACAGTGACAAGAGTAGCCATGCTGCCCGGAAAAACAGGGTTATCTCTCTGAGCGGAATCGGGAATGTGTATCTGATGCTGGACAATTTCGAGATAGCCGACAGCATCTTCAAAGTGGCATTGGAGGAAGAACGGGCTTTGGGAAGTGACGTGGGGCAGGCTATGAATTATTCCAACCGGGGAGCCGTGTTTGAAGCGCACGGTATGATCGACTCGGCGCTTGTCTGCTACCGCATGTCGATGAAGCATAACAGCGCAGCCGGATCTGTAGTCGGCGTTTCGCTCAGCCATAATAACATCGGACGTTTGTATGAGAAAAGGGGACAGTGGGAAGACGCTCTGCGCGAATACCATAGCGCCTATAACCTGATGGTGGAGAATAGCGACCTGTACCATTGGTTAGAGGCATGCATTGCATTGGCACGAGTCAATTTGTCGCAGGGAGACATTGTTTCGGCAAGACGTTATCTGAAACATGCCGAAGAGACTGCCCGGAAAACTCGTTCGCGGGAACATTTGGCCGAAATATGCCATCTGAATTACCTCTATTATGAAAAATTGGGCGATTGCCGCCTGGCACTCGATAATTATATCCTGAGCTGTGCTTATTCAGACAGCGTGAAGAATGCCGATAATCAGAATTATATACAGAATCAGCGGGTCAATTACGAACGGACAAGAAGCGAGCGGGAGTTGAAATCGGTACAGAAGAACTATGAAACGGAACAGCGCACGAAGAATATTTTCCTGGTCGCCTGCTTTTGCGTTCTTCTGCTTGCTATGATCGCGATGGGCTTTTTATGGTATGCCCTGCGGATGAAGTTGCACAACCAGCGGGTGATGAAGCGTATGGAAATCATACGGGGAAACTTTTTTACGAATGTCACCCATGAATTTCGTACCCCGTTGACCTTGATATTGGGCCTGTCGGAACAAATGCAAAAGGAAAAGTGGATTGAAGATGAATTCAGGACTAAATTAGCCACGATCTACCGGCAGGGAAAGAACCTGCTCGGATTGGTCAACCAACTGTTGGAAGTTTCGAAAGTGAAATCAGGTATCGGCGATCCGGGATGGCGTACCGGCGATTTGGTCGCTTGCTTGCGCATGATCGTAGAGAGTAACCAGCCATACACGCGTGCCAAACAGATCAGCCTGCGTTTTATCTCGTCGGAAACCGAGGTGATAATGGATTTTGTGCCTGAGTATCTTCATAAGATTATAGGCAATTTGCTGTCGAATGCGATAAAGTTCACGCCAAAAGAGGGGCAGGTTGTGGTCCGGATGGTGCGTAACGGCAATTCGGTCATGATCCGGGTAGCAGACACGGGATGCGGCATTGCCGATTCCGATTTGCCTGATATCTTCAATGCCTTTTACCAGGGGGAGAACGGAGTAAAGGAAGCCGGAACTGGGATCGGCCTTTCCATGGTTCGGGAGATGGTAGAATGTATGGACGGACGTATTCGTGTGAAAAGCCAGGTCGGGATTGGATCGGAGTTTATCATCACCTTGCCCCTGAAACACGGCAATGCGAGTTGGCAACAGTGGATTGCCGGAGAAGAGACGGATTGGGAATTGCCGGTTCCGGAGGAAGAGGAGGAAGAAAAAAGCTTGGCGTTACCGTCCGACGGATCGGAAGACAGGATGTCGGCCTCTATCTTGATTGTGGAGGATAATGCAGACGTGTCGTATTATATCGGCGGATTATTGAAGGACACATATCGTATTTTGTATGCCCGCAACGGTGCGGAAGGACTGGAGATAGCAAAGGAACACATGCCGGAACTGATCATTACGGATTTGATGATGCCTGAAATGGATGGTTACGAGCTGTGTCGAAGGGTTAGAAGTTCGGATATCCTGAACCATATTCCGATTATTGTTGTCACGGCGAAATGCGGGGACGCAGAGCGTGTATCCGGCTTGAATGCCGGAGCCGACGCCTACCTGGAAAAACCTTTCAGCACGGACGAACTGCATATCCGTATCTCGAAATTGCTCGAACAACGCCGTCTGCTGCGAGAGAAATATTCGAAAGCTTTGGGCGATGGAACAACGCAAACCGTGAAGTTAAGTTCTCCGGATCAGGAATTCCTGAACCGGCTGAACGACCTGATCTATTCTTTGATGTCCAATCATGGCCTGAATTCGGATATGATTGCCGATAAGATGTGCATGAGCAAATCCCAATTGAACCGCAAGGTGCGTACGATTACGGGCTATAATACATCCGCCTATATCCTGCAAATGAGGTTAGAGAGAAGCAAACGTCTTCTCATATCCACCGAAGATTTGATCGGCGATATCGCTTTCAGGTGTGGTTTTGAGGATGCCAACTATTTTGCCCGCCTTTTCAAACAGCTCTTCAACGTGACTCCCTCCCAATACCGTAAAAGCCTGAACGGCCAAAAATAGAAAGTCATTTTATTCTATGATCCACTCTCCCAAGTTACGTTCTGCTGCATCAAACGAGAGATTAGTTTGAACACGAGATAGAATACAACCCGGTAATGCCGTTCGGTCTTTACGCTCAGTTCGTATGGGAAACCGGTTAGCATTTTTTATCATCTGGATATTAGCTCCTTATCTCTTGTTTGCGCGTCGATTTTCTTGTTTGGAGTTTGAAGAATGCGTTGTCTCTCTTGTAAGATTGCGCCGTTTCTCCTCACGGCTGATGCTTCTTGCGCCTATTTTTGCTGATAAAGAAATCGGACGTTTCACCAAATCAATTTCGAGTATGGAAGAAGAAAAAAACACGAAGCCGTTGCTTTCCTATGAAGAGGTGATCGAAGTTATCGAGAAGCGCATTTCACGCGACGAGCCTGCTACTTGCGACGAGCGTATCGTTCGTGTCGAAAAAGTGGCAGAACAAATGGAAGAGGACCGTAAGAAAGGGATCTCTTGGCGGAAGAAGGTTTCCCGCTTTTTCCGGAGATCCTGGACTAATCTGGACCGACGTATCAGAAGATGCTTTGGTAAATAATAATACGGAATTACTAATTTATAATTATTAAGAACATGAAAAAGCTAATATTCATTTTATCAGCCCTGTTGTTCCTTGCCGGGACAACGGACGTGCAAGCCCAATGGGGAAAGAAACTCCTCAAAAAAGCAGGCGAAAGTGCCAAGAAAGCAACCGAAAAGAATGTAGAACGGAAAATCGAGAAAGCTGTAGACAAAGCCTTTGACGGCGCGGAAGATGCGGTGACGGGAAAAGGGAATGATAGTAAGAGTGAAACGAAGACGAGCACTAATCCGCAAGGGGATGTGGAAGTCATTGGCGATGATGGAGCAGAAGGACAACAAGAGCAACCACTTAAACAAACCAAACAGTCACTTGAAGCGACTTATGCTAAAAGTGATTTTGTACCAGGTGACGAAATAATCTTCGACGATGATCTTTCCCATGAACAACTCGGGGAATTTCCTAGTAAATGGGATTTGTTGGACGGAAATGCAGAAGTAGCTCAACTCGGAGGAGCAAAAGCAATCTATTTTACAGAAGGAGGAACAACAATTATTCCGTTAATGGAAAATCCTCAAAACTACCTACCTGATGTATATACTATTGAAATAGATGTGTATATAAGTGACAGTAAAACAAGCTATAGCGATGTTGATGATCGAACTTATTCACGTTACAGAATTACATTTTATGAAAAAGAGAAATACAAATCTTCTACATGGGATTTATACGATTTTGGTAACAGTGCAGACTATTCATTCAGACGTCCTGGTGGTGATAATGTCGATGGTAGTTATAAAGCAAAACCTTTAATCATTCTGAACGATTGGAACCATATAGCTTTCTCATTTAATAAACGGGCTTTTAAAGCCTATATCAACGGTACAAGGGTTACCAATATACCCAACACTGTTCATCATACATGGTTTTCTGTTTACAGGCACAACTACGCCCATCATACAAAATGTTATATACGTAATATCCGTATCGCCAAAGGCGCCGTCCCCCTCTACGACCGCATGATGTCCGACGGCAAATTCATCACCTACGGCATTACCTTCGATGTCGGCAAATCCACCATTAAGCCAGAGAGTATGGGCGAAATCAACCGTATCGTCACCTTGATGAAAGAAAACCCCGACCTCAAATTCTCGGTCGAAGGCCATACCGACAGTACCGGCAACGAAGCCTCTAACCAGACATTGAGCGAAGCCCGCTCGAATGCCATCGTAGATAAGTTGGTGGAATTGGGTATCAGTGCCGACCGCCTCTCCGCCTCCGGCAAAGGCCAGACTTCGCCCATCGCCGACAACGGCACGGACGAAGGCCGCGCCAAGAACCGACGGGTAGAGTTTGTGAAGATATAAGTTACATATATATAATGTATAGAAAGAACGCTCTTTGACATGCTGGAATGATTTTTAGGAAGATAGGAAACTGTTTCGTGGAAAATGTTATCTTTGTGGGTAGTAATAATTAAAAGATTAAGGAGACTCTGTATGACAACAATGCAATTAAGAGCTGATATCTTTGAGAATCTCAATCTCTTATTGGATAATGAAGACGCAATGATACAGTTAAGGAAATATCTGCATATTTTGCGAAAAAAGGTTGAACAGGATATCCCTTGCCAGTATAGTATTGAAGAATTGAGCCAAAGAGCATGGCAGGGAGTTCAAGATGCTCGTTTGGGTATGGGACAAAGCAATGAAGATCTGATGAAAGAAGCTGAGACATGGTAAAGATAAAATGGCAAAAAGAGGCAAAACAAGATTTATTTGAGATTTGTAAGTATTACCGTTGTATAAAGCGTAGTCCTCAAACTGCTAATAATATTAAGAAGGCAATATTTGATGCAGTGTGTAATCTGGAAACATTTCCGGAACAAGGTACAAAAGAATTGGTATTATCTGATGATGATGTTTGTTTCAGGTATCTTGTAGTCAAGCATCATTATAAGGTTATTTATTTTTATGAATCAGGTATTTGTCATATAGTTGCAGTTTGGGATTGCCGTAATAATCCCGGAGTCCTACAAGATAAACTTAGGAAAGAATAAACATATCTCCCCTTCCTGAAAATCCCGACATCTCCCCGTAAGGAGTTGCCGGGATTTTTGTTTTCTCCCTTTAATCATTCCGGCGTGTCAAAGTTCGTTTATTTATCGGAGTTTACACGCTTTTTTTGTGCACATAATTAACGAATGAGTATATGAAAAGAAAATATTACACACTGTTGATTTGCCTGGCAGGTATCGCCTTGCTGACGGCTTGCGACGGGGAGAAGATGAAAAGGAAGTTTCACGCGGCGGCGAAAGTCGTAGCGGAACATAAGAACTCCGCCGGTTCCGGAAAGGAGGATGGCGAAGAAGCGGAAAAGCAGGAAGGCGGGACGAAAAGCGGTGCCTTTGTCGATCCGTCAATCACCCCTGCCCAGAACAAGGCGCTCGACAGGGAGAACCCCTGGTTCGCACGCGACTTCAGGATGGAGTTGACAGCGCAGACAATGGGCGGCAAAGTGAACGTGGAAATACAGAAATCGGGAAAGGTGCTTTATTACCACTTCTGGAACAATTCCGGCAATGCCGAGATGCTTATCCTGCTCGATGAAGGCGAGTACAAGCTTTACCAGATTTCGACCAAGAACAAAGTGGCGCAACTAACGGGAACTTCCGATTTGGATTATTACACGTTCTTCTGTAACAGGATAGGCGGTGCATACGGTATCGTCCATACAGCCCGGAAAGAGGACAATAAAAAAGCGAAACAAGACGACACTATCATCCGGACCGAAACACAGGAATCCGTCAACGTAGAAGACGAACGCTGGGGCGGCTTCGACTGCGAGAAGATCACCCGCGTGACGGAAACCGAGAGCGACCTCGGCGTCGGGATGAAAGCCTTAGGAGGCCTTCTCGGCAATAAAGGCGATATGGACGGAGTGATGAAGGATATGAAGAAAATCAAGCAAACCTATATCACCTGGATAGACAAGGCGAGCGGCGCGGTGGTACACCGTTACTACAAGATGGACGGCGGGACCGGCATGGGAACCTTTGCCGAGCAGATGCAGCCGCAACCCTCCGTCGCGCTGCTCACCTTCTCGCCCGACCCTTCGCTGATACCGACTTCGCTCGAAGGCTACAAGCTGGTGCAATGAGCCGACGTGCCGGGCATTCGCGAAAAGCAGGATAGAACATTAACGGATTAAAACGAACAGATATGAGAACAAGAACTTTATTTACAGCAATCATCTGCGTGGCAGCACTGGCCGCTCTTCCGGCAGATGCCGGGGCGCAAGGCTTCCTGAAGAAGATCAAGCAGAAGGCGGAAAAGACGATCGGCATAGTGACCGGCACGGAAACACCTGCCGAAGAAACCGCAAGCGACACGGGTGCAGATGAGGCGGACGCCGTGAAGCCGACCGCCACCGACCGCCTGCCGAAGTTGCGCCAAAGCAGCGTCGTATGGGACGGCGAGGTGACACCCAGCCGTGCCGCCGACGTACGCGCCCTGATGAACGAACTGCCCGCCCTGCCGACGGCAGACGAGATTGCCAACCCGACCGACGCGGCGCGCAACGCCTACCAGCGCAAGCTGTCTGCCCTCTCCATGCGGGCGGGTGAACTGGACGACGAGCTGTCATGCTCCGACGAGGAAATGCTCGCCGCGCGGGATAAGATGTACAAGGAACTCGAAGGCATCATAGGGCTGACTTCGGAGGAGATAAAACGTCTCGAAGACCCCGGCACGTCCGAAGCCGAGAAGCAGCGGTTGGAAGAAAAAATGAGCCGGCACGTGTTGGGAGGAGCCGACGCCGAAGCCTTATCCGCCAAAGCGCAGAGCAAGGAAGGCCGGATGAAGGAGATCGAGAAAGAGATGAATGCCCTCGAAAAGAAAGAAGAGGCGGGGACCCTGACGGCAGCCGACCAGCAGCGCATGATGCAGTTAGGACAGGAGGCGATGGCGATGCAACAGGACCTCATGGGAAGCGGCCTTGGTAACCTGATGGAGATTTCGCGCAAGGGCGATGCCCTCTCGGCGAAAGTGATGGCCGAGACTGCCGAGCTTGAAAAGCGGGTGAAGGCCTTCGCTACCAAACAAGCCGCCCTGCGCAAGAACGAAGCAGGCGTGGTGAAGGATTGCAGCCAGATCGCCGGAGAGTATGAAGCCCGCTTGCAGGACCTCTACAGCCGGATCTGGGCCGAGAGCGACGTCGACAAGATCCATGCCCTCTATGACGAGGCGGACGCGCTGATGAAGAACTACCGTACCCGCGCCGCCAAGGTTTACCTCAAAGGCTTGCAGCTGCGTCTCGACAACACCCGCAAACTGCTGCCCGAAGCGGAAGCCGTCTATGCCGACATGGCTGACGGAGGCATGATACCCAAATGCGCTACGAGGCGTGCGCCGCTCAATGTGGTCATCGACTGCATTGACATCCTCCGTGACGCCTACGCCTACTTCCCCCAGCCCGATGTCCTGCCCTGCAAGCAGAGCACGTTGAATATCCCTTTGAAAAAAGACGAGCATGTCCTCTACGGCGAAAGCGGATTTGCGGGAAGTTTCGGCGGCAGCGGCAACGGGGTGAAGTACCTTGCGGCAAACGACACGACCGCGCTGGAGAAAGAATTTTTCGCCGGCTGCCAGCTCCTTGTCTACAGCAATGCCGACCAGTGCTACTATAAGGTGGAAGGCGACAAGCGTACCCGCTTGGACGGTGACGGCCCGTTTGATTTCCACCGCTCGTCGAAGCGCGACGACAGCGTCTACGGCGATATCCCGTTGCGCAAGGGAGGACGCAAGGCCGTGTTCAGCCGGGACGGCTCGCTGACGCTCCACGACGGGACCGTCTTCTACCCGCTCGCCATGCAACGGAGCGACGAGTGGCTGATATTCATTATTAACGATTATAACAAACACGCATTCGTGAAATGTCTCTACAAGCTCTGATACTCGCCCTCATGCTGCTCGCCGCCTCCCCCGCGGAAGCCGGTAGCCCCCGCAGCCACGCCCTGCTGCTCGCCCCCGAATGGGAACAGGCGGCACAGCGCGCGAAGGAACGGCGTGCGGCATGGCGCGAAGTGTTCGAGAGCTTAGAGGCCGATCCCGCCGAATGCGAAGCGGTCGTTTTCCCTGAACTGCTGCGCTACAGCCGCGTGCAGGACGGTGTGGAGCAGGCCGCTTTGCTCGCCCTCTACGTGCAAGGCGGAAAGGCGAAGGCCGACTTCTCCGTCGGGATGTTCCAGATGAAGCCCTCGTTTGTCGAACAGGTCGAAACGGCATGGATGCGCAGCCCTTTGAGGCATGCCTTCAAGCTCTATTTCGACACGGCTGACAACCGCGAACAGCGCAGCCGGCGCATCCGCAGGCTCGCCGACGAGAGGTGGCAGTGCGTCTACCTCGCGGTTTTCGTCCGCCTGCTGATGGAAAGGGAACCGTCGCTCGCGACACTCCCGGCCGGGGAACGGGTACGGCTGTTGGCAACCGCCTACAACTTCAGCTTCACGGCTCCGCTCGGCGAATTGCGGCTGAGGCAGTCCCGGAAGACTTTCCACCTCGACCTCCTGCCAAGCCGGAAAACTGCCTATTACGCGTATGCCGGGATAGCGGCGGAGTGGTTCGCGGTTACGGATACAAGCCGGATTGAAACACCCGCTATGGAGAGGCTGCCCGCTTCACTATAGTGACACTGCCCGGCTCACTATAGTGAGGCAGCAAGGCTCACACGGGTGACACGGCCTGTCTCACTATAGTGAAGCGACCTGCCTCGCACGGGTGGCACTCCGGGCGTCTCCGCAGTGGAGAGGGAAGGAAGAAAAAAGAGATGATTATCTTATTATATATCAATTAAATAATTAAAGTTATGAGCGTAAGTTACAAATTAGTTAGACGGGCCAACCCCCGTGACAAGCAACAACCGGCAAAGTGGTACGCCACTCCGAAAAGCAGCAGCCCGCTGACCGGCAAGGCCATGACGCGTGCCGCTACCGAAAACACGACCACAGCTCCCATCGAAATGGAAGCCTCCCTTGAACTGCTCGCCAAATTCATCCCCCAGCAGCTCCAGCAGGGGCATACGGTGAGAATCCCCGGACTGGGAACCTTCCGCCTCACGTTCAAGAGCGATGGCGTGGAGAACATCAACGACTTCCGTTCCGGAACCATGATAAAGAACACGCGTATGGTTTTCACCCCGGATAAGGAACTGCGCGAAAACCTCTTGAGGGGGCTGAAGTTCGAAGACGGCGGCGTGCTGGAAGACGACATCAGCTACGCTTCACTCTCTGACTACCGCCTGGCTAAAGGAATCCCGGCCGGAGGCGGCAGTGGTTCGGGTGGCGGCGAAGAAGAACGTCCGGGCGAACTCTAAGGAAGAAATGGGGAAGATTCTGGTAAACCCGTCGGAAACTCCGGAAGCCCAGGGAATGAATTTCCCGCCGGCTTCCGGGGAATCCGTTACCCGGAAAACACTCTTTTGGCGCGTATATGTAATGTATTAACTTGTAAAAAAACGAACGATATGAAAACATGGATATTACTGCTATTGGCCGGGCTGTTGGGAACGACGGCGGCGCAGGCGCAAATCTCGTTTTATGGCGAGTGGCGCCGGGAGCACAAGGGAGGCCTGCATAGCAAAGTGTGGGTGACACCTGAGTTTTCCCGGAGCGAATATACCGATGAGAAAGGCGAGACTTCCGTCACGATCCTGGACGTCAAGAAAGCGACCGCCTACATCATATCTCCCGCAAATAAAAAGATAATGGTCCTCAATAACTTGCGGAACCTGAATGTTAACGACATGCTCGGCCTCAAGATCGAGAAGAGCCGGCGTACGGAGAAGGAATATCTCGGAATAGATGATGTGGACGGGCGGCCGTGCAAGAAGTATAACATCGTAGGCTATACGACCTCGGAATTAACAGGAGAAGAATCGGTGGACGGTGCGTATTATGATTGGATTTACGAACCGATGGTAGCATCCAACTATAACGGAAGCATCAAGACCGACAACACCATTTATACGATGGATCGCTGCATCGTGCTCCGCAACATCCGGATGGGGCCGCAACCCACCCATCTCTTCGAAATCCCTGAAGGCTATACGGTCATGGAAATCCCTAAAGGCGGATTAATGGAAATGATCACCGGCAAACCGCGCGAGGAGAACCAGCAGAACTTCGACGACACGCGGGACGCTTTCAAGAAAAAAGCCGAAGAGATCAAATCCGCCACCGAAGGCCAGGACAAGAGCCAGGAAGAGAAAATAAAGGCTTTGCTCGAAATGATGGGCGGACAGAAGAAGAAATAGGCAATCGCAAAAGTGCTCTTTGTGCTCGAGCGCATCAACCTCCGCCAGTCCATTGCCGACGAAGAAGAAAATTTATGGTAAGCACAATCTGTATTTATTCATATTAAACAAGTAAAGCGTATGAAAACGAACCTGAGATTTTTAGTTATGATCGCCGTATCCCTGCTGATGGCAGTCGGAGCCAGTGCGCAAGATCCTTTCTTCCTGCATAAGGAGGGTGTCAAACTTACCTATGCCGATAAGGACAAGAAAGGCAAAGTGACCAGCTATTCGGAAACCACCGCCACGCAGGTGACGGGAGATGCCGACAACTGCACCGTGACCTACTCGGTAATGGTGATGGACAATAAAAAGAACCCGATCTTAAAAGAACCGATGAAGCAGACGTTCGCTGTCAAGGACGGCGTCGTGACCTTCGACCCTAAGTCCTTGGTAGGGCAAATCATGGAAGGCATGCAGGTGACCGTAACCGGAACGCCTTTCAAGCTCCCGACAGACGTGAGCGTGGGCGACACCTTCGGCAACTACACCATCACCATCAACCTCGCCGGCATCAAGACCAGCACCGAGGTGACAGGCGTGAAGGCCGTGGCCGAAGAGACGATCGATGTGAACGGGAAAAGCATCGACTGCATCGTGATCGAGAACACCAGCGTCTCGAAAGTGATCGGCATCAAGCAGACTGCCATCCAGAAAGTATGGTACGGCCACGGCATCGGTCCGGTCAAAACGAACATGTACAACAAGAAAGGCAAACTCATGACAAGCCAGGAGTTAGTCGAAATAGAAGGATTATAAACCATTTAAAAGAGAAAGTATCATGAAAAATTCATTAGTAACATTCGTATGTATCATGAGCCTCATCATCATGACGGCTTGCGGAGGGTCGCCGGTCGACAAGGCTTTGAAAAAAGTAGACGCCTCCATCGAAAAGTTGGAGAAGATCAACAAGAAAGGAGAGAAGTTGAGCAAGGAAGAACTGGATGCCTTGGGCAAAGACCTCGAAGAACCGCTCGAAACACTGAAGAAAGCCGTCGATAATGACGAGGTCGGCGCTATCACCAAACTGAAAATCGTCGGGAAACTGAGCAAGTGGGCACTGCTTGCCACTTCCATAGGAATGAAGAACCTCGACCTGGACGAATTGACGAAGGATGCCAAGAAGGATATCCCGGCAGACGTTCCAGAGAAGAAAGAGTAACTTAATCGATAGAAGGAGGAACACACCATGTCAAGCATCATCGATGGAATAGTAAAAGGAGTGGCGGGGCTGATGCCGCAAGACGACCCCGATGTGAAAATCTTCAATGCGCAAAGCGAACTGAAAGACTTCTCGAAGAAAGAGGAGACGATCTATGCCCGCCTGGGGAAGCAAGTATATGAAACCGACGGAGGCGAAAGCTACCCGGAGATAAAGGCCGAACTCGATCTGCTTGCCGCCAACCGCCAGGCAGCAGAGGGACGCCTGAAAGCCGCCCGCGAAGAAAAAGCCGCCCGCGAACACGCCGAAGCCGAAGAAGCCGCCCGCAGCTGTCCGAATTGCGGAGCTTACAACCCTGAAGGCACGAACTTCTGCCAGGAATGCGGCTCCCGACTGGCACAACCCATGCAGCAAGCACCGGCCGCAAAACGTTTCTGTCCCAATTGCGGGACGGAAATAGCCGCCGGCCAGCGTTTTTGCAGCGGTTGCGGTGCGAAGATAGAGTGAAATGATAACAATTTAATAAATGAAGATAATGAATATAATAACTTCTCATAAAAAGGTCATCCGTTTTGTCGTCCTGGTCCGGAGATACTGTATCGTGAAGGTCGGTGACAGGACATTTAAAGTAATCAATTAAATATTAACCCTACATTATATATATAAGGAGGATACAACTATGGCATTTTGTACATTCTGCGGGGCACAAGTCCCCGACGACATCAAATTCTGTACCGGATGCGGCAAACCGATGCCACCCCAGGTAAAAGTCCAGCCACCGCTCCAAGCTCAACCGCAGGTTCAGCCCCAAGTTCAACCACAAGCCAAGCCCCAGGTTCAGCCCCAGCCGGTAACACCCCCGCCACCGCCGGCATACACGGCTCCGGCTTCTCCGCAGCCCCAACCGCAGCCAGTCTATGCAGCTCCGGTTCCCCCGCCGCCCCCGCAGCAGCCTGTCTATGCGGCTCCGCCGGTTCAACCGCCAATGTATGCTGCGCCGGCTGACCCGAACGCGCTCTTGCCGCCGGGAAGCAAGTACGAACCGATCACGACCGGCGGATATATCGGCATCATGTTGCTGATGATGCTCCCGTTGATCAACTTCATCCTGCTCCTCGTATGGGCGTGCGGCGGTTGCAGGAAGGTAAACAAAACGAATTTTGCCCGCGCAATGCTGGTCGTCATGCTTGCAGGCATGGTTTTATCAGGCATCGCCTTCCTTATATTCGGAAGCATCTCCGGCTCCCTGTTCGGCGACGTGATGGATGCCATGAAAGCAGCGGAATAGGCAGATATGATAAGTATAAGTAATAAATTAAATTATAGGAGGAAATAATTATGGCATTTTGTGGAACATGTGGACAACAAGTAAACGATGGGGTTAAATTCTGCCCATCATGCGGAGCGCCTATAGGCGCAGCTCCCGCACCGGAGGCACAGCCTCGGCAAAACATAGGGCAACCGGTGCAACAACCGGCTCAACAACCCGTGCAAGCACCTTTCCAGCAACCGGCACAACCCTACCAGCCGCAACCATCCGGCGCGACAGGCAACGGCGCGGACAATAAATTCGCACAATTCAATAACACGGCAGACAGCACTGCCGGATTCGACCCGCAAGACATCGAACAGCACAAGGGCATGTCCGTCCTTGCCTATTTCGGCCCTTTGGTCTTGATCCCGATGCTTGCAGCACGCGATTCGGCCTTCGCCCGCTACCATTCCAACCAGGGCTTGCTGCTCTGTATCGCTTCCATTATATATGGTATAGCATACAGCATCCTGAGTGCAGTGATCCTCGCCATCTCGTGGCGTCTCTACTTCGTCGTAAGCCTCATCGGGCTTGTCGGCTTCGTCTTTGCGGTATTGGCAGTGATCGGCATCATCAATGCCGTCAACGGGCGGGCAAAAGAACTGCCCATCATCGGCAAGTACCGGATCTTGAAATGATGTTCAATTATCAACAATCCATTATCAACTACTGATATGACAGCAAGAGAAATATTTTTCAAGACATTGCAGTTCGGCTGGATCAAATTAGGCTTAGGGCTGCTCAATATCGTGATAGCGGTCGTCCTTTTCGCCATCCTGATGGGCATTTCTGTCCTGTTCAACAGCGAAGGGGTAGGAGCGATCATGTTCTTCATCTGGTTAGGGCTGATCGGGGTCGTCAACTTCTTCCTCAACCACTACATCGGCTATTTGGTGAAAGCCGGCCATGTGGCGGTGATCACGATGGCTTTCAAGACCGGCCAAGTCCCTGCCAACCCGTTCGAAACAGGAAAAACAATGGTGAAGGAACGCTTCGGCACATCCAACGTCTACTTTGCCCTCGACAAACTGGTCGCCGGCTCCGTCAAGCAATTGCAACGTGCCTTAGGACGCATCACCGACAGCCTCCTTGGGGCATTGCCGGGTGCGGACGGCGTTAAGTCGCTGACCAATATGTTCCTCGACATCTCGTTGGGATATATAGACGAATGTTGCTTGGGATATACGTTCTATAACCCCGAACAAAGCCCATACAAATCGGCTGCCGACGGCGTAGTCATCTATGCGCAGAACTGGAAAACGCTCTTGAAAGGCGCGGCAAAGACGGCAGGCACGGTCATCCTTTCGTTCATAGCCGTGTTACTGGTCGCTTTCGTGATCTTCGGCGGCTTGTTCCGGCTGTTCGGGTGGAGCGGGTTTATGGCATTTGTGATTTCCATCCTGTTGGCCTACACGGTGAAGTATGCTTTTATCGACAGCTGGATTCTGGTCAAGATGATGAGCACCTATTTCCAGGTTGTCCCTACGACCTATATCACTTTCGATCTCTACGGAAAGTTATGCAAACTGTCCGGCAAATTCAAGGAACTGTTCAACAAAAGCAACACCGAGGCGCAGGCGCCCCATGCGTCCGAAGCTCCTGTTTTGGAAACGGCTGGACCGGCGGCAGGAACCGGACAACCCCAGTTCTGCCCGGCGTGCGGTAAACCGCTTGTTTCCGGAAAGCTTTTTTGTGGCAATTGCGGGACACGGTTCGGGTAGTTATTAACTGTTGATAGCCAGCGTGTAGCAGTTTCCTTGCGGAGGAAACGCGCGTTCCCTGCCTGGGGAACGCGAATTTCCTGCCTGGGGAACTACGGTTTCCTGCTTAGGGAACGCCCGTTCCCGCGGTAGGAAACTATCGTTCCCAAACCAGAACCGTCGGGTCGCTTGGCAAGCTTTTTAGCAACAGAGCATTGTGAACCGACTGAAAGTTTGTATTTTTGTCCGCGACTAATCACAAAGAACAAATAAAATGAAACAAGCGGTTTGGCTGGTAATGGCGTTGATGTTGCTGTTGCCCTGGGGAAAAATTCATTCGAGAGAGAAAAGCGAACGCGAGAGCAACACATTGCGTATTATGAGTTATAACATCCGTAACGGTCGCGGAATGGACGATGTTGCCGATTTCAGGCGTACGGCAGACGTGATCATCAAAGCATGTCCCGACATCGTGGCCGTGCAGGAGATCGACAGCGTGACAGGCCGCAGCGGCGGGAAAGACGTCCTGCGCGAAATAGCCGGGCTGACCCTGATGCATCACACCTATGCGCCCGCGATCGACTACGACGGAGGGAAATACGGCATCGGCATGCTAAGCAAAGAGAAGCCCTTGGGATATAAACGCCTGCCCCTTCCCGGAAGAGAAGAAGCCCGCACCTTGCTGATCGTGGAATTTGAAAAATATATATACTGCTGCACGCATCTATCACTGACGGAGGAAGACCGGATGCTCTCGCTGCCGGTTATCAGGCAGGCGGCAGCTTCAGCAAACAAGCCTTTCTTTATTGCCGGCGACATGAATGCCCGTCTGGGTTCTGATTTCATCCGGCAGCTACAAAACGACTTCGTGATCCTGACGGATATGAAGAAACCGACCTTCCCGGCTGACAAGCCGGATGAAACGATAGACTATATCGCTGTTTGCGCAAGAGACACGGCTACGTTCACGCGCATTTCGACCCACGTATGGGACGAGCCTGCCGCTTCCGACCATCGTCCGGTCATCACCGATATCATTTTCAACCAACCCGCAACCAAGATATTCCGTACCGAACCCTATTTGCAGAATCCCGTCGGAAACGGAATTACGGTCATGTGGCAGACGACCGTCCCCACCTATAGCTGGGTAGAATACGGAACCGATAAGGAGCACCTGCAGAAAGCCCGCACGATCGTGGACGGTCAGGTGATCTGCAACGGCTTGCAGAACAAGATCCGCCTGGACGGGTTAGAACCGGGGAAGACCTATTATTACCGGATCTGCTCGCAGGAAATCATGCTATACCAGGCTTATAAGAAGATTTTCGGCGAAACAGCCGTTTCCGACTTTTATACCTTTACATTGCCTGCGGAAACCGAGTCAGACTTTACAGCCATCATCTTCAACGACCTGCACAAGCGTTCCGAAACGTTGCAGGCACTCTGCAAGCAGGTGAAAGACCTGAAATATGACTTTGTCGTTTTCAATGGCGATTGCATCGACGACCCTGCCAACCACGACGAGGCAACCCGCTTCCTCAGCGAACTGAACGAATCGGTAGGAGCCAGCCGGATCCCTGTCTTCTATATCCGCGGAAACCATGAAATCCGCAACGCCTATTCGATCGGCCTGCGCAGCCTGTTCGACTATGTAGGCGACAAGACCTACGGCGCCTTCAATTGGGGCGACACGCGCATCGTCATGCTGGATTGCGGCGAAGACAAGCCGGATACGCATTGGGTCTATTACGGACTGAACGATTTCTCGGATTTGCGCAAGGCGCAGGCCGGTTTTCTGAAAGAAGAATTGGCGTCCAAGGCATTCAGGAAGGCCTCCAAGCGCGTGCTGATCCATCATGTTCCCATCTATGGGAAAGGTGAGGAGTATGATTCTTACAATCCTTGCCGCGACGAGTGGGGGGCGATATTGGAAAAAGCTCCGTTTGCTGTGAGCATCAACGCGCATACGCATCGTTTCGCTTACCATCCCGAAGGTTCTGCCGGCAATCCTTATCCTGTCGTGGTAGGCGGCGGCTACCGGATGGACGGGGCGACCGTCATGGTTTTGCAGAAGAAAGGCAAGGAAATGACGCTTCGCGTGCTGAACACGAAAGGCGAGACACTACAGGAATTGAATCTTTAAAAGAAGAACGAAACGGATATGAAAATTAACTCCGAAGAGCTGGAAGAAACGATCGAGCCGGTCAAGAAGACCGATCTTATTTATGGCATAGACGACCGTCCTCCTCTTAAAGAAGCCTTGTTTGCCGCTTTGCAACATCTGTTGGCGATCTTTGTGGCGATCATTACGCCTCCGCTGATTATAGCCGGGGCCTTGAAGTTGGATCTGGAAACGACCGGATTCTTAGTTTCGATGGCACTTTTTGCTTCCGGCGTCTCTACGTTCATACAGTGCCGCCGGATCGGTCCTGTCGGGGCGAAATTGCTTTGCATCCAGGGGACGAGCTTCTCTTTTATCGGCCCGATCATATCGGCGGGGCTGGCGGGAGGCTTGCCTCTTATTTTCGGGGCGTGTATCGCAGCCGCTCCGATCGAGATGGTGATTAGCCGGACGTTCAAGTATATGCGGTCTGTCATTACTCCGCTGGTATCGGGCATCGTGGTGGTGCTGATCGGGCTTAGCCTGATCAAGGTAGGTGTCGTCTCATGCGGCGGCGGATATGGTGCGATGGACGACGGGACGTTCGGGAGCCTCCGCAATCTCGGCGTGGCGGCAACGGTGTTGTTGAGTGTACTGTTTTTCAATCGTTGCAAGAATAAATACCTTCGGATGAGTTCCATCGTGTTGGGCTTGTGCATCGGGTATGCGCTGGCCTATTTCCTCGGTATGGTCGATATGGCGGCAGCTTCTTCGCAGAGCCTGACGGGATTCAATATCCCGATGCCCTTCAAGTACGGGCTTGACCTGAACATCCCGGCTTTTATTGCCATCGGCCTCGTGTACCTGATTACGGCGATAGAGGCTACGGGCGATGTGACGGCCAACTCGATGATCTCCGGAAAGTCGATAGAAGGCGAGAGCTACCTGAAGAGAGTCTCAGGCGGCGTCCTGGCCGATGGGGTGAACTCCTTCATCGCCGGGATTTTCAACTCTTTCCCCAATTCGATCTTTGCACAGAACAACGGCATCATCCAGTTGACAGGTGTCGCCAGCCGGTATGTCGGGTATTATATTGCCGGCATGTTGGTGCTATTAGGTCTGTTCCCGATTGTCGGCGTTGTCTTCTCCTTGATGCCGGACCCGGTGTTGGGTGGAGCTACTTTATTGATGTTCGGCACGGTTGCGGCTGCTGGCATACGGATTATCGCCTCGCAGGAAATCAACCGCAAGGCGACTTTGGTCTTGGCCGTCAGCCTCTCGCTCGGTTTAGGTGTGGAGCTGATGCCGGATATCCTGAACACAGCGCCGCAAGCCATAAAAGGCATCTTTTCTTCCGGGATCACGACCGGGGGACTTGCCGCTATTTTCGCGAATGTTTTGATACGAGTCAAAGAAGATAAAACAGAATAAAAATGGAATTACTTAAACGACGTATTCTGCAAGACGGCAGATGTTATCCGGGAGGAATCCTGAAGGTTGACAGTTTTATCAACCACCAGATGGACCCCATGTTGCTTTATAAGGTAGCAGAAGAGTTTATTTACCGTTTTCGGGATGCGGATATCAATAAAATCGTGACGATAGAAGCAAGCGGCATCGCCCCGGCTATCATGGTGGGGTATATCATGCACCTGCCTGTCGTCTTTATCAAGAAAAAGCAGCCGAAGACGATGGAGAATATGCTGTCCACCGTTGTCCATTCGTTTACGAAAGACCGCGATTACACGGTGTGCATCAGCAATAATTTCCTGACTCCCGACGACCGCATCCTCTTTATTGACGACTTCCTTGCGTATGGCAACGCCGCCATGGGAGTGCTCGATCTGGTGAAGCAATCCGGAGCCAGGTTGGAAGGCATGGGCTTTATCATCGAAAAAGCATTCCAGAAGGGGCGCGATGTGCTGAACGATGCGGATGTACGTGTGGAAAGCCTCGCCATTATCGACAGCCTGGACGATTGCACGATTACCATTCGCTAATGATTTAAAGAACCGGATAATATGGATCAGGAAGTAAAGGAACGGCTGATAAGCCGTGTGAATACGAATCCGTATGTCAATCACTTGGGTATTGATTTTACGGTGGTGGAAGAGGGAAGGGTGGAAGCCCGCATGCCCTTGCATGATGAACAGCGGCAGTATAGCGGCGTTATCCACGGAGGCGTCCTGGCGGCACTTGCCGACACGATTGCCGGTTTTGCCGCTTACACGATGCTGCCTTTGGACCGCGATGTGCTGACCGCCGAGCTTAAAATATCCTTTTTGCGGGCGGCATGGGGAAAGGAATTGATCGCAAAAGGCTATGTCGTGAAGCCGGGAAGCCATCTCCACTTTTGCGAATGCGAGATCTACTGCGATGACAAGTTGGTTAGCAAGTCATCGGGTACTTTCTGCGTAGTCCATCCCCAGATATAAAACAGATTGCCGGAAAACGGGCTGTCGGAAGATTACGGCAGCGTGAAACGCATGCATGCCGTATTCTTCATGATCGGCAAACTCAGTATCTTTTCCGGGGTGAGTTTCTCCAACTGCACGATGATGGCGCGGTTGAAGCCGCCATGCCCGATCGCCAGAATCCGTTTTCCCGGAAACTCCTTTTTCAGGAAGCTGACGAAGTCTCCCGCTCTTTTATACAAGGCATCTATAGTCTCCACACTTTCCGGCAGTGTCGTAAAATCCATTTCATCCGCTACCTTCCCGGTATATACGCCCCAATCCATTTCGCGAAGGAGGGGAGTCGCCACCGGCTGCAACCCTTTCCGCCGGGCAACGGCCATTGCCGTGGCGGCTCAGGATCAATTCTATCTGACTCATGCTTCTTTTTTATTTGGCGGCAAAGGTAAATAAAAAAAGAGAACCAATTGCTTGATTCTCTTTTACTGGTTGCGGAGGCAAGACTCGAACTTACGACCTTTGGGTTATGAGCCCAACGAGCTACCACTGCTCCACTCCGCGATATAGTTGCGATCATTCCTGATTGCGAGTGCAAAGGTACAAAAATATTCTTATGTTCCAAATTTTATTAGCAAATAGTTTGCCGAATATTCTTGTACCCCGGTTCTCAAGCCTTAAGAAGCAGCATTTTGACAGCCTTATAAATCTTCTATCGAATCATGATTTTCTGTTTCGTATAATCTCAGTTTACTTCTCAACCGATTAATTTCCTGTTGCAGGGATTCCACCCGGCCCAGCAGATGATGAATGGCGTCGATCCCCTCTATGTTGATAGACAGGTCGTAATACATACGCGTATATCGTTCTACGTCATACAACTGGGAGGCGGGCAGGTAGCTTTCCCCTTCTACTGTATCTATCTCTATCAGGCCGCCTTTTTGCAGCAGGTAGAGAAACGATGGTTCGATATGGCATATCCGGCAGTATTCACTGACTATGATTAAATCTGTTTGCATAACAATCTCGTTTTTTAATTAAGACTTTGTATTTCGCGGAACAATTTTTTTTGTTTGTCCGTCAGGTTGGTCGGGATGTCGATAGAGTAGGTCACTATCAAGTCTCCGAACTTTCCTTCTTCCTTATAAACGGGAAATCCTTTTCCTTTCAACCGCACTTTCGTGTTGTTTTGGGTTCCCGGTTTGATCTTGAGCTTGACTTTGCTGTCCATTGTCTCGACAATCTGCTCGCCGCCGAGGATTGCCGTGTACAGATTTAAAGGAGCGGTGACGTACAAGTCGTCGCCTACCCGTTTGAACCGGCTGTCTTCCGGGATGTGGAAGGTGATATACAGATCGCCTGCCGGTCCGCCGTTTACGCCCGGTCCGCCCTGTCCTCTCAGCTTGATGGTCTGTCCGTCGGCGATGCCGGCCGGGATGGTGATACGCAGGTTCTTGCCGTTTACGGTGATGATCTGCTTGTGTGTTTTGGCAGCGTCTGCCAAAGAGACCTGCAACTCTGTCGTGTAGTCCTGTCCGCGGAAACCGTAGTCGCTTCTGCCGCCGCGTCCGCCTCTGCCGCCCATGCCTCCGAACATCTGCTCGAAGAAGTCTGAAAATTCGCTGCCGTCGCCGGAGCTGCTCCAGTACGTACCGCCGCCTTGTCCGTTCTGGTATTGGCGATATTGTTGTTGCTGGGCTTCGAATTGGTCGGCGTGTTTCCAGTTTTCTCCGTACTGGTCATATTTCTTCCGTTTCTCCGGGTCGCTGAGCACTTCGTTTGCTTCATTTATTTCCTGAAACCTGCGGTGAGCGTCCGGGTCGTTGGGGTTCAAGTCGGGATGGTATTTCCGCGCAAGCTTTTTGTACGCCTTTTTGACGTCGTCCTGCGAAGCGCTTTTGTCTACTCCCAAAATTTTGTAATAATCTATATAGGCCATATTTATATATGTTATTAAGTCTACTGCTTTACATATATAGAATAACAACAAATGTGCCGGAGAGTTCATGTTAGGTTTAAATAGAACTAATAAATTTTAGGGGAAGTAAAAAGAAAAAAGCCTCCGGTTCTTCAGAACCGAAGGCTTACTGAGTTGCGGAGGCAAGACTCGAACTTACGACCTTTGGGTTATGAGCCCAACGAGCTACCACTGCTCCACTCCGCGATATAGTTGCGATCATTTCGTGATTGCGAGTGCAAAGGTACGATTTCTTTTCAATAAAACAAATTTTTCGGCAGTTTTCTTCATCTTTGGGCTAAAAGAAATATTCGGAAGGGATTTCCGAGGATAAGTTCTATCCTTTGATAAAACGATTGGTCCATATCTCTATTATAAAGGTTTGTTTGGATAAAATGTAAATATGTTTTTGGTAGTTATTATTTTTTCCGGTACTTTTGCGCACAGTTTTAATCAAAATGTGCAATACGAATGCCGATGACAGTTTCTAAAACACGTGAGATGTTGGTGGATGTGGCCAGACAATTGTTTGCCCGCATGGGGGTGGATAATACGACAATGAACGATATTGCACAAGCATCCAAGAAGGGAAGACGTACGCTTTACACGTACTTTAAAAGTAAGAACGAGATTTATCTGGCTGTAGTCGAGTCCGAGTTGGACCAACTATACAAGATGCTGCAGGATGTGGCTGCGAAGGACCTGCCGGCAGATGAAAAGTTGATGACGTTTCTTTATGCAAGATTGGATGCAATCAAGGCACTGGTGTTCCGTAACGGGACATTGAAGGCGACTTTTTTCCGCGATATCTGGCGGGTCGAGAAGATCAGGAAGAGCTTCGACATCCGCGAGACGGAAATGATACAAGGTATTCTGGAAGCCGGAGTAAAGGAAGGAATCTTCGCCATGCCCGATACCGAGATCACTGCAATCGTTCTTCATCATGCTTTGAAGGGGTTGGAAGTTCCGTATATACGTGGAATCATGGGGGATAATATCAGCCAGCGGATTAAACGGAGAGATAATGTAATGAATTTGATATTCAATGGTATAAAGATAAAGTAACACAATACTGAGGAATGTTTATTAATGCAACAGGGTTTTATGTACCTGAAGAACGGGTCGATAACCAACATTTTTTAGAGTTAAACGGGCTAACCAGCGAGTGGATTGAACAACGCACAGGGATTCGTTCCCGGTCTAAGGCAAAAGCAGAGGAAAATATCAATACCATGAGTATTGAAGCGGTTCGTAACGCCCTACCTAAATTGCCGTATGATATTACGGATGTGGATTTGATTATTTCAGCCTCTTATTCTCCGTACGATACGGTGGCGACTGCGGCTCACCTTGCCCAGCATGAATTCAATATTGAAAATGCAAAAGCGCTCTATCTTTCTTCCGCCTGCTCTTCATTCCTGAATGCGCTGGAAGTTGTGGAAGGATATTTTGCCATGGGAAAAGCAACAAAAGCATTGATCCTTTCTGCCGACAAGAACTCGGCCTACTATAATGAAACGGACCCGAAAGCCGGCCACCTCTGGGGCGATGCGGCGGCGGCCTTCTTCATCTCGAAGGAGCGCGTTTCGGAAAAAGATTCCGAAATCGTGGAAGTATATACACAAGGACTCGGTTATCTGGGCAAGGCTCCGGATGCGGTGCACCTGCGTCCGGGTGATGGCGGCATCATGATGCCGGAAGGACGCGACGTGTTTATCCAGGCGTGCACCTACATGCCGAAGAACGTGCTCTATCTGTTGGAAAAGAATGGCTATGCGCTGGACAACCTGACGTATTTCATCGGCCACCAGGCCAATATGCGCATCATGTCCAATATAGCCAAACAGCTCAACCTGCCGGAAGAGAAGTTCCTGCATAATATTGAAGAATTGGGAAATACCGGTTCGGTAAGCTCTGCGCTGGTGTATGCCCAGAATGATCATAGTTTCAAGAACGGCGACCTGGTTGCCATTACCGTGTTCGGCGGTGGCTATTCGACGGGTGCTTGCTTGATCAAGTGTTGAATTTAAAAACGGAATTAATATGAAATTATTAGAAGGTAAAGTGGCAATCGTTACCGGTGCCGCACGCGGTATTGGTAAGGCAATCGCATTGAAGTTCGCCGCAGAAGGTGCAAACATTGCATTCACGGATTTGGTGATCGACGAAAACGGTCTGGCTACCCAGAAAGAAATCGAAGCATGGGGTGTCAAAGCAAAAGGCTATGCTTCCAACGCTGCCAATTTCGAAGAAACACACAATGTCGTAGCTGAAATCGTAAAAGATTTCGGCCGTGTGGATATCCTTGTAAACAATGCAGGTATCACGAAAGACGGCCTGATGATGCGTATGAGCGAAGGCCAGTGGGATGCTGTTATCGGCGTCAACCTGAAATCGGCTTTCAACTTCGTACACGCTTGTACTCCGGTGATGATGAAACAGCGTTCGGGCAGCATCATCAACATGGCTTCCGTCGTAGGTGTACACGGCAATGCCGGCCAGAGCAACTATTCAGCCTCTAAAGCAGGTATGATCGGCCTGGCTAAGTCTATCGCCCAGGAGTTAGGTTCACGCGGCATCCGTGCCAATGCAATCGCTCCGGGCTTCATCATTACCGATATGACCGCCAGCCTGCCGGAAGAAGTGAAGACCGAATGGGCGAAGAAGATTCCTCTGCGCCGTGGCGGTACGCCTGAAGATGTGGCAAACATCGCTACATTCCTGGCTTCCGATATGTCTTCTTATGTCTCTGGCCAGGTGATCCAGGTAGATGGTGGCATGAACATGTAATATATGGAAGTTATCTACGAAGACAATCATATCATTGCGGTAAACAAGACTTGCCGCGAGATTGTACAAGGAGATAAAACCGGTGATACTCCTCTTTCGGACATGCTGAAGGCATGGCTGAAAGAGAAGTATTGTAAACCCGGAAATGTCTTTGTCGGCGTCGCACATCGTCTGGACCGCCCGGTCAGCGGTGTCGTGCTATTTGCCAAAACGAGCAAGGCGCTCGCCCGTCTGAACGAGATGTTCCGGGTTGGCGAGGTGAAGAAGACCTATTGGGCGGTCGTGAAGAACTGTCCGCCGGCAGAAGAGGGAGAGCTGGTGAACTGGCTGGTCCGCAACGAGAAGCAAAACAAGAGCTATGCTTACGACACGGAACGCCCGAATGCCAAGAAAGCGATCCTGCATTATAAGGTGATTGCCCGCTCGGACAACTATTATCTGTTGGCTATAGACCTGAAAACAGGCCGCCATCATCAAATCCGTTGCCAGCTTGCCAAGATGGGATGCCCTATCAAAGGCGACTTGAAATACGGTTTCCCCCGTTCCAATCCGGACGGTGGCATCAGCCTGCATTCCCGCAGTGCCGAGTTTATCCATCCCGTGTCGAAACAACCGGTCAGCATTGTCGCTCCCGTGCCTGCTGATTCCCTTTGGAAAGCACTTACGGAGTTGAAAGTTGAAAATTGAAAGTTGTTTGACCCTTAACTTTCAACTTTCACCTTTCACCTCTTTTGCTTCGCGTCACGATGCTTTTCATCAGCCCGAACATGTCCAGGCGGACTATGACCGTAATGATGGATGCGACCATGATAACCTGTTTGCTTTTATTGGGCACAAAAGTAGGGAAACTGCTAAATCTGCCAAAACTGCCGGGGCCTCTTTTTAAGAGACGTATTTGGATGTTGTTTTGCTAATTTGTTGATAGTTATTATGTTATACTCTATTTTGGCTTTCTTCCGTTCTGTTTTCAGATAATATAAAAGACTTTTCACGGACATTGTTTATTATTTATCCGTTACTTTTGGCTTGATCCGAAAGTAACCAAAAGATCAAGGTTATTCTGTTACTTTTCTCTTGAAAGAAAAGTAACCAAAAGTTCAAGGCCGAACCTGCTTCGCTACTCCGTTCCCTTCGTTCGCTGTCGCGTCTGAAACTCGCTTCACTCAAACAGCAGACGCTCCGGTCGCTCACTGCGGTCACTGCGCTTAACGCTCACCAGCTTAGGCCGTAGATAGAGCCTGACGGCTCTTCGATGATTGCCGATGCTGCCTGCTCCTTTGAGATTGCTGATAATTATAACTATATGGCAGGCAGTATCGGCCATCCCAAGAGAAAGCGTAGCTTTCTAAGAAAGGCCTAAGCGGACGGTCGTCAAGCGGAGGGTAAAGGTGAAGCGTCCGGAGCCTGCGCTGTCTGAGCGAAGCGAGTTTCGCAGGCGACAGCGGAACCTTTGCCCGGAGTAGACCGGACGGTTAAGCCTTGATCTTTTGGTTACTTTTGGATCAAGCCAAAAGTAACGGATAAATAATAAACAATGTCCGTGAAAGAACTCTGTTTTATACTGATGAACTTTGTTTTATTCTTTTGTTCTGTGTATTAATTTATTGATATATAGCTGTTTGTGCTGTTTTTGCGCTTCCCCTGCAAAATATCTCTTTTAAAATAAGTCCCCGGCAGTTTTGGCAGATTTGGCAATCTTTTGTGTTTTATGCAGTTTGGAGGCGGAAGATTTTGTGCAGGCAGGTAGCCGTTTGAGATTCGACAGGCATCCGTTTCCGTTTCGATGGGCATCCGTTTTGAGATGGATGCCCATGCAATTCCTGCATCTCTCTTCTGGGAATATAGGGAAGTTTCGTATAATAGTTTTATCTTTGTATATAGAAAAAACAATAATGGTAAGATTCTTATGAAACCGACTCGTATTATCGAAATTTGTGCAAACTCCGCACAAAGCTGTGTGGAAGCAGAAGCCGGAGGAGCCAAACGTGTGGAACTTTGTGCCGGAATCCCGGAAGGGGGAACGACACCCAGCTACGGGGAGATCCGGACGGCGCAGGCACTCACTTCGTCGATCGATATAAATGTGATTATCCGTCCGCGTGGAGGCGACTTCCTCTATACTCCGGCAGAGATTCGGTCGATGTTGCTGGATATCGAACTGTGCAAGCAGTTGAAGGTGCACGGTGTCGTCTTTGGTTGCCTGACGAAAGACGGGGATATCGACGTCCCTTTGATGCGCCGGCTGATCGAGGCTGCCAAGCCGCTGTCCGTCACCTGCCATCGCGCCTTTGATGTTTGCCGCGACCCCTTTGCCGCTTTGGAGCAGTTGATCGAATTGGGCTGCGACCGTATCCTGACTTCCGGCCAGCAGTCCGATGCCGTGAAAGGGATTCCCCTCATTGCCGAACTGGTGAAACGTGCGGCAGGACGCATCATTATCATGCCGGGTTGCGGAGTCCGGGAGAATAACATCGCCCGCATCGAAGCGGAAACCGGAGCGAAGGAGTTCCATACATCCGCCCGCAGCATCGTCTACAGCAAGATGGAATACCGGAACGAGAATGTCCCGATGGGCAGCAGTATCGTTTCCTCCGAGTTCGAGACGGTCGAGACGGACCGCAAGAAGGTGGCGGCCTATCTGTAAGGGAATCATTTATAATACTTCAATATCAGTATGAAAAAACAGTTGTTAGGGGTCACCCTGTTCTCATTATTTTTGACCGCTCCTGCCTTTGCCGTCCAGCCGTATAAGAAGGTGGCAGGAGATTGTAAAGTAGAGTTGAAGCAAGACACGCTGACCATCGAAAACAGTCTGATCAAGCGTAGCTGGCTCTGGAATAACGGCAATCTGATTACTTGTAAACTGGAAGATAAGGGAAATGGCCAGGCCTGGCAGCTTCGGAACAGCCAGCCCGACCTCTCTCTTCCCGGCGAGAAAAAGGAGGGGAGCGATGCTTCCATCCGGGCGGAGGAAGTGCCTGCTTCTTTGCAATATGTACACCATCTACGTGCTACGGTGGAGTATAAAGCCGGAAATTTGCAGGTGAGGAAAATTTTCAAGGTCTATCCGGGCTGTCCGGCTATCGCCTGCGAACTGTACCTGAAAGGACAGGCATCGCAGAAATGGGTAAAGACGTTTGATAACCCTGCCGACTTGCAGAACATAGAAAAACTGACGCAAAACTCGCAGGGCGGGAATGTCCCGGTGATGGAACAGCTTATGCTGGAAGGAAAGCACTGGCAGTTGGAGGCGGTGGAGTTTTTTGATGTCACCGACCGTTTCAATACGTTGGTTCGCCCCGTTCATGCGCTTTCCTACCGGGATTGTCTCTATCGCGGTAATCTGCTGTTTGCGGAGAATACGGAGAAGGAGGCCGGCTTTTTCATGTTGAAAGAGGCGCCAACGTCAAATGTGCAGCTCTACTATCCGGGAGGTGATTATCTGGTAAGCGAGGGCACATTCCGGATGGTCGGCCTGGGTGTCGACAGTGCGGATATAAAGACTGGCGGGTGGACAAAGGCTTATAGCTATGTGACCGGAACCTATCGTTCGGGTGAGAAACAGAAGCGGATGGCGCTTCGTAACTACCAGATGCGCATCCGCCCGTTCCTCGAAGACCGCGATGAGATGGTGATGCTGAATACCTGGGGCGACAGAGGGCAAGACACGCGTGTGAACGAGGCTTTCTGCCTGAAGGAACTGGAGCTGGCAGCCAGGTTGGGTGTCACCCATTTCCAGATCGATGACGGATGGCAGGCCGGACGTAGTGCGAACTCGGCCTATGGCGGCAGTTTTAAGAATATCTGGGATAACCCGGATTACTGGACACCCGATCCGGGTCGTTTCCCGAATGGCCTGGCGCCTATCGTGAAGCGCGGTAAGGAGTTGGGTATCGAAGTGTGCCTTTGGTTTAATCCCAGCATACAGCACGATTATGCCGATTGGCAGAAAGATGCCGATGCGCTGATCGCCTTGTATGAAAAATATGGTATCCGTACCTTTAAGATCGACGGGACTTTCTTTGATAACAAACTGGCGGAAAGCCGTCTGCGCAGTCTATACGACCGGGTGATGGAGGCGACCGGGTGGAAAGCTGTCTTGAACCTGGACGCGACAGCCGGACGAAGGGGAGGATATTTCTTCTTTAATGAATATGGAAACATCTTCCTGGAAAACCGTTATACGGATTGGGGCAACTATTATCCGTATTGGTCGCTGCGTAACTTGTGGATGCTGTCGCGCTATGTCGCTCCCCAGTCATTGCAGATCGAGTTTCTGAACAAATGGCGTAACAAGGAGAAATATGCCGGTGACAAGTTCGCTCCGTCAACTTATTCGTTCGATTATTTGTTTGCAATAACGATGGCGGCCCAGCCGCTGGCTTGGTTTGAAGCGTCTAACCTGCCGGACGAAGCGTTTCCGACAGGCGAGGTGGTTAAGAAGTATAAGACGGTACAGCACGATTTCCATACCGGATATGTCTTCCCGGTGGGAGACGAGCCTTCGGGCAAGTCGTGGTGCGGTTTCCAGTCCGTGAAGGACAAGAAAGGATATTTCCTGCTGTTCAGGGAGTCTAACAAGGAGGAGGCATTCGATATGGATACGTTCTTCGAGCCGGGCGAACAGGTCGAATTTACTCCGCTTCTCGGTACAGGAAAAGCATTCCGCAGCATAGCCGGAAAGGACGGGCGGATTCGTTTTTCCCTTTCGGAACCTAACAGCTATGTATTGTATAGTTATCGGGTATTATAAGTATATTTGCAACGTAAAATAAAGGATAAACAATAAAAACGAAGGAACAATGGAAGAACCTAAAAAACTTTACCGTTCGAATAACGGGATGATAGCAGGTGTTTGTGCAGGTATCGCGACTTATTTCGGTTGGGACCCTACATTAGTGCGTATCGGATATATATTATTGAGTATCTTTACGGTATTCTCCGGGGTGATCGCTTACCTGATCCTCTGGATGGTTATACCTAAACAACCTAAATAGTGAAAGGTGAAGCGGAATGAGTCGATGGAGCGGGGTGATTTTGGGCTTGATGATGCTGGGCTTGTCTTGTACGCAACCGCCGGTGCAGGAAAAATACCAGAAAAGCCGGGACAAGGTGGTCGATGTGCAGGACAAGGTAGTGGAGATCGGGACCGGAGACGTGCTGGTCGGCAATAATAACCTGCTGTATGTGCTGGGCGATTATTTAATAGTCGTCGAGTATAACTGGACGGCGATCGATAAGATCGTGCACCTGTTCGACCGGTTTACCTATAAGCCTGTTTTGAGTACGGTAAACAAAGGGCAGGGGCCGGGAGAGATAGCCAATCCCGGAGTGTTGATTATGAATGAACGAAAGGGGTGTTTCTACTTCCCGGATAATGCCCGGATGAAGTTGTACACCTATGTCTTGGATAGCCTGTTGGCCGATCCTGGCTATAAGCCTGCGGTCAAATGTTCCTTTCCGGAAGACCGCGTACCGAGCGATGTCGTCTATGTTTCCGACACGCTTTGCATCGGCGGGACGGTCGTCCCGATCGGGACAAATGATTTCAAGACGGCTGTCGGATGTTGGAATATGCAGACAGGGAAGGTCCGTCTGATGCCCTACGAACATCCGGAGATTAAAAAGAAACGAGCGGATTGCATCGTCTCGACAGAGCATGGCATCTATGTGGATGTCTATTCGCGGGACGACCTGCTGACGATCTGCGACTTGGATGGAAATCTGAAATATAATGTTTATGGCCCGGAATGGCGGCATGGCGAGTGGAATGATGTCTATCGACATATCGACGGCGTATTTTGCGGTGACAAGATCGTGACGGCTTATTCCGGGAAACATCGTCAGGAGAAAGACGGATTTACGGCTTCTCTGTTGCTGGTATTCGATTTGGAAGGCAATTATCTGAAGACGCTCGATGTCGGCCGTCCGGTGGTCAGGCTTTGCTATGACGACCGCAACCAACGTTTGTTGCTGAGCATGAACGACGAGATGCAGTTTGGTTATCTCCCGTTGGATGAGTTGCTCCGGTAAAGCGGACGGTTTGCGAAGGACCGGATTTCCTTGAATGCATAACTGTATAACCTATAAATAAAGAATGAATTTTGAATTATCTTCCCCATTCAGTCCGACGGGCGACCAGCCGGAAGCGATTGCGGCTCTGTCCGACGGCATAAAGAGTGGTGTGCCTTTCCAGACCTTGTTAGGGGTAACAGGGTCCGGAAAGACTTTTACTATCGCCAATGTGATCAAGGAAGTGCAGAAGCCGACCTTGATCCTGAGTCATAACAAAACCCTCGCTGCCCAGTTATACAGCGAGTTCAAGGCGTTTTTCCCGAACAATGCCGTCGAGTATTTCGTCTCTTATTACGATTACTACCAGCCGGAGGCTTATCTTCCGACGACGGACACCTATATAGAAAAGGACTTGCAGATCAATGACGAGATCGATAAACTTCGTCTGCGTGCAACCGCTTCGCTGTTGTCGGGGCGGAAGGACGTCATTGTCGTTTCGTCTGTCTCCTGCCTGTATGGTATGGCGGACCCGACTGCCTTTGCCGAGAAGGTGGTGCATCTGGAGAAGGGGATGCGGATAGACCGGGATAAACTGCTGCGCCGCTTCGTGGATGCCCTTTATGTCAATAATAAAATAGAGTTCAACAGAGGCTGCTTTCGTGTAAACGGCGATACGGTCGATATCTTTCCGGCTATCGAAACTTTTGATGGGGCAGCCTACCGTATCGAGTTCTGGGACGACGAGGTAGACCGTATCTCTTCGTTCGACCCGCAGACCGGACAGGAGATAGACGAGCAGGATGAACTGAACATCTATCCGACCAACCTCTTCGTGACTACCCAGGAACGTATCAATACCGCTATCGGGCAGATCGATGTCGACCTGGGGACGCAGGTGAATTTCCTGCGGGAGATCGGCAAGCCTTACGAGGCGAAACGTTTGTACGAGCGTGTTACGTTCGACCTGGAAATGATACGCGAACTGGGGCATTGCTCCGGTATCGAGAACTATTCCCGCTATTTCGACGGTCGCCAGGCGGGTGAACGGCCTTTTTGCCTGCTCGACTATTTCCCGAAAGATTTTATGTTGGTGGTAGACGAGAGCCACGTGACGATCCCGCAGATACGGGCGATGTACGGAGGCGATTATTCCCGTAAGAAGAACCTGGTGGAATATGGTTTCCGTCTGCCGGCGGCGATGGATAACCGACCGTTGATGTTCGATGAGTTCGAGTCGCTGACTCCGTTGGCGATTTACGTGAGTGCAACGCCTGCCGATTACGAGCTGGAGAAGAGCGAAGGGATCGTGGTGGACCAGGTGATCCGTCCGACAGGCTTGCTCGACCCGGTTATCGAGGTGCGTCCGACGCTGAACCAGATCGACGACCTGATGGAGGAGATCACGCAACGTTCTGCCGTGGACGAGCGTGTCTTGGTGACGACTTTGACGAAACGTATGGCGGAGGAACTGACTGCTTACCTGACGCGCATGGGAATCCGTTGCAACTATATCCATAGCGATGTCGATACGTTGGAACGCATTCAGATCATGGATGATTTGCGGAAAGGATTGTTCGACGTGTTGATCGGCGTCAACCTGCTGCGTGAAGGGCTTGACTTGCCGGAAGTCTCTTTGGTCGCTATCTTGGATGCCGACAAGGAAGGGTTCCTGCGCTCGCACCGTTCGCTGACGCAGACAGCCGGACGTGCCGCCCGAAACGTGAACGGGAAGGTGATCTTCTATGCCGACAAGATAACGGACAGTATGCGCCTGACGATGGACGAAACGGCCCGCAGGCGTGAAAAACAGCTTGCTTATAACGAGAAACATGGCATTACGCCTAAGCAGGTTATCAAAAACAGCGTTTCCTTGGTAGCGGAGAAACAACAGCCGGTTGCCGGCGAACCCTATGCTTATGTGGAGCCGGAACCCAGCTTGGTCGCAGACCCCGTGGTTCAGTATATGAATCGTACGCAGCTTGAAAAAGCAATCGAACGGACAAAGAAGCAGATGATGGAGGCGGCCAAGAAGCTGGACTTTATCGAAGCTGCGCAGTTCCGTGACGAACTGGTGAAGTTAGAAGATTTGTTAGTGACAAAGAAAGATTAGAATCAGATCAGGAGATGAAACGGGAACTATTTTATTTGTTCTTTTTAGCCTTTCTTTCCCTGTCCGGAAAGGCGCAGGGTGATAGGGAGGTCTACGAACGCTATTGTGCAGCCATGAAAGAGAAAACAGCTTTGCCGGCAGGCGGCCTGATGGTGGAGACCGCCCGTTTCTTCCTGGGAACTCCTTATGTGGCCGGGACATTGGAGGAAGTGCCCGAAAGACTGGTAATCAACTTGCATGGCTTGGATTGCATGACGTTGGTGGAGAATACGACAGCTTTGGCCTGGTCTGTCAAGCATCGCCCCGCATTTGACGGGTATGCATCTGCCCTGAAAGATATGCGTTACCGGAACGCCGGCAATGCGACACTCGATTATACGGATCGTCTTCACTATACGACCGACTGGATTTATGAAAACGAAAAGAGAGGCTACCTGAAGGATGTCACGAAAGAAATCGGGGGGAAGCCGCTAAAACTCGACCTGTCTTTTATGTCCACGCACCCCGATAGCTACAAGCAGTTGAAAGGAAATCCGGAACGCATCGCGATAATGGCGGCGAAGGAAAAGGAAATCAACGCCCGTCCCCATTACTATATCCCGCAGGATGAGATCGATGCGCATGCCGGCCAAATCAGGAATGGCGATATCGTTTGTTTTGTCACGACGGTGAAAGGGCTGGATATCTCCCACGTGGGCATTATCTGCCGGGAAGGGGATAAACTTACTTTTATCCATGCCTCGACCACAAAGAAGCAAGTGATCGTGAACGAAGAACCCTTGCAGGAGTATGTACAGGGCGTCAAGCGCAACTGCGGTATCATGATTGTCCGTCCGCAATTCTGACACTTACTGGAAGAGTTCGAACGCGAACTTGAATCCGATCCCGTCATATTTCCATTTGTCAAACCCCACGAAGGCGGCGACGTTGAAGATATGGTTACCGAAGCCGTATCCGATTTCCGTGTAACTGGGTTTGACCGGCATCCATAACTGGCTGAGGTAAAAACGTTCCGAGATGATATGCTTGGTAGCCTCCGGCTTGAATAGCTGGAAGAGCATGAACGGGCTTTCGTACATGGCATGCACCTGGACATATTTGTCGGATGCGTTGAACCACACGCCCCTTAGCTGATGGAAGACACCCCCGAAATCGTCCCCTCCCCATGATTCGGGGAAGTTGTGCCGCGTGAAATACCGGTAGTCGGCAAAGTAGGTCGACTTCTGGGCCGTGTAGAGCCCTCCGCTGACATGGTAGTTGAACCGTCGGGACAGGCCCAGGTAAATGCTCTGGTGGATGTCGGCTTCCACGCGTCCGTAATTACCGCTACTTTTCCATACCCCCGGTATGGCCCGCCCGAACTCGATGGAGATGGTCGGATAGTAGGAGTAGAGGTATTCTTTGCGGTAGCCGTCCATCCAGTAGTATTGTCTGGGGGTATAGGAAAAACCGATCGTGGGGATGAAATCATGATAGTTCTCGTTGATGATCTCCGTGACGCCGTCTCCTGGGTCTATCGCGCTTTTCCGGGTGGGTACGCGGCGGTGGTAGGAGATTCCGGTTGTCATCTGGAAACCGTTGAACAGTTCGATCTGGTTCCGGAGTTCGATGTAATAGTGCTTGAAGTATTCCAGGTCCAGATTCTCGAAATTGAAAGTGGAATCTTTTAGCTGTTCGTTGATTTCATTCATGATCTTGGAGGAATATCCCTGGTTGGTGTTCCCAAGGCTGAGGCTCAGGGCTCCTCGTTTCTCCGGCAGGTATTCCCAGTCTCCCCCGAACTTGAAGAATAACTCTTTACGCTTAAACACAAAACCGATCTCAGGCCGGAAGCGTAGCTGGCGGTCCTTCTTGAAAGTCTTGCTGAAACGAAGCTGTTGCCTGTAGGTAATGCCGTTCCGTCCGGAATAACCCAACTGGAAGGGGTTCAGGATGCCGGAGTATTTCAGACGGGTTGTTTTGTAATCGAGATTGATGGTGTTGGTCAGGCGTTCTGTTATTTTCAGGTATTTCCGAATGTTACTTGTGTCGTTGGCCTGGGTGGTCTTGATGATTGTCTTTTCGTACTTTTTCTCTTCTTCCTGAGTCAGCGGGATGTCTCGTTTGTTCCTCCAGTAACTACTGTCCGCGATGATCGGGATCGTATCGGATGATAACTGGTAATATCCGGTCAGGTCGAGGGAGCGGTATTTTTTATCCTCATAGTCTTCTTCAACCCATTCTACGGCTTCGTATTTGAATGAAGTATGATAATAACTGGCAATGGCATTTCCCAGCACATGATACCGGAGGAAGAGGTCTGCCTTTTGCGGCAGGATGAAATGGCGGTAATCCCGTCCGAAAGTCATGACCAGGTTGAATTCGGCAAAGGAGAAACGTCCGTTTACGTCGATCTTGTCAATATGCCAGTCTTTGTCGGTGATGTACAGGTCTCCGCAAATGAGCTTCTGGCTCCATAGCTTAGGCATGAAACGTATCTTATAGATTTTCAGGTTATCGGTTATCTCGATGCTTTCCAAGTTGAAGTTGTAGTATTTGAATGCTTCATGGGCTACCGGCATGATGATCCCTTCGTTGTAGATGGTCGGCGAATAGACGTTCAGGTTCAGGAACGTCAAGACTTCCTGCTGTTTTGCGCCGTTGGGGATGCTGTTCCCGTTTATCGCTTCGAAGCTGTGCAGGTAGTTGTTGGGGGCGTTGAACTTGGAGTGGCTGACCATCTCGAAGATCATATCCTTGTTTTTTCTGTCTACCGGGAAAAGGTGATGGGCGAAACGCATCAGGATATTTTGTTTGAGGATTTCGGTCTTGCCTTTGATATAGATTTCGGCCTCGTACCGGGAAACGACCGTTTTGTATTTATCGGCCTGCTCGATTACCTTTCTCATAATAGAATCCCCTTGCTGGGAAGATACCGTTTTGGGAGACCGGCCCAGCAATAAAAGATTTCCATAACTACCGTCAGGGTTAGCTAAGGCATTTACTGCGATAAAAAGCAGAATGATTATATTAAAATGTTTTTTCAACAAATTATCGTCTCTTTCTTTACAAACGTAACGAATAAAATCGAATTTCCAGGTGAAAGAAAGTAAAATGTTCTAATTTTATTAATTTATCCTATTAAACTTATTCTGCTTTTAAAAGAAAAGTATTACATTTGTGCTTCACAAGTATGTTATATAGCAGTCGTGGTTAAACAACAAAAAGAAGAGGTCGATCTATCGGCCAGTTTGGCAGAAGTGTGGAGAGTCCTGACCGAAAAGGAGCGGGATGTTCTCCGTAATAATTCGACGATCCAGCATTTCAAACGTAATGAGTTGATCTATTGCGAGGGCGACGAACCGAGAGACATGATGTGCTTATTGAAAGGCAAGGTTAAAATCTTTAAAGAAGGTGTTGGCGGACGAAGCCAGATCATTCGAATGATTAAACCTGTGCAGTACTTTGGCTATCGGGCAAACTTTGCTCAGGAAAACTACCTGACGAATGCTTCCGCTTTTGAAGCATCGACAGTATGCCTGATCCCGATGACTATCGTTACGGATCTTTTAATGGGTAATGCAAATCTTGCCATGTTTTTTATCCGCCAGCTTTCTCTCGATTTAGGAATTGCTGACGAGCGTACAGTCAACCTTACTCAGAAACATATCCGGGGTCGTTTGGCAGAATCCTTGTTATTCCTGAAAGACAGTTACGGTTTGGAGGAAGATGGGGCGACATTGAGTATTTACCTTTCTCGCGAAGATTTGGCTAATCTTTCGAATATGACGACATCTAATGCAATCCGTACATTGTCTACATTTGTTGCTGAGCGTATTATCGCAATCGACGGTCGAAAGATCAAGTTGATAGACGAGGACAAGCTCAAAAAAATAAGTAAAATGGGATAACAGAATAGAATTGAAAACTGGAAATGGATAATTGAAAAGTGGAAGACTAAGGCTTCTGCTTTTTCAGTTATCCATTTTTTGTATTCTGTTTTTCAGTTTTCAACTTTCAACTTTCATTTCCCGATCGCTTTTCGTATCCGCACCAACTTCTCCAACAATCCTTCCAGTAAGTCGAGTTGCAGCATGTTTGCACCGTCGGATTTGGCTTTGGAAGGCTCCGGATGGGTTTCGATGAATAGTCCGTCAGCTCCGACGGCAATGGCAGCTTTGGCTATCGTTTCGATCAGGGCAGGGAGTCCGCCTGTTACGCCTGAAGTCTGGTTGGGCTGTTGCAGGGAGTGGGTTACGTCCATGATAACGGGATAGCCGAACTGCTGCATTTGAGGGATTCCGCGGTAATCGACAACCAGATCCGTATATCCGAATGTAGTGCCTCTTTCCGTGATCATGACGTTGTCATTTCCGGCGTCGGCTACTTTTTGTACGGCAAATTGCATGGCTCCCGGCGAGAGGAACTGTCCTTTTTTGATATTGACGATCTTGCCTGTCTTGGCTGCGGCAACCAACAGGTCTGTTTGCCGGCAGAGGAAGGCCGGGATTTGCAGGACATCCACATACTCGGCAGCCATTGCTGCTTCTGTCGTTTCGTGAATATCGGTTACGGTCGGGATGCCGAACGTTTCGCCTACCTTGCGGAGAATCTTCAGCGCTTTTTCATCGCCAATGCCTGTGAAAGAATCCAGTCGAGAGCGGTTGGCTTTCCGGTATGATCCTTTGAATATATAGGGAATATTCAGGTTATTCGTAATACCGACTACTTTCTCTGCAATACGCAATGCCATATCTTCTCCTTCTATCACGCAGGGCCCTGCCATCAGAAAGAAATTATCCTTATTCTTTAAATCATTAACTGTTATCATAATAATGTATATAAATTGTTTTGTTTCAAAATCTGGCAGATTTGAATCAGAAATGATGATTTGCCGGGGGGGTTGCGCAAGGTTGCACCCTGGGCTATGTCCTGTCGGGCTTACAGCCCTAAGACGAGGCTTTCCTCATGCCGCAGGCTCTCTTTTGCCGTCTGCTTCAGCAGACGGATAGGTGATTATTCCGGCTTTGCCGGTTCCTTTGTGGGTTTTAACCCCTTTAAATATAATAATACGAAAAGGGACTAAAGTCCACAGAGGAAGAGGCAAAGCCTCTGAATCTTTTAAACCGTCTGCTGAAGCAGACGGCAAAAGAGAGCCTGCGGCACAAGGCGCAGCCTTGTCTGTTGGCTCAGAGATAAATCATCATTTACAGGTTCAAATCTTCTTATATTTCAATAACTCCAATGTCTTCTCTATCTTTTCTTCCGTCGGCAATGTCGCATCTATCCAATGGATCTCGCTTCCGCGGCGTTCCATGCCGCGGAACCAGGTCATTTGCCGCTTGGCAAACTGGTGGATAGCGATTTCTAATTGGGAAACCATATCTTCGTATGACAGTTCGCCTATTATATATAATGTAAGATATTTGTATTCCAGCCCGTAGTAGATCAGGTCTTCCGGCTTGACTCCGGAGGCAATGATCCCTTTTACTTCGTCGACCATCCCTTCGTCCAGGCGGGCACGCAGGCGGCGGGAAATCTTTTCGCGTCGTAGTTCCCGGTCTATATCGATGCCGATGATCAGGCTGTTGACAGGATCATATTCATTGGTATCCGGCGCTTCGCTCTTATAATACTCTTCGATTTCAATGGCCCGGATGGCCCGTTGGGCGGTATCTACGTCTGTCTTGTTATGGAGGACCTTGTAGCCGGCAAGTATCTGCTCCAATTCCGGGAGCGATTTATCTTTCAACGACTCGCGCAACTCAGGGTTCTGGGGGACATCCAAGAGCTTATATCCTTTCAGTACGGCTTCTATGTACATACCTGTGCCGCCGCATAGAATCGGCAGTTTCCCTTTTTCCCGGATTGCTTCATAAGCCCGGAAGAAATCATGCTGGTATTCGAATACATTATATTTATATCCCGGATCGCAGATGTCGATCAGGTGGTAAGGAATCGCTTTCCCATTTACCGTATAGTCGGCCAGGTCCTTTCCGGTCCCGATATCCATCGAACGGTAGATTTGTCTGGAGTCGGCGCTGATGATCTCCGTGTCCAGCCGGGCGGCGAGCGCTGCGGCAAATGTCGTTTTGCCGGATGCTGTCGGCCCTAAAACAGTGATAAGTTGATAGGCATCCATAGTGATAACAAAGATATGCAAAAAAAGCCGCAACCCGAAGGATGCGGCTTTCAAACTATATAATCTTGATTGATTAGCAGTTTACAGATGCCATGTGAGCGATCAGGTCAAGAACCTTGTTAGAATAACCGATTTCGTTATCATACCAAGAAACAACCTTTACGAATGTATCTGTCAAAGCGATACCAGCTTTAGCATCGAAGATAGAAGTACGAGCGTCACCCAAGAAGTCAGAAGAAACTACTGCATCTTCAGTGTAACCCAGTACGCCTGCCAATTCGCCTTCAGAAGCTTCCTTCATTGCAGCGCAGATTTCAGCGTAAGTAGCCGGTTTAGCCAAGTTAACTGTCAAGTCAACAACAGAAACGTCCAGAGTCGGAACACGCATTGACATACCAGTCAGTTTGCCGTTCAGTTCAGGAATAACTTTACCTACAGCCTTAGCAGCACCTGTAGAAGAAGGGATGATGTTGCCGGAAGCAGCACGGCCACCTCTCCAGTCCTTCATAGACGGACCGTCAACAGTCTTCTGAGTAGCAGTTGTAGAGTGAACGGTTGTCATCAAACCGTCTGTGATACCCCACTTGTCATTCAGAACCTTAGCGATAGGAGCCAAGCAGTTAGTAGTACAAGAAGCGTTAGAAACGAACTGAGTACCTTTAACATATGATTTTTCGTTTACACCGCAAACGAACATAGGAGTATCGTCTTTTGAAGGAGCAGACATTACAACATATTTAGCACCAGCTTCGATATGAGCCTGAGCTTTTTCTTTTGTCAGGAACAGACCAGTTGATTCAACAACATATTCTGCACCGATTGCATCCCATTTCAAATCAGCAGGGTTTCTTTCTGCAGTTACGCGGATTGCATTGCCGTTTACGATCAGTTTGCTGTTTTCAACGTCAGCTTCGATAGTTCCGTCGAACTGACCGTGCATTGTGTCGTATTTCAGCATGTATGCCAAGTAATCAACCGGGCAAAGGTCGTTAATACCTACGATCTGAATATCGCTTCTCTTCTGAGCTGCACGGAAAACGAAACGTCCGATACGGCCGAAACCGTTAATACCTACTTTAATCATTGTAATAAAACTTTTATGGGTTTATTAAAAATATTACTTATCTCCAATTTAACTTAACAGCTGCAAGGAAAATACATTCGTCGCACCCTGCTTTTAACGACTGCAAATTTAGTCATTTTTTTTATTGTACAGGAATTAGAACAAGAAAAATATGTCCTCTAACATAAATTAATTGTTGAGGCTTATTTCTTTTTCTTAAAAAGTTTCTTTATTATCCACGTCTGGACTTTCTGGATGCCCCAGGCGGTCAGTAATGGGCGCGCAACATCCCACGCGACGGGTAATAAACCTTGTGCCACAGAAAGATAATCGGCAAAGCCTAATGACATGGGTGGCGCTTCCGAGGTTTGCGCAGGCTGTTTGCTTTCCGTCCCTTTGGATTTGGCTTTTGTGTTAGGGAATAAGAGTGCGGAGACACCTGAAAGCAACAATGTTCCGGCATTCTCTTGTATGTAAGAGAAATCGGCATTCAATTTCTGCTCCTGTATCGTGCATTCCTGTTGGATGCGGCGACGGTCAGAAATCAGTTTCTCCAGAGGTGTCTGTTGCGGATTGTTCATTGTCTGTCGCGTTTGTTTTATCATCATTTGTTGTCAATGCGGAGATCACAACGTTTAATACTTTATTGCTGATTCTGTCTTTGTTCATAACAATAATGCCGATCAGCAGCAGATAGAGCACGGCTACCACGCCGAATCCCGCACCTGCCGAACCGAACACTTCCCCCAGGAAGAACCCTAAAGCGAGGAAAATGAACAGAATCGCAAAGAAAGCCAGAAATAATAAAATAACACCATACGAGAGAACGGCAATAACCTTTCCCGTTCTCTCATACGTGTTTAATTTTAGGAGTTCGAGCTTCAACTCCACGTAAGCCGAAACGTCTTTTTTCAGCTCACGGAAGATTTCACCTGAGTCTTTCTCCATACAAAATTATTCTGCTACGATTTCTTCTGTAGTTTTTGCAACTTCAGCTTTTCCTTCTTTATATTTAGCAAGAGCTGAATTGAAGCCTTCTTTTACTTTTCCAACTACACCATTCAATTCTTCCAGTAGTTGTTCTCTTTTATCTGTTGCTGCCAGATAACCAACTGCGGCGCCGACGGCTGCACCAACTACTAATCCCAGTAATAATTTAGAATCTACGTTTTTCATAACTCTTTCTTTTTATAATGTTGCTACTAAGATAACGAAAATACTTGAATGATGGTTTATTTTGGCCTTAACTTTTAGGGTTAATTAATGTTATTGTTTTTGAACTTTCACCGCGACCCAATTATTCTTCTCTGTGTGCGACAACAATGCCAATCCGTTACGTTTGCACTCCTCTTCAATGGCCGGGATGTCTTGCAGATAGAAGCCACTCATGTAAAGGAAGGCTCCCGGTTTCATGGACTCGTTGTAGTGACGGATGTCGTCGAGCAGGATATTCCGGTTGATATTGGCGAACACGATGTCGAACTCTCCGAATGCCGGAATCTGTTCGGCTCCTCCGAGGGCGACCTGGATATCGTTCGTGTTGTTAAGGCGGATATTTTCGAGCGCGTTGTTGTAAGCCCATTCGTCGATGTCGATGGCAACGACGCGTCCGGCTCCTTTCATGCGGGCAAGTATGGCGAGCACGGCTGTCCCGCAACCCATGTCGAGCAGTTCCTTGCCGTTCAGGTCCAGCTTGAGCATTTCGCTGATCATCAGGAATGTCGTCTCATGGTTGCCGGTTCCGAACGCCATCTTCGGATCGATGATGATGTTGTAGGTATAACCCGGTTCGTGTTCGTGGAAGGAGGCGCGGATGATGCAATCTTTGCCGATGCGGATCGGCTTGAAATAGTTCTTTTCCCATTCTTCGTTCCAGTCCTTGCTTTCCACGAGCGATTCCGTATAATGAATCTCTACGTTGTCAAGCGGGAATCCGGCAAGTTTGTCCTGCAATCCCCTTACATTATATAATTGGTCGGAAATATATCCCTGCAATCCGTTTTCGTTTTCGGTAAAACTTTCAAAACCGATTTCTCCCAGCTCGGAAGCCAGCACATCGTTAATGATGGAAGTCTCGATAGGAGAGGTGTACGTGAAAGTAAGCTCGTAATAATTCATATCCTTTCGTTTTGTTTGTGTTGTTTCTTTTGACAAAGATAATGACTTTTCAGGTGACAAGGGTAGTTTATTCTTCAGATAGTGATCCGCTACAAGCGTAAATTAGCATTTACGAATAATTCGTTGCTTTTTCTCACATATTCTCATGTCTGTGAGAAAATTTTCTCATGCCGGTGAGAAATAATTCTCACGCATGTGGGAAAACTTTCTCATGCCTGTGGGAATGCTTTCCCATAGGTATGAGAAAAAGTAATATTGTGGAAGGATTATCAAAATCATAAGATATTAAATCATTTTTAGAAATAGAGTCTGAGACGAAACCACTTTCTTTACAGACAAATAGTGCTATTAACAGATTAAATCGCAACGATATGAAAAAGACAGCTTTATTGCTTCTGATCGCTTTGGTCTTGGGATGGACGGGATGTTCGTCCGATTCGACTGTCGAAGTGAAGAACCTCCGGTTGGAGATGAAAGAAAATCCTTTGGGAATTAATGTGGCGCAACCCCGTTTCTCCTGGCAGATCGCTTCCGGCAAGCCGGATTTGAAACAGACTGCCTACCAGATACAGGTGGCAGCTTCTCCTGAACAATTGGAATCGGGTGACGGGCTTTTGTGGGATTCGGGTGTGATCCGTTCGGATGAATCGGTACTGGTTCCGTATGCCGGGAAGGCTCTGGAATCGGGGAAGCCTTACTATTGGCGTGTAAAATTGGCGACAAACCAGGGTGATACTCCCTGGAGCAATGCCGGCAGCTGGTCGATGGCCCTGCTCGATGATTCGGAATGGAAGGCGACCTGGATCGGCGAAGATTCACTTTCCAATCCGGGAGAGGAGATTGGTGTGGCCGGCGGAAACAATAAAACGCGCTTGGCGGCCCGCTATCTACGGAAAGAGTTTGCGGCGGATAAGGCGGTGAAAAGAGCTGTCCTGTATATTTCCGGCCTCGGCTCGTATGAAGCCTACCTGAACGGAAAAAAAGTAAGCGAGGATGTGTTTGCCCCGATGCCGTCCCTGTATTATAAACGTATATATTATAATGTATATGATGTAACAGGTTTGATGGCTCCCGACAAGAATACGTTGGGGGTGATTTTGGGGAACGGCCGTTTCTTCTCTATGCGTAATCCGGGGATGAAAACATTCGGTTTGCCCCGTCTGCTTGCGCAGCTTCAGATCGAATATGCGGACGGATCGCAAGCGACGGTTGTCAGTGATGCATCCTGGAAAATCACGTCGAAAGGCCCGATCGTCGCAAATAACGAGTTTGATGGTGAAGAATATGATGCCCGGCTTGAGATGGAAGGCTGGAACGCGAACGGTTTCGACGACGGCGCCTGGAAGACTCCCGATGTGATGGAAGCTCCTGCAGGTAAGCTGACCGCGCAGCAGAACCCGAATATCCGCGTACAGGAAACCTTGAAACCGGTTGCCATTTTTGAACGTCCCGATGGGAAGTATATCCTGGACATGGGACAGAACATGGTCGGTTGGCTGTCTGTCGACCTGAAAGGGAAGAAAGACAAACCTGTATCGATGACGTTTGCCGAATTGTTGCAGAAAGACGGTTCGCTCTATCTGGCAAACCTGCGTAAAGCATTGGTGACCGATATCTATACGCCGGCGAAAGATGGTGATTTCAGTTGGCAGCCCCGCTTCGTTTATCATGGTTTCCGCTATGTGGAAGTTTCGGGACTCGATTATAAACCGGAATTGTCTGCATTTGCCGGACATGTTATTTATGACGAGATGGCGACAACCGGATGTTTTGAGACATCCGACCCGCTGGTCAACCAGATCCATAAGAACTCATATTGGGGAATCCGTGGCAACTACCGCGGAATGCCGACCGACTGTCCGCAGCGCGACGAGCGTCTCGGCTGGTTGGGCGACCGTGCGACGGGAGCTTACGGCGAAGCCTTTATTTTCAATAATGCCCAGTTGTATAACAAATGGTTGCAGGACATCGAGGATTCCATGAGCCCGGAAGGGAGCATCTCGGACGTCTCCCCGAATTACTGGACGATCTATGCCGATGATGTGACCTGGCCGTCCGCTTTCTTCTATGTGGCCGATATGCTGTATCGCCAGTTTGGCGACGACAGTGCGATCCGTGCTCATTATCCGGCCATGAAACGCTGGATGGCACACATGGAAGAGGCAACCATGAAGGACTATATCATGACGAAAGACCAGTATGGCGACTGGTGCATGCCTCCCGAATCGCAGGAACTGATCCACTCCAAAGATCCTTCCCGCAAGACGGACGGTGCTATTCTCAGCACGACTGTCTATTATGATCTGCTGAACAAGATGGTCGGTTTTGCCCGCATCTGCGGACAGGACGCCGATGTCTCCGGCTATGAATCCCTGGCGGCTAAAATGAAGGCCGCTTATAATGCCAAGTTCTTTAATAAGGAAACGGCAGAGTATGGCAATAATACGGTTACGGCGAACATCCTCTCCCTGCGTCTCGGACTTGTGCCGGAAGGATATGAAGGGAAGGTTTTCAGTAATATCGTGAAAAAGACGGAAGGTGATTTTAACGGGCATGTCAGTACCGGAGTCTTAGGAATCCAGCACCTGATGCGCGGACTGACCGAGTACGGGCGTGTCGATATGGCCTATAAGATCCTGACGAACGAGACTTATCCGAGTTGGGGATATATGATTAAGAACGGTGCGACAACCATCTGGGAACTTTGGAACGGCGATACGGCTGATCCTGCCATGAACTCCGCCAACCACGTGATGTTGCTCGGCGACCTGCTGATCTGGTACTACGAAGACCTGGCCGGCATCAAATGCGCTCCCGATGCAGTCGGTTTCAAGAGACTGGTGATGGAGCCTGTTTTCCCCGATGGCCTTGACGAAGTTTCCGCCTCTTACGGTTCGGTCTATGGAGAGATCAAGAGCGCATGGACGAAGAAGAACGGTGACTTTAGTTGGGATATCACGTTGCCGGGCAATACGACGGCAATCGTCCGGATTCCGAAGGAATATAATGTGACGGTCGGTAACTTGCCGGGTGTGCGTAAAGTTTCGGCGACGGAAGGATATATGGAAATCGAGATCGGTTCGGGAAGCTATCATTTTGGAAAATAGTTTCAAAAAGATTTGGATGATACATTCAGAAACCGTAATTTTGCGCTCTGAATTCTGCAGGAGGTAAACAAGTGATGCTTAGAAGCGTATCCACCTCCGGGACATAACCTGTTTAAATATAAAAAGACAGATGTACGTAATCGTAGAAATTAACGGACAGCAGTTCAAGGCTGAAGAAGGTAAGAAGTTGTTCGTTCATCACATTCAGAACGCAGAAAGCGGTGCTGTTGTGGAATTTGAAAAAGTATTGTTGGTTGACAACAACGGCGAAGTTAAAGTAGGTGTTCCTACCGTAGAAGGCGCAAAGGTAGTATGCGAAGTGCTGTCTCCGCTGGTAAAAGGTGATAAAGTGCTGATCTTCCACAAGAAGAGAAGAAAAGGTTATCGTAAGTTGAACGGTCACCGTCAGCAGTTCACTGAAGTGAGTGTAAAAGAAATTGTTGCTTAACGTTTAAAGGAGAAAAGAAGAAATGGCACATAAGAAAGGTGTGGGTAGTTCTAAGAACGGCCGTGAATCACAAAGTAAGAGATTAGGTGTTAAGCTTTTCGGTGGCGAAGTTGCTAAAGCTGGCAACATCATCGTTCGTCAAAGAGGAACAGTTCATCATCCGGGTGAAAACGTAGGTATCGGTAAAGACCATACGTTGTATGCTTTGGTTGATGGCGTGGTAACTTTCCGCAGAAGCAAGGAAAACCGTTCTTTCGTTTCTGTAAAAGAAGTTGTCGCAGAAGCATAAGTACCGGTTACATAGAATAAGAAAAAAGGATATTCGCTTGGCGGATATCCTTTTTTTGTATCTTTGTCAACATCATGACTCATAGGAATTTTATCACACTTCATATCGGAATACTGTTGTTTGTCCTGGCGCTTACGTCGTGCGGCAGTAAAAAGCAACGCGTGGCCTTGCCATCGGACTTTAAAGGGCCGAAAGAACTATCCCGTCTCTATGGCGTCCGCCTGACTCCGAATGACAATATATTTTTGTACAACGAAGGAGCCAAATGGCTTGGTGTCCCTCACCGGATGGGAGGATTGACGAAGAGGGGAGTGGACTGTTCCGGCTTTGTGGCGATCGTGTACCGTGAAGTTTATGGAAAACAGTTGGCGCGTTCGTCGGCCGATATGCTGAAACACAATTGCAAGAAAGTCAGCCGTGCCAACTTGAAGGAAGGCGACCTGGTCTTTTTCCGGACGGGCAAAGGAAGGAAGAAAGTGCCCAGCCATGTCGGGATCTATCTGAAAAACGGAAAGTTTATTCACACCAGCACTTCGAGTGGCGTGATCGTCAGCAGTTTGAGTGAACCTTATTATGTCCGGTCGTGGCTTACAGGCGGACGGGTGAAGTAGGGCTTGTCGCCTAATTTGACTTTTAATTCTTAATTCTTAATTCTTAATTTAAGAACTCTGTGTATATTTGCAACTCAAATAAAAAAACATCATTGAAGTATGTTGACGCTTAAAGTAATTACGGAAGAAACAGACCGGGTGATTCGTGGTCTGGAAAAGAAACACTTTAAAGGTGCACAGGAAAGCATCGCAAAAGTGATCGAATTGAACGATAAAAGACGTGGTGCGCAAAATCAATTAGATAAAAACCTGGCAGAGGTGAACCAGGCTTCGAAAACCATCGGCATGCTGATGAAGGAAGGTAAAAAAGAGGAAGCCGAGACTGCTAAGCAACGTGTTGCCGAGATCAAGGAAGCCAACAAGGCTATCCAGGCCGAAATGGACCAGGCTGCCGAAGATATGCAGAACCTGCTCTATACAATCCCGAACGTTCCTTACGATGAAGTTCCCGAAGGTGTCGGAGCTGACGACAATAAGGTTGAAAAGATGGGCGGTATGGAAACGGAACTGCCGAAAGACGCGCAGCCTCACTGGGAGTTGGCAAAGAAATATGACCTGATCGACTTCGATTTAGGCGTGAAGATCACAGGGGCCGGATTCCCGGTTTACAAAGGACAAGGTGCACAGTTGCAGCGTGCGCTGATCAACTTCTTCCTGGACGAAGCCCGCAAATCCGGTTATACGGAAATTATGCCGCCGACAGTCGTGAATGCCGCTTCCGGTTATGGCACGGGCCAGTTGCCTGATAAGGAAGGGCAGATGTATCATTGCGAAGTGGACGACCTGTATCTGATCCCGACAGCCGAGGTTCCGGTTACCAACATCTATCGTGATGTGATCCTCGACGAAAAGCAGTTGCCGATCAAGAATTGCGCCTATACGCAGTGTTTCCGCCGCGAAGCCGGCTCTTATGGAAAAGACGTGCGCGGACTGAACCGCCTGCACGAGTTCTCCAAAGTGGAATTGGTTCGTATCGACAAACCGGAACACTCCAGACAGTCTCATCAGGAAATGTTGGATCACGTAGAAGGCCTGCTCCGGAAATTGGAACTTCCGTATCGTATCTTACGTCTTTGTGGTGGCGATATGAGTTTCACGGCTGCCCTCTGCTTCGACTTCGAAGTTTATTCGGAAGCCCAGAAACGTTGGTTGGAAGTAAGTTCGGTTTCTAACTTCGACAATTACCAGGCAAACCGCCTGAAATGTCGTTACCGTGACGAAAACAAAAAGACCCAGCTCTGCCACACGCTGAATGGAAGTGCATTGGCTCTGCCGCGTATCGTTGCCGCCTTGCTCGAAAACAACCAGACCCCCGAAGGCATCCGCATTCCGAAGGCGTTGGTTCCGTATACGGGATTTGATATGATTAAGTAAATAAGACATCATAATCAGGGGCGGATGAATAAATCGCTCTGAAGGAAACGGGATAAAAGTAAAAAATACTTTTATCCCGTTTTTCTTTTAGTTAATTCCTATTGCTATCTAATTGGATTTATATAAGTTTGTGCCTTGAACTTTGAATTGGATTATGATCGAGAGGAATACCGGAAAAATGCAGGATGATATATTTATGCTCAGATTGATCAGGGCGGGAGACCAGCAAGCCTTTGAGTATCTGTTTAAAACCTATTTTGTCCCTCTTTGCCGTTTTATCCGTATCTATGTAAAAGAGAATGGAGTTGCGGAGGAGCTGGCACTCGATATTTTTACCTCCGTTTGGGAGAAGCGTGACAATCTGGATATAAAACTGACTTTGAAATCCTATCTTTTTCAGTCTGCCCGTAACCGGGCAATGAATTATCTACGGGATAACGATCGTTTTGTTGCAATATCGGACTGGTCCGTTCTGGAACGTTTCGAAGTAGATGATTCGTTGGAATTAAAAGAACTTGAACGTTTGATAACCGAAGCGATTTGTTCCCTTCCCGACAGATGCCGGGAGATATTTCAAAAAAGCCGTACCGAACACCTTTCCAACAAGGAGATAGCGGAGAGCCTGAACGTCTCCGTGAAGAATGTAGAAGCTCAAATTACCAAAGCATTGAAGCTGATAAAAAACTATCTGGGGGATTCTTATTCCTATTTTTGGTAAAAAGATTTAATTTTCTTTGATTATTGAGTAGGGTTGTGATCGTTTGATGTGTCTTACTTAAAAGGACAAGTGTATGATGTACAAAACAATCCCCTGGAATCTAATTATCTCCCATCTGAAGCAGGAAACGGATCAGAAAGAGGAGGCTGCACTGAAGGAGTGGAAAAATTCTGATGGCAATGATGCCTTATATAAAGAATTGAAATCACTCTGGAAAGAGATACAGGCTGAGGCCGGGGAGTATGATCCGGACGTGTCATACTATTGGAAACAAATGGAAGCCCGGATGGGGACGAAGCGCAATGTATATACGCTCCCTGTCTGGAAATATAAGTTTGCGATGGTTGCCGCCTCCTTATTATTGATCATATCTGTTTCCGCTGCATTCCTGGCAGGCCGGATGTCGGGAAGACCGGAGGTCGCTTCCCAAAGCTATTCGGCTCTGAATGGTAAATCGCAGATGATACTGCCGGATGGTAGTACGGTTTGGCTGAATATCGGTTCGACATTGTCTTATAAAACATCTTTTACCGGGAACCGGGAGGTATGGCTTGAGGGAGAAGCGCTGTTTCAGGTGAAGAAAGACCGGGAGCATCCGTTTACAGTTTGTGCGGATAATATTAAGGTGAATGTGCATGGTACGCGTTTCAATGTAAAAGCCTATCCTGAAAGCCAGGATGTACGGGTCGCCCTTTTGGAGGGGCAGGTTTCGTTGCAGGCCGGTGATAAGGAAACGTTCATGAAGGCGGGAGAATTGGCGCAGGTTGACCGGAAGACAAATTCGCTCCGGATGGCTTCGGCTGATGTCTATTTCGAGTCGTGCTGGGCAAACAAGTCTTGTTCGTTTACGGCCAGGCCGTTAGATTACATTTGCAAGTATCTGGAGCGCTGGTATAATATAAGCATCGAACTCGATCCTGCTATTGCCAACACGAGCTATACATTTACCATAAAGGATGAACCGCTTGAAACGATTTTGCAGATCATGTCGCGGATTAATCCGATACGGTATTCTTTTGAAGAGAACAAACGTGTCATTATATCAGAAGTCAAACCAGTAAAAAGATAAAGCCTATGAAGTAATACGGATTGAAGAATACAAATAAGGCACGGACGGGAGCCCATGCCTTACGCGGAGTAAAATCTCCCACAAGAAAACACCGAGAGCTCGTCTCTGATTTGGTCGTCCGATTTGAGCTCTTTAATGTTAACTTTAAATTTTCACAAAGATATGAATAATACAAAGATCTTACTGAAAAAAAGGATGTCTTTTATATCCTTTATTTTTCTGCTGTTAGTCTCATCTTCTGTGTACGCCGATAGTACAAACGAGAAAATAACAGTGTCTTTTTCAAAAATCCCTTTATCGGAAGCGATTAAGAAAGTGGAAGCCGTCTGTAATTATACCTTCTTTTATGATGTGGATAAAACAGACCTGAAGCAACAAGTCAGCCTTCGGGCGAACAATCTGGATATCGAGATGGCCGTAGACCGTATGTTGAAGCCTACCGGTCTGCAATTTGAAATCAATAACCATCAAATCGTCCTGTTGCCTAAACAGGTCAAACAAACCGAAGCAGTGCGAAATGTGAGAGGACGCGTAGTAGATGAAAACAGCGAACCTATCATTGGCGCCAATGTCTCGGTCAAAGGTACGACAAACGGAACTATAACCGATGCAGAAGGCCGTTTCAACTTAGCGGAGGTCCCTTCCAACGCAACTTTGCTGATCTCTTATATCGGTATGGAATCCCAGGAGATAACCGTGAAAGGGAATACGGTTATCAATGTTATTTTGAAAGAGGATGCCGTAGCCCTGTCTGATGTCGTGGTAATCGGCTATGGCGTGACGAAGAAAGCCGATTTGACCGGATCCGTCTCTTCTGTTTCCCTTGACGATGTTTCCCGCCAGCCGGTGCTTCGGGTGGAAGAGGCGTTGCGTGGCAAGGCTCCAGGTGTTCAGATCACTCAGACAAACGGTGCTCCGGGAACTAATATGAGGATTCGTATTCGTGGAACCAATTCTGTGAACGGTAGCAACGATCCGCTCTATGTCGTGGATGGTTTTCTGGGGGCCGATTATTCGATGCTTAACCCGAACGATATCGAATCGATTACGATATTGAAAGATGCTTCGGCGACTTCCATGTACGGATCGCAAGGGTCGAATGGGGTAGTATTGATTACGACGAAGTCTGCCAAAGAAGGTGAGATGAAGGTTGAATACAATGGTTTTGTCAGCTTCGACCAACCTTTCCGTAAACTGAAAGTGTTGGATGCAACCCAGTATAGGACGGTATTCAACGAGCGGTTGGTGGCACTTGGCAATGATCCTTATTATTCGGATACGGAATTGGCTGCTACGGGAAAAGGCATCAATTGGCAGGACGAAGTCTTGCGCTCGGCTGTTTCACAAAACCATCAGTTGGCTATTAGCGGCGGACAGAGCAAAATCAAATACTATTTGTCTGCTTCTTACGTCAACCAGGAAGGGGTTGTTGTAAATTCTTTCCATAAGAAGTACGGTTTTACGGGTAATATCGATTCCAAGATCAGAGACAACTTTGATATAGTGTTTAACCTGAACGGAAATTATTATGAATCGAAGAACCTGAATACTGCAACTTATAATGGCCATCCGGTAAGTGCCGCTTTGTTATATCCGCCCGATTATCCGATCTTTGATGAAAACGGGAAATATGAAACCCCCGGCGGAACGTATGGAAATGTCGGCTCGAACCCTGTTTGGCTGTTGAATAATGGCGATGAAGACGGATACGGCTTTAAGATATTGGCAAACCTGCAGTTGAACTGGACGATTATCGACGGATTGAAACTATCTGTAAGTGGAGGAGCGAATCTGATCTCAACCAAAAGCACTTCGTTGGATTTGAATAATAAAAACGCTTCTGTAACGACGGCTATTGCCCAGGCGTATGACGGGATGGTCGTTTCCTATCAGAACACGAACCAACTGTCTTATTCCAAAACGTTCAATGAAATCCATAAATTGGATGCGACATTGGTATATGAGCAACAGAAGTATATCAACCGTCAGTTGGGCGCGTATGTAACCGGTTTCTCGACTATTTCTTTAGGAGTGAATAATTTGGGATTGGGAGCCAACCAGACTGCATCCAGCGGTTACACGGAATGGTCGCTGCAATCCTATTTGGGGCGTGTCAACTATACTTTGCTGGATCGCTACTTGTTCACGGCATCTATGCGTATAGACGGTTCGTCTAAGTTTGCCAAAGGCAATAAATACGGTTATTTCCCCTCCGGAGCAGTTGCTTGGAGGCTGTCGGACGAGCCGTTTATTAAGGATTTGAATATTTTCCGGAATTTGAAATTGCGCGGAAGCTACGGGCATGTCGGAAGCCAGGCTATCAACCCTTATGCCACATTGCAGAAAATGTCGAGTGGAAACGGGCAGGGGATGAATTATCATTTTGATAATACATCGACTTCAATAGGTGTCGCTCCATCTACTGCGACCAACAAAGACCTGAAATGGGAGACGACCCAACAGACGAATGTCGGCTTGGATTTTGCCGTATTGAATGGTCGGTTGAGTGGTACGGTGGATTATTATTACAAGAAAACAGTCGATTTGCTGTTTAATGTATCTGTCCCGGATTACCTGTACGGCGGCTCGGTTTTGAAGAATGTCGGTTCCATGCGGAATAAAGGATGGGAGTTTATGCTGAGCGGCATCCTGGTCGATAACAAGGACTGGTTTGTGGAGACAAGCGCTACATTTAGTTTGAATCGCAATAAGGTATTAGATATGGGAGAAGAGGAAGAGATATTTGTGAATTCGAGTTACGGTTCCCGTAAATATTCCGGATATTCGGTTCTGCAAGTGGATAAGCCTATCGGGCAAATGTACGGATATACTTATTTGGGAACCTGGAAGAGCGCCGAGGCGGAAGAAGCCGCCAAATACGGAGCCGTCCCAGGCGATAGCAAGTTCGCCGATCTGAACGGCGATCATACGATAAACGGCGAAGATATGACCGTGATCGGCAATGCTTTGCCAAAGTTCACCTATTCCTGGAACACGACCGTCTCTTATAAGAACTGGGATTTGAATTTATTGTTCAATGGAGTGCAGGGAAATGATATCTGGAATTTCACGCGTGCCACAATGAATACAGGCTATGTCCCTACTGATGTAGCCGTGTTGGATCGTTGGAGCCCGGCAAATGAAAACTCCGGTTATCCCGAATTCAGCAATTCCAACCGGAATGAAGAACAGTCGGATCGCTGGCTTGAAAACGGCAGTTACTTGCGTTTGAGCAACCTGACGTTAGGCTATACTTTCAACCAGTTGAAACGTAATACATTCGTGCAGGAAGCCAAGCTGTATGTCAGTGCACAGAATCTGTTTACGATTACGAAATATTCCGGATACAACCCGGAATCCAATACAAGTGGCAGTAGTGATACGGCATTTGGATATGATGCTTCCGGCTATCCGGCTATCCGTTCGTTTATGGTCGGTGTCAAGTTTGCATTTTAATAAATCAACTTTAAAATATTGAGATATGAGTACATTAAAATATATAGTTTCATCTATTCTCGGAGGAGTAATCTTTCTGGGTTTGTTGGGCGGTTGCCAGAGTTTGGATGAAAATCCGGCGGGGACGTTGGTGGCAGATTCCTATTTCTCTACAGAAGAAGATTTGGATGCCGCGCTGACGGGTGTGTATGCACAGTTGGCTTCCAATCGTTGGGGAGGATTGGGACATACCAATATATGGGTTCCCCTGATGGGAGCGGACGATTTGACTTCTCAGGCGGGGAAACCGGATTATGTCCAATTCGATACTTTCAATCCATCCTCTACCAATGGAGGTCTGAAGGCCGCTTCGTGGACGGCTCCTTATCGGGTCATATTTGCAGCCAATAATCTATTGAACAATGTCGATAAGATGCCTATTTCAGAGTCAGCAAAGACGAAGGCGAAAGCGGAGGCCTGCTTCTTGCGTGCCTGGTCTTACTTCTGGATGGTCCGGGTTTTCGGCGAGATTCCGCTGCAATTGGATAATAGCATGAATTATAAATTGCCTAAATCTTCGCTCAAAGAGATCTATACGCAGATCATTGAAGATTTGCAATATGCTGTAGACAACCTTTCCGCCGATCTTCCGTCCAGTGTCGGACGCCCGTGCAAAATCTCGGCCAAAGGCATATTGGCACAGGTCTATCTGATGATGGCCGGTTATCCGTTAAATGAAACGGATAAATATGCTTTGGCTGCACAGGAGGCAAAGGATGTGATCGACAGTGGCCTGTATTATCTGCTGGAAAATTATGCCGATTTGTGGAAATGGAATTCGGATGGGAACCCGGAGATACTGTGGGCGATAATCTTTTGTAACTTTAATGATTGCGGAAACCAGAATATGAACACGTTCACAGGATTGAACACGCAACCGAGCGAGGAAAATGGCTGGGATCAGGTTTTCTGTGAGATCGGTTTCTTCAACCGCTTCCCGGAAGGGCCGCGCAAGGATGCAACTTATCTGACGGTTTTCACTGGACGGGACGATGGCAAGAAAACACCGTGGCAGGAAAGTACGTTCAAGCATCCGTTCCTGGCCAAATACCGTGACGGGATGGTTCCGAACGAACCGAACTATAGCGGTAGTGACCACATGGGCGGCCGGGATCTCAACTACCTGCGTTTCGCTGAAATCCTGCTGATCTATGCCGAAGCGCAAACGATGGCGGATGGGGCGCCGAATGCGATGGCTTACGATTGTGTGAATAAAGTTCGCCGCCGTGCCGGGTTGGAAGACTTGCCGGCTGGACTGAACCAGACTGCTTTCCGGGATGCCGTGATCGATGAGAAGGGATGGGAGTTCTGTGGCGAATATTGCCGCTGGTTCGATCTTGTCCGTACGGGGAAGGTCGAGGAAATGAACCAATATAAGGATGCAGGTGACCTGAAACCGCAAGGAACAATCGACAAGAGCAAATATTTCGCTCCGATTCCTTATACGGAAGTCTTGCTGAACCCCTCGCTGGGTGATTGATAGAGAAAACATGCTGTCGAGCTTCTCGCGAGCACCTTTTCTTTTGTCGGCATGCTGTCGGGAGGCTCGCCAGGACGTTTTTTCAGAAAAACAAGCTGTCGAGCTTCTCGCGAGCGTCTTTTCTTTCGCCGGCATGCTGTCGAGGCTCTCGCCGGGACATTTTTTCAGAAAAACAAGCTGTCGAGCTTCTCGCGAGCACCTTTTCTTTTGCAGGCATGCTGTCGAGGCTCCCGCCGCCACTTTTTAGCGTTAAAAGATGCTGTCGGGGTGGCTCATCCCGATAAACCTGATTACATTTAGGGAGAAATTCCTGTAAACGTTACAATTATGAATAAAACGATTTTATTCCTCTTGCTTATCTGCCTGCCCCTATGCGGGATGCAGGCACAAATCTCCTGGCCGGACGGTAAAAAGGCTGCCATTGTATTGACTTACGACGACGGGCTGAAATCCCAGCGCGACATCGTTATGCCCCAGTTGGAGGCCAAAAACTTCCGGGGGACTTTCTTTCTCTACGGACAAGTTGTGAAAGACAGCGATGTCCCGGAGTGGCGCGAAGCCAGCAAGCGTGGACACGAATTGGGCAATCACAGCCTCTTCCATCCCTGCCTTGCCGGGACGGTCGAAACGTCCTCCTCTTCTCTTTGCCGCTCGCTCGAATGTTATTCGGTGAAAGATATGCTCACGGAGATCGGAATGATGAACAGTTTCCTGTATGCCATTGACGGAAAAAAAGAGCATGCTTATGCTTATCCCTGCGGGCAGAGTGTTGCCGGCGGAGAAGACTATTCCCAACCCCTGCTGGACTCCGGGCTGGTTAAGTATTGCCGTGGAGCGGCCGGTCGCCATGTGGTAGCTGATGCGAAGACGCTGAATTTCGCCCTGATCCCGACCCTGCCCGCAATGACCGGATGCAAGGCCGGTGATCTGATCCGGTATGTACAGGATGCACTCGACAAACATGGATTAGGGATTATCGTATTCCACGGTGTAGGAGGCGATTACCTGACGGTCGATGCTGCCGAACATCAGAAGTTGGTAGACTTTTTGGCTGCCCATTCCGACGAAATTTGGGTTGGAACATTCTCTGAAGTGCTCGATTATGTAGCTGCTCAAGCGAAAAAGTAGAATTCTGTTTTTAATCTTGAAAAAACCAATGTATATACGATTATTCCTAATAATAGCAACCTTGTTGTATCCTGTTTTCCTACCGGGTTTCCGGGTATATGCTTCGGTCATAAGGATAACGGAAGAGATGGTAACGGACGAATCCGGGTCCGGCGAGTTTATGTCCTGGTTCGACGAGCAGGATTTGAATAAAACCCCTGTCACCCGTTGGATGACTTCGGGCAATGTGAACTGTTGGCCGGCAGGACTGGTCATTGACCTGAAACGGATGTACCGTATCGAAGCCGTTTATGTGTTCGACGCCCCGAAATCCTACCGGGTGGAAGGCGGCTACCTGAAGGTTTCGGGCGGGCGGCCTTTTGAATGGTGTGACTCGGTGGTGCAACCTCTCCGTAATACGGGGAAGTGGGTGAAGATAAACTGTCCGCTGAGGACACGCTATATCCGGTTGCAGAAGAACGCGACAGTCATGTGTAATCTGGATGGCCGGTATCCGGAGAATTGTGACCTGGCTATCAACGAGGTTTTGATAGAAGGGGAGCCGGATGGAGCGGTCGAGCCTGTTGTGAAGTCGGTCGGTAAGCGTCCCGATCCCTGTCCGATGGATCTTTTCATCGGTATGAATGCCTATATCGATACGCCCGACAAGGCACACGAAGCCGTAGGCTGCGTCCGTGAATACCGCCCTTGGGGGTGGAATGGCGTGACGGATCTTCAAACACCTGTTTCATGGGAGACCTTGCGGGATGGTAACAGCGATGACTATTACCGCAAACTGAAAGACATGGGTGTCGATTGCATTCCTTGCATACACCGCCACGTCGACGCTAAAAACGAGGGCGAACGCATCCCCGCTTTCGGGGGTGACCCCACGAAGCCGGAGACCTATCGCGTCATGGCCGATTACTCTTTCCAGTATGCTGCACGCTACGGTTCTCGAAAGATCCCCGACCGCCTGTTGCGCACTACCGAAGCTGCTCCGAAGAAGAGCGGCCTCGGCCTGATCCGTTATTTTGAGAACTGGAACGAAGGGAACCGGGAATGGGGCGATCCGCAGGAGCATTTCAATCCTTATGTCTTTTCCGCCTTTTGCAGTGCTTCGTATGACGGGCATTTGGGGACGATGGGAGAGGGTTTTGGCGTGAAACAGGCTGACCCGGATATGAAGTTTGTGTTCGGTGGTCTGGCCGGTTTGTCCCTTAGTTATATACAGGCGATGAAACTGTGGTCCGACTACTACCGCAACGGCTCCTTTCCTGCCGATGTCATCAATGTGCATCACTACTGTAACACGCGCGGCAGGCAACATCCCAAGGAAATCGCTTATGGGATCAGCCCTGAGGAAGACGGCTTGAAGGAGAAATTAGAGAAGCTGGTGAAATGGCGGAACGCCAATCTTCCCGACAAGGAGATCTGGCTCACCGAAATCGGTTGGGATACCGATCCGAACACCTACCAGTCCGCGGCAAAAGGGCATAAGCGCTATCCCGATGGTATCACGATGAACGAGATACAGGGACAATGGCTCGTCAGAGCTTTCCTGGCCGGTTCGGCTGCCGGACTGGACCGGATGATGATGTTCCTTGCCAACGATATAAAAGGATATACCTTAGGTGTGTATGGGAGCTGTGGATTCTTTACGGTGGACGGTGAGTATAAACCTTCCTGGTATTATGTGAAGACCATGAAGACGGCTCTTGCCGGCATGGTGTTCGATACCGAATCTCCTTCCGGCGATAAGGATGTCCGTATCTATCGCTATAAAGACCGGAATACGGGAAAGCTGGCCTATGCCCTTTGGTGTCCGACAAGCGATGGGACACGGAAAGACCGCTACCTGCTTCGCCTCGACTATCCGTCTGTCCGGGAAGTTCTTCGGATCACTCTTGAAGATAAGAAAGATTTTGGAGTGAAGGAGGTGCTCCCCGTGAAGGATGGAGTCGTAGAGGTGGCCGTAAGCGAACGTCCTGTCTTTATCGTTGTGGATCGTCCGGAAGAAGAGGCTCCTTTGGTAAAGGTGGATATGTCGGGCGATTTTATCACCTATCTCTCCCCGTATTATGCTCTTTCCTGGGCAAAAGATTTTCCGATGATGTCCTACTTCAACGTCGAGTCGGGTGGAAGAAACCGGCGTTATCAGGATAAGTCCTTGCTTCGTCCGGGCAAGGGAGGTTGCCTGGTCGGAAGGGGAGAAAGTTCTTTCGGTATGGCTTCGCCTGCCGTTTGCGATGGCTGGAAGACCGTTTATGAAGATGTCCCTTTCACGGAAGGAGGCCGGATGGACTGCATGGTGTCTCCTTCCGGTGACCGTAAGTTCAATGTTTCTGTCCGGAGCCGTTCGGAAGGTATCGAAGGTGAGTTTTTTCGCATTCATACCGCTCCGGATATATCGCCCGTTTCCGTATGGGCCGGAAAAACAACCCAGGAACCGTCCGCACAATATGACACGCCGGTTACACCCTTTACCCCCAGGATCGTAAAGGCGTCTTTCCGTCTCCCTGCCGTTTTGCATTTCCCCGACTGCGGACTGGTGAAAGTGGAGGCTGATGTTCCGGAAGTCTATCTACAGGAACATTTTGTTCCCGATTACGAGAATACCGGGCTATTGCTCGGTCCGTTCAACCGGGGAGGGCATGTCTGGCGTAAATCGATCCACATGGGTTCGGTTATCCTCTCTTTTCATACGGACAGACCGCTGAAAGAGGCCGGACTCACCTTTACGGTCTTAGAAGAAAACTATCCGCAGATTCCCGGCTGCGACTTCTCGGATTCCCGGTTTGACGGGTTGAAGCGTTGTTGGCAGAATGCTTTTACCGTCAACCCTGTTCATCAGACGATGGGCGACAATATCCTTCTCGAAGGCATCGGTCACCTGGCATTGGCGTTTAAGGCGGATATGATTCCCTTCACACCGCCGTTGTCCGGCACTTACTCCATGCGTGAAGCCTTGCGCACCTCCATCGAAGTCGCTTTGCGGGAACGGATCGGCGACAATGACCGGATAAAGGATTACGGGTGGGAGAGTACCGAAGTGACGCTCATCTCCCTCTATGATTACTTGCTGGCAACGAACGACTGGGCTTTTGTCCGCCGTTACCAGGAGGAAATTTGTCGCCTCGTACGTGGTGTTCTGGCGACAGATACGGATGGGGACGGTATTTTCGAATCCCCTTTCCACGGGAATTACATGGACCCGAAGCGCGAAAGCCTCAACTGGTGGGACGACTTCGCTTTCGGCCATAAAGATGCCTATGTCAATTTGCAGGCTTATCGCGGCTTGACGGGAATGCAAAAAGTCCTGACGCTGCTCGGCTTGCCGGAAGAGGCTGCGGCTGTCGGTTTGCAACTCGATAGGTTTCGTTCGGCTTTCGATGCTACCTTCTACAATCCGCATACCGGTATGTATGCCGGATGGGTGAGTCGCGACGGCAGGATGCATGATTATCAGTTTACGTTTATCAGTTCGATGGCGATCAACGAAGGACTGGTTGCCGGCAAACGTGCCCGCAGGATTCTTCGGAAGATGTTGAAGAAGCTCGAAGAGGAAGGATATGATTATGTCTACGGCATACCCGGCCCGCTCGTCCCCGTTGCCAAGGAAGACAAAGGCTCTTGGGAAGAAATGACTCGCTGGGGACGGTATGAGAACGGTGGCCTTTGCGGCCAGGCTGCTTATCATTTCATCCAGGCATTGTATAACGCAGGAATGCGTAGCGAAGCAGATAAAATCCTGTTCACGATGATGGCGACTTACGAACGCGAATACACTCATTCCGGCGTTTTCCCCGGTTACCTGCAAAGTGTGGACTGGCGGACGAAAGGGGGTGCTCCGACCGGTTATAACTATTTGGCGGATAATTATTATTTCCTGCTTGCCGCCGTTACCGGACATTACGGAATCGAATATCCGGAACTGAAAGCTCCGTCCACCGATCCCGCGTATGCCGCTGCTCTCTATGCCGACCGTCTGTTCGATGAAGGATGGAAGTTCTGTGAAGAGGCTCCGGCTGATGCCCTGGACGTCTCTTTTGACGATTCCTCCTGGCGGACACTCACTCTTCCGCATGATTTCAGTATCGAGCGGCGCTACCCGGACAACGGCAACTCGGCCGGCCCTTTCGTGAAGGGGCTTAAAGATTCGATCTCCACCGGGAATCTGCCAGGCGGGACAGGCTGGTATCGCAAACGTTTCACATTGGACGAATGGACTTCCCGCCAGCGGGTAGGTGTTTGCTTCGACGGGGTTATGGAGCGGTCGGATGTCTGGATCAACGGACATCATCTTGGGTTTCATCCGAATGGCTATATGCCTTTCAGTTATGACCTGACTCCTTTCCTGAATCCTGCCGGAAAGGAGAATGTGATGGTGGTCCGTGCGTTCAATCCCGGCGACAACAGTCGTTGGTATCCCGGATCGGGTATTTACCGCCATGTTCGGCTGACCGTTTCCGGCAACCTTTTCATCCCGGATGAGGAGGTACAGGTACAGACTCCTGTTGTCACGCCTGGACAGGCAAAGGTCGAGATTATCCTTCCCGTCCGCAATCGGATGGCTGTGGAAGCCGGTGTGACGGTTCGACTGACCTTGGTTCGTCCTGACGGTACGGCCATTGTGACGAAAGAATGTTCCGGTAACGTAGCCGCGGGCGGTTCTCATACGTTCCGGCTTTCTGCCGATGTCGGGCAGCCGGAACTCTGGTCGGTCGATCACCCGGATCTTTATGAGGCGCATGTCAGGTTGGTCTCAGCCGGTGAAATAACCGATTACTATCGGACCACCTTCGGCATCCGATCGCTTGAGTTTTCGGTAGGCAGGGGATTCCTGCTGAATGGTAGTCCCGTTAAACTGAAAGGCGCTTGTCTGCATCATGATAATGGCTTGTTGGGAGCGGCCGCTTATGACGGGGCGGAGGAACGCAAGGTGCGTCTTCTGAAAGAGAATGGTTTCAATGCCGTTCGCACCAGCCATAACCCGCCGTCCAGGCAGTTCCTCGATGCCTGCGACCGTTTGGGAATGTTGGTGATCGATGAGGCTTTCGATATGTGGGAACATCCCAAGCGCGATCAGGATTATCATCTTTTCTTCCCGGAACATGCCGTGTCCGATATGGCGGCATTTGTAAAACGTGACCGCAACCATCCCTCTGTCATCATCTGGAGCATCGGCAACGAGATTTACGAACGTGCCGACACTGCCGGGCTACGGATTGGCCGGGAACTGGTCTCTGTGGTCAAGTCTCTTGACGCTACCCGCCCTGTCACCCAGGCAATCTGTGCCTTTTGGGAACAGAAAGGACGTGCATGGGAGGAATCCGCACCGGCTTATGCCTTGTTGGATTTAGGTGGCTACAACTACGAAACGAAGCAGTATCTCTCCGATCACAAGGCATATCCCGACCGCATTATGGTCGGAACCGAAAGTTTCCCTCTCGAGACGCTCGAAAACTGGAAGGCGGCAAATCTCTATCCTTTCGTATTGGGAGACTTTGTCTGGACTGGGATGGATTATATTGGGGAGGTCGGAATCGGAAACTTCAGCTACGTTGATGACGACAGGCCGTATTCGACTCCGACCCGTTCATGGCCCTGGTTCCTGTCCAATTGCGGAGACTTGGATATGAACGGAGGCAAGAAACCGCAGTCGCTTTTCCGCGATGTGGTGTGGGGAAGGAGCGAACTGGAACTGCTTGTCCATGCCCCCGTTCCCGCAGGCAAGCGCGAGGTGCTTAGCAAATGGGGCTGGCCCGACGAACATCCGCATTGGAACTGGAAGGGGCATGAAGGGGAGACGCTAACAGTTCGTGCTTATTCCCGTTGTGATTCGGTCCGGCTTTATCTGAACGGAGAATGTCTGGGTACGAAAATTGTGTCTGCCCGGCTTGCCGCTGACTTCGAAGTGCCGTTCTCGGTCGGTTGCCTTATGGCCGTCGGTATAAGGGATGGTCGGGAGGTGGCTCATAAATCCCTGCAAACAACCGGACGACCGTGCCGTTTGGTCTTGCTTCCGGAAAAACAGATTGTGTCTGCTGATCCGAATGATCTGGCTTATGTCAAGGTCTGTGTGGCGGATGAGGAGGGGCGGATCGTACCTGACGCCACTGTCCGGTTAAAGATGACTGTCGAAGGGGATGGCATCCTGTTGGCTTCCGGCAATGCCGCTCCTGATGATATGCGAAGTTTCCGGAATCCGGCTTGCAGTACCCATCAGGGCAAGTGCCTCGCCATCCTCCAACCTGGTACAAAAAGTGGCACGATGCTGCTGAAGGTCGTGGCTGAAGGAATGCCTGCCGTGGAGACGGAGATCCGGATTGCTTCTGTGAAGTATGAACCGGCATTTATTCATTGAAACCGTGTGTTCTGTAGAAGGTGGAAAATGTCTTCACCTTCTCCGGAACATACCCGCTCCGGATGCGCCATTCCTGCGGATAAAGGTTGTTGGCGCGGTTGCCGAGATGTTTGGCGAAACCGAGCGGGAAACCTTTATGACAGACCAGGACGTAGCCTTTTTCCGTGCCATCGGGGAGGAGAAGGGCCTCTTTTTTCAGATATTTGATGGCATCCTCCCAATCGAGGTCTACCGTAGGAAAAGCCTCCCGGCTGAGAGCCGTGCTGAGTGCCAGCTCTTCGGCGGGGATGAAATCCTTCCCTTTCGCTTCGCCCATACAGATTCCGGCCGAAAGAATGCGCAGATGCTCGCGAAGCAGGGGATACACATCTTGGACGGGTTTAGGGTGCATCCGGAGGCGGCTTCCGTCCCATTCGGGTGCGAAAGAAGAGGTGTCCGACAGATAAGATTTGACAGCTTCCGGGATGGCAGGAGTTGTTTTCCCCTTTTCTTTTTTATTCTTGTTTTTGAACCGGATTTCCTCCGTCTCGCCCTCCGCTTTGCGCAGGGCGGCGAGGAAGAAACCTTCGCCCTTGGTCTTGTGCGGGAAAAAGCGGTAGACCGGATGGTCATATTTTAGCGGGCCGGTGATCTGCCATTCATCCTTTACGGGGATGGGTAATGCTTCGGCTTCCAATTCTTCCGTTATATAATGGATGTTCTCTTCGTCCTCCTCCGTGTTGTAGGTGCAGGTGCTGTAGATCAGCAGGCCGCCGGGCTTCAGCGCGTTCCAGATATCGTGGATGATGCGGCGCCCGCGCCCGGCACAGAGCGCGACGTTCGCAACACTCCATTCGCCTGTGCTGTCGGTATCTTTGCGGAACATGCCTTCGCCGGAACAGGGCACATCCGCGACGATCACATCAAAGAAATGCGTCAGGCGACCGATCTCTTCCGGATCGTTGCCTGTCACGATGCAATTCGGATTTCCCCATTTGGCGATATTCTCGGCCAGTATATGGCTCCGGCTCCGGATCACCTCATTGCTGACCAGCAGACTTCCTTCCGGCAGGCAAGCCGCCAGATGGGTCGATTTGCCTCCCGGAGCGGCACATAGGTCGAGACACCGGACAGGCGTTTTCACGTGACTGCGGATCGCCTGTTCAAGAAACATAGAGGATGCTTCCTGCACGTAGTAAGCACCGGCGTGGAAGAGCGGGTCGAAGGTGAACGAAAGCCTTTCGGGCAGGTAATAGCCAGTATCGCACCAGGCCACCCGGCTACCCGGCGCACCGGCAACAGGAGCAGGAGTGCCTTTTTTCTCGTTTATACGGATACTGACGGGAACATCGGCCTGCAACGCCGCCTCGAAACTGTCGAACTCATTTCCCAGCAATGCACGGGTACGTGTGATAAAATCTATCGGAAGTGCCATCTTATTAGCTTGTTTTCGGCAAAAATACTACTTTTGCGTAATCAATTATCAATTGTCAATAAAAAATATGTCCGCTCTCTACCTCATTCCCGTCACGCTTGGCGACGTCGAACATCGCCGGGTGCTTCCCGAATATAACCGGGAAGTCATCCTTTCCATCCGTCATTTCATTGTCGAAAATGTGCGTACGGCGCGCCGTTTCCTGAAAAAGACAGAGCCTTCCATCGTGATAGACGATCTTGTCTTTTATGAATTGAACAAACATACGTCGCCCGAAGCCGTTGCCGCTTATCTGGCTCCTTTGGCGAAAGGCGAGTCGGTCGGGGTGATCTCGGAGGCCGGTTGTCCGGCTGTTGCCGATCCGGGTGCGGATGTGGTGGCGATCGCACAGCGTAAAAATTACAAGGTGGTTCCGCTGGTCGGCCCTTCTTCGATCCTGATGTCGGTGATGGGTTCCGGTTTTAACGGGCAGAGCTTTGCTTTTCATGGCTATCTGCCGATCGACGCTTCGGAACGTACGAATACGATCAAGAAGTTAGAAGGGCGCATTTATTCGGAGAACCAGACACAGCTGTTCATCGAAACGCCTTACCGCAATAATAAATTGGCGGAGGAGTTGATCCGCACGTGCCGCCCTTCGACCAAATTGTGTATTGCTTCGAATATCACCTGCGAAGACGAATATATCCACACGCGTCCCGTCAAGGAATGGGCCGGAAAGGTTCCCGATCTGAGCAAGAAACCGACAATCTTCTTAATATATAAGTAAATGGCAGCATACGAAGCACACGGAACAGCCGTTATCGATCCCGGATGCACGATAGGCGACGGCACACGCATCTGGCATTTTTCCCATATTATGCCGGGGTGCACAATCGGCCGGAATTGCAATATCGGGCAGAATGTCGTGATCTCTCCGCAAGTGGTTTTAGGAAATAATGTGAAGGTGCAGAACAATGTTTCCGTCTATACCGGCGTGACTTGCGGGGATGACGTCTTTTTAGGGCCCAGCTGCGTTTTTACGAATGTGGTCAATCCCCGCAGTGCCGTTTCCCGTAAAGACCGATATTTGAAAACGCATGTCGGCAAAGGTGCTTCTATCGGTGCGAATGCAACGATCGTTTGCGGGCATACGATCGGCGAATATGCCATGATCGGTGCAGGGGCCGTAGTCATCAAAGATATTCCGCCTTATGCTTTGGTAGTCGGCAACCCTTCCAGCCAGATCGGCTGGGTGAGCGAATACGGACATCGCCTCTCCTTCAATGAAAAAGGTATCGCCACATGCCCGGAGAGCAATCAGCAATACCTGTTAGAGGGTGGCGTCGTAACGCGTATTTCGTAGGGGCGAGGTCGCTTGCCCCGGAATATGTATGATGGAGGTTTAATATTCTCCGTTGAACCATCTCTTTCCTTTCGGAGTCCGGATAAAGATGAGGAAAATAATCCCTGCCAATGACATAACACCGAATAGACCTGCTAATAAATAACTTTCTATCATAATTATTCCTTTCCTTTTTTGTATAGGATAAATCCTATTATTGTTAATACTATAATAGATATACATCCAATTGCAAATGTAATGATTCTATTTATATCTGCATTTGTGATCATTGTTAATATTACCCCGCCAAAGATTAATTTGGAGAGATCCAATGTGTATTGTCCAGCTTCTATATAGATTGCTTTTAACACTTTGGGAGAGATTCCTTTCGGCTGTTTCTTCTTGTGGGAAGAGGGGTTTTTTGGTAATTGTTTCATAGTTGTTCTGATTAGATATAATAATGGCGTAAAGATAAGTAAAAATCCTTACGCCATCTATTTTGTCGGAAGAAAATATCTTTAGCAAGCCTTGAAGCTCATATCCAACCCCTTGACAGAGTGTGTCAGTGCGCCGACCGAGATATAATCCACACCGCATTCCGCATAATCGCGAAGCGTGGCAAAAGTGATACCCCCGGAAGATTCCAGCTCATAACGTCCGGCAACCATTTCGACAGCTTTCTTTGTGTTCTCGATGTTGAAGTTGTCCAGCATGATACGGTCGATACCGCCGACACGCATCGCTTCCTGCAGCTCGTCGAAGTTGCGGACCTCGATTTCGATTTTCAAATCCTTGTTTTTCTCTTTCAGGTACTGGTGGCAACGTGTGATGGCCGATTCGATACCGCCGGCAAAGTCCACATGGTTGTCCTTCAGCAAAATCATATCGAACAACCCGATACGATGGTTGACGCCGCCACCGATTCTGACCGCTTCTTTCTCGATCATGCGCAGGCCCGGAGTCGTTTTGCGCGTATCCAGCACGTGCGTTTTCGTCCCTTCCAATGCCTTGACATATTTGCGTGTCGTGGTTGCAATACCGCTCATACGCTGCATGACGTTGAGCATCAGGCGTTCTGTTTGCAACAAAGACTGTACCTTGCCTTCGACAACGAAAGCGATATCGCCTTTCTTCACTTCGGCCCCGTCATGGATGAATGTCGTCATTTTCAGATCCGGATCGAATGTGTGGAAAATACGTTCAGCCATTTCGACACCGGCCAATACGCCGTCTTCCTTCACGATCAGCTGGCTCTTACCCATTTCCGTAGCCGGAATGCAACATAAAGTCGTATGGTCGCCATCACCTATATCTTCTACAAATGCCAGGCGGATCAGTTCCGCAATCAGTTGTTCTTTTGTTTCTTGTACGTTCATATCTTTTGATTTATTCTATTCTGATAGACTGTATAATCGCTTTGTTTCCTTCTGCACGGTATGTCACGTTTACGCGATATTCACCGGATGAAGTAGGCAGTTTGCCGACAAAGAAACCATTCTCTTTTTTATCAGCATGGTGGACGACTGTGAATCCTGTCGGTTTGTTCCCTCCGAAGAAGGTATTCAGCATTGAAACAGCGTCGTTTGCGTTGCACTTTTTGGATGAACCCGGTAGGGCCATGTCGACTTCCTTGTCCATTGATCCGCTGAGCGACGAGGCGTTGCCTCCTTTAAAAGCGTTCGATATAGGAACTATATCGGCAGCCATTACACTCAGAACCGAGAGAACCAATGCCAACGTCAGAAATAATCGTTTCATAAGCTTTCTCCTCTTTTTGTGAGTATTATCGTGCAAAGGTATGTATTTTTTCCTGTAATTTAGCGTCCTCAATCTCTAAAATGTAAACGAATGAAAATTGCACTGATTGTGATCGGTAAGACGGATGCCGGATATTTTGTGGAAGCGATCAATGAGTACAAGAACCGCTTGGTTCATTATATCCCTTTTGAAATGGAAGTGATCCCTGATATTAAGAACGTCAAAAATCTTTCCGAATCCCAGCAGAAAGAGAAGGAAGGCGAATTGATTCTGAAAACATTACAGCCTGGCGACTATTTGGTTTTGTTGGATGAAAAAGGAAAAGAATTTACCTCGATGCAGTTTTCCGCCTATATAGAAAGAAAGACGCATACGGTTCCGAAGCGCCTGGTTTTTGTTGTCGGTGGCCCGTACGGTTTCAGCGATGCTGTTTATAAAGCCGCCACCGAGAAAATATCCTTAAGCAAAATGACTTTCTCCCACCAGATGATCCGCCTGATCTTTATCGAACAGATCTACCGGGCGATGACGATCCTGAATAACGAACCCTATCACCATGAATAATATTAGGCACGGAAGTCCAAGACTTCCGTGCCTGAAAGAAATTTATTGTCTGACTTTCTGTATCAGTAGATAATCTAACAGCGTCATCGCCGTCATCGATTCGACGATAGGGACAGCCCGGGGTAAAACACACGGGTCATGGCGTCCGCGGGCTTTTAAGATCGTGTCTTCACCTTCCATATTGACGGTTTCCTGTTCCATCAGGATGGTAGCAACCGATTTGAAGGCGACACGGAAATAAATATCCTGCCCGTTCGAGATGCCTCCCTGTATGCCACCGGAATGATTCGTATGGGTGTTGATGTGTCCGTTATCGTTGAAGAAACGGTCGTTCCGTTCCGAACCACGATATAAAGCCGCTTCGAAGCCGTCGCCATACTCGAAACCTTTTACGGCATTGATTGTCAACATCGCATGTCCCAATGCCGCATGTAGCTTTCCGAATACCGGTTCGCCCAAACCAACGGGGACTCCCTGTGCCACACAGGTAATCACGCCGCCGATCGTGTCTCCTTTGGATTTCACCTCGGCGATCAAAGCCTCCATCTCTGCGGCAACAGCCGGGTCCGGACAACGTACGGCGGTGTCTTCCACCTTGCTCAGGTCGTAATCCGTATAAGAACCGTTTAGCTTGATGTTTCCAACCTGCGACGTAAATGCCTGAATCCGGATTCCTTTCTGGCGGAGGGCCAACTTGGCAATTGCCCCCGCCACGCAACGGGCGATCGTCTCACGTGCAGACGAACGTCCACCGCCGCGCGGGTCGCGGATTCCGTATTTGGTCTGGTAGGTATAATCGGCATGGGAAGGGCGATAGACACTCTTCATATTGTCGTAGTCAGCCGAGTGCTGGTTCTTGTTCCAGACGATAAAACCGATCGGAGTACCGGTAGTCTTTCCTTCGTAAATACCGGAAAGGAACTGTACTTCGTCGTCCTCCTTGCGTGGAGTGGTGATTTTGGATTGCCCCGGTTTGCGACGGTTCAGTTCACTTTGGATAAAAGCCGTATCCAATTCGATACCGGCAGGGCATCCATCTATTACGCCTCCGATTCCAGGACCATGCGATTCACCGAAAGAGGTCAGTCTGTATATGTTTCCGAATGTATTCACTTGCATCCTCCGCATCCGCATCCACCTTCGTGGTTGTGGTCGCCGCAATCGCTTCCGCAGTCGTCGCATCCGCAATCGCATCCACCTGCCGGAGCAGAGAGAGCTGCGATTTCTTCAGCAGTCGGTTCGTGCACCTCGATAACTTCACCGCTGAAATGCAGCGTTTCACCAGCCAACGGATGGTTGAAGTCCATCACGACTACATCTTCTTTTACTTCCAAAACAGAACCGTTCATACGGTTGCCGTTCGAATCCATCATCGGGACCGTGTTGCCTTCTTTGATCATTTCTGAGTCGAACTTGCCGTCTACCTCGAAAATATTCTTCGGAAGATCCAGTACGTGTTCTTCCACATACTCGCCATATGCGTCTTCCGGGGTTATGGAGAAGTTGAATTTGTCGCCCACTTCCAATCCTTTCAGTGCGTTTTCAAAGGCGGGGAGCATGGCGCCGGTGCCAAAGATGAACTTCAGAGGGTTCTCGGTTGTTGCTCTTTCCATCAACTCGCGTTTTTCGCCTTCGTCTACGGTCAGATCGTAAGTAACTGCGACGAACTTATTTACTGTAATTTTCATTTGTAATTGTATTTGTGATAAATAAAACGATGACAAATCTACGCATAATTTCCGACTTGTCTGCTTGGAAACTGTTATTTCTTGTCTATAACTTTCTTTAAAGTGTCCAATGCCGAAGACAGGACAGAACGCGGGCAGCCGATGTTCAAACGCATATATCCTTCACCCCCCGGGCCGAACATACTTCCGTCGTTCAGCAGCAAGCCGGCTTTATCCTGGAATAAGCTCACTAACTCCTGTTGGCTTAGTTTCAGGTCACGGCAATCCAGCCATACGAGGAAAGATGCCTGGGGAGGATAAACCTTGATCTTGGGATGTTTGGATTTGCAATATTCATCCACGAAGCGGACATTTTCAGTGATATACATCCGCATTTGTTGCAACCATTCGGCTCCGTATGTATAGGCGGCTTCTGTCGCCGTATAGGCAAAGATCGTTCCGGCATTAAATTCTCCTGCTTCCATGAAGGAATAGAATTTTTCGCGTATTTCCGCATTGGGGATGATCGAATAGGAGGTTACGATTCCGGCAATGTTGAAAGTCTTGCTCGGAGCCATAAAAGTAATGCCGCAATTGGCTGCTGTTTCTGAAACAGTCGCAAACGGATGATGGGTGTATTGCGGATAGGCCATCTCTGCATGGATTTCATCGGAGATAACGAGTATATTGTGTTTGGCGCAAACCTCCGCCAACTTGGCCAGCGTGTCTTTTTTCCAAACGACACCGCCCGGATTATGAGGGTTGCAAAGAATCAGAACCTTGCAATGCTCATCGATAACCGATTCAAGATTCTCAAAATCCATTTCATAAGCGCCATCTACCATTTTAAGCGGATTGTAAACAACCTCGCGGTGCATGCTTTCCGGGACAATACGGAAAGGGTGGTAAACCGGTGGCTGGATAATAACTTTGTCGCCCGGCTTGGTGAAGCATTGCAAAACGAAACCGATTCCCTTTACGATACCGGGGATATAACTAAGCCATTCACGCTGGATTTTCCAGTTATGTTTATAATGTACCCACTCGATAATACTATTATAATAAGAGTCCGAATCGTATGTGTACCCGAAAATCTCGTGTTCACAACGTTTCTTGATCGCATTCACAATAAAGTCCGGTGTCCGGAAATCCATGTCGGCTACCCAAAGAGGCACAAGGTTCTCATTGCCGAAACGTTCTTTCAGGTTGTCGAACTTGACGCAGTTCGTACCCCGGCGCTCGATGATCTCGTCAAAATTGTATTGTTTCATTTGTATATAAGTTCTGAATTGACAGGGGTCAAAGATACAAATTATATTTAGAAACTGTTTTGATTTCCGGTGGGTAGTTCTTGTCTGCAAAATCCGGTCTGTCTTCTTTAATATGCTACCGGACTTTTAATTGTGTTCTCATAACTGAAATTTATAACCGATAGCCAGTGTCGCATTACGGTTTCTTAACTGATGATAAAGTCCTGCATCCATGAATCCTTTCCACATGTCCTTTAAGCCTAAATCATAATTAAACGACATACTGACACGTCCTATTTCGGCATTTAGCCCGAAGCGTAGTCCAGTGTCGAAACGGTTAAATGCATAAGCGAGCTTTCTTTCTGATTCAGCTGTATTATAATAATGAGATTGAAAGGGATTCGACCATTCTGTTTGATTCATGGATTCATTGGGGGTATTGCTTATAGCACTCTTTTCAAACTCCCCGTATCCGTTAACCCCCCATGCAAAATAAGTCCCAATGGAAGGTGTGAGATGAATATTAGATGCTACCGGTATTCGATAGCCGACCATTACCGGCACTTCTAAATAGCCTAATCTGACAAGTATTTCATATCCGAGATCGTCTGCACAAATTGTGTTTGCTCCTTTCATTGTATGAAATACTCCGGTAGACAGATTGATACAGTTCTTGAAAGCATAATCGACCGTCAATCCTCCCTGTGATCCAATCTGCGTATGATTGGTTTTAACGTTAACACTTGACAGGTCAATACCTGCTTCTACTCCCAAACGCCATTGCGCCTTTGCCGGAAAGAAGCAGAGGCTTAGTAATGCAACGATCAATAATTTTGTTACTTTCATAATTTAAAATATTATTGTTTTATACAATGAAGACACGAATTTTAAATAATCCTCTATCGGGCTAAAAAGCATAAAGTTTATTTGAAAAACACGGGATAGTTTGATTGATACTTTCTACAAAAAAAGTAAGTCTCTCATATACCCCGTGTGTGACTACACATTAAAGATTATTTGCTATAAACATTTTGATGAAAAGGACAAATGCTTGAAACTCCCTTAATACAATTTTGCGGTATAATATATTTTCCTTTATAATAATTGTAGCCGACACCTTCAGGACTGGTTCCTCTTGTTTCTGCTTTGAAATGTATACAATCCGGTGCTTTTAAAGGATCTGACATATTACGGACAGAAAAATTCATTAAGTTTTTAGTATAAAATCCCATTTTACCTTCTCCTAATACGACTTTAGCAGGAACATCAAGGTTTATTGTACCATAAGATTTTACGTATCCGTTAGGATATACTTCGGTTGGTATCCCATTAAATATACATTTTATTTGTGATACAGTATAATCTGTTGAATAATGTTTCCATCCGGTAGGACGTTTCTTTTTGCCATCGACTTTTATTTGGAATTGTACCATTATTTGATTAGAACCATGACTGTCTTCAAATGCTGTATTCTTGATCAAATAACATTCGGCATAAGCTCGCTTCGTATTGTCACTTTTTGTGTAGCTGAACAGATCAAAGTTGATTTGTTCACTTCTTTCTTTTGATGAAATCGGATTTAAATAAGCTATTCTCTGGATTGATTTTGAATTATCAGTCGTTGCTAAAGTTATGTATTTACTATCGACAATATTCTTGATACCATTTATATAAAAAATTCCATTTTTATTGATGATGTTTTGATAGGCCCTTGATTGGATAGTGGAATATATAAGGCTATCTTCAGTCATATATACAAATTGTTTATTTTGATTTAATAGTTCAGTGACTTTTGATGGTGCATTGTCTATTGCAGTATAAATAGCTTCAATGATGTTATCTGTAAAAGTTCGGTACGATTCGAAATGGTTTGATGTTTCCCAGTTTCTAAACTCTTTCTCTGATAATTTTGACAAAGAATCAGATATCTCAAAATAATCTTTTGCGGATCTGAAGTTTAATGCACCATCATTTTCTACATGATAGGGTACATCTAATGAAATAGAGGGTGATATGCCAATGTTAGCAGATGTTCCTTCTATTACCTCTGTTTGTTCACATGATGCTAATGCTAATGTACTTGTACAAAACAATAAGATAATGTTTTTACTTTTCATGATTTTGTTTATTAAATTAGTTATTAAAAAGATTACCATAAATAATATTATTCCCATCTGTTATATATATTATATCATCTTCTCGTACATCTTTATTCAAAGAAATAGTAGTAAAAGATGTAGCTTTTGTATCAATAGACTGTTTATGTATCACGTTTCCTGTAAAATTTGTAACGATGACCTCTATTGACCCTAAATTGGATGAAAACTCTAACAATAAATCTTTATTGTTGTCTTCTATCCAGGCTTGGATGGGATATTGAGGAAGGTTAGATCTGAAACTTTTTCCCCATTGTCCTGATAGTGGTACTTTTTTTTAGCAAAGCTGGGCAATGTAAATGCCAGTGCTAATCCTATACACCATAATTTGTTTTTTACCATGATTTGTTCTTTAAAAAATGAATGATGCAAAAGTAGAGGGCTATGTCTTCTTGGCAAAGGGATTGATCGAAATAGGCATGGACAGAGAATATTTTATTGTATGATATTTATGGTTGAAACACAATGTGTTATGTGGATAAAGGATGGACATTGATATATTTTATCAAGACAATGTTGAGCATTAGCTTGTTTAAAATCAATAAGTTATAAGGTGGTCATAAATAGTTGTGTCTTGATTGGTCAAATTGAGCCTTTGGCGGGCTCTTTGCCTGTATTTACTGACAGAATTGGGGGTTATGTTTAACAGGATTGCTTCTGCTTTTACATCGAGTTGCAAGAAGCTGAGGTAACATATCTTTTTTTCTGTATCTGTCAGATTGTATGGGTTTTCTTTTATGAAGGTCGCAACGTTAGGATAAAGCATTTGGATAAGGGCAATTAGGCTGTTCCAATCTTTGTCTGTTAGTTTTTGCTCTTTATCGGGAGTCACATTCTTGCAAAGTTTTTTTATTCGCTTCGTGATTGATGCGGCTTGAAATGTATTGCGTCTTAAGGTACACAACTCTTCTTTCGTTTTTTTTGCTTCTATTTGAAGATCTTTTGTACCTTCGAGACTTGAGCTTTTTTGTTGTATTTCTAATTCCAACTCATTTAGCTTGATCTCCTTTTGCTCTAAAGCTTTCCGTTGATAATTATTTTTTGCTTGATAGAGCAGGTAAATAGTTAGAATTATTATAGCAGAGATGCAAAGCAGGATAATATAGAAGTATTCAGTAATTTCGAGGTCTTTGTATTGCTTGAGTAAAACAGTTAAATTGTGCCGTTTTTCTGCATCAATGATGTCTACTTGCATCTCTTTATTATATAAAGAATCTTTTGCTTCAATATATTGTTCTAAATAATTCAATGCCTTATTTGTATCTTTTGCATCTTTCTCAATTAAATATCCCATATATAAACGATCAATAGGCGTATCTTGATTGGAAGTCGGACAATCCGCTTTTTTTAGATAGTACCGTGCAGAGTCTAACATGTCATTATAATAATATAAAGAACTTAATGCTAAATAGTGAGGCGCAATATTAGTTCTATCCGATACCATTGATTTTAGAAAATATTGCTTTGCTTTCTCTTTCTCTCCTAATATTTCATATATATTTCCTAAATTATTGGCTATTTCTGCTTTTTCTGCTATACTACCGACTTCTGAGATAATAGAATCCGCTTTTAATATGTAATTTAATGCAGTAGAGGAAGAATTATCAAGATAATAAGTTATGCAGATGTCACGTAACGCAAATGCATAACTTCTGATATTCCCGGCCTTTTTGAAATAGTCAGCGGCTTCTTCAAACTTTCGTCTTTCTTCGCTTCTTTGCCCTGTATAGGTGTATAAATCTCCCATGTAGCTACAAATATATCCCGCTACATTATATATATGTCCGTTCAATGCTATTTCCAATGCTTCCGAATAAGCGTTGGTCGCCGGTATGAAAAGTTTGTCTTCTGCATAGGAACGGCCTAAATATAAACCGGTCCAAGCCTGTTGTTTTGTAGTCCCATGCTTGGTGTACCATTGCAAGGCGCGTGAGAGTTGTTCTACATAAGGCATATCTTTATGTAATTTGTCTGCGGTTTTACTCTGTAAAAAACACCAACGGGCAAAAAGTTTGTCATTTAACTTATCGGGCGTTTGTATGCTGTCTAAAAGAACTTGCGCACTGTCAGGTTGCGTTTCGACAAAAGATTCTGCCTGGTCAAGCAGATGGTGAGTTGTTTGATTGTTCCGGCAAGAGAAGAATACGACAAATAGTAGTATGAATAAAAGATTGTTTTTCATATTGAAACATTAGAGTGTGCAAATATACGATTTTATATCGATTGAATGGTCTTTTTTTAGTGGTCTTGATTCTGATTGAACAGAAATAGGGGACAGTTTTTTACTCGCAATAAAGTGCATAAACAGATAGTTGATATTTTTACTGAAACTGTATTGGAAGATTTGTGTCTTGGCAAATATAAACCAATACCTCGTCTCTATTGGTTCAAATCTTCTTAGATTATCCTCTAAATACCCCCTGGTTATTTTATTTAATTAGGGTTCACACTGTTCGGGGGACTCTATAGATCAGCATGTTGCTGTGAACCCTGTGAATGCAAGATAAAAAAAGGCGGGATTGACCGATAGGATTGGCTGATCGTAATCCGGTTTCACAGCCTTCACAACAAATTACTGGCCATTAGTCTTTTACCGCCGTGAACCCTGTTTTTTAGTTTTGTCATATAAGGGCTTGGATTGGCTCCTGTCCCATAAAATATAGGTTATAGGCTAAAAAATACAGCCTTTAGCCTGTCCGGGAAAAGCCTATAGGGTAGCAGGAAAAAGGTAGGCATCTATCCGGCAACCGATGCTTGTCTTTTCGGGAAGCGACAGGCATCTATAGGAACAACTTCACATACGAGGTTTGAGTCTATTAGACTCATATCTTGGCAGATTTGAACCAATTTTAGGCACGGATTACACGGATTTCACGGTTTAAATATGTTTTGAAAAAACTTCTTGCCGTGTAATCCGTGAAATCCGTGCCTAAAATATAGGTTCAGTTATTCTTAAAAACAAATCCCTCTTCTACCCTTATCAGGGCAGGGGGTTATTGTATAATATTGTTTCATTAACAACAAAACACATTCTTTGCAAATAACTGCAAATTCCGGTTCTCCATAGGGGGAAAAGGGCTTTCTTCCATGAGGTGCGCGGTTTTTCACCATGAAGACGGTCGCTATCGCCGTGGGTTGCCGGGGCCATGCACTACGAAGACGGTCGTCATGGCAACGAAGACGGTCGTCGCCGCGATGAAGACGGTCGTCATGCCGGCAAAGGGGCAAATCTCTTTTGGAATATTCAGGCCTGCGTCGACTTTCGTTTGCTACAGACGATTCTCCGGGAGTTTAGTTTTTCCACAATGTCAGGATTTTCTGCTTTCCGGTAACAAAGAAACTTTGTTTTTCCATTTCCTGCCGTCCTCGTTTTACCGGCTGCTTGTTAATCCCGACCTGAAAGAGAGAAACGTCAAACACGAATGATCCGCGATTTCATCCCAAATAGAAAAATGCCCCAATAAGAGTTATTGTCTGTTTTGGCAACCCCTTTGATTGGGAAATTTAGCAAGAAAGTATATCAGATGAACAGGTTCACATTCGCCTCCTCTGCCCGTTCGAGGTAAGAAGCCACACCGCCCAGCGTAACGTTGTCCATCAGTTCTTCTTTTTGCACGCCCATCACATCCATGCTCATGGTGCAGGCGATCATTTCCACGCCGTTGTCTACGGCTTGTCGGATCAGGCTTTCCAGGCTGTCGATCCGCTTTTTCTTCATGATAAGGCGCATCATCCAGCTACCGGCGCCTCCCATATTCATTTTAGACAGCTTGAGTTTTCCGCTGTGTGCCGGAAGCATCCAGCCGAACATCTTGCCGAAAATATCTTTGGAGACAGCCGGCTTGTGCTGTTTTTTGATCACATTCAGTCCCCAAAAAGTAAAGAACATGGTCACTTTCTTGCCGGTCGAAGCCGCTCCATTGGCAATGACAAAGGAGGCCAGTGCCTTGTCCAGGTCATCACTGAAGACGATCAGTGTCTTGTTGTCGGCATTGTTCCGCGAAATCTCGCAGGGAGCTGTTTTCTCCTGCTTGCGGATGGTGGCGGCAACCACCCCGTTTTTGTTTTCCAACGCAACCAACTCTGCGCCCGTCATCTTACACCAGGAAGCGACATCCTTGCCGAAAGCCTGGTCGGTGGCTGTTATCTGAAGTTGTTCGCCTGCCTTCAATGTCTCGTAGTTCTTTTTCAGTTGCATCACAGGTCCGGGGCACATCAGTCCGCAGGCATCCACTTTCAACGGGGCGACCTGGGTAGCGGGGCATCCGCAGCTTGTGCTTCCCGGTGATTCGGGCTTGCAGGGAACGACCTCTTTTACCGGTGCTGTCGCCACGCTCCACGTCTTGTATCCTCCGGACAGGTTGCGCACGTTCTTGAAACCATTCTGCACCAGGATGCGATAGGCTAAGTAGCCACGCAGTCCGACTGCACACGTTACGACGATCGGTTTCTCCTTCGATAGTTCGCCTAAATGTTCGCGTAATTCGTCTACCGGTATGTTTATAAATCCGGGGATCGTACCTAATTTATATTCGTCGCGTGTACGGACATCGATTCGAATCGTGTCGGCTGGAAGTTCAGCAAGTTCGCGCCACTGGATGATCCGGGATTTTTCGCTCAATATATTTTCTGCAACGAATCCTGCCATATTCACCGGATCTTTGGCTGACGAATAGGGAGGAGCATAGGCCTGTTCCAATTCCGCCAGGTCGTAGACTGTCCCGCCTCGCTGTATCACTTGTTCCAGCATCTCGATGCGTTTGTCTACTCCGTCGAAGCCGACAACCTGGGCACCTAACAGCTTGCCGCTTTCCGGAGCGAACAATATCTTGATAGACAATGGAACGGCATCCGGATAATATCCGGCATGCGACACCCCGTGAGTATAGGATGATATATATGCGATATTATTCCGCTTCAACAACTTCGCATTAGCTCCGGCTGCGGCAACCGTCAGGTCGAATACTTTGGCGATGGAAGTTCCTATTGATCCCGGATATTTCTCTTTGTTGCCGAATACGATATTGTCCGCCACGATACGCCCCTGCTTGTTTGCCGGTCCTGCCAGCGGGATGAGGGCCGGTTGCCCGGTTACGAGATGGCGTACTTCGACGGCATCACCGAGAGCATATATATTTGCATCGGAAGTTTGCATATAATCGTTTACCGCAATACCGCCCCGCTCTCCGATGGCGAGCCCTGCTTCTTTTGCCAGTTTGGTTTCCGGGCGTACCCCGATGCTCAGCAACACCATGTCGGTAGCGATCTGTTTGCCGCTGCGAAGGTGTACGGTCACACCACCGTCTTTTTCTTCAAAACGGCTGACGCCGTCTTCCAAGTGTAACCCGACTCCCTTATCGGTCAGTTGCTGGTGTACGATTGCCGCCATCGAAAAGTCCAACGGTGCCATCACTTGGTTTGCCATTTCCACCACGTCGACCTGGATGCCCAGGTCATGCAGGTTTTCCGCCATTTCCAGTCCGATAAAGCCGCCGCCCACAACGATAGCGTGTTTCGGATTCTCCGTATTGACATAATTCTTGATCGTATCGGTGTCCGGCACGTTGCGGAGCGTGAATATCTTTTTGCTTCCGATCCCTTCGATACCCGGCCGGAGCGGTTCGGCTCCCGGCGAAAGAACCAGTTTGTCGTATGTTTCGGCGTATGTCTCGCCTGTGGATAGGTTCTTGACTTCCACCTCTTTTTTATCCGGACGGATGGCGGTTACCTCCTGTTCTGTGCGGATGTCGATCCGGAAGCGTTCTGTGAAACCTTTCACTGTCTGTACGAACAGCTTTTCCCGGTTGTTGATCGTGCCACCTATATAATAAGGTAGGCCACAGTTTGCATACGATACATATTTCCCTCGTTCGAACAGGACGATATTGGCTTTTTCATCCATTCTGCGCAGACGTGCTGCAACGGTAGCTCCTCCGGCTACTCCTCCGATAATCAGGTAGTTCATGTTGTGAAATTTTTATTTGTATTATACATATTTGCTAATAGAAAATATTAGAGTAAAAAAGGGGTTCAACCTTTTTCCATACAAGTTTTCAGTTTCTCGAACAATCCGTCGAAACGTAGTTCTGCATTCATCATCTGCTGTATTTTCTCTTTTCCGCCAGGAGTGAGGGAGAAAAACATCTGCCGTTTATCGTTTTTGTTGATGTTGCGGCGGATATAGCCTTTATTCTCTACGGTTGTGATCACTTTTGAAACACGTGAGTTGGACAGACCTATATATTCGCAGATCATACCTGCGGATTTTGTTTCTCCGTCTTTCAGGCAGCAGAGCAGCATGGCCTCGTTGATCGTAATATCGTGTACTTCCGTAAAGGCTTTCTCGAACTGATATAAAGTTTTATATATATCTTTGATTGCACAAATTGATTCCATATTCTTCTATGTTGTTGATGGGTACAAAGATATATATTATTTTCAATGCAAATAGTGTTTAGTGGAAAATATTTTCGATGAAGAGGGTGCATGCTTTAAAGTAAAAGGATGCATGCTTTCAGAAAATAGCATGCATCCTTTTAAAATAATTTTCGTCGGACGACGGAGTATGGTTTGTTTAATCTCTGTTGGAGAAGTACTTCATGAACTGCGAGCGTTCATACATCGCCGGATTGGGGATGTTGGCATAGTTCAGTTTGCCTTTGAACTGGTCAAGCGACTGGTAATGTGCCTGGTGCATCCATTCTTCGATACAGGTAAGCACCTGCGTGATAATTTCTGCCCCGTGTGTATAGACGGCACTACACATTTGTACGGCATCGGCTCCCGCGAGCAAACATTTGATAACATCTTCCCAATCGTGCACTCCGGTAGAGGAAGCGATACTGATTCCGGGTATCTTGCCTGAAACGATTGCTGTCCAGCGAAGCGTGTCACTCAAGTCGGAATGGTTACTGAAGACGTTGCCTGAGACGATTTGCATATTGTTGATGTCGATATCCGGTTGGTAAAAACGGTTGAAGAGGACGATTCCGTCCGCTCCGTTTACAGTCAGCGTATGGGCGACAGCCGGAATGTTACCGACCATTTTGCTCATTTTGATCATGACAGGGATCGAAACCGTTTCTTTCACTTTACGGATAATACTGACATACAAGTCGCGCATGTTTTCGCTGCTGTATGTGAGGTCTGTTTCCAGGAAGAACACGTTCAGTTCCAAGGCATCTGCTCCTGCCAATTCGATCTGGCGGGCAAATTCTATCCACGCATCCGATTTATAGCAGTTGATACTTGCGATAACCGGGATGGTGCATAGTTCTTTCGTCTTCTGGATCAGTTCCAGATAGCCGTTTATCTGGTTTGCTTTTACATAGCCACGTATGTAATCGGCGGCTTCGGGATAGTCCGAATCCTGCATCAGTACGTCGCTTTGCATTTCAATCTGCTCTTCGAAGAGTGATTTCAGCACGATCGCACCGGCACCGGCTTTTTCAAATTCCTTATTTCGTTCCGCGTTGTTTGTCAAACCGGAACTTCCGACGATAAGCGGGTTACGAAGTGTCAGGCCCGCATATTGTGTTTTAATGTCAATCATGTCAGATTCAATTATGTTCAACGATTACAAAAATAGAGAATTATTTTCTACCTTATCCATTCTTGCTCTTTAAAATGGTTAAAACTCAATATTCCCGTTCTCCGAAAATGCTGGTTCCTATGCGTATCATCGTACTGCCTTCGCTGATGGCGATCGGGTAGTCATGGCTCATTCCCATCGATAATTCGCAAAAATATTCGTCACTCTTGAATACCGAGTTTTTCAGTTCAGTGAAAAGTTCATGGATCTTATGGAACTCATCTTGGATCTGCGCAGTGTCGTCAGTGTTTGTCGCCATCCCCATCAGTCCGCATATCCGGATGTTGGGAAGGGCATCGGTCGACAAACTGTGCAGCAGTTCACGGCATTCGTCGGGGCTGAAACCATGCTTGGCTTCTTCCTGTGCGACATGTATCTCTATCAGGACACGGACGATACGGTCATGTTTGGCCGCTTGCTTGTTGACCTCCTGCAAAAGTTTCAGTGAGTCAATGCTGTGTATCGTGTGGATGAACGGGGCGATATCTTTCACCTTGTTGCTTTGCAATGGACCGATAAAATGCCATTCGATGTCACCGGGCAAGACTTTTTGTTTAGCTGTCAGTTCTTGGGCCCTGCTTTCACCGAATACACGTTGTCCGGCGTTGTAGGCTTCCTGCAAAGCCTCGGCGGGATGGAACTTGGAGACCGCCACCAGCGTGACACCTGCCGGCAGCGATGCTTTCAGTCTTGTTATATTCTCGGTGATGCTCATGCTTCTCTTGTTTCCGCCAGTTTTTTCTGTTCGGCAATCAGTTCTTCCTCGGATTTCTTTTCCGCAGGGACACTGTTGGCGTCAAAGGGGAAGACATCCATTAGCTGGGTCTCTGCGACGGATGCGATGGTATAGTCGGCAAGCGTACCCTTCATGCCGTCTTCCAATACGGCGATGGCATCTTTCAGGTTAGACGCCTGTGCCAGCATTTGTGCGGCAGTTTTCTTTTCGGCTCCGCTCTTTTCGTCGAGGGTGATGAAGTAAACTTTGATCTTATAGAAACGGTCGCCGTTTTCGTTGAAGAACAACTCTGACAAGCGGGCGCGTTTGATGTCTGTCACTGTAAACTCCCCGGAGATGAAGGGACGTATTTCTTCGATAATGCGGGCTTCCGCTTCCGTGAACGACAAGGCGTCTACCAGATAAGGTTCCGTCACTTTCTTTTGCATTCCATTCTCCAAGACTTTTTCGTAGGAGACTTTGCATTCAAACCAGTTATGCATATTTATACGTTTTATAATGTCTGTATTCTTGTTCTAAACAAGGTACAAATATAACGGCAATTCGGGAATTAAACAACCGGAACGGATTTCTTTGTCAATTATTGGAATCGCCGTGAACCTTTTGGCGGGCGCTCCGGTTATATAAGCGTAGTGTGTTTTTTCATGGTATTAGATTTTTAGATTAGTAATTAGGTTGTTTTGTCCGGTTCGGGAGGGATAGGGCAAAGGTTCTAAAATATCAGAGCCGGAGGTATAGGGATTTCCCATACATTCCGGCTCTTTTACGTTTTAAAACTCGTCGTTGGCATAGATAGCCAACAAGTTATTCATTTTGTAGTCGAACAATTCGTCGTCATTGAAAAAACGTTTCAATTCGATGGCTGCCGTTTCGGGCGAATCGGAAGCATGCACGATGTTTTCCTGTACGCTCATGCTGAAGTCGCCGCGGATCGTTCCCGGCTGTGCGTTCCTTCCATTGGTGGCACCTGCCAACTGGCGAACGACGTGTATGGCGTCCACCCCTTCCCAGCAGCATACGATGACGGGACATACCGACATGGCGTCTTTGATGCGTTGGAAGAATGGTTTTTCTTTCAGGTGTGCATAATGTTCACTGAGGATCTTATCTGTCAGCCAGATCATTTTCATGCCTGCCAGTTGCAAGCCCTTTCTCTCGAAGCGGGAGATTATTTCCCCAATCAGTCCTCGCTGAATGGTACAGGGTTTCAGGATAACAAGTGTCTTTTCCATACTGTTTATGTTTATAAGATTCGACGTATCTGCCAAAGATAAAACAATTATTTCTAATAAGTTAATTTGTAGTATAATATTCAATAAAGATTTTGAAACGGAGGGGAGCCGGAAGGGAGACGTGTGGTTCATAGCTGTGTGGAAAAGGGAATATCCGTTTTACCGGAGGAAAGAATAAAGCACACAAAACCTGCCGCACACTGGTGGCACAGTGTGCAGGAGTATTGGATTGTTTAGTATGCGGTTCATCTCGCCCCGTCGGACATGCCGTATTGACTGATAATAAATTACCTCAAAAACAATTTATTAAGGTTACATAGATTAACATTCAGACAATTAAAGCCCTGAAGGTCCGATTACTTAATATATCTATATTTCCTCCAGTCCGGAAATGTATCCCGGAGGAAATCGCGGAGAGTTTGGCGGTTTACTCCGAATTTCTCGGCGATTTCATTCATGGAACATTTCTCATTGATCATTTTCCGGATGATATTTTCTTTTCCGGATAACCTGACCTGCATGGTCTTTTTGCCTTTCGGACGACCGAGTTTCGTGCCTTCCGCTTTTTTACGCGCAAGTGCCTCGCGAGTGCGTTGCGAAATCAGGTTACGTTCGATTTCTGCACTCAGGCTAAAGGCGAAGGCCAGGATTTTACTATTGATATTATTCCCTAATTCATAGCGTTCTTTGACTGTAAGGACGATGATGTCCCGTTCCATGCACTGGTGAAGGAAACTCATGACCTGCATCAAATTACGTCCAAGCCTTGATAGTTCTGTTGTTACAAGTGTGTCACCTTTACGGATTTGTTTTAATAGTCTGCCGAGCTGGCGATCCGATACATTTGTTGTTCCGCTGATTGTTTCGTCTACCCAACGTTCGATACGGAAACCTTTCGCTTTTGAATAGTTTTCAATCTCGAAACGTTGATTCTCAGTACTCTGTTTATCCGTACTGACTCTTACATAACCGTATATCATACCATCTGAATATTAAGTGAATAACTAAAGATACTTCAGAAATAGAAATGAAAAGGCGGGATTAGTATTTACCAACTTTTTTTATTGTCGTATGATTATAAGAGAGCATTCCCTCTACAAAGGTGGATATAATAATTTAAACGAAACAGCCTCTGAAAGTGAAAATTAAATTAAATTTTACGCAGTGAAAGGGGAAAGGAGTACATTTGCCGGAAAGAATTGTGAGATATGAAGAAATTATTGTCGCTGCCGCCTAACCTGGTTGGCAGTTTCCATGAGATAGCGAATGCCGATCCGGCAGACTGGTTTTGTACGTCCGACCCTGTAGGCGCCCGTCTGGGATCAGGCGGAGGAACGACTTGGTTGCTTGAGGCTTGCCGCCGCGATGACGATGCTGCCGGGACGTTGACGACCGGAGAATGGCTGGCGTGTGAAAAACGGATATTACTGCATGCCGGAGGGCAGAGCCGGCGTTTACCTGGGTACGCACCTTCGGGTAAGATATTGACGCCCATCCCGGTGTTCAGGTGGGCGAGGGGACAGAAATTATCTCAAAACCTCCTTTCGCTCCAGCTTCCGCTGTATGAGGAGATCATGCGCAAAGCGCCGGATTCGCTGCATACGCTGATTGCCAGTGGTGACGTTTACTTGCGCAACAGCGAGCCGTTGCAGGAGATTCCTGAGGCCGATGTTGTTTGTTACGGCTTGTGGGTAGATCCCGCACTTGCCACTCGCCACGGAGTGTTCGTGTCGGACCGTAAGTCTCCCGACCAGCTCGATTTCATGCTTCAGAAACCCACTCTCGATGAGTTGGGACGACTGGCGGGCACGCACCTTTTCCTGATGGATATAGGAGTCTGGCTGCTCAGTGACCGGGCGGTGGAACTGCTGATGAAACATTCCTACGACCCGGACGGAAAACAGATGAAGGAATACGACCTGTATTCCGAGTTCGGTCTTGCTCTTGGAGCTCATCCTCGTATAGCCGACGAAGAGTTGAATGCGTTAACCGTTGCTATCCTGCCGTTGCCGGGAGGTGAGTTTTATCATTATGGTACGAGCCGCGAACTGATCTCCTCGACGCTGTCGGTGCAGAACCTTGTACGTGACCAGCGGGCGATCATGCAGCGCAAGGTGAAACCACATCCTGCCATGTTTGTCCAGAACGCCGAAGTTTGTTGTCCGCTGACTTCCGGCAATTCCGAGCTGTGGATCGAAAACAGTTTTGTGGGGAAACGGTGGATACTTGCCGATCGGCATGTAATTACGGGGGTTCCGGTGAACGATTGGGAGTTGCACATTCCTTCCGGTGTATGCATTGATGTCGTGCCTACCGGTGACGAAGGCTGGGTGGCACGCCCGTACGGTTTCAATGATCCTTTCAAAGGAAATACGATGGATGAGTCGACGCTCTTCATGGGGCGTCCCGTTGTGGAATGGGCTGCGGAACGGGGTGTTTGCCTGCCGGAGTGTGCCGACATACAGAATGCGGCCTTGTTCCCTGTCTGCCGGAGTATGGATGAGTTAGGTATTGTGCTGCGCTGGATGGTCTCCGAACCCCATCTGGATGAAGGGCGCAGGGTGTGGGAAGCGGCTGGAAAGATGTCCGCAAACAGGCTTTCCGACTGTGCGGATCTCCGTCGTCTGTTTGCCCAGCGCGAAGCGTTCAGGAAGAAAAACTGGCCGATGCTTGCGGCCAATCATGATAAAAGTATTTTCTATCAGTTGGATCTGGCGGATGCCGCTTCCGAATTTGTTACCGGAGGGATCGCGCTGCCTGAGGCTTTGCCGGCAGAAGCCCCGCTGATGAAGCGCGTGCATGACCATATGTTTCGCGCCCGTGTCCTGCAACTTTCGGGAGATGACCGGGGCATGGTGGAGCAACAGCAGGCATTCTCCCTGTTGCGCGAGGGACTGATCAGTACGATTGCCGATGAGAAGCAGTCGCCCCGCCTCAATGTCTATCGCGACCAGATTGTCTGGGGGCGCAGCCCCGTGCGTATCGATTTGGCAGGAGGGTGGACGGATACGCCTCCTTACTGCATGTATGCCGGTGGCAATGTCGTGAACGTGGCGATCGAATTGAACGGCCAACCTCCCTTGCAGGTCTACGTGAAGCCGGCCCGCGAGTATCGTGTCATTCTTCGTTCCATCGATATCGGGGCGATGGAGAGCATCTCGACTTGGGACGAACTGCGTAACTTTAACAAAGTCGGATCTCCTTTCTCTATCCCCAAGGCGGCACTGGCTCTGGCCGGGTTTGCGCCTGAATTTTCAGCAGGCCGTTATGCTTCGTTGGAAGAACAACTGAAAGCATTCGGCTGCGGGTTGGAAGTGACGTTGCTGGCTGCTATTCCTGCCGGTTCCGGTCTGGGAACCAGTTCGATCCTCGCGGCTACGGTATTGGGCGCATTGTCGGATTTTTGCGGCTTGGCGTGGGATAAGAACGAGATTGGCAACCGGACTCTGATACTCGAACAACTGCTCACGACCGGAGGTGGCTGGCAAGACCAGTACGGAGGCGTGTTGCATGGATTGAAACTGTTGCAGACGGGCGAAGGCTTCCACCAGAACCCGTCGGTGCGCTGGCTGCCGGAATATCTTTTTACCGAACCCGAATATCGCGCTTGCCACCTGCTTTACTACACGGGGATTACCCGTACGGCGAAGGATATCCTTGCTGAAATCGTACGCGGGATGTTCTTGAACAGCAGTACCCATCTTCGTCTGCTCTCTGAAATGAAAGCGCATGCATTGGATATGTACGAGGCTATCCTTCGGGGTGATTTCGCCTCTTATGGCCGGTTGGTCGGCAAAAGTTGGGAACAAAACAAGGCACTTGATGCCGGGACAAATCCGCCTGCTGTGGAACGGCTTATCTCTCGCATCAAAGATTACACGCTGGGCTATAAACTTCCCGGCGCCGGCGGAGGCGGTTACCTTTATATCGTAGCCAAAGACCCGGAAGCCTCTTTGCAGATCCGCCGCCTTCTCACGGCCGACCCGCAGAATGGCAATGCCCGTTTTGTTGAAATGAGCTTGTCGGATAAAGGTTTGCAGGTGAGCCGGTCGTAAGCCGTTGCGATGCTCTGCTATGCGCGTAGGCCGATCCCGGTTCGGGATGGCAGTTTTCGGCTCGAAAAACAGCCGTCCCAACTTGGGACGACCACTTTCAGAAAAAAAGTGCCCGTCCCAAGCTGGGACGACCACTTCTGTGACAAAAAGTACTCGTCCCAAGTTGGGACGACCACTTCTGTGACAAAAAGTAGTCCTCCCAAGTTGGGACGGCTACTTTTGTTACAAAAAGCTGTATTCCCAAGTTGGGACGGCTACTTTTGTTACAAAAAGCTGTATTCCCAAGTTGGGACGACTGTTTTTGTGACAAAAAGATATTCTTCCGGATTACGCTTCAGATTCCGGCGACGGGGTGGTCGCATACTCATTTTAAGTCTGCTGATTTGGCTAAAACGATAACAGTATTTGTTATTTGTCTTTATTGATTAATCGGATTCCTTCAGTTTCGATATCGATTATCTTTTGTTTGTAAAGGGTCCCGATTGCCTGTTTGAATGCTTTCTTGCTACAGCGGAATAGAGAATAAATAAGTTCCGGTTCACTTTTATCATGAACGGCAACGTATCCTCCTTGGGCTTTGAGTGAATCCAGAATTGTCTTGGCAATACCTTCGACCTTTTGATAGCCTAAAGGAGTGAGGCTGACATCTATCTTTTCGTCTTCCCTGACTTCTTTGATGTACCCTTTTAGATGTTCCCCTTTTTCCAGACGTTGAAAAACCTCATTGTGATAGACCAATCCCCAATGAGCATTGTTGATAATTACTTTATACCCTAATTCAGTATCTTCTGCGACCAGCAAATCGACTTCCTGATTAAAGGAATAATTCGGTATTACATTGTCCAGGTATTTTTCGATTCTTGCAGAGGCAACTATACGTCCGGTAACATGATCTACATGCACATATACAAGATACCATTTCCCTTCCCGCATAGGCATTTTTTGTTCTTTAAAAGGGACTAATAAATCTTTCATTAATCCCCATTCGAGGAAAGCGCCAGTATTATTAACTGATTTCACTTCCATAAACTGAAATTCTCCTGCTTGCGCAAGAGGTTTGGCCGTCGTTGCGATCAATCTCCCTTCATTGTCATGATAAATAAAAACCTCGACTTCATCTCCCGGTTTTACATTCTTGGGCACATAACGGGCCGGCAAAAGAATTTCCACTCCGTCTCCACCATCCAGATAAACCCCAAAGTCCAGATCTTTTACGATCCTTAGTGTATTATATTTTCCTATTTCTACCATCTTCCTATTTATTTTAAGGCAAAAGTACGGGAAAATAGCCTAATATCCTATATTTTTTATTTCTCAAGCAGCAATATACCCAAATTTGCATCGTTATAGTTGTAATAGTTTTTATAAGGAGTTTTTAGATGGATGGTTCCTCTGAAAGTTGTATCTTTGCAGTTCTAATTTTTGAAATACTTATTAAAAGCATGAGATTGAAATATTATTTGTTTGCCCTTTTTTGTGGATTGATGTGTGCGTGTTCGGCGCCAAAAGATGTGATTTATTTTCAGGGTATAGATGATTTGACACCAGAGCAATTGGCAAAGATGAGTCAAACATATACTACCAAAATAACAAGTGATGATTTGTTATCTATCAATGTTACTGCATGGGACCCTGCTGCTGTAACCCCCTTTAATCCGCCTGTATATGCCTATTCGGCACAAGGCGAACAACCTCTTGCAGCCTCTCAAAGTTTATATACCTACTTGGTAGATCCCAAAGGGAATATAAATTTCCCGGTTCTTGGTGAAATTCATGTTGCGGGTTTAACCAGGCAAGAAGTTGCAGCCAAAATGGAAAAAATGATATCTAAGTATGTAGAAAACCCGTTAGTAAATGTTCAACTTTTGAATTTTAAGATTACAATGATGGGAGAAATTTCTCGTCCCGGATCTTTCACTATTAAGAATGATAGAATATCAGTTTTGGATGCTATTGGCATGGCTGGAGATTTACCTTTGACAGCGAATAGAAAAAATATATTAGTAATACGGGATAATAATGGCGTAAAAGAAACATATCGGGTGGATATAACAGATCCTGCAATATTTGCATCTCCGGGATTCTATCTGAAACAAAATGATATTGTTTATGTAGAACCAATCAAGAATAAGCAACGTGCTCGTACGAGTTCAGATCGGCAGTTTACGATGTCATTGTTGACTTCAATAATTAGTTCTGTATCAATTATCACAAGTATGGTAATTACAATTGTGAATCTTAATAGAAATTAATATAAGGTATGAATACAATTCAGCACGATAATGAGACGATTAGTCTGAAGAAAATAATAATATATTATATTCGCCATTGGAAATTATTTGTTCTTGCTGCTATTATATCTTTGATACCAGCATTGTTGTATTTGATATTTACACCTCGTACTTATGAAATAGCGGCAAAGATACAATTGATAGAGGATAAGAGTAATTCGAGTAATGGCTTTAATGTCGGGGATGCTTCTGGATTAATGAAGTCCTTTGGTTTAGGTGGAATTGGCGGAGGAAGTATAAATTTGGACGATGAAATGGCTAAGCTCACCTCAAACTCGATATTGAAAGATATGGTATTAAAATTGGGTTTGAATATTTCTTATTATAAGCCATATGCCTTTAAGTATAAGATGTATGAGGATATTCCTCTGATATTGTATGCGGATTCTACTACGGAATGCAATTTGGATTGTACAGTGACCTTTGATGTTGATATAAAGAAAGATGGTAAGATCAAAGTTAAGACAGAAGCTTTAAAAGAAAAAAAAGTATTTGAATTTGCATCTTTGCCTGCAGAAATAAAATTAAAAGAAGGTGATTTTATTTTAGCTTATAGAGATGAGGCGATTAAACCTTTGTCATTGACTTTGGATATTTCTCCTGCAGGTTGGGTCGCAGAAAATATATATCAGGATTTTACATTTGACGAATATTCCAAGAATGCAAATGTTATTGAAATTTCATATGTAGATTATGAAAGGCGCAGAGGACTTAATATGTTAAATACTTTAGTTGATATTTATAACCACCAGGAGGATTCGATTAAGCGAGCCGAAGGAATGAAGTCATTGGCTTTTTTGGAAGAACGCATTCAACATGTAATGACTGATTTGAGCGAAACAGAGGTCTCTATAGAACGTTATAAATTGAAAAATAGAATGACTGATATTGAGGCTGATGTTCAATTTTATGTAGAGCAATTGAAAGAACTACAAAGTAAGATTATTGAATTAGAGGCTCAAGATCGAATAGTTGAAATGTTGAATGTATATATTAAAGAACCTCAAAACATGTATAATTTGATACCCTCCTTGCTTTCTACAGGAGAGGGAGATAAGGCCGGTCCTATAACTACATATAATGAAGCCTTATTGGAGCGAGCTAAATTATTGCAAACAACGAAAGGAAATAATCCTCTTATTGAACAGATAAATAAGCAGGTAGACCAGCTTAGAGGAAGCGTTTTTCTTGCTATCGAAAATTCTCAAAAAGCAATACAGTTTACTTTGAACGATTTAAAGGCAAAAGAAAAACTGATAATGGATAAAATGGGAACAGTTCCATCTTTAGAAAGAGAATATATTGATTATAAGCGTCAACAAGAAATTTATCAAGCTGTTTATTTAATTCTTTTACAAAAAAGAGAAGATATAGCTTTATCTATAGGAGAGTCTAAAGATCGGGCGAGATTTGTGGAAAAGGCATATGTGAAACAATCTCCTATCGGTCCTAGGAAACTTTATGCGGCAATAGGAATGTTGCTTTTTACTTTGATTATTCCGGTTGCATTTTTATTTGGTCGGGAACAATTTAGTGCGTTAAGAAAAGAATATAAAGAAACAAAGTAAGATATGCAAAAGGTATTAGTTACAGGTGCAGATGGTTTTATCGGATCTCATTTGACAGAAATGTTATTGGAGAAAGGTTATGATGTTAAAGCTCTTTCGTATTATAATTCTTTCAATGATTGGGGATGGTTGAATGATATTAAACATCCTAATTTGGAGGTTGTTACAGGTGATGTGCGTGATCCATATTTTTGCAAGCATATAACAAAGGATGTTGAGATAATCTTTCATTTGGCAGCTTTGATTGCCATACCTTATTCCTATGTAGCACCAGACAGTTATGTTGATACCAATATAAAAGGTACATTGAATATTTGTCAAGCAGCGAAGGAAAATGGAGTAAAGAGAGTTCTTGTTACGTCTACTTCCGAAATTTATGGTACTGCTCGTTATGTCCCGATTGATGAGAATCATCCAAAGCAACCGCAATCTCCTTATTCGGCAACAAAAATTGCTGCAGATGCTATAGCAATGAGTTTCTATAATACTTTCAGTTTGCCTGTTGTGCTGGTAAGGCCTTTTAATGCATACGGTCCTCGTCAGTCTGCTCGAGCTATTATTCCTACCATTATAACGCAAATAGCAAATGGGAAAAAAGAAATAAAATTGGGGGATTTGACTCCGACTCGTGATTTTAACTTCGTAAAAGATACATGTAAAGGTTTCATTGAACTGTCTAAGTGTGATGCTGCGATCGGACAAGAAGTTAATGTGTGTAGTAATTCTGAAATTTCAATGCGTGATACTTTACAATTGATTGCAAAATTGATGAATTCAGATGTTAGTTTTATCGAGGATCATGTTCGTATTCGCCCCAAGAATTCAGAAGTTTTTCGTTTATGGGGAGATAACACAAAGATAAAATCATTAACCGGTTATGAACCATCTTATTCATTGGAAGAAGGTTTAAAAGAAACTATAGCTTGGTTTTTGGATAAAGATAATTTGAAGAAATATAAAGCAGATATATATAATGTATAAGCCTGTTGTTGATTTTATACATGGACTATATCATTCGGATGACTTTGTACCCCTTCATGCTCCTTGTTTTATCGGCAATGAAAAGAAATATCTGAATGAGTGCATCGATACAACATTTGTTTCGAGTGTCGGTAAGTTTGTAGATCGGTTTGAGGAGATGGTTGCCGATTATACAGGGGCGGCAAAGGCTGTTGTCTGTGTAAATGGGACAAATGCTCTTCATATGGCTTTGCTATTGGCGGGGGTAGAGCGTGAAGATGAAGTTATATCTCAGGCTTTGACATTTATAGCTACTGCAAATGCAATTAGTTATATAGGTGCTTATCCCGTTTTTATAGATGTAGATCGGGAAACGATGGGCTTGTCTCCCGACAGTTTAAGAAAATGGCTTTCTACATTTGCTGAAATAAAGGATGGCGTTTGCTATAATAAAGAGACAGGGCGGAGAGTGAAAGCTTGTGTTCCGATGCACACGTTCGGGCATCCTGCCAGATTGGCGGAACTTGTACAAATATGTGAACAGTATCATATCGAGTTAATAGAGGATGCTGCTGAAAGTATCGGCAGTTTGTATAAGGGTAGGCATACTGGTACTTTGGCTAAGATTAGTGCGCTAAGTTTTAATGGCAATAAAACGATTACGACCGGGGGAGGTGGTATGTTGTTGTTCCAGGATGCCGAATTGGGCGCTTATGCAAAACATTTAACGACGCAAGCAAAGGTGCCTCATCGTTGGGAGTTTATGCATGACCATATCGGTTATAATTATCGTATGCCTAATATTAATGCGGCGTTAGGTTGTGCACAGATGGAGAATCTGGATCGTTTTATAGAGAATAAGCGTGAAACAGCTGAAAAATATAAGTTCTTTTTCAAGGATACACCAATTGAGTTTTTTTCCGAACCGGAAGATTGTCGTTCCAATTATTGGTTGAATGCGGTTTTATTGCCTGATAAGTCGGCGCGTGACGAATTTCTGACCTATACAAATGATCATGGAGTTATGACACGACCGATTTGGGGATTGATGAATAAGCAACCCATGTTTGCAGGTTGCCAGACAGACGATCTGACGAATACGTATTGGTTTGAGGAACGTGTTGTAAATATTCCAAGTAGCGTTAGGTTATGAGCGATCCCGGTAATATAGTCTTGGTCGGTGGCGGCGGACATTGCAAATCGGTGATAGATGCTGCTGAGAGTGCTGGTTATACGATACTCGGCATACTTGATATGCCGGAATATGTCGGTAGTTCTGTTTTGGGATATCCGGTTGTCGGGACGGATGAAGATCTGGTTAAATATGTCGATAAGGCCTTGTTCCTTGTGACGGTAGGACATATAAAGGATGCAAGTCTGCGAATCCGGTTGCACGAACGTATTCTATCGGTTGGTGGTTGTTTGGCTACGGTTGTGGCTTCTACAGCCCGTGTTTCCCGTCATGCGTCCATTGGCGAAGGAAGTGTGGTGTTACACCATGCAATGGTTAATGCAGACGCCCATATCGGGAAGGGTTGCATAATTAATACATTTGCCAATATAGAGCATGATGCGGTTATTGGTGACTTTTGCCATATTTCCACCGGAGCAATGGTGAATGGTAATTGTACAGTTGGCCAGGGAGTCTTCTTAGGAAGTCAGTCTGTGATGGTGAACGGTGTTGGTATTATGGAATCTTGTGTTATTGCGGCCGGCAGTGTTGTGCGTAAAAATATAGTGAAAAAAGGCATTTATTCCGGAAATCCGGCTTTATTAAAGATAAAATTGTAAGATATGAAACATACTCTTGTTATAGCAGAGGCAGGTGTAAATCATAACGGCTCGCTTGAAATGGCGAAACAGTTGATTGATGTGGCAGCAGAGGCAGGAGTTGATTATGTTAAGTTTCAAACATTTAAAGCAGAGTTGCTGGTATCAAAAAATGCTGTCAAAGCAGAGTATCAACAAAGAAACCTGCATGATGGTAATGATTCCCAATACCAAATGCTGAAGCATTTGGAACTTACTTGGGAACAGCATTTGATATTGATAGACTATTGTAAAAAGAAAGGAGTAAAGTTTTTCTCTACTGCTTTTGATTTGGATAGTATCGATTTCCTTGCAGAACTTCATTTGGGATTGTGGAAAATCCCTTCGGGAGAAATTACTAATTATCCTTATTTAAGGAAGATCGCCCAAAAGGGAGAACCTGTAATCCTGTCTTCAGGAATGAGTGGATACCGGGAAATAGAAGAAGCGTTGGCTGTCCTGGTGGAAAATGGTGTCCGGCGTAATGATATAATAATACTACATTGTAATACCGAATATCCGACCCCAATGGAAGATGTGAATTTGCGGGCTATGCAGTCTATAGCCGAGAGATTTCATGTCAAAGTCGGATATTCCGATCATACAAGAGGTATAGAGGTCCCTGTCGCAGCTGTTGCATTGGGGGCTTCTGTTATAGAAAAGCATTTTACTTTGGATCGGAATTTGGAGGGGCCGGATCATAAAGCCTCTTTGGAGCCGGATGAACTGAAGAGAATGGTTTTATCGATTCGGAATATAGAAAAAGCTTTAGGAGATGCTGAAAAAAGGATAAGCCCTTCGGAAGCTAAAAATATAGAAGTTGCCCGGAAAAGCATTGTTGCGGCATCCAAAATAGAGAAAGGTGAGGTTTTTACAGAACAGAATCTGACTGTAAAACGTCCGGGAAACGGCATTTCTCCCATGAAATGGTTGGATGTGGTAGGGAAAACAGCAACAAGATTATATGAACCGGATGATCTGATTGAATTATGAGAAAGATATGCGTTATAACCGGCAGTCGTGCTGAATATGGCTTACTGAGTGGCCTTATGAAGCAAATAGATGAATCAGAGGATTTAAAACTACAGATCATAGCAACCAATATGCACCTTTCTCCTGAGTTTGGCTTGACGTATAAAGAAATCGAGAAAGATGGTTTTGTTATTGATAAGAGGGTTGAGATGTTGCTTTCGTCGGATACATCAAATGCTACGGCTAAATCCGTAGGATTAGGCATGATTGGTTTTGCTGATGCCTATGAAGACTTGCGTCCTGACTTGATTGTTGTTTTAGGTGACCGATATGAAATTCTGGCAGCCGTTTCCACTGCCTTGTTTTTTAAGATTCCTGTAGCTCATTTACATGGAGGAGAGATAACGGAAGGTGCCTATGACGATGCGATCCGCCATGCGATTACCAAGATGAGCCATTTGCATTTCACCTCGACGGAAGAATATCGGAAAAGGGTGATCCAGTTGGGAGAAAGCCCGGATCGGGTGTTTAATGTAGGGGCTATTGGAGTTGAAAATATAAAAAGAGGTTCTTTCCTATCGAAAGAGGAATTGGAGAATAGTTTGGATTTTAAATTAGGCGACAAGTCTTTGCTTGTCACGTTCCATCCTGTAACTTTGGAAACGTGTACGGCACGGGAACAATGTGACAATTTGTTGGAAGTCTTAGCTAAACATCCGGAATATCGGATCCTTTTTACACTCCCGAATTCAGATACGGACGGGCGTGTCATAATAGACTGTATAAAAGATTTTGTCGCAAAGAATGAAGACCGGGCAATCGCTTTTAAATCTTTAGGCAAGCTCCGTTATCTTTCCGCATTGAAATATGTCTCGGCTGCGATAGGAAATTCATCAAGCGGTATCTTGGAAGTTCCGAGTTTCGGAATACCAACTCTGGATATTGGAGACCGTCAAAAGGGACGTCTTGCTGCAAAAAGCGTGGTGCATTGCGGAACGTCGACGGAAGAAATAGAACAGGGTTTTAGATTAATTTTCTCTGAAGCAATTCAATCAGCTTCAAAATTGCGGAGTAATCCGTATGAAAAGGAGGGAACTACAGACATGATTGTTTCCCAGTTGAAAACTTATCCATTGGAAGACCTGATTCAAAAATCATTTTATAATTTGTAATATGGATGCAAACTCAAAATATATTATAGATGAGAGTCTAAATATCGGGGAGGCTTTAGTTTCATTGAATCAACTATCTAATGATATCTTGACTCTGTTTGTTGTAGATGGCCAGGGAAGAATGGTTGGTTCGTTGACAGATGGAGATATTCGTCGGTGCCTGATTAATGGGGTGAAATTGGATGCCCCTGTTTCTATGGCTATGAATCGAAATTTTCATTATTTACAATATGGCAATATTTCAATTGATGAAATAAAAACGCTAAAATCAAAGAAGATAGTTTTATTGCCCTATTTGGATTGTGATAGGCGTATAATTAAAATATATAACCTTCAGAAACAGAAGTCTATTTTACCGGTAGATGCGGTTTTAATGGCGGGAGGAAAAGGATTGCGTTTACGCCCGTTGACGGAAACAGTTCCTAAGCCTCTGTTGAAGGTTGGCAATAAACCGATTATAGATTATAATATAGATCGTTTAATCGAATACGGCGTTGATCATATTTCAATAACTGTAAATTATTTAAAGGAACAGATTGAATCATATATTGCCGAATCCCGTGTGGATTCTAATATATGTTGTGTTCGTGAACCACAGTATTTAGGAACGATAGGGTCGATCAGATTTGTGGAACATTTTCATCATGATACGGTATTAGTGATGAATTCGGATTTATTTACAAATATAAATTATGAAGATTTCTTCTCTCATTTTTCGGAACATCAGGCCGATATGTCTGTGGCTGCAGTTCCTTACTCTGTCTCAGTGCCGTATGGGATATTTGATTTGGAAGGACGGGAAATTAAAGGCATAAAAGAGAAACCGACGTTCAATTATTATGCTAATGCAGGTATATATTTGATAAAGAAAGATTTATTGAAACTTATTCCTTCAAATACCTTTTTTGATGCAACGGATTTTCTTAATTTGTTAATTTCAAAGGGTTATAAAGTTATACGTTATCCTATTACCGGATATTGGCTGGATATCGGTAAGTTTGAAGATTTCGATAAAGCTCAGGAATTAGTTAACCATTTATAATTGAATAATGAGATTGTTATATTTGATACCGGCGAGAGGGGGAAGTAAAGGTATTCCTCATAAGAACATAAAGCAGTTATCAGGGAAGCCTTTAATTGCCTATTCGATTGATGTGGCTCGTCAATTGACGGACGACAGTAATATTTGTGTATCGACCGATGATGATGAAATTATGCAGGTTGTTACATCTTATGGTCTGACAGTACCGTTTAAAAGGCCTGATTTTCTTGCGACAGATTCAGCCGGTACATACGAGGTTATTTTGCATGCAATCGATTTTTACGAGAACTTAGGGGTTAGCTATGATGCGGTAGTCCTTTTGCAACCGACTTCTCCGTTGCGGACAGCTCGGCAGGTAACGGAAGCGATCGGATTATACGATAAATCTGTTGATGCAGTTGTTTCCGTATGCGAATCTCCTCAGAATCCATATTATAATTTATTCGAGGAAAACAGGGATGGATATCTTCGTATCTCAAAGGGCGATGGCGCTTTTAGGAGACGCCAGGATACTCCTCCTGTCTGGATGTTTAACGGGGCTATTTATGTATTTAACGTAGAATCATTGCGTAAGGGGTATTTTGATAGTTTTAAGAAAATACGCAAGTATGTTATGCCGCTGGATATGTCAGTCGATTTAGATACCCTTACTGATTGGATGTATTTGGAAGCTGTAATGAATAAAAGAAAGTAGCATGTCTTTTGCTTTGATAAATAAGATACGTACTAATACGTTGTTCAGGAATGGAACGCTATTTGCTTTCTTCTCTTTTCTGAATAGCGGTATTGGCTTCTTGCTGTTATTGGTATTAGCCAGTTTTATCCCTCCTTCTGAATATGGTGAGCTGAATTTGTTTAATACGTTTGTGACATTGCTGTCTATTTTTATTTCACTGAATGCAACAGGTATTATTGCTGTCGATTTTTTTTCTGCGGAGAAAACGCAACTTCGGCGGATGTTAAGTACGGTTTTATGCTTGTCTTCCGCTTCATTTCTTATTTTTTCATTACTGCTCTTGTTCTTTTCCGCTTTTTTTGAACGAATAATCGGATTGTCTGCTGAGTATCAATGGTTGGGGCTGTTGGTTTGCTATATGCAAGTCTTTTCCACTGTTAATCTGGATATTTGGCGTTTGGAAGAAAACCCTCTTTCCTATGGAATATATAGTGTCGCAACGGTTCTTGCAAACTTTATCTTGACTTTAATTCTGGTTATTGGTTTCCATTGGGGGTGGTTGGGACGAGTGTATGCACAGGTTGCCGTTAGTATGCTGTTCTTTTTTGTCAGTATCTACTTTCTGATAAGAAGAGGCTATCTCCAAAGACTGATACCAAATAAAGAAACCGTAAAGTCTGCTTTGGCTTTTGGTATCCCCTTGATTCCTCATAGCGCTTCTGCCTGGATTCGTCAAGGCTTGGATCGGTATGTGATTAATTACTTTTATATGGCAACCCAAGTCGGAATATATAGCTTTGCCTACAATTTTGCTAATATTATTCAGATTATAGGCTTGGCTTTTAATGCAACAAATTCGGTGTATATATATAAGAACCTTGCAAATATAGAGGCAGATACATCCAGCCGCTTATTGAAGCAAACTAAAGTCATGACTTTGTTTTTTGCAATCATTACATTATGTGTTTATGTCGGAACTTCTATCTTTATACCGATATTTGTCCCTAAATATGCAGATGCAGTACCCTATTTGTTCCCGTTGTGCATGGGTGCTTTTTTCCAATGTGTATATTATTTGTTTGTGAATTATCTGTTTTATTATAAGAGAACAAAAAAACTAATGTATATAACATTTTCAATGTCTCTTTTTCATGTGTTGCTATCCGTGTTGTTAACACGGTATTCGGTGATGTACACGGCTTATGTAACGATGATTATAAACATGATGATTGTATTGGGAGTTTTTTTGTATAGTCGTCGGGTTTATAAATTAATATAGGTTGGCATGAAAAAAATAGTGATGATTGGCCATGAGCCATTAACTAAAAGGACTAAATCTATATTCTATATAGAAGATTTTATTCAAGCCGGCGTTGAGTTTGAATATTGGGATATTTCTCAGTACATATTTCCTGGTATGCGGTTGATCAAAGAAGTAGAAGCCCCTTATATAAGAAAATTTTCTCAATTGTGGCAGGTCCGACAGCAATTAGTGTCTGCCGATATTGGCAATATAGTGTTTATAATAGAGGTTCGTAAAAATTGGCAGTCGAGGAGGTTTTATAAATTGTTGTCGGATCATCATTGTTTCACGGTGAGAATTGATATGTATGGGAATACGGTATTGAACATTTCTTTATGGCAGAAGTTGAAGAATGTACAGTTGGAGAGGATTGTAAAGATGCTATCAAATAGATTAGAGGAATATGCCTTGAACATCTATAAAACAATAAATAAGGTGAAGGACTTTGATATCGTTTTCTCTTCATCAATTTTATTTCCGGGTAGGATTCCTATCAATCATCCTGATTATGAAAAATATTTTGAAAATCAATTGTCCATAAAGGGGGGATATGCGGTTTTTTTGGATATCTATTATCCTTTGCATCCTGATTTGCTTTATATGATGGGGATGAAAGCAGTTTCTCCTTTATCTTATCAGGAAAGTTTAAGGACTTTTTTTGACAAGGTTGAGGATAAATATGGTATACCGGTGGTAATTGCTGCTCATCCTAAGGCTAAATATGTAGGATCAGAGTTTGGAGATAGGAAGATTGTTCAAGGTGAAACGGATTCTTTAGTAAAGGATGCCAATATGGTATTGTTGCATACAAGTAACTCTGTTTCTTATTGCATTTTATATGACAAACCAATGGCTTTGATCGCGAATAAGGAATATTGTAAAAATCGTGATTTGTCATCAACTCAAAAGAAGTTGTCCATATCATTAAAAATACCGATATTTGATATTGATCATATTGATATGACTGATTTTAATCCTCGAAAATTGAGTCATGAAGAACGGAATGAGTATATATATTCTTATTTGACATCCAAGAATACGGAGATGAAAAGGAATAAGGATATCTTGTTGGATGAGTTGTTAAAGAAGTAATGCTATGAAGGAACTATCGATAATAATACCTGTCTATAATGTCCAAAAATATTTAGAAGATTGCTTGCTTAGCATATACAAGCAATCATTGTCTTTGGAAACATTTGAAGTCATTGCCGTGAATGACGGTTCAACGGATAGCAGTATCGATATTCTTAGGGAATATGGGGAGATATATCCGAATTTGACTATAATATCCCAGGAAAATAAAGGGCAATCGGCGGCCAGAAATAACGGTTTGGCTGTGGCAAGTGGCAAATATGTCTTTTTTATGGATTCCGATGATTTTCTTTGCCTGGATTCATTGGCTTCTCTTTTGTCAAAGGCTGTGGAACATGATCTGGATGTTTTGAGGTTCGACTATAAGTTTGTTGACGAAAAAGGAAATGAATTGGATAAAAAAACGAATCGGGATAAGAGAAAACGATATAGTGATTGGTTGGTAGACGGAAAATTTTTATATGAACATCTTTATCAAGGCGAATTTTTCTGCTTGTCTTTATTAAAGAGAATTTTTTTGCTAAAGTATTCTATCCTATATAAAGAAGGAGTCTTTTTTGAAGATGTGGAATATGCCCTAAAGGTTGCTTATCATGCTAATAAGGTTATATATATAGATTCTTGTATTTATGCCTATCGCCAAAGAGTAACTTCGACAATTTATACAATTGATAAAAAGAAAGTAACGGATATAATAGGAGCTTCTACTTCTATTTTGAAATACGTAAATGATTCTTCTCTTGGTAATGGTTTTAAGTATGTGATAAAAGATACGGTGACAAATCTGATGGTTTTTGCTTTATTGCGTATAGCTGAGTTGAAGGAGAAAGAAGAACAGAAAAGCTTATGTGCTTTAATTCATGAATCCGGTGTCTCTCATTTACAGCCTGGTAGGGAAGTGAAAGAATACATCATATCCTGTGGCTTTAATATCTTGGGTGGATGGCATGTCGTGCGAATTTTGTATCCGGTTGTTTGGTTGAAAAAAAAGTTAAAGGGGTAAGAAATGTTTTTTTTGTGATGTGGTTCTTTTATATTTGATTCCATAACGACAAAATATTCTGTAAAGATGGGAAGGGTTGGTTATTATTATGGAATAGGTGTATTTTTGCTGTTACTGTTCTCCCGCTGTTCTTCTGACGTGGTGGAAGAAGAGATTCTTCCTTATGCATTTAAATCGAGTACATTGTTTGTCGAATCGTCCTTGGATATACCACGAAGGAGCGAGGGGGATATTTTGTTGCTGGCCGATGGAGGGCTGCTGTTGGTCTATACAAAATTTGTGGGAGGATATGAAGACCATAATTATGCCGTGCTAGTGAAGCGTATTTCAACGGATAAGGGACAAACGTGGTCCGATGAAATGGAGTTTATTGATCAAAAAGGTCGGTTAAACGTGATGTCTGCCTCTTTATTGCAATTGAAAGAGGGAGGTTTGGCATTATTCTATTTAGTCAAAAATAGTAATAGAGACTGTTACCCTGTTGTCCGGTTTTCTGCTGATAATGGAGATAGTTGGTCGGAACCTACGGCTTGCATTTCGCCCGGAAGCGGCTATTATATCATGAATAACTCTCGTGCCATTCAGTTGTCTACAGGCCGGATAGTCATACCTGTTTCCCAACATATCGTTGATAAAAATGAAACGTTTTCGGAAAGCGGCATAATTTTTTGCTGTTATTCGGATGATGGCGGGAAGACATGGTATAAAGGGAAATCATTCGTTTCACCGAATCGATCTTTGGTATTGCAAGAACCTGGAATAGTGGAACTGTCTGATGGCAAAATCCTCATGTATATAAGGACAAACAGTGGATATCAATATTATTCTTATTCGGAAAATAGAGGGTATTCATGGGGTAAACTCTCTCAAAGTTCTTTGGAATCCCCATTGGCTCCTGCTTTGATAGAAAGGAATCCTTATACAAAAGCTTTGGTTGTCGTATGGAATAAGAGCAAAAGTGAGCGGATGCCTCTTTGCATAGCTACGTCGACTGATGAGGGGGTGACATGGGGCCATAAAGCTTTATTGGAAAAACTGAATGGCTATTTTGCCTGCTATCCAGCGATAGAATTTTTATCAGCCGATGAGGCGCTTGTTTTATACAGCATCTCGGAAAAGGAGCAATGGGGATTGGGTAGCTTGAAATTAGTACATGTTAAGTCTTATTGATGATTTGTGGGTTTTTGTTAAATCATGTTTTTTAGAAATCTCTCTCCTAATGAAAATAGAAGACAAGAAAAAGAAGTTTCAGACAATATATCATTTAAGTGAGCGATATATCTGTTTAACTTGCAGACCAATATTTTTCCATGTATATTCCTTTAATTGATATTGTTCCTGTTTGAAGCTACAGCATGTTTTTTCTTGAATACATTGGGCTAAATCTAAAACATTACCAACTTTGAAATAATCATTTTCATTTAGTTTTAGCAAAAGATTTGCTTCTATATTGCTGGCTAACAATGGCAACCTATAACTCATTGCTTCAAGAAGGACTAATGGAAAACCTTCGTTATAGGATGGCAATACAAATAATCGGGCGTGTGAATATAATTGCTGTAAATTCTTACCGTCGGTATATCCGGGCATGATGATTTGGTATTGCCTTGCTTTTTGTAGTAATCGTTCTGCATAATCTGATTTATGATCGATTCCTCCGGCAATGACAAGTTTAAGGTTGGGTATTTGTGCTTCTATGAAAGCATCGATCAGATAATCAAACCCCTTTTCTTGAGTGATCCTGCCAACGCAAAGAATATATTCTTGGGGGATGAGTCCCAGTTGTTCTATATATTCTGAATCAGACAAAATAGGCTTTATGTGTACTCCATTCGGGATGTAGGATGATTTTTGTTGTATTGTGTGATTGAAGCGCATCATTTGTTTTTTATTGACAAATATGATGGCAGAAGCAAAGTGGGTAGCCAGCCATTCGCTGAGTTTTAATATTTGTTTTGCCATGTAGTTCCACTTTTTGTGTTCGTAATTTGGGCTGTGATATGTGAGAACTACTTTTAGGCCAAATAGTCTCAATAGGGGGGTGAACATACCAGGTCCGATGTTATGTATATGTACAATATCCGGCCTTTTAATGAGGCAATATAGTGCACACAATAAAGAATGAATAAAAGTTTCAACCCCTTTTACCTTAGTGGAAGGTAAATCAATAAAATGAATCTTGTCAAAATTATCCAAGCAGGTATCTGGAAGATATGATTTTCTTCTGAAGACCGTTATATTATATTGATCGGATAATTCTGTGTATAAATATTCACAATGTTTTTCAACACCTCCTTGGATGCCGGGGAATCCTCTTGTTCCGAATACATATATTTTCATAGAAAATTTAGATGATAGAATTATATACAGACATTAGTTTTTCATAATGTGCATCTTCTGAAAAGTTATTAGAGGCAAAATTAAAAGCTGACTCTACTATTTCCTTATATTTTTCATCTGAAACAGATTGTGCATCGTATAATACTTTTTGCAGACTATCTACAGAACCAGTATTGAATAGAAATCCGCTTCGTGTGTTATCTATTAATTCAGGGATACCACCGATATTACTTCCTATTATAGGTGTTCCTATAGTTGTAGATTCGACAATAGCCATGGGATTGTTCTCATAGCACTCGGATGGAACCACAACATACATTGCATTTTTGATATAGTCTCTTAATTCTTCTCCTTGTTTAAAACCCAAAAATTCGATATTATCTGTTGCTTCTCTCTTTAACGATTCTAATAGAGGTCCTGTTCCTAATACTTTTAATCTAATAAAAGGTGATTTTTTCACAGCTTTGACTAACGTTTCAATTCCTTTTTCTTGTGAAAGTCGGCCAAAATAGATGAAATAATTTCCTCTTTCTTTCTTGCTCTCGCGTTTCATGGGAGTGAAGTTGTATATATATGTTGATTTTTGCTTATATAAAGGATCAATGTCTATGTGTTTGTTTTGTGAAAATTTGCTGACAAAAATAAATTTGTCAACGAGTTTTATTGGCTGATAAAACATTGATCTGAAATAACTATCCATACTTAGTAAAATACTATTTGCAATATTGTTGTTGGAACATTTATGTATTATGCAATTATAATATGAACCTGTACGGCATTTCTCACAAAAGTTACCTTTTCCATCTTTAAAAGTATATGCAGGGCAGACTAATCTATAGTCATGTACTGTCATCACAATAGGAATATTGTAGCGTTTAAGAACTGGAAGAATTGAAACAGACATACTATTAAACATTAAATGTATGTGTGCTATATCCGGCCTCTCTTTGGATAGTAGTTCCTCTAATTGGGATGCCGCTTGTTTATTATAAATGAAATTCGGAATATTTTTGATTTTGGTAAAAAAATTAGATTCAGACAATTCGGGATAATCAACAAAATATTTTTCATATTCCGAAAATAAATTCTTATCGCTTTTTAAACTAAACGGGATAACCTTATGCCCTTTTCTTTCTAAAAGGTCAATAGTGTTAAAAAAGACAGTCTCTGCGCCGCCTTTAAAATAAAAATATTTATCAATTTGTAAGACTTTCATTTTTCAACTCTTTATTGTTAGATATTTTTGTTTCAGATAAAACAAGACCTAAAAACATTAATATAAAAAAACCACGGTGTGTAGTAAATGTAGAATCAGCAATTCCTTCGATTCCCATGAAAGAAACTATCAATAAAGTTAAGATCAGCTGTTTAGCCGATTGTGATTTAAATGATTTTTTTAATATATGAATCCAAAATGCGCTATAGAAATATAAGCCGACTATCCCAAACTGTGCAAGTGAAGGATAGAAAGTATCTGCAATAAAACTATGAGCGTTTTTTGTCATTCCCCATACATTGTCGATACCATATTTGGCATATATATTAGAATAATATTCTCCTGAATAAAATGTACCAAAGCTGGCAAATCCGCTTCCGAATGGAACATAGTCCTTGAATATATCTATAGATGTTGCATATAATACATATCTTGCTATTTCATTTTTATCTAAGTCTCCTACAATTCCTTGCATAAAATAAAGTTCGATTTTATTTCGTGCCACAAAAAGCATGATTCCAAATGTAAAGAAGAGAATTATGATATTTTTAAAATTCAGTTTGATATGGTTTACATTAGAGAAGTATACTATGATAACGATAGCCAAAACAAAAAAACCATAAAATTTGGAACGTCCTGAAATGAGCCCTAATGATAGAAGAATCAAAAAAATACATTTGTCTTTTGTTGTAAAATCGCTACAAAATAGATAGGTCAAAGAGACCGCTATGACTGCTGCAGCAAAATAGGCAGGGACTCCCATGATATCTATCAAGTATTGCATATTGATTAATCCTAATAAGCCTATAGGTAAAAGGCAGAACCATAAGATCAATGATATCTTTTTCAGTAAATCTTTTTGTATCCGAGAAAAGTTTGGAGCCATTGAATAGACACAGAAAAAGGCCAGATAAGGTTTGATCTGGACTGTAAAGTCAGCTAAAATAGCAGTTTTCGAATTGCTATTAATGGCAAAAGAATAGCATAAGTAGAATATAAATATACATATCGTTATTAAGAAAGCTTTGTTTATCCTCCAATCTGGAGTACGGAACATCCAAAAAATGAATAAAATGAATAGAGCTAATGCGCATAACTCATCTGTGTAATCGAACCCTATGAGATCATATAGTATGATTCCGAAGATAAGTGTGAATATTAGCAAGTTGAAAAAGTATTTGTTTACGAATTCTTGTATCATGTTATGTCATTTGTACGTATGAACTAAAAATCCAATATTACCAAACCATGTTGGAGATAAATTTGTAATTTCGAACAAAGATACCATTTTGTCAAGAATCAGGCAAAATAGAAAAGATTAATTGCGGTATTTTTATTGTTGATAGTTTATTTTATCATCTTTACTTCATTCTTTGATTTTTGTTAGGCTATATCCAGACTTGGACATTATTCATACAATGTCCAGTATTGGTAGGGGCAGGCAGACAAGGAAGACTTTATCCTATAAGACTCTTCTATCTATACAAAGAAACTGAACAGCAACGCGAATGCAAACCCGCCGAGCGCAATGATCGTCTCCATGACTGTCCATGATTTTAGTGTTTGGATTTCCGTTAGTCCCAGATATTTGCCTACCAGCCAGAAACCGCTGTCGTTTATGTGGGAGAGGATGGTGGCTCCGGAGGCGATAGATATGACAATCAGTGCACAATGCATATCTGACAGGGCGTAGGCATCCAGTATAGGCCCGACAATCCCTGCCGCCGTGATCATCGAGACTGTGGCGGATCCCAGGATGATACGGACTGCCGCAGCAATGATGAAGGCGAGGATGATCGGAGGGAACTGTGTTTTCGAGATCAGTTGAGCCAGCACGTCGCTTACACCACTGTCGATCAACATCTGCTTAAATGCACCACCCGATCCGATAATCAGGATGATCATACCCGCCGGAGCCAGAGCTTTCGTGCTGATGTCGAGCAGTTCCTTGCGTGTGTATCCCCGTCGTGTGCCTAACAGCCAGGCGGCGATCAGTGTCGCAATGATCAGGGCTGTAAACGGATGGCCGAGGAAAGACGCAACTTCATAGAACGTTCCCTCATGCATATACCCTAATTTGATAAATAACTCGATCATCGACTTGACCACCATCAGGAGCAACGGAATACCGATGATGGAAGATACTATCCAAAAGGAAGGCAACGGATGCGCCTCGTCTGTCTCGTCTCCCTTTGCCAGTTCCTCGGTCACGTGAGGCGGAGGAGAAACTAGTATCCTGTTTCCGATATAAGTGCCGAACAAAGGCCCGGCAATGATCGTAATAGGCAACCCGATAATCGCACCGACCAGGATCACCCATCCCAAGTCGGCCCCTAACATGTCGGCGACCGCCACCGGACCTAGTGTAGGCGGTATGAACGTATGTGTCACGGCCAGTCCTGCCAATAACGGAATGGCATAATATAAAGTAGACTTTTTCGTATCTTTCGCCAGGGCGTAGACCACCGGGACCAAAATGATGAAACCGACATCGAAGAACACCGGTATCGCGATCAGGAAGCCGGCAATCGACAAGCTCCAATGCGCCCTTTTCTTCCCGAACCACTGGATCAGCGTCTTGGCGATAGCCTCTGTGCCCCCCGACGTTTCCAGAATCTGGCCGAAAATACTGCCGATCCCGACAACTGTCGCGACAAATCCCAAAGTTCCGCCTAACCCGTTCTGGATAGCAGCGCTTACCTTTTCCAACGGCATACCCGAAGCAATCCCCAGAAACATAGCGGTGATCAAAAGGGCAAGGAACGGATGCAGTTTGACCCATAGTACTAACATGAGCAACAACCCGATTGCCAGGATGGTGACTAACAAAAGCGTTGCGGGATCAGCCATGACGCGTATCCTCCATATAAGCACCCTTCATTGGCGAAACGCTATTGCGAGTGAAAATACTAAGAATGCCTGTGTTAAAGCGGGGAGCTGGCTTTGTCCAACGCCCGCGCCGTTTGGAGAGTACATCTTCCATCTCTTCGGGACTTTTGGGAATACCGGCTACACCGGTGATGTCAAGCCTGCGTGCCGGAATGTCGATACGGATCAAATCACCGTCTTCAACGAGAGCGATCGGCCCGCCTTCGGAGGCTTCGGGTGAAACGTGCCCGATGGCAGGACCACGTGTGGCTCCGGAAAAGCGACCGTCTGTAATTAGGGCGATAGTCTCAATCAGTTCAGGATCGGAAGCTATGGCTTCTGTCGTATAGAACATTTCGGGCATACCGCTGCCCTTCGGTCCTTCGTAGCGGATGAACACGGCCTCGCCCGGATGAATATGTTTGGTGAGGACAGCCTGGAGCGCCTTTTCTTCGCAGTCGAATACGCGTGCTTTCAGTGTGGCCTGCATCAGTTTGGGGGAGATGGCTGCATGTTTGACAACAGCCCCTTCCGGAGCGAGGTTGCCTTTTAGGATGGCAATGGCTCCTTGTGCCTTGATCGGGCTACCGACTGGTTTGATAATGTCGGACACTTTCATGCCGAGAGTCGGCAGATATTTGCGGCAATGCACGTAAAAACCGTTTTGTTTCAGTTCGTCCAGGTTCTCGCCTAACGTCTTGCCTGTAACGGTCAAAACGTCGAGGTGCAGGAATTCCCGGATTTCTTCCATGATTGCCGGGACACCCCCGGCATACCAGAAATATTCACCCGGCCAAAAGCCACTGGGACGTATGTTCAGCAAGAACGGAATCTTGCGGTGGATTTCGTCGAATAGTTCCGGTGGCAACTGGATGCCCAGTTCGTGGGCGATCGCTGGCAAGTGGAGGAGGCTGTTGCTGGAACCAGCTATGGCGGCATGTACCATGATTGCGTTTTCAAAAGCCTTGATCGTCATTATATCCGATGGCTTAAGTTCCTCTTTCGCCAGTTCCGTAGCCTGGTGACCGGCCTGGCGTGCCATCTCCTTCAGATCCTGGACTTGTGTCGGGATCAGAGCCGAACCCGGCAGGGCGATCCCCAGCGCCTCCGCAATGACCTGCATGGTCGAAGCGGTTCCCATGAACGAACAGGCACCACATTCAGGGCAGGCATCCTGTTTGTAGGCCATAAACTGTTCTTCGCTGATTTCCTTTCGTTCGTACTGTGCACTGTAGGTCCCGATCTGTTCAAGAGTGAGTAAGTTCGGACCCGCTTTCATGATCCCGCCAGGAATGAAAACGGCAGGCATGTCAAGACGGGCAATTGCCATCAAGTGGGCGGGAACGGATTTATCGCAGCTGGCGATATAGATGCCTGCATCGAACGGAGTCGCTTTCACATGGATTTCCATCATGGCGGCCATGATGTCACGGGAGACAAGCGAGAAGTTCATGCCGTCGTGCCCCTGCGCTTCGCCGTCGCAGATATCGGTGACGAAATAGTTGGCAGCCCGTCCACCTCTGTCATTTACCCCCTTGCCGGCTTCGGCAACGAGTTGGTCGAGGTGTGCGCTGCCCGGATGACTGTGTCCGTAGCTGCTTTCCACAATGATCTGCGGTTTGCTGAGTTCTTCGATGCTCCATCCGCTGCCTAACCGTAGCGAATCCAGTTCGGGAGCTAATTTTCGTAATTGTTGGCTTTTCATGGTATGTATTTTTTACAATGTCTAAATAAATTCCACCGGGAATGTGTGTCGCCTGCGACTTATCCGTTAAAATAAAGATGCTCTATCAGAATCTTCGTCCCGATGCCGATCAGGATCAATCCGCCTATCAGGTCCAGTTTGAGATCGATCTTGCGGCCGAAGTGGTTTCCGAAGTAGACTCCGAAAGCCGAGAGAAGGAATGTGACGATCCCTATTGTCAGGGCTTCCAGCGCAATGGCCGATTCGATGCAGGCCAGTGATATGCCGACTGCCAGCGCATCGATGCTTGTCGCAATGCCCAGACCGCACAGTGTCTTGTAGCACAACGGATTTGTCTTGCAATCCTCCTCCTGTTCCTGTGCGCTTTCGTATATCATTTTACCTCCGAGGTAAAGCAACAGCAGGAAAGCGATCCAGTGGTCGAACGCCGTGATGTATTTTTTGAAGCTCATCCCTGCCAGGTAACCCGCTATGGTCATTCCTGCCTGGAAAACCCCCATCACACAGCCGATCTTCAGCATGTGGTGATGTCTGTAGTTTTGTATGAGAGCTCCGCCGGTGACAGAAACTGCGAGACTGTCCATCGACAATCCCACAGCCAGTAACACTATTTCTATAAATGACATATTATATTAGAATGTTCATAATTCCGTTTCGATTTTATATTTGTTTCGATTAGGCGAGTCCCTTGAAATCAGTTCTCCGATGAATCCCGCGAGGAACATCTGCGTCCCGAGGATCATGGCTGTCAGTGAAACATAGAAGTAGGGCGAATTGGTGACCAGCGGCCGCAAATCTCCCGTACAGATGGAAATGAGTTTCGCACTCAGCACGATGATCAGTGCGATGAAACCGATGAAAAACATCACGCTTCCCCATAATCCGAAGAAATGCATCGGCTTCTTGCCGAATTTGGAGGTGAACCAGAGGGTGATCAGGTCCAGATAGCCGTTCACGAAGCGGTTCAGCCCGAACTTGGTCGTCCCGTACTTGCGTGCCTGGTGCTGCACCACCTTTTCGCCGATCTTGCTGAATCCGGCGATCTTGGCGAGGTAGGGGATGTAACGGTGCATATCGTTATAGACTTCTATATTTTTGATAACGATGTTCTTGTAGGCTTTCAGCCCGCAGTTGAAGTCGTGCAGGTTCGTAATGCCGGAGAATTTGCGTGCCGTAGCGTTGAACAGCTTGGTCGGAATGGTTTTCGACAGCGGGTCGTAACGCTTTTTCTTCCAACCGGACACAAGGTCGTAACCGTCTTCGGTGATCATCCTGTACAGTTCGGGGATCTCGTCGGGGCTGTCTTGCAGGTCGGCGTCCATCGTGATGATCACGTCTCCCTTGGCCCGCTGGAAACCGCAGTTCAGGCCGGGGGATTTGCCGTAATTGCGACGGAACTTGACCGCGTGTATCACTTCCGGGTTCTTGCTTTTAAGCGCTTCGATCACTTCCCAGGAGTTGTCCGTGCTCCCGTCATTGATAAAGATTACCTCGTAACTGAAATTATGTTCTTTCATTACCCGCTCTATCCACGCAAACAATTCTGGAAGAGACTCGGCTTCATTGTACAGTGGTATAACTACTGATATGTCCATTATTTGTTTTTATTTTCTTCTTATTTTTCTTCAGGCACGGGGCTTGCTGTTTGTTTGCGGCAAACCAGTGCTGCTACCGGTATGGATAATATGATTCCGTAAAATATATTATTGAAAATACCCTGGATAGCCATGTGGATGGGTGTGAAGTTGGTCCGGCTGATGGCATCGATCACTTCGCTGTTGAAATTAGCACTCTTCAGCGCGGCTATAGCCTGCGTCATCGTGTTACTCAGGAAATCGGGCGGAGCGATAAACTGGAAGAATATGAAATGCTCGATCGAAACGATCAGGGCAGCGAAGAAATACAGCATGATGCCGAACCGCCACGCATGGAAGAAACTGATGCTTCCACCGATCTCCTGCCGGTAACGTTTGGTCAGGTAGTAGGCGATAAAAGGAACGGCGATGCTCAGAACTTCATAAATATAGATAAGCGAGGGGATGGAATACCCGAAAATAAGGAACAGATATTTAATCACCCAATAGATACCCATAGCCAAGCCATAAGACATCGCGCACTTCAACAGTAAACCTTTATTCTCTTCCATGATAATGCTGTTTTTAATGTTCTCATCAGCAAAATTAATCCTTTTGCGAGAATATACAATATTTATAATTGAAAATGGACAATTGAAAATTGATAATTATTCTTTTTCAGCTAATTTTCAATTTCCAATTGTCCATTTTCTTGAGCCTCTTGTCGGATTCGAACCAACGACCCCGAGATTACAAATCACGTGCTCTGGCCAACTGAGCTAAAGAGGCAGGTGGGTAAGCTTACTACATCGCGCCGCTACAACCAAGTACCCTTGCTGCGGTCAAGCCCTGGGGGATTCCGAGGGAGCATGCCGTGTAGGACTTACCCGGGTGCAAAAGTAGATATTATTTTTTACAATGCAAGCGTTTTCTGCCGGTGTGAGCGTTATTTGTTTGTAAGTGGTTGGAAACCTTTTGTTTTTGGGCATGTTAAAAAATGTATGCAATAGCGGAAGATTGGAGGGCAGAGTTTGTTTATAAGGAAGGGATATTTCGGATTTCTAAATAATCTTGTACCTTTGCAACCAAATTCAAAAATCAAAAACACTATTTACAATGGGTGGTTTTTTCGGAACTATTTCTAAGTCGGCCTGTTCAACTGATTTATTCTATGGCACCGACTATAATTCTCATCTGGGGACTCGCCGGGGAGGTATGGCAACATACGATAAGGAAGCCGGTTTTACTCGTTCAATTCACAATCTGGAAAGTTCTTATTTTCGTACGAAGTTTGAGCCTGCTCTCGATAAGTTTGTGGGAAATGCCGGAATCGGTATCATCAGCGATACGGATGCGCAGCCGATCGTCATCAACTCCCATCTCGGCAAGTTCGCTATCGTGACGGTTGCCAAGATCAATAACATCGATGAGTTGGAACGGGATTTGCTGAAGGCGAACATGCACTTTTCCGAACTGAGTTCGGGCAAAACGAACCAGACGGAACTGGTGGCGCTGCTGATCACGCAGGGAAATGATTTTGTCGAAGGAATTGAAAACGTATTCGATCGGATCAAAGGTTCCTGTTCCATGTTGCTGCTGACGGAAGACGGCATCATCGTGGCCCGCGACAAGTGGGGGCGTACACCTATTATTATAGGTAAGAAAGAGGGGGCTTTTGCCGCTACCAGCGAATCGAGCAGTTTGCCTAACCTGGATTATGAAATAGACCGGTTTGTCGGACCGGGTGAAATCCTCCGCTTGCGTGCCGACAGCATCGAGCAGATGCGCCAGCCGAACGAACAGATGCAGGTGTGTTCCTTCCTGTGGGTATATTATGGTTTTCCCGTTTCCTGCTATGAAGGCCGGAATGTCGAGGAAGTCCGTTTCCAAAGCGGCTACAAGATGGGAAAGAAGGATGAGTACGAAGTGGATTGCGTCTGCGGTATTCCTGATTCCGGCGTCGGTATGGCTTTGGGCTATGCCGAGGGGAAAGGAGCGCCTTACCATCGGGCTATTGCCAAATACACGCCGACCTGGCCGCGCAGCTTCACTCCGGCCAACCAGGAAATGCGTTCGCTCGTTGCCAAAATGAAGCTGATCCCCAACCGGGCCATGCTGGAAGGCAAGCGTATCCTGTTTTGTGATGACTCGATCGTACGCGGGACACAGCTCCGCGACAACGTGAAAATATTGTATGACTACGGGGCAAAAGAGGTGCACATGCGTATTGCTTGCCCGCCCCTTATCTACGGCTGCCCGTTCCTCGGCTTTACTTCGTCGAAGAGCGACCTCGAACTGATCACCCGCCGGATCATCAAAGAACTGGAAGGAGATGAGAACAAGAACCTGGACAAATATGCGACGACCGATTCGCCGGAATATCAGAAGATGGTGGATATCATCGCCGAACGTTTCGGCCTGAGTTCGTTAAAGTTCAATACGCTGGAAACACTCGTGGAGGCGATCGGATTGCCGAAATGTAAAGTTTGTACGCATTGTTTCGACGGAAGCAGTTGTTTCTAAAGAGATATGATCTGATGGAATAAGGAAAATCATGTGCAGAAATGCGCATGATTTTTTTGTTGTTAGTGACACTTTGATTACTTTTATGGCTTGTAACATTAATAATAAGCTTATGACTGTAACAGATAGATTTTTGAAGTACGTGACGTTCGACACGCAGTCGAGCGAAACCACGGGTGTGACTCCCAGTACGCCGGGACAGCGTGTGTTTGCCGAAGCATTGGTAAAAGAGTTGGAAGAGGTTGGATTGGAAGACATCACCCTCGATGACAAGTGCTACCTGATGGCTACCCTGCCTGCCAATACGGCGAAGGAAGTTCCGGTGATCGGCTTTATCGCCCATTTGGACACAAGCCCCGATATGTCGGGCAAGGATGTCTCGCCCCGTATCGTGACGTATAAAGGAGGCGACATCGTGTTATGTGCCGAAGAAAACGTGGTGCTCTCGCCGCTCATGTTCCCCGAACTGAACGATTATAAGGAACAGGATATCATCGTGACCAACGGCAAGACCCTGTTGGGGGCGGACGATAAGGGAGGCGTGGCTGCTATCATCGCCGCCATGAAATACCTGAAAGACCATCCTGAAATCGAACACGGCAAGATCCGTATCGGGTTTACGCCCGATGAAGAGATCGGGGCCGGAGCCGACCATTTCGATGTCGAAAAGTTCGGTTGCGAATGGGCTTATACGATTGACGGCGGTCAAATCGGCGAACTGGAATACGAGAACTTCAATGCCGCTGGCGCCAAAGTCCTTTTCAAAGGGCTGAACGTGCATCCGGGGTATGCCAAAGACAAGATGCTGAACGCATCGTTGCTGGCAGTGGAATTTGCCTCCTGGCTGCCTGTCGCACAGCGTCCCGAACATACGACCGGCTATGAAGGGTTTTTCCACCTGACCGGCATGAGCGGAACGGTCGAAGAGGCTTCCCTTTCCTATATTATACGCGACCATGTGCGCACCGCTTTCGAGCAAAAGAAAGAGTTGCTGCACGAATTGGTGAAGCGCATGAACGAAATGCATCCGGGCAGCACGACGCTCGAAATGCGTGACCAGTATTACAATATGCGTGAAGTGGTCGAACCGAAGAAGTTCATCGTGGACTTGGCTTTCGAAGCCATGAAGGAAGCCGGTGTCACACCTCTGGTGAAGCCGATCCGCGGAGGAACGGACGGTGCGCGCCTCTCTTTCATGGGACTGCCTTGCCCGAATATCTTCGCAGGCGGGTTGAACTTCCACGGACGGTATGAATTCCTTCCGGTCAAGTCGCTGGAAAAGAGTATGGAGACAATTATTAAAATAACCGAATTGTTAGTTAAAGGCAATTATAAATCATAAATCACAAATCATAAATCATGAAAACAACTCCGTTTACCGACGTGCACATCGCACTCGGTGCCAAAATGCATGAATTTGCAGGTTTTAACATGCCGATCGAATATACCGGTATTATCGATGAACACATGACCGTTGTGAACGGCGTAGGCGTGTTCGACGTTTCCCACATGGGCGAGTTCTGGGTAAAAGGCCCGAACGCGCTGGCATTCATCCAGAGCGTCACCTCGAACGACGCTTCCGTGTTGCCGATCGGCAAGGCTCAATATACTTGCTTCCCGAATGACAAGGGCGGTATCGTGGACGACCTGCTGGTCTATCATTATGAACCCGAAAAATACCTTTTGGTTGTCAATGCGGGCAACATCGCCAAGGATTGGGACTGGTGCGTAAGCCATAACACGGTAGGTGCGGAACTGGAAAACTCTTCCGACCGTACCGCACAGCTCGCTATCCAGGGCCCTAAAGCCGTTGAGGTTTTGCAACGCCTGACTCCGGTCGACTTGTCTTCCATCCCTTACTATTCGTTTGTGACGGGCGAGTTTGCCGGTTGCAAGAACGTGATCATCTCCAATACGGGATATACCGGAGCCGGTGGTTTCGAACTGTATTTCTACCTGGACGATGCCATGACGATCTGGAATGCCATCTTCGAGGCAGGCAAGCCTGAAGGTATCAAGCCGATCGGCTTGGGTGCACGTGACACGTTGCGTCTGGAAATGGGCTTCTGCCTGTATGGAAATGACCTCGACGACACCACTTCGCCGATCGAAGCCGGTCTGGGTTGGATCACCAAGTTCGCCGAAGGCAAGAACTTCACCAACCGCGCCGAACTGGAACGCCAGAAGAAAGAAGGCGTTACCCGCAAGTTGTGTGCTTTCGAACTGGCCGACAAAGGTATTCCCCGTCACGGCTATGAAATTGCCGATGCCGAAGACAATATCATCGGTGTGGTAACATCCGGAACCATGTCGCCTGTCTTGAAGAAGGGTATCGGTATGGGATATGTGAAACCTGAATTTGCGAAAGTAGGGACGGAAATCTTTATCAAGGTCCGGGGTCGCAATCTGAAAGCTCAGGTCGTAAAAACGCCGTTCCGCAAGTAAGGCGAGATAGATAGGAAAACCCATAGGGTTAGGAGGTGCAAAGCTATGCTTTATGACCCGTAACCCTATGGGTTTTGTTGTGCTTTGGATTTTGTTGTGATTATAGTGGGGGAAGTGGGAGATGTTTTGTAAGTTTGCATCCCGAATAAAAAATAGGATATTTCTATGTTGAATTTTCTGAAAAACTGGACATTGCCTGTTGCGATGCTTGCCGGTGCATTAGGGTATTTTATCTTTGCCAACTTCGCTTTTCTGGGGCCGATAAAACCGTTTATGAATTCTTTTGTTGCCTATCTGACTCCTGCTCTGATCTTTGCGCAACTATTGCTTACGTTTTGTAAGGTGCAACCGCATGAGTTGATGCCTTCTCCCTGGCATGGGTGGCTGTTGTTGTTCCAGCTTGTTTCGGCTTCGCTGGTAGCTGCTTTGTTGATATTTGTACGCATGGATGGTGCTTATAAGGAGGTTTTCGAGGGCGCGATGGTCTGCCTGATCTGCCCGACGGCTACGGCTGCGGCTGTTATCACCGGCAAGTTGGGGGGGAGCGCGTCCAGCCTGACGACTTACACGTTGTTGTCAAACATTTTGGCGGCGATAGTCGTCCCGTTGATGTTCCCGTTGGTAGAGCCTCATGCCGATATAACCTTTATGACCGCTTTCCTGAAGATATTGAGCAAGGTGTTCCCTTTGCTGCTCTGTCCGTTTTTCCTGGCGTTGCTGTTCCGCTATTTCCTGCCGAAGCTGCATCATTTCCTGTTGGGCTTCCGTGATCTTGCTTTCTATCTCTGGGGTGTCGCGCTTGCCATCGTGACGGCCCAGACCGTGAAGTCTCTTGCCGAAAGCAATGCTCCGGTAGGAGTGGAGGTGTTGATAGCCTTAGCCGGATTCGTGACCTGCGCCGTTCAGTTCTATTTAGGTAAACGGATCGGGACCCGTTATTTCGACCGCATCAGTGCCGGGCAGGCACTCGGCCAGAAAAACACCGTACTTGCCATCTGGATGGCCTATACCTATCTGGACCCCCTTTCATCGGTCGGCCCTGGGTCCTACGTCCTCTGGCAAAATATTTTTAACAGTTACCAGCTTTGGAAAAAGAGGAAGAATGATCCCATTCCTTCGCCATCCAAAAATTAGTGAGAGAAAGCTGATTGGCTTTGCGCTTTTGTTCTTCCTCTACTATATAGCCTCTTTTTTCAAAGAATGGGCGGGCTGTTAAACTTACTTCTGATGTGATTCGCGTAATTCCTGCTGTGATAGCATAACGCTCTATGTCATTTAAAAGTATCGTCGCGATACCTTTACCCTGGAAATCCTTATGAACAAACATGGAATGTAAATATCCCTGCGCAGTAATGGATGAAAAACCGACAATCTGTGACAGCCGGTTAGTAGCCACAATAAAATAATGTGTCTGGATCATCTCTTTTATACGAGAGAGATCGTTCCCGCACGATGCCCAATCTTCCACTTCTGCCTGTGAATAATCACGCTTGTTTATTGTGAGAACCGTCTCTCGAAATAAATCTCTGAGTTCAGAGGCGTCAGACAGCCGGGCTGTTCTGATTGTGTAATCTGTTTTCATATCATTCTTTTATCATCGGAATACTCATTATCCCCCTATTAAACGCTCCCTCGCCGACTTTTTTGAAGCCTACGTGTTGGTAGAATGCCTCTCCATACGTTGAAGAGTTGACCGTTATCTTTGTAAAGTTACAATCATTTATCATATGATTGAAAAGTGATTTTCCTATTCCTTGCCGATGATATTTCGGTTGGATGAAAAAGAGTGATATATGTTGCCTTTTTCTATTGATACCGATAACTCCTATCAACAGATTATTATCAAAAGCCCCATATAGATCAAGTTCATTCATTAATGATGTGTCATAGATGAAACTTTTAAAGGTTTCAATGCCTTCTTGGGTAAAGTCGCTGATACCACATTCCATACAGACTTGGTAGGATAAATCTGCGGCATCGTTGTATTCCTCTTTTGCTAATTTCCGTATCATGCTAATATCTTTAAGTAAGATTTGCAAATATAATCTTTTCATTTTTTATTTTGCTATTTTTGTGTCTGAGTAGGAACAAAATAGGTTTCAGCCATACAGAATTTAAAAGAAACGGTGATGAATGTAGAGGAATTTAGAGATAAAGCCGGGATGGCACATGAATAAGCGGCATTGGATAAGTGTTCACTTTAATCAGGATGTTCCCGACAATACGATTAAGGAACTTGTACGGCAATCTTATGATATCGTTTATCGTTCCCTTTCTAAAAAAGAGAAAGATTTATTTCTTTAGAGATTCCGGATTACACCCATTGACGACCGGAACAGCGTCGTTCAGTCGCAGGCCGGAGTCAGCAGAAGTTCGTAGTCTACGACATCCAGCCAGCGGTTGAACTTCAAACCGACCTTTTTGAAGCGGGAAACCTGTTTGAACCCAAGTCTTTCATGTAAGATGTTACTGGCTTCGTTCCCTTCCGTGATGCAGGCAATCAGGGCGCGGTAGCCATTTTCGCGACATGCTTCGATCAGCTTTTGCATCAGGAGCATTCCGATTCCTTTTCCGGTATGTCCGGGAGACAGGTAAACAGTCGTTTCTAACGTATAGCGGTAAGCGGAACGCTCTTTCCACGTATGGGCATAACAATATCCGGCGATTTCCTTGCCCTCCTCATAGATGAAATAAGGAAAGCGGGAAGATATTTCAGCAATCCGGACACGCATCTCCTCTTCCTGCACCGGCTCCGTGTCGAAAGTCGCCACGCTATGCTGCACATATTCGTTGTAAATATCCGTGATCGCTTTCGCATCCTGGAGTTCCACCTGTCTGATCATATCTCTTTTATCTTGTATTCTTGCCGCAAAAATAATGTATTGGTAGGAAAATAATCCCTATTTTTGTAAAATAATTGATATTGATATGAGATTAAGCAACGAGTGGTTTACAGCTCTTTCAGAGAATGAATCCGGACAACTGGTCACCGTTTCCGGTCGTGATGAATTAACCGAATTTATTCAGTCGGGCAAGTTCAAGGAGCGGGTGGAAATCACCTGGAAATATGAAGGTGACGACAAAGGAATGCCTTCCGAAGCGCTTGCCGGAAAGATGGAGGAGGTGCAGGAAGTTCTGCGTAAGGCGATGGAAAAAGACAAACTCTCGATCCTGACCGGGGTTTATACCGGAGGCGAGGAGAGGATATGGGTCTATTATACCCGTACCGTCCGCGTCTTTGGTGAACGGTTGAACGAAGCCCTGGCTCCGTTTGAAATGTTGCCGCTCTCTATCTATACGGAGGTGGACCCCGAATGGGAGGAATACCTGGATATGTACGAGATGAAGGAATGGGCTATTGAATGACGTCTCGCCCGTACGGAAAAAATAAAGGGACTGCCCCGACACTGGGACAGTCCCTTTGCTATAGGTGAAAAAAAGATCAGATATTGTCTATTCCAATCTAACCAGCCTGTAGATCAATTGCTGGATAGCTTCCTGGTAGTCGTCGATGATGGACTGTGAGAAGGCTTCCGGGAAAAGGTCCCTGTGTTTCTCTACATAATTGTAGAACTCGGAAGCATGTTTGTCGATATCGCCCGGAGTTTTTGTTTCGGGGATGGAAATATGCAAATCGCCGACTAAAGCGTAAGTCGTTTCGGTGATTCTGTCGATAATATCCAAAAGGGAAGCGATTGCTTCGTCCAGCGCCATATGTTTGGCATAGCTGCCGGTGCCGGTAACACTCCAGTGATAAAGTTTCAAGCTACTGTTAAAGGAGAAAAGTTCTCCGATAAATGTTGCTATCTCCATGTTTGAAGAATTTGTCATACTCTGTTTCTTCTCAGATTTTTTTACTGTTGCTGTACTCATAGTGAATCTATTTTGTGTTTCTTGTTTCTGTGTTTTAAACAGTTTCTCTTTCCTGAAAGTTTAGAAACCGAATGCTAAATATGTTTATTTTGGAGGGGATAACTATTTGCCGATAGACATTGTTTATATCTGAAAATGGACATATAAATAGGAAAGATATGGTACAGATTAAATTGAAACGTGTTTATGATGATATGGATCCCTCCGACGGTCTGCGTGTTTTTGTAGATCGTTTGTGGCCGAGAGGCATGAAGAAAACGTCTTTCCATTATGATATCTGGGCAAAAGATATCACGCCTTCCCCGGAGTTGCGCACCTGGTTTCATCAGGACCCGGAGAAAAGGTGGGACGAATTTGCTTCCTTGTATAAAAAGGAACTGGCAGGATCGGGGGCTGTGAAAGCCTTTATCGAATCGATCCGTACGCATCCGATCGTGACTTTGTTGTATGCTTCTAAAGAAAAGGAACATAATCACGCAAGAATATTAAAAGAGTTTTTAGATTCGCTTATTTAACAGGCGACAGCAGAATCTTTTGGGGGGATGTGTCAAAATGTACTTGTCCCCGCGTCAAGCGCGGGGCTGCAAAAGAACAGGCCTTATCAATCAGATATTTATACGGCCAGTTTTCATGCGTTCCCGCGTCAAGCGCGGGAACAAGTCTGTTTTGACACCTCCGGTTCCGCCTTGAATTTTTGATTACTTTTAGGTTAAGCCAAAAGTAAAAGACAAATTATTGTTTCATCAGATATGATTTGAAACTTTCGAAGTCCTTTCCCATCCCGACGCTTTGCTTTTCTCCTTGCATGAAGGCTTTCAGTTTGGCGGGGATTTCGATGTCGGCATTTAGGATCTTGTCTACGGTCCCTTTGAACTTCGCAGGATGGGCGGTTTCGAGGAACAGGCCGGTTTCGTTCGGGGCCAGTTTATTCTCGATTAAAGCCTGGTAGCCGCAAGCACCGTGGGGGTCTAACACGTAACCCGTTTCGTTGTAAACCTGCTTCATGGTTGCCCCGATCTCTTCGTCCGTGAAACGGTAGCCGCTGATCAGTTGGCTGATTTCGCCGTGTGGATTGCCGTTCTTGCCGTACAAGTCCAGGATGCGGGCGAAGTTGCTCGGATCGCCGACATCCATAGCATTGGCGATAGTCGGAACGGAAGGACGCGGCGTGTAGACACCCGTGCGCAGGTATTCCAGGAATACGTCGTTGCGGTTGTTGGCAGCCACGAAACGTTTGATCGGCAATCCCATCCGGTGGGCGAACAACCCGGCTGTGATATTGCCGAAGTTCCCGCTGGGGACGGATACGACCAGTTGGTTCGCTTTGCCAGCTTTATCCAATTGTGCATACGCGTTGAAGTAGTAGAAAGATTGCGGCAGGAAACGTGCCACGTTGATGGAGTTGGCAGATGTCAGCTTCATGTGGCGGTTCAGCTCTTTGTCCATAAAAGCGGACTTGACCAATGCCTGGCAATCGTCGAACGTCCCGTCTATTTCCAGCGCCGTGATGTTTTGTCCAAGCGTGGTGAACTGGCATTCCTGGATCGGGCTTACCTTCCCTTTCGGATAGAGCACATACACGTGAATGCCCGGCACGCCAAGGAAGCCGTTTGCAACGGCACTTCCTGTATCACCGGAAGTGGCCACTAATACGTTCACCTGCTTCAACCCCTCTTTTTTGATGAAATAGCCTAACAGGCGGGCCATGAAACGTCCGCCTACATCCTTGAAAGCCAGTGTCGGGCCGTGGAAAAGTTCAAGGCTGTAGATATTGTCGCGTACAAGGACGACCGGTGTCTCGAACGACAGCGTGTCCCGGACGATTGTATCGAGCGTTTCCGGTTCTATATCTTCCCCGAAGAAAGCCCGTGCTACCGTGCAGGCGATTTCATGGAACGATTTGTTTTTGAGACCGGAGATCACATCTTTCTCCAAAGGCCGGATGTGTTCCGGCATATATAAACCTTTGTCACCGGCAAGACCTTTTACGACGGCTTCTTCCAGCGAGGCGAGCGGAGCTTGTTTGTTTGTGCTGTAATATTTCATACTAATTCTTTTATAAATTCGTCTTTTTCTAATATGCCATATTTCCCTTCCAGTACGGAGAACTCGTCGAAACGCGTCACGCTGTCAGGCTCTTGTCCCGGTTTATAGATCAGGAAAGGGACAGGCGTGTTTGTGTGCGTACGGATGGAGCAAGGAGTCGGGTGGTCGGGCAGTACGGCAATCGCTACCGGTTCATCCCATTTCTTCAACTCTTCGAAGATGATGCCGATAGCCCGTTTGTCCAGGTTTTCGATGGTCCGGATCTTCAGGTCGACATCCCCTTCGTGTCCGGCTTCGTCGCTGGCTTCGACATGGAGGTAGACAAAGTCGTTTGTCTTCAAGGCTTCGAGGGCGGCATGCGCTTTTCCTTCGTAGTTCGTGTCGTAGAGCCCGGTAGCCCCTTCGACGTCAATCACTTTCAGCCCGGCATATACGCCTATGCCCCGTATCAGGTCGACGGCCGAGATGACGGAACCCTGCTTGAAGCCATACATTTCCTGCATGGTCTGCATAGCCGGACGATATCCAGGCGACCAGGGCCATATGCTGTTTGCCGGGTCTTTCCCGGCTGCGATGCGCCGGCGGTTGACGGGATGGTCTTTCAGTATCTCCTGCGATTTCAGGATCAGGTCGTTCAGCATATCAGCTGTCTCCTGCGCTTCGGGAACTTCCGGTTTAATCATCAAGGGGCGGAAAGGATGGAGAGGCACATCGTGCGGGGGAGTGCAATCCAGACGTTTGTCGCCTCCTTTCACTACTAACAGGTGGCGGTAAGACACACCGGTATAAAAATGTACGCGATCGGACCCCAGCTGCTCGTTCAGAAAGCGGATCAGTTCGTCTGCCTCCTCCGTGGTGATATGGCCGGAAGAATGGTTCTTCAGGACATCGCCTTCCACGCAGATCAGGTTACAGCGCATGGCCATTTCCCCCGGTTTCAGGTCATATCCGATACTGGCTGCTTCCAGCACGCCCCGCCCTTCGTAGACGGTCGGAAGGTCGTAGCCTAATACTGCCATATTCGCCACTTCGCTACCCGGATGGAAACCGTCGGCAACGGTCTTCATACGTCCGGTAACGCCCAGTTCGGCCAGTTTGTCCATATAGGGAGTGTCTGCATATTGCATCGGTGTCTTGCCGCCCAAAGCCTCTATCGGCTCGTCGGCCATACCGTCTCCCAAGATGATTATACTTTTCATAATTTATCGAATGTTAGCGATCGAAATAATATCAGCGAAGACTCCGGCTGCCGTGACGTCGGCTCCGGCTCCATATCCTTTGATGATCATCGGATACTCGTGGTATCGTTCGGTAGAGATCATGATGATGTTGTTGCTGCCTTCCAGTTCGTAGAACGGGTGGTGCGCATCGACCTCCTGCAAACCGACTTCACACGCCCCGTTTTCCATTTTGGCAACGAAACGGAAACGCTTGTCTTCCGCTTCCAACTGCTGGCGCTTTTCTTCGAACCGGGCATCCAGACCCTGTATGTTACGCCAGAAATCATCCAGCGAGCCTTCGAAGTAGCTTTCGGGAATGAAAAGGTTACGCTTCACATCTTCCTGCTCCACCTTGTAACCGGCTTCGCGTGCCAGGATCACTAATTTGCGTATCACGTCCTTCCCGCTCAGGTCGATACGGGGGTCCGGTTCGGAGTAACCCTCTTCTTTCGCCATCATGATCGCTTTACTGAAAGGAATGTCCGCACTTAGCGTATTGAAGATATAGTTGAGCGTGCCGGAAAGGACAGCCTCTAATTTCAGGATATGGTCGCCGCTGTTGATCAGGTCGTTCATCGTGTTGATGATCGGCAGTCCGGCCCCGACGTTTGTTTCGAACAGGAACTTGATGCCGCGGTGACGGGCCGTTTCTTTCAGCTTGATATAGTTTTCGTATGAAGAAGAGGCGGCGATCTTGTTTGCCGCAACGACCGATACGTTGTTGTTCAACAATTCCTCGTAAAGGTCGGACACCGCCTGGTTGGCCGTGCAATCCACGAATACCGAGTTAAAGATATTCATCTTCAGAATTTCATCTTTCAGATGTTCGGGCGAACTTTCCTGCCCGTTCTTTTTCAGTTCGTCGATACAGGTTTCCAGGTTCAGCCCTTCGCGGCAGAAGATAGCATGCATGCTGTTGGCTATGCCGACAACATTCAGTTTCAGCCCGTTCTGTTGCATCAGTTTCGGTTGTTGGATGCGGATCTGTTCCAACAGGTTTCCTCCGACCGTACCGACACCCGCGATGAAAAGGTTCAACACCTTGTATTGGGAGAGAAAAAAGGAGTCGTGGATCGAGTTCAACGCCTTGCGCAGGTATTTCAGCTTGATGACGAACGAAATATTCGTTTCGGAAGCCCCCTGTGCACAGGCGATCACGCTGATACCTGCGCTGCCCAGGGTCCCGAACAGCTTACCGGCGATACCCGGAGTGCGCTTCATGTTTTCACCTACGATAGCGACGGTAGCCAGGTCCTTTTCCGCCACCGTGTCGCTCATGTCGCCCTGTGCGCGTTCGAGTGCGAATTCTTCGTCCAAGACCTTGACCGCCAGGTCTGCGTCCGCATTTCGGACGGCAAATGTCGTATTGTTTTCCGAACTGGCCTGCGACACCATGAACACGCTGATGCCGTTCTTCGCCAATGTCTTGAAGATACGGTAGTTGACACCGATAACACCCACCATGCCCAAACCTTGCACCGTGATCAGGCAGGTGTCGTTGATGGACGAGATCCCTTTGATGATCGCTTTGCTGTCATCTTGTACCCGTTCTTTGGAGATATAAGTACCCCTTGCGGTCGGGTTGAAGGTGTTCAGGATACGGATCGGTATGTTTTTGTGATAAACCGGGTAGATCGTTGGAGGATAAATCACCTTCGCACCGAAATTACACAGTTCCATCGCTTCCGTAAAGGTCAGCCGGTCGATGACGTAGGCCGAACTGATCACACGCGGATCGGCTGTCATGAAGCCGTCCACATCCGTCCATATCTCCAGCCGGCGTGCACCTAAGGCCGTCGCCAGGATGGAGGCGGTATAGTCGGAACCGCCTCGTCCGAGGTTGGTCACTTCTCCTTCTTTGCTCGAAGAGATGAAACCGGGAACCAACGATACTTTGGGCAGCGGGTCGAATGTCTCTTCGATCAGTTTGTTAGTCGATTCGAAATCGACGATATGCTTGTTGAATTGTTTGACCGTCTTGATGAATTTGCGCGAGTCGAACAGTTTGGCTTCGTTTATCACATTCGAAACGATCAGCGAGGAGATACGCTCGCCATAGCTGACGATCGTGTCGGAAGTCTTGGCCGACAGGTCGTTGATGAGGTACACACCTTTGTAAATATTACCCAGTTCGTCGAGCAAAGCCATCACTTGCTTCTGCACTTCGATCCGCTTTGTTTTGTCGGGGATAACACCTTGTATGACGTCGAGATGGCGGGTTACGATTTCGGAAAACTCTCTTTCGTAGGCTACATCTCCGTTTGTTGCCATCGAGGCTGTCTTCAGCAGTTTGTCCGTGATCCCCCCTAAGGCGGATACTACGACGATTACAGGCTCTTCAATGGCCTCTACTATCTTCTTTACACTCAGAATGCTATCCACGGAACCTACGGATGTTCCGCCGAATTTCAATACTTTCATCGATATGTATTTATTTAGTTGACAATCTACAATCGACAGTTTAAAAACAAAACTGCATACCGGTTTGCGAATGTCAGTTATTTACTAATTATTGATTGATTTGGAAAAAAGAAACGCAAGTGCAATGTGAGAATTGCAACAAAGCGGGACGTGGTCTCCGCACTTGTTTATTTGTATATGCTAAACCCCCCAAGGGGTCATTGTCAGTGCCCAGGTATGATATGTGAAACCTGTTAATGTCATTTGCGATTTTCCTTGTGTTTATATTTACGTCGGCAATATTACGCATTATTTTTCAAATGCAAGCATTTTTTTAGTTGAAAGTTGAAATTTGACAGAAAAAAGTTCGATATCACGCCAAAAAGAAGGACGTAGTTCTAACAGGACTTGGCGGGTTGGTTCCTTTCTGCTAATATTGTTAAATGCGGAAAGGCATTTGCAGCCGGCCTCCCAAGCCGCTGGAACAGGAGAGGCAGAGTCGTATGATTTATATTCTAAGGTATAGACTCGGTAGAAAAAAAACATGAAAACAGTTGTTTCGACCGTCTTATTCTTTTATGATCTGAATATTTTTTAGCCTTTCCGATTAAAAAATATCTTATTTTAGTTTGATTAATTATAAATTTAATATATTTGCGGCTATTAGTGTGTCGAATACAATGTCCTGTTAGAACTACGTCCTTATAATAAGGGATCGTTATTGTTTTATTCACCTTAATTAAAAGGGAACGTTTTTACAGGTCAATGTAGCTCTACTTGAATGTATCATTTAAATCTATTGATTATGAAGAGGTTCTTTTGGATTCTTTTTGTAATGTCCTTATGGGGGCATTTGCTGTTAGCACAAGAAAAGACAGTGTCTGGTATCGTAATTTCTACCGAAGACGGCTTGCCGATGATCGGGGTCGCTGTCGTAGACAAGCAGACGATGAATGGTGTAACCACCAATGAAAAGGGAGAGTTTTCGATGGCAGTCTCTCCACGTACTAAAACACTCCATCTCTCTTATTTAGGGTATAAAACGAAAGAGGTCTCCATTACCGGTCGAAGTATGAAGATTGAAATGGAGCCGGATATGGTTGCGATCGACGAGGTGATGGTTGTTGCCTACGGTACAGGAAAGAAATCGACCTTTACAGGATCGGCCAGCGTGGTCAAGAAAGAATCGCTGGAAAAAATCAAAGCATCCAACATAACCCAGGCTTTGCAGGGGCAGAGCAGCGGTGTGCAGGTGTTGAATAATTCCGGTGAGCCGGGCGAAGATGCGACGATCATGATCCGTGGTATCGGTTCCATGAATGCATCCAGTTCTCCGCTTTATGTGGTGGACGGGACGGCTTACGACGGGTATTTGAATGCGATTAACCCGAACGATATCGAGTCTATGACTATTTTGAAAGACGCTTCGGCTACCGCTTTGTACGGTTCTCGTGCTGCTAATGGCGTCGTGATGATTACAACGCGTAAGGGTTCCAGCGAGAAAGGCCAGATCAATTTCCGCTCGACTTGGGGATTCTCTTCTTTGGCGGTAGGATTACCGGATCAACTGTCGCCGGATCAACTTTCACAATTGACTTGGCGTGCTTTGTATAATGGCTATCTGGATTCAGGTTATCAAGATGAAGATTCCCGTTCCTATGCCTCTTATTATGTAATGGGCGAATTCGGTAATAATCCTTATAGTATCGATATGCCGGTCGGGACAGATGGGAAGATGGATCCCAATGCCAAATTGAATTATTCGGGAGATTGGAGAAACGCTTTGTTGAAATCCCGTTTGCGTCAGGAATATACAATAGACTTCAGCGGTAAGAATAAAAAAGCCGACTACTTTATATCAGCCGGTTACCTGAACGATAAAGGTGTATTTTCTATACAGCGTTTCGAGCGCTATTCTACACGTGCTAACTTGAACTATAGTGTAAACAAATGGTTGAAGGTCGGAACCAACATCAGTTTGTCTCACAGTGTGCGCGAAGGGTCTGCCGGTGATCAGACCGTATGGCTTTTGCGTACGATGCCGACATTGTATCCTATTTATGAATGGGACGGCGCGACGAATGCCTACAGATTGGACAAGAACGGCAATCGTATTTTTGACTATGGAAACTACCGTACTTCCTGGAGTGGAACTAACCCGTTGGCTGATGATACCTATAACAAGGCTCCTTGGACACATGACGATGTTTCCAATCGTACCTATTTTGAAATAACATTCATTCCGGGATTGAAATGGCGTACCAATTTCAGCGTGGATTTTTATCAGTATAATTATGATGGTTATGTAAACAGCGAATATGGTTTTGCTGCCGGTTATAAAGGTTCCGCTTATAAAGAAAGCGACCGGAATCTATCTTATACGATCAATAACTTGTTGACTTACGAGAAGTCTTTCGGCGATCATTCTTTATCCGTTTTATTGGGACAGGAAGCCTATGCTTTGGAATATAAACAGTTGTCTGCAGAAAAGCAAGGATTTCCTTTTCCTGGTGTTACGGAGATCGGTTCGGCAGCCGTGATGAGCAGTATGAATTCTTATACCAACAAATACCGTCTGTTAAGCTGGTTGAGTCGTGTCGAATATGATTATAAAGATCGTTACTACGTTTCCGGTAGCTTCCGTACAGACGGTTCTTCCCGTTTCCACCCGGATAACCGCTGGGGGCAGTTCTGGTCTTTGGGTGGTTCATGGAGAATATCCAATGAAGAATTTATGAAACCTTATAGTTCCTGGTTGGATAATTTGAAACTGAAAGCCAGCTATGGTGCAGTAGGTAATGATAATCTGGGAACCTATTATGCTTATCAAGGCTTGTATGCGACAGGCATGAACAACTACCGGGATCCGGGTGTGATGATCAGCCGTTTGTCAAACAAGGGTTTGAAATGGGAGACGAATTTGCAGTTCAATGTCGGGTTGGATTTTGCCGTGTTCAATAAACTGAGCGGTAGTGTCGAATGGTTCAGCCGTAAGTCTAAAGACCTGTTGTTTACATTGCCAATGGCTCCGTCTACCGGTATGAGCGGTATTGACCGTAATATCGGCGACGTTAAGAACCAAGGTGTCGAATTCTCTTTGAATTATGCTGCCATATCCAATAAAGATTTTAAATGGACCATCGATTTGAACGGAACGTCTTATAAGAACCGTATAACCAAATTGCCGCAGGCCGAAGTGAATGCCGGTGTCTTCAAATGGCGTGAAGGTGAATCCCGCTATAATTTCTGGGGAATCGAATATGCCGGCGTCAATCCGGAAACTGGAAACGACCAGTATTGGAAAACGATTTACGAAACGAACGATAAAGGCGAGAAAGTCGTGAAGGAACGGGTAAAGACTGAAAACTATAATGAAGTAACGAGCGACAGCCAGCAAAAATACTTAGGCGATGCCATTCCTAAATTGTTCGGGGGCTTTACCAATAACTTTTCATATAAGGGTATCGATCTTTCTTTCATGATCTATTACAGTATCGGCGGCAAGCTGTATGACAGCGACTATGCACAATCCATGTATTACAGGAGAGGCTATAGCATGCACCCGGATATGCTGGATTCCTGGACACCGGAAAATCCGAATGCCGAGTTCCCTCGCTTGACCACCTACTATAATTATGCGAATTATATGAGTTCCTATACTTCCAAATTCATTTTCAACAACTCTTTTGCGAGGTTGAGGAACGTGACGTTGGGATATACGTTGCCTAAAAACTTCACGAAGAAGTTCGAAGTTAATTCATTACGCTTGTTCGTGCAGGGCGACAACTTGGTTACGATCGGCAGTGCAGCCCGTCGCGGCACGGATCCGGAACAAAGCATATCCGGTACGACTGCCAACCGGTTCCCGGTGACAAAGTCCGTTTCATTCGGTCTGCAACTTAATTTGTAAAAAGTCTAATTAATAAATGATGAAGAAAATGAAATCAAAGAACTATATATTGTCGGTTTTGGCTACAGGCCTCATAGCGGGGAGTTTGGTTTCCTGTAGTGATTTTTTGGATACGAAACCATCGACATCTGTCGACGATACGGATGTCTTTCAAACGACTTCCGGCGCACAGTCAGCTTTGAATGGTTGTTATTATCAAATGCGTGCCTATGGTAGCGGGGGAGCTAACCGGGGTGACGACTACGGTATACCTTCCATCCAGATGATTTCGGACATGTGCGGTGAAGACGTGATGAGTAATGGTAGCGGTTGGTATGGCTTTGTTTATAATTATTGGGGAGAAACCCAAGCCAATATTTTCCGGGCCAGCCAGTTGTGGACCTTCCATTACCGGTTGATCAATAACCTGAATTCCGTAATCACCTATGTCGACGGTTCGGAAGGTGAAGACATCGATAAACAGTATATCAAAGGGCAGGCCTTGGCTTTGCGCGGATGGACCTATTTTAATCTGGCTCGCTTATTTCAGCAAACTTATGCGATAGCGAAAGATATGCCGGGTGTCCCTATTTATACAGAACCGACCATAGATAGTACACAGGGTAAACCTCGTGGGACATTGGAAGATACATATCGGCAAATCTTGTCCGACCTGACGGCTGCCGAGCCGATGTTGGACGGCTTTGTACGTAGTTCCAGCTATCCGAACGTATTTGACCAAACGGTTGTACAAGGCGTTTTGTCTCAGGTTTATCAAGTAATGAACAACTGGCCGAAATCAGAAGAATATGCAAAGAAAGTGCTGGCGGCTTATCCTTTGACGACGGCGGAAGAATATGCAAACGGGTTTAACGACCATCTGGCCAAATCCTGGATTTGGGGTATCAAACAGACGGAGGAACAAAATATGGGCGACTATTCTCCTTTTGCCATGTGGTATAATGGAGATCGTAAGTGCTGGACTTTTGCCTGCTTTATTCTTTCCGACCAGTTTGCCGATCTGTTTGATGAAGGCGATATCCGTTTCAAGCAGTTCGAACGCTGGGCCGTCGGTTCGGGGGAAACGAAAAAAGAATTCTGGATATCTCATAAGTTCCGGGATAATGAAGATTGCCGTGGATCGATGGTGGTCATGCGTTCCGACGAAATGTTGCTGAATGCGGCGGAAGCCTGTGCGCATCAGGGCAAAGACACGGAAGCGAAAGCGTTGTTGTGGCAACTTCAAGACTTGCGTAACGCTAAGCGTACGGAAGCAAGCGGCAGTGAACTGATCGAAGCTATCCTGAGAGAAAGAAGAAAAGAACTCTATGGAGAAGGTTTTTCTTTGTTCGATATGCTTCGGACTCAGAAGGGGCTTGAGCGTACTGGCAACCATCTGGATTGGGGGGGCTTGATCACATTACCTGCCAATTCATGGCGATTTATTTTCCAGTTGCCGGGAGCCGAAATGAAGAACAACAAATCTTTAGTTGATGAAATCTGGCCTGCCGGTGACCAGAATCCGTTTGACGGAGTTTATGAACCATAAAATTGATAGAATATGAAAAAGTTGGAATTTGTTTGGATTATATTGTCTCTTTTGGGATCGATAGGGACTATAAGTGCTCAATCCTATCCATATATAACTGGTAAAGGAAGCAGTGCGGATGCGACAGTCCACACGTTGGCGAAAACAGGTGAAACATCTACATATTAGTCTGGTGCAATATGAATTGTACCGGATGGAAACGGGAGCGTTGGTCAAGAAAAATTCGTTGCCTGTTTCCGGTGGCACGATCAAGGCATCAGGAGTAAGCAATGGTTTGTACCTGTTGAAAATAGTAACGGGAGAAACTGTAGAATCTCATAAGATCATACTGAAATAGTTTGTGACGTGAATAGAAAAAAGGGGTTATCTTCCAAAATTGGGATAACCCTTTTTTTGATTGAATGAACGGTAAACAGAGGTGAAATCGACATTTTTGAATCCGTAAAACTATTTCCTTTGAACGGATATTTGATTAGAACAACGAATACGTAAAAGTCAACTGAACGAACCGTTACAACCCAATTGTCCCGTGTCCCAATGCTTATCTTGATATATTCCAAACCGCCCCTTACATCGGCTGACAGGCGGACTTGGGGCGAGAAATAATAATAAGTTTGGAAATAGAGCTCGGTCACCGATTCGATACGGCCTTTCTCGATACCCAGGGAAACGTAACCGCTGAAATCTTTTGATTTGTATTTTTGATAAGAAGGTTGGCCCTGTTTATTGCCGTTTGCATATCCGGACAGTCTTCCGGATAAAGATCAGAAACGTTTGTTCGTTTTGTAGAACCGGTTGTCGGTGTAGTAGGAGAAAGAAGTCTGGTATTCGTTCGCTTTGTAATCATTGGATTTGTCGCGGGCGTATTTCCCGTTAAGAAGTATCCGCCCTTCCTGTTTGCCCCAATAAGGACGTGTGTTCTTGATCCGGTTGAATGCCGTGCCGAAGTCTCCTCCTAAAGACGAGTGATCCCGGCTCGATCCTTTTTCGTCCTGGATACGGCCGGATGAATTCATGGCTTGATCCAAAAGTAACAGATAAATCAGTATTTACAGTTCAAATTTATCAATACTACAATGGATTTAAAAAACAACTATCATACTATCATGTTTCTTATGTATAATTTGAATTTCATTATGTGTAGCAATGATAGTTTCCTTTTTAACTATCATTCAACTATCATAAATCAGCTGTTTAACCATCATTTTAGCCGTTTTACCCGAAATAGACGTACTCCGAAAGTGTTAAAAATGGAATGTTTTGCGGAAAGCATAAGCCTTTTTTGCCGGAACACGTTACTTTTTTAACAAAAAGACGTTAGATCTTTTCCTCAAAATGCCCGTATCAGGGCCATTCATGATGGTATGATAGTTGAAAAACCATCCATCATGCCTACTGACATACCATATAAGTGTTGATATTCATAACTTAAAAAGTGAAGCATGATAGTATGACAGTTGTTTTCGCAATCAATAACATGTTTACAGAATAATAGGACAATTGTAAGAAGATTTGAACATGCTAAGAATGATAATTCCAAAAACAAGAAAGATTGAATATCCATTATATAATAAAATGACAATAACCCCAGATTGGCCCAGATTCTATTTCAGGTAAAATTCCGGATCGTTTTGATTTGACTTTTTGCCGGCTTATAGCCGGAATTGGTAACGATTAAAAAATGTCGTAAGCGGGAAATGAAAAAACGATGTCTCTTTGTAATCAGAATAGGAGAAAGTACGGATATTGTGGAAAACCTAAACTCTCGGAGAATCGCCTGTAATAAAAAAAGTCGAGTCATTTCCCGTATATCTCAAACCGATTCCAGGGCTTTCCCGCCACGACGACCGTCTTCGTTTCCTTTACGACCGTCTTCGTCGCCATCAAGACGGTCGTCATGCTATATACACTGCGCACCTCAGGGCAATTATGACCGTCTTCGTGGCAAAAAACTGCGCACCTCAGGCGATGAAGCCCTTTTTGCCCGCAAAAAAGCTGAATTTCAGTCCTATTATTAAAGATTGTATTTTGTTGTCAAGGAACCGGTATTATACAATAAGCCTGCTGCTTTACCACACATAAATGCTGATTTATATGTGAGCTAACAGATAAACCTGCATTTATGTCCCATTAAAAAAGGGCTGATGTCACGTGTACGTAGCCAGACGTTGCTCCGTCTGTTAAATGTTTTTTATAGCTTGAATGAAGAGGAATTCAAGTTGCTTTGTTGCGAGTTGATCTTTTTATTGATTTATTTTTTATACGAGGAACGAAAATACTTTAAAAAGGCGATCGAAACGAATATTGCTTAAAAATAGAGTGTCTATTATTAAATTTAGAATGTTGAAGGTTGATATTCGTTAATATAAGGATTGCGTTCTAAGAGAACTATGGTAAAAGTAGATATAAACATCCTCCCTCTTATAACTATTTTTGCCTGTATTAAACAAATCTTGCTTACCAAAAACTATAATTTGTTAATTCTGCTGCAAATATATGAATCGTATTTTAAATATACAATTTTTTAGGCAAAAAATATATCTTCAAGAGAAGAATATGTCATTTTGTTTGGGAAACCATCTTTGAAAAAACTTTATGCCATTCCCTGTTTACATCTTTTCTTATTAATACCTGCTCTTAAATGGCCATAGTTCTCTTAGAACTACGTTCTTTGATCGTGTTGGCTTTTTATATATTAACAATTAATAAATAGTGTCTATGAAACGAGTATTATTTCTTATGTTATGTTTGGTAACAAGCATGAACATAGTATTGGCTCAGAATCGCAAGATTACAGGGACAGTTGTCTCTGCGGAAGACAATGAACCTGTGATTGGTGCAGCTGTAGTCGTGAGAGGAACCCAGATCGGTATCGTTACCGATGTGGACGGAGTTTTTTCGTTGGAAGTGCCCGCTTCTGCCAAAACGTTGGTTATTTCTTATTTGGGAATGAAAACGCAGGAAGTAGCGATTAAAGACGGATTGAAAATTATCCTGGAATCCGATTTACACAGTCTGGACGAAGTGGTGGTGACGGCAATGGGGTTGAACCGCGAGAAGAAGTCGTTGGGGTATGCAATTCAGGAAGTAAAATCGGATGAGTTGACGAAGGCGGGAAGTGCGTCTCTTACGAGTTCGTTAAGCGGTAAGGTTGCCGGTGTACAGGTGAATCAGTTCGGTGGGTCGGTCGGTGCGTCTTCACGTATCTCCGTACGTGGCAACTCCTCGTTGAGTTCGGACCAGCAGCCGTTGATTGTCGTGGATGGCGTGCCTATCGCCAATGACACTCAGCGCTCAGGTGATAACGCTTATAACGGTGTCGACTACGGGTCAGGTCTGAACGATATTAACCCGGAAGATATCGAGTCTATTTCCGTATTAAAGGGTGGGTCGGCCGCGCTGTATGGCATGCGTGCCGGTAACGGCGTTATCCTGATCACGACCAAATCAGGGAAGAATTCGAACGGCGTGACGATCTCTTATGACCTGAATATGACGATGGACCGGGTAGCTAATCTTCCCAGATTCCAAAACTCGTATGGCCAGGGATTGTATGGTGAAGAATACTATTGGAAGTATGGAGAACATTCGGATTTGAGTTATCAGGATTATGCTGTCAGATATGGCTATGACTATAATACGGGTGTTGGCCAGGAAGATATGTCATGGGGACCTCGTTTGGATGTAGGCTTGAAGATCAGCCAGTTTGACAGTAATGGCGAATATGTGGATTGGGTTTCCCGCCCGAATAACGTAAAGGATTTTTTCCAAACCGGTTTGACAATGAACCATATGGTTTCCGTACAAGCAAAAGGAGACCGGATTACGACTCGCGCTTCTCTTTCTTATCGTGACCAGAAGGGTACGATTCCTAACACGGATCAGAAGAAATATTCAGGCCAGGTAAATACGGAGATGAAATTGAACAAGTATATATCTTTCAACCTCTCCGCCAACTACACCCGTACGGAAAGCGACAATCTTGTCGGTCAGGGATATGGTAGTAATAACCCGGTCGTTTCTTTGGTAACGTGGGCCGGTCGCCAGGTCAATATGAAATCGTTGAAGGAAAACTGGGCACAAAAGGATGCAGCTGGCAATTACACTTATTATAACTGGATCGACCAGTGGCATGTGAACCCCTATTTTACGGTTAACGAAAATACGAACAGCTATCAGCGTGACCGTGTTTTTGCAAAAACTTCTTTATTTTACCAGCCGTTCGAATGGTTGAAGTTCGAAGGCCGCGTGGGTATGGATTATTACAATGCCAAAACGTTCGAACGCCATTATTATGACCGTGGCGACTATCCGGATGGCGCGTTTTTCCAGCGCAATACTACCAATACGGAGTTGAATGCGGATATTATCGGAACGGTCAACAAGACTTTCGGCGATTTTAACCTGAGTGGAATCGTGGGAGCCAATTATCGTGATTTGAATTATGAAACGCATCGGATCGGAGCGAATGCCCTGACGGTTCGCGGTGTTTACACATTGGCGAATAAGTCCGGGGATGCTGTAGCCGAAATGGATCACAGCCATATCCGTTCAAACTCTGTTTACGCAAATGCTTCTTTGGGTTGGAAGAGCCAGTTGTATATGGATGTCAGCGCCCGTAATGATTGGAGTTCCACGATTCGTGACGCATTCTTCTACCCGTCGGTAAGTTTGAGTTGGATTCCGACAGCTTCATTCGAGAACCTTCAGAATGACGTGTTGTCTTTTTGGAAATTACGTGGAGGTGTCGCACAGATCGGTTCGGCAACCAGCGCTTATCGCAACAGCTATTATTATTATGCGGAGTCCGCTTCTTTTAACGGCGTTTCGCAGATGTACAAAAGTTTTGGCTATCCGAATTATGACTTGAAACCGGAAAGTATCACGACTTGGGAAGTCGGCACGGAAGTCGGTTTGTTCGATGACCGTTTGCACTTTGATTTGGCTTATTACCAGAAACAAACAAAAGACCAAATATTGTCTGTCTCTACTTCTAATGTAGTCGGATTCGGTTCGATGTTGGTAAATGCCGGACGGATTGACAATAAAGGTGTCGAACTTCAGGTAAGAGGCGATATCTTCCGTAGCCAAAAAGATGGTTTCACTTGGAGCTCTACCTTGAATTTTGCTAAAGATAAGAGCAAGGTCGTGGAATTATATAATGATCCGGAAACCGGAAAACCGCTGTTGGACACCTATGGGTTAGGTTGGACCTGGGGCATTGCGACCCAGGCAAAAGTAGGTGAAAAATGGGGTGCTTTAGTTGGTGAGGGCTTTAAACGTGTGGATCAGGATGACGTGAATGCAGGAAACGCTACGGCAGACCAGATCGGCGCGATCAAGTTGCTTGCGAACGGTGCTTTGGATAAAGATGCTTCGAAAGTGATGGGAAATGTAACTCCCGACTTCATGATGGGATGGCGTCACGACTTCACGTATAAGAATTTCGGATTCGGTTTCTTGCTTGACTTGCGCATAGGCGGCGATATCTGGTCTCAGACGATGTCACATTCTTATCAGACCGGTGTAGCCAAAGTAACGGCTGAAAACGGTATTCGTGAACGTCCGATTGTTGCCGGTAAAGATGTTTTGACAAATGAGCGCTTCGTCATGCCGGATGCAAACGGGAATTGGGTGGAAAACACGATCGAAACAGATGCTTTTTCATGGTTCAATAGTAATAATGTCGCCGAAATGTACGTGTTCGACGGTTCGTTCTTGAAGTTGCGCGAGGCTTATATCTCTTATGACGTACCGAAATCGATCTTGAATAAGACGAGGTATTTCAATCGTGCGACAATTTCTTTGATCGGGACAAATTTGGCATTGCTCTGGGTACATTCTTCCAATACGTTGCGTATTGATCCTGAATCAGGTGGTGTGGCAAGCGATAGCCGTGGTGTCGGCTTGGAACAAAGTTCTACGCCCGGTTCACGCAGTTTCGGTCTTAAATTAGGTTTGACATTTTAACCAGTAAATTATCGAGTTATGAACAATAAATATAAAATATGGGCAATCTCGTTGGCTACGATGTTTGCCACAGGATGTACAGGATCCTTTGAAGAGATAAATACTGATCCGGACGCCTATAGTAAGGTTCCTTATACGAATATGTTGGCAGATGTGTTACGCAGAACTGCCGATCAGTATGGTGGTGACTTGGATATCGCCCAATGGGCCGGATATGTATCGGAAGTTCAGTATCTGAATAATTACGGTGGATATATCCCTTCTAATAATACGTATGGGAACCGTTGGTATCAGACCTATTGGGGACATACGCAGTTGCAGGACATCTTGGACCAGACGGAAGCAGAACCAGATGGCAACAAGAATATGCGGAATGTCTGTACTGTGATGCAAAATTATCTGATTCTGATGTGTACGGACTGTTTCGGCGACATACCCTATTCGGAGGCTTTCAAGGGGGCGCCGGAGGCTGGAGGAATATTAAAAGCATCTTATGACGCCCAATCGGATATTTACCCTAAAATATTAGACAATTTGAAGGCTGTAGCCGATAGTTGGGCTGATGGTTTGGGCAGTGATGATTTGGGCGAAGGTGATTTCCTGTATGACGGAAAAGTGGAGAAATGGCAGAAATTCTGCAACTCCTTGCGTTTGCGCGTGGCAATGCGTATTTCCGGGGTTTATTCCGGCTCTCAAAGTATTGTAGAGGAAATTCTTTCGAATCCTTCTCGATATCCCTATATTACCGAATGTGATGATAATGCTTATTTCTGGTGGCAGGGTTCAGGAGATTATTTCGAACGTTATTATAATAATTTCAGAACACGTGACGACGACGGTATGGCGGAAATCTTTATCGATCATTTGAAGAAAATGGAAGATCCCCGTCTGGCTGTTGTGGCAAAGCCTGCGAGAAACGATGGCGAATACCGTGGTTTCGAGAATGGAGCTGCTGCCCCTCCCAAATCGATCCATGACATATCCCGAATGGGTGTCAAATATCGTGAAGATCCGGCTGGCTTTTCTCCTTTCTACCGGGCTTGCGAGAACTATTTTATCATGGCCGAAGCTGCATCGAAAGGTTGGAATGTACCGATGACCGCTGCTGATGCCTATGAGCAAGCCGTACGTCTATCTATGGAAGATAATGATTTGGATGCCGCCGCCGCCGATGCTTATTTGGCTGGAAAAGGAAAGTGGGACGGGACGTTAGACCGTTTGTATTTCGAATGGTGGGTCGCTTTGTTCAAGCAGAATATCGAAGCTTGGTCATTGTATCGCCGGACGGGCTATCCGACTTACATCCATACGGCAAAGGCCGCCGACGGCGTTACGCCGCAATATCCAGGTGCACGTTCGACTTATAAAGGCATTCATAATGATGTACCGTTCCGTTTCCCGTATCCGCAGAATGAGTATTTGTATAATGAAGCAAACGTAACCGCTGCCGCTGCCGGTATTCAGGATTATGTTTGGGGCAAACAGATGTGGTGGGACACGCGTACGGATGTGAATTGATTTTATACGCAATAGATTATTAGTGGATTACACATTCTTAGAGAGACACACTTTTGTGTATCCTTTTCAGACCGGTGGCTTGTGAAAGTCACCGGTTTTCCTTTTCCATATCTGCCCTGCTTTTGCTCTGTGTCACGAGGTAAACGCCCGTGAAGACCAGGATCGCCGACAGGAATTTCTGCCAGGAAAAGGTGTCTTGCCCGATCATGACGGCGATGAACGAAGCGACGATCGGCTGCACGTAGTTGTACATGCTGACCGTTGTCGGGCGGATTCGCTTCAAAGACATCGGGATGAGCAGGTAGGGGAGGAACGTTGCCCCGAAAAGGACGTAGAAGATCGCACCTAACTCTACGAAATCCAAAGTCTCACGGTGGAAAGCGGGAGCGTCGAGCACATGCCGGAAGGTGAAGGGGACCAGTGTCAGTGTCGTGAACAGGAACATCCATTTCATCATCGTGACCGATGAATAGCGCAGGGAGAGCGGCTTCGACAGAACTAGGTAGATGGCGTACATCAACCCGCTGACGATCATCATCACGTCACCGTCGAGGCTGCTGATGCTGTCGGCGGCATGTGTGGAGCTGAAGACAAGCAGCAACCCGCCGCTCACCCCCATGAATACCCCGAACGATTTCTTCCGGGTGATCGGCTCCTTCAGGATGACGGCGGCCAGCAGCAGGACGAAGATCGGCACGGCGGTGGCGATGATGGAGGCATCGACAGGAGAAGAACGGTTCAGCCCGACGATAAACAACCCTTGGTTGATCCCCACCCCGCAAAGGGCGCAGACAAAAAGCATCCCTAAGTCTTTCAGCGGCACTTTCTCTTTTACCGTGAAGAGAGACACGATCCAGAACATCACGCAGGCGAAAGCCATGCGCATGATCGTAAGACCTTCGGGGGGAACGTGCGCCGGCAGCAGATATTTGGATATCGGCATATTGACGGCAAACAGGATATTGGTTATCAATATCAGGATGTGACCTTTCAGTTTCTCGCTATTCATAATAGGTGTTCTTATTTATAACGCTCTTTTTCTTTGATAAACCCGTTGCGGAAGGCATAAAGGAGCTTTTCCAGGTCGTGGATCTGCTTTTGCAGGTCCGCCCCCTTGTCCGTGTCCTTGACCATCTGGCGGTGGGAGTTCAACTCCACGACGATGGTGGTGGAACGGATGTCCTTGCCCTCCTTGATGGCCTGGTCGGTCGACAGGAACGGCTCGTGCTGCACAAGCTGGAAACCGCGCGAATGGTAGACCAGGGTATAACCGGCGATGCCCGTCTCAGGGTGGTAGGCTTTGGAGAAGCCGCCGTCGATGACAAGCAGTTTACCGTTCGCCTTGATCGGGTTCTCGCCTTTGATGGAGCGTACGGGGACGTGTCCGTTGATGATGTGGCGGTGCTGGCCGGTGACGCCGAACTCGTCCAACAGCATGTCGCAGACTGGTTCCTCTTCGCGGAGGGAGTAGTAGGCGCCTTTTTCCTCCTTCTGTACCGATTTGTCGTCGATGAAGCAACGTTCGAAAGTCGCCATCCGGCTCTTGTCGAAGAGGGGAGAGTCCTTGCCTTCCCAGAGATACCAGATGTAATCCATCGCAAAGTCCTTCTCCGGGCTGTCGTCGGCGTCGAAGTAGGCGGTGCGTACCAACTGGTCCACTTTGTCCAGCAGGGCTTTGCCCTTATACTCCGTTCCTTCGATCCGGATCGCCTTGAGCGTGCCGTCGGGGTTCATCGGGACGGAGGCGTGGAAGAGCAGGTTGGAGTTGCAGACCTGGTACATGCTGCCGTGCGTGAACAGGCAGCGCATGTGCTTCTTCAGCTTCTCGCTGTACTCGAACGAATGTTTGATGCGTCGCATCAGTTCCTCCTCCTCGATGGAGAGAGCATAGGGGTCTTTAGCGTTGAGCGTCGGCCAGTTCTTGTCTTTCAACTCATATTCCTTTCCTTCGATGCGGATCGTTCCGCGCCGGAGGTCGATGTGGTGGAGCAACAGGCGGTCGTCCATCCCGAATTCCGGACGGCGGCGGATGATCTCGCCTTCCACCTTGAACTGTATGACGGTGATCGCCTTGTGCATGCGGGCGATCAGCTGGGTCGTCTTTTCATCGAAAGTCGCATCCGACGCGTTGGTGCGCGGGATGAACAGTTCGCAGGGATCGTCGCCATAGACTTCCATCGCGAATGTCGCTAAGGGCAGGAGGTTGATGCCGTAGCCGTCCTCCAGGGTCGCCAGGTTGCCGTAGCGCAAGCACATGCGGATCACGTTGGCGATGCTCCCCGCATTGCCGGCGGCGGCTCCCATCCAGAGGATGTCGTGGTTACCCCACTGGATATCGAAGTTATGGTAATTGCAAAGCGTGTCCATGATGATGTGTGCGCCCGGTCCGCGGTCGTAGATGTCGCCGATGATGTGCAGCAGGTCGATCGTGAGGCGTTGGATCAGGTTGCACATGGCGATGATGAAGTCGTTGGCCCGGCCGGTCGAGATGATCGTGTTGATGATCTGGTCCACGTAGGCGGACTTGTTTGGCTCGTCGCTCGACTCGTGGAGTAGCTCCTGGATGATATAGGAGAACTCCTTCGGCAATGCCTTGCGCACTTTCGAGCGCGTGTATTTGGAAGAGACGTTCCGGCATACGCGTACCAGTTGGTTCAGCGTGATCAGATACCAGTCGTCCAGGTCTTTTTCGCGTTGCCGGATCAATTCTAACTTCTGTTCCGGGTAGTAGATCAGCGTGCAAAGCTCTTTCTTTTCGAAATCGCGTAGCGTGTTGCTGAATATCTCGTTCACCTTGCGTTTGATCGCACCGGAGGCGTTCTTCAGCACATGGTTGAAAGCCTGGTGCTCGCCGTGGATGTCGGAGAGGAAATGCTCCGTCCCTTTCGGCAGGTTCAGGATGGCTTCGAGGTTGATGATTTCCGTGCTGGCATCTGCCACCGTCGGAAAACTGCGTGCCAATAGCGTCAGGTAGCGCAGGTCGTTTAATACGTGTTCTGCTGTTATGTCTTTAGTCATACACTAATTTTTTATTGTCAATCGATTGAAACGTCTCCAAAGCAACAGGCCGAGAACGGTCAGGCTGACCGGAAAGCCGCACCAGATGCCGATAGCTCCCCAGCCGAAGGTGAATCCGCACAGGTAACCGATGGGGAGCGCCAGCCCGAAGTGGCAGAAGAAGGCCATATAGGCCATGTATTTGACATCCGAGATGCCGCGCAGGGCATTGGCGAAAAGGATTTGCAGCCCGTCGCCCACCTGATACAGGATCGCCGACCAGGCGAGCAGGGCGACCAGTTCGACCACCTCTTTTTCCGGGGTGATGATATAGCCCATATTGTTGCGGAACACCCCGATCAGGAGTACCACGACGATGGCCGTCCCCATGACCAGATGCAGGCCGGCAAAAGAGGCATGCCGTATGGCAGGCCAGTCGTTCCACCCCCTGAAGCTGCTTACGCGTATGGTGACCGCCGCCGCTATGCCGTAATAGACCATGAAGCCGAGCGTGGTGATCACGCCTAACACCTGGTGGGCGGCGAGCGCCGTGCTCCCCAGCCAGCCCATCATGATGACACTCAGGCTGAACGAGCCTGTCTCGACTCCCATCTGGAAACCGACCGGCAGGCCGAGGCGCACTAAGTTGCCTATGTTCGTATGGTTGACCGTCCCTTTCCTGAACCCTTCCAGGTAGGGTTTGTAGCGAGAATGCTTGGCAAACAGGAGGCAGAACACCCCGAATGTCAGGATGCGGCTGGCAAGTGTCGAGATGCCGGCGCCGGTAAGCCCCAGTTCGGGACATCCGAACTTGCCATATATCAGCAGGTAGTTCCCGATGATGTTGAGCACATTGGCCCCCAACATGACGCACATCGGGGTGACCGTGTCGGTCGTGCCGTCGCTGAATTGCTTGAACGAGTTGAACAGCATGGCAAAGAGGATCGAGATGAGCTGCAATATGTAGTAGGGCACGATATAGGGCATCAGTTCTTCCGGCTGCTTCAGAATCCGGATGTTCAGGAGCAATATCAACATGCAAAGGCTGAGCAACACTCCCACGATGAAGTTGATGCAAAGGCTGTTTTTCAGCGTTTCGCCTGCCCGGACATATTTTTTTTGGGCAAAGAGTCCCCCGATGATGGGGGTAAGCCCGTAGGAGAATCCCATCCCGGCAATGAAGACGAGGTTGAAGAAGTTGTTGACGAAGGAGGCGGCTGCCAGTTCGGCTGTGCTGTGATGCCCGACCATGATGTTGTCGGCAAAGCCGACAACAATAATGCCCAGCTGCCCCAACATGATCGGGACACCCAGGCGTATCGTTTCTTTGTAATGTTCCTTGTAGACCGAAAACTGCATCATTCCAAAACCTCTACCGACTTGATTACTACATTTTCCGTCGGGCGGTCTTGTTTGTTGGTCTTTACTTGCTGGATGGCGTCTACGACATCCAGGCCTTCCACCACTTCGCCGTACACGGTGTACTGGTTATCGAGGAAGGGCACGCCGCCGACCGTTTTGTAGGTCTCGCGCAGTTCGGCAGGCATCTTCGTCTCGTCTTTCCGCTTTTCGGCTTCCAGTTCGGTCTTGCCGATCAGGGTGTCGCGGAGCACGGCAAGCTCTTCTTTGTTGCCGCTGCGGTAGAGTTCCATGATCTTGGGCTTGTTCTCCGTCTGGAGGCGGTTGAAGATGGCTTGCTTCAGGCGTCCTTCCAGTTGCTTTTCCATCTGGCCGAGTTCGTTTTCCGAGTATTTCTTACCGGTGACGATGTAGAACTGCGAGGCTGACGAAGCCTTTTCCGGGTTTACTTCGTCTCCGGTACGGGCGGCGCACAAGGCTCCCTTTTTGTGGAAATATTTGGGATAGTTGAACTCCGCCGGAACGGTATAGCCCAGGTCTCCGGCTCCTAACTGCTTGTTCATCGGGGCGTCTTTGGAGGTGACGTCGCCACCTTGCACCATAAAGTCCTTGATGACGCGGTGGAACAGCAGGCCGTCGTATTGCCCGGCTTTCGCCAGCTTGATGAAATTGTCGCGGTGCTGCGGCGTATCGTTGTATAATTTGATTTTTATCTTTCCGAGGGTGGTATCCATCACCACTAATGTTTCTTTCGTTTCCATTCTTTGTTGTTTATTTGTTGACTATCTTCATTGACTTGATCTTGATGTTTTTGACGGGACGGTCATCTGCGTTCGTCTCGGTGAACTGGATCTTGTCGACCGCCTTCATGCCGCTCACGACTTCGCCGAAGATCGTGTATTTCCCGTCCAGGTGGGGCGTGCCGCCTTCCAGCATATAGGCTTGGCGCTGTTCGGGGGTGAAGGTGACGCTCTGTTCCTTCTCCATCTTGTCGAGTTCCATTTCTGTAAAGAACTTGCCGGTGACGATATAGAACTGGGTGGCCGACGAGGCGCGTTCGGGGTTCTCGTCGTCGCCTGTACGGGCGGCGGCGAACATGCCGCGTTTATGGAAGTATTTCGGGTAGACGATCTCCGCCGGGATGGTATAGTCAGGGTCGCCGTCGCCTAAGTGTTGTTCCATCGGGGCGTCTTTGGAATTGATGTCGCCCGCCTGTACCATAAACTGTTTGATGACACGGTGGAACAACAGCCCGTCATAGAGGTGCTCCTTCACGTTTTTGATAAAATTGTCACGATGCTGGGGCGTGTCGTTAAAGAGTTTTACCTTGATTTTTCCCATATCGGTATCGATCAACACCAGCGTTTCAACCTCTTGCGCTTGCAAATGGACGGATATCAGAGCCGAGAGGGCCACTAAACATATAGCAAACAGCTTTTTCATCTTCATCTTATTTTTGTATTATGGCAACAAAAATAGTGATATTTACTCGTTAAAGCAACCATTTAACACAACCTTTTCCGCCGGCATCTGTTCAAGTTGGTAATTCATCTAAACAAAAAGCACATTTATGAAAACATTGTTGAAAAGCGCAGTTCTACTGCTCGGAATGGGGCTGGTTTCAGTCCATTCCCAGGCTCAGAAAGTTGTGGTTGAGGATAACGAACCTAACTCGATCATGTTTGTCACCATCGACAAGGCTGGCGACGAGATTATCCGGATCATGAATGAGACACAGAGTCCCCGTTTCCACGAACCGAAAGCGCCCCGCTTCCTGTTGACAGACCGGAAAGGCAAGTTCGCTCTCGGTATCGGTGGTTATGTGAAACTGGCTGCCGAATATGATTTCGGCGGTATTTCCGATAATATAGACTTCTATCCGGCATTGATCCCCGGCAGGGGGCAGTCGTATGTACGGAACCAGTTCCAGATGGACGCCACTACCAGTACCATCTTCCTGAAGCTGGTCGGGCATACGGACCTGTTAGGAGATTTCGTTGTCTATACCGCTGGTAACTTCCGTGGGGGAAGCGGCAAGATATTCGAGTTGAGAAACGCCTATGTGTCGGCACGCGGCTTTACGGCAGGGTATGACTACGGCTCGTTCATGGACTTGGGCAATGTACCCGCAACGATCGACTTTGCAGGCCCTAACGGGATGTCGATCTATCATGCCACCCAGATCCGCTACGAACATGCGCTTGCCAAAGGCTTGAAAGCAGGTATCGGTGTGGAAATGCCGGTTGTGGACGGCCTGACGAACGACCATGTCAGCATCGCCAAACAGCGGATGCCGAACTTCCCGGTCTACGTGCAGTATGGCTGGAATCCTAAAAGCCATTTCCGGGCAGCGGCGATCATCCGCAGCATGACCTACGACAATCTGACGGCCCATAAGGCGGAGTCGGAGATCGGATGGGGCGTTTTGGCTTCCGCCACCTTCAACCTGACGAACCGTTTGCAGGTCTACGGACAGGGCGTTTACGGCAAGGGGATCGGGCAGTTCCTGAACGATATGAGCATGCTGAATGTCGATGTCGTCCCGAATCCGGAAAAGGAGGGGAAGATGCAGGTGCTCCCGATGATGGGCTGGTTTGCCGGCATGCAGTATAATTTCTCTCCGAAGGTATTTGTCACCAGCACCTACGGGCAGTCACGCCTCTATAGCCATGACGGTTATCCCGCTACTCCTTCCGATCAGTACCGCTACGGGCAGTATCTCAACGCCACTCTGTTCTGGAACATTACTTCCGACTTGCAGGTCGGAGCCGAATACCTGCGCGGCTGGCGTACGGATTTCAACGGCGACACTCGTCATGCCAACAGGATGAACTTGGCGGTGCAGTATAGTTTCTAAGGTATTTGCCAAATCGCCCTGTCCTCGTGTCAAGCATGGGAACGGGGCGGTTTGGCACATCTTCCCGGTTCGTAATTATTTGATACAGTTCTTTTTTTATATATCTTTGCCCTTGTTAATAACTAATGAATAAGCGAGATGAAATTTTTGCCGGGAAATTATTTCCTATTGTTTCTGTTGCTTGTATCGGTATATGCACATGGGGGTAACGATTCGATTTTAACGGATTTGCGGACATCAGGGACTCAGGTGTCCAAAGTGAAAATATCCGGTAAGGTTGTCGATGAAAATGAAAAACCATTATCAGGGGCCAATGTAGTGGAAGAGGGTACGACGAATGGCGTTATAACTGATGCGCACGGAGATTTTACAATACTTGCAGCCGACAGTTCGATATTGAGGATTTCTTTTATCGGGTATAAGCCCCAGGCAATATATGTCCGGGGGCAACAATCCGTCTATGTGAAATTGTCGGAAAATGCTTTGCTGCTTGATGATGTCATTGTGACCGCACTGGGGCTCAAACGCAAAGAATCGGCATTGACCTATTCGGCGAAGCAGGTCGGCGGGGAAGAACTGACACGCGTGAAAGAGCCGAATATGATCCTGTCGCTGGCGGGTAAGGTGGCGGGGATGCAGGTAAACAAAACGTCTTCCGGCCTCGGCAGCTCCGCCAAAGTCTTGATGCGAGGAATCCGTTCCGTGGCGGGGAATAATCAACCTTTGTATGTGATCGACGGGGTTCCGGTGCTAAACACTTCCAACGAACAGGCTTTTACCGCTATTGGCGGCACGGCGGATGCCGGTAACAGGGACGGAGGCGATGGCGTCTCGAACCTGAATCCGGAGGATGTGGAAAGCATCAGTGTCCTGAAAGGTTCGCCCGCGGCAGCTTTGTATGGCAGCCAGGCGGCGAACGGCGTGATCCTGATTACGACAAAGAAGGGGAGGAGCGATATGCGGAAAATAACCTTCTCCACTAATCTTACCTTCGACAAGGCTTTCTGCCTGCCCGAATTTCAGAATACCTATGGAGAAAGCAACGGGGTGGAAAGCTGGGGCGAAAAACAGGAGATGCCTGCCTATGACAATGCCGGCGATTTCTTCCGCACCGGACTGACCTCTATCACTTCTTTGTCCGTCAGTACCGGCAACGACCGCTATCAGACCTATTTCTCGTATGCCAATACGACCGGCAAAGGGATTATGGATAATAATAAACTGAGCAAGCACAATATTAACTTCCGTGAAACGGCCAAGCTGTTCGACGACCGCTTGAAATTAGATGCGAACATCAGCCTTTTCCGGCAGACTATCGAAAACCGCAATCCGAGCGGGGGATTTTATATGAACTCTTTGGTGGGCTTGTATCGTTTCCCGCGTGGAAAGGATATATCGGAATACCGGGACCGGTTTGAGGTATGGGACGACTCCCGTAACCTGAATGTCCAGAACTGGCATTCGGGAACCGAGGATTTCGAACAGAATCCTTATTGGGTGGTGAACCGCATCCGGAGCAAGGACCTGCGCAACCGGACGATGGCTTCGCTGACGGCCGATTTCATTGTCACGAACTGGTTCCGTGTGCAGGCTCGCGGAAGTGTCGATAACGTGTCGGACAAGATCAGGCAGAAGTTCTATGCCTCGACCGCCCCTGCGCTTGCCGGAAAGAATGGTCGCTATATAGAGATGGATTATCAGGAGACGATGTTTTACGGGGATATTATGGGGATGTTCGAAAAGAAACTTGGCGTTTTCTCCCTTCAGGGGGCTGTGGGGGCGAGCATCAACGACAAGACGGTCAACTCGCTCCGCTACGATTCGAAGACAGCTTCGCTAAAGTATGCGAATGTCTTCAATATCGCCAATATCAACATGAACGGTTCGGCTTATATCGACCAGCAGATAGACGCCCGCAGGCAAATGCAGTCGGTGTTCGCGACGGCCCAGGTCGGGTATAAGGAGAGCCTGATCCTCGATCTGACCGCTCGAAACGACTGGGCGAGTACGCTGGCTTATACTCCGAACGAAGGTTCCGGCTTCTTCTATCCTTCGGTAGGGGCGGCCTGGATCATGGATAAGATGCTGCCGTTTCCCCGGTGGGTCTCTTTCTCTAAGATACGGGCGGTGTGGAGCAAGGTCGGGAACGATATACCGCTTTATGTGACGAACCCCGTGTCGCATGTCGGGGCGGGAGGCGAGATCGAATATGCCGATGCCGCCCCGTTTGAAGATATGAAGCCGGAGATGACTACCTCTGTAGAGTTGGGGACGGAATGGCGTTTCTTCGGTAGCCGGTTGAGTTTCAGCGGAACCTGGTACAAGACGAATACGCGCAACCAGTTCTTTAAACTGCCTGCCAAGTCCGGCGACCGTTACGCCTACCGCTATGTGAACGCCGGCGATATCCGGAACATGGGGTGGGAACTGAGCATCGGCGGCTGGCCTGTCCAGGGAAAGGAGGTCAGTTGGAAAAGCGAACTGAACTTGTCTACGAACCAAAATAAGGTCGTCAAGCTGCATGAAGAACTTCCGGTGTTTGTCTACGGCCCCAGTGGTTTCTCTTCCAGCTACGCCATGAAGCTGAGGGAGGGAGGCTCTTTCGGCGATATCTACGGGAAAGCGTTCCGACGGGATGAAAACGGACAAATCTTGTACGAAACGGAAGGAGAGAAGAAAGGGCTGCCGCAAGTAGAGGGAGAAGGTAACCTGATCAAAGTTGGCAACTGCAACCCTAAACTGGCAATGAGTTGGAGCAACACGATCGGTTATAAGGATGTGACCCTTTCTTTCCTGATCGACAGCCGTATCGGCGGGGATATCCTTTCGCAAACCTTGGCGGATATGGATCTGTTCGGGGTGACAAAAGAAACGGCTGCCGCCCGCAATGCCGGATTTGTGATGCTGGAAGGGCATAAGATCGAGAACGTGGAAGGTTTCTATAAGAACGTCGTAGGAGGGCGAGCCGGAGTGACGGAATATTATATGTACGACGCCACCAACATCCGCCTGCGCGAACTCTCGTTAGGTTACCGCTTACCGCAGAAATGGATGGAGGCGACACGTGTGTTCAGCCAGGTGAACTTCTCGTTCGTGGCGCGCAACCTGTTCTTTATCTATAAGAAGGCTCCTTTCGATCCGGACTTGATCTTGTCTACCGGAAATGACAACCAAGGGATCGAAGTGTACGGGATGCCGACTGCCCGCAGTTTTGGATTTAATATCAAATGTGAATTTTAATCATTGGAATATGAGAACTCTTTATACGATCCTGTCCGCCTGCTTGTCGGTCGTTTGTCTTCTGTCCGTCTCCTGTACCGGAGACTTTAAGGATATCAATACGGACCAGACCGGTATTACCGACGAAGATATGGAGATCGATTTCAACAATCTGGGTATTCCGTTGGATATTATCCAGCAGGGTATCTATTTCAACTACGACTTCGGGAAAGGGAAGAACTGGCCGTATCAGTTGATGCAAAACCTGAATGCCGATATGTTCAGCGGCTATATGCACGATTATAAGCCCCACAACGGCGGGAGCAGCAATTCCGACTATAACCTCCAGGATGGCTGGAACGGGACGGATTGGGGATATACCTATGCCTATGTCATGCCGCAGATTAAAAAGCTCGAAGATTCCACGCGGGTGGATTATCCCTCGGTGTATGCGGTGACCAAAATCCTGAAGGTGGAGGCTATGCACCGTATTTCGGATATCTACGGCCCGATCGTCTATACTTATTTCGGCAACGAGGCGGAAGGCTACAGGCCGGAGACGCAGCAGGAGGCGTACACGGCTTTCTTCCGGGATCTGGACGAGGCGGTCGGAATCTTGCATACATATATGGACTCCAAAGTGAAGGGGCCGGACATTTCTGATTTCGATCTCTTGCTGGATGGCCGCCCTGTTTCCTGGATTCGTTTTGCCAACTCTCTCAGGATGCGTCTGGCTGTTCGTATTGCGATGGCCGATCCGGTGAAAGCGGAAGAAGAGTTCCGGAAATCATCGGGCGATCCGGCCGGTGTTTTCGAGCAGTCTTCCGAGTGTGTGAAGGTTTCCACCCGCAACGGTTATCAGAATCCGTTGGGAGAGATCAACCGGGTATGGGGGGAAGTGTTCATGAATGCATCAATGGAGTCGATTATGACCGGCTATGGAGATCCGAGGCTGGAACGTTATTTCGAACCTGCTGCGGATCAGGCTGCCCGGTATAAGGGAATCCGGCAGGGCACTTGCTTCTCCCATTTATTATATGCCTCCCATTCGAAGATATATGTGAACCAGACTACCGAACCGATCCTGATGACAGCTGCCGAAATTTGGTTCCTGCGAGCCGAAGCCGCCTTGCGGGGATGGACGGACGAGGAGCCGGGTGTCTGCTATCGTAACGGGGTGGTCGCCTCTTTCCGGCAATGGGGTGCGGATGGTTTGGACGAGTATTTGCAGTCGGACCGGACAGGGGCGGATTATGTGGATGCCTTTGATCCGGCGAATAATATCGAGGCACGCTGCCTGGTTTCACCCAAGTGGGAGGACGATGCCTCAAACGAAGTGAAACTGGAAAAGATATTGACGCAGAAATGGCTGGCTGTTTTTCCCGAAGGCGATGAAGCCTGGGCTGAGCAGCGGCGTACGGGCTATCCTCGTTTGTTCCCGGTGCGTTTCAATAACAGCAAGGATGGCTGTATCGATACCGAGATTATGATCCGCCGTCTGAATTTCCCTGCTGACTTGGCCGATACGGATGCTCCTTTATATGAAAAGCTGGTCAACGCTTTCGGCAAACCGGATCATGCCGGAAGCCGTTTATGGTGGGATACGGGGCGGAATTTTTAGGGGGAGTTCTGTGCATAAAAAAGGGCGGTCTGTGAACCGCCCTTTGTACGAGATTTATTAGATGTTGTTCTTAGAACAATTTGTCCGGATATTCACCTGCATTGACTAATGCCTGGATCTTGTCTACTACTTCCTGACGGTCTTCCGGATAAGTTACGCCGAACCATTTGCTGGCTGTATCTAAGACTTCGACCGTGGCGGTCTTGTCGCTGATCAGTTTGTCGACCATCAGAGGAATGAAAAATTCGCTCTTCAGGTTTTCCATGTTCTTCGGATCGCTCAGGAAAGTCTTGAAGAATTCCTGGCTGTATGCGAAGTAATCAGGAGTGAAGCCCCAGAAGTTCATACTTACCGGAGTCGTGTCGGGAGTAGCTGTCCATTCGCCGTTGTCGTCGATGTATTTGACTTCTCCGTCGATACGCTGGATTTTAGTACGTTCGACAACAGAGGTCAACAGGTTGTTTGCATCTGTGCTACAGATACCACGTGAAACCGTACCGCTTTCGCTCAGTGTGTTGCCTACGCGGAAACCTACCATCGAGTACACATTTTTGGAACCTTCGGGCAGTGCAGCCAGGAATTTACCCATTGTCTGGAAAGAGTCGCGTCCGTAGAAGTCGTCGCAATTGATAACGGCAAACGGTTCTTTGATCACGTCGGCTCCCATCATGACAGCATGGTTCGTTCCCCACGGTTTGGTACGTTCTGCCGGGCAGGTGAATCCTTCGGGCAGGTTGTCCAATGCCTGGAATACCAGTTCGCAAGGGATGTGACCTTCATATTTGGAGATGATTTTGTCGCGAAAATCCTGTTCGAAATCTTTACGGATAACGAAAACGAGTTTACCGAAACCGGCGTGGATAGCATCGTAGATAGAATAATCCATGATTGTTTCACCGTTAGGACCCAGTCCGTCCAATTGTTTCAAGCCTCCATAGCGGCTTCCCATTCCGGCAGCCAATAAGAATAATGTAGGTTTCATAATCTTTAAGTTTATATAGTGTTTTTGTTTTCTTCGGACAAAAGTAGGAATTAATTGACAATTGACAATTGACAATTGACAATTAATTTACTTCTAACACGACAATTGACTTGGCTGGCAAGTTGATCTTGAGCTGTCCCTTTTCGATTTTCGCACCGTTGAAGGTAGCCGGTTTTACGACATCCGGTTTCTCGAAGGTGTTGTGATCGTTGATGGAGGCGGAGGTCAGGATGCGGCCGTTCACACTCTTGATCTTCTGTCCTTGCAGGTCGAGGGTGATGTTTTGGGTGTTGTCGACATCGACATTGGCCAAAGAGATATGGATACGTCCGTCCTTGTCTTTGGAGGCGGAGGCGCTTACCATCGGCACTTCGCGGTTATCGCGTACTTTGGCTTTGTCGCAGATCAGGTCCATCGGCAGGAAAGTGGCATCCTGGTGCACGTTGTACATCTGGAATACATAGTAGGTCGGCGTGAGCAACATTTTCGGGCCGTTTGTCAGGATCATGGACTGGAGCACGTTGACGATCTGGGCGATGTTGGTCATTTTGACGCGGTCGGTATATTTGTGGAACACGTTCAGGGTAAGGGCTGCCACGAAAGCATCGCGCATGGTGTTCTGTTGGTACAGGTGGCCGTTGATCGTTCCCGGCTCTTCGTCCCACCAAGTGCCCCATTCGTCCACCATCAGGCCGATCTTCTTCTGCGGGTCGTATTTGTCCATGATCTGGATATGTTTTTTGACGACATCTTCTATTTCGAGGCATTTGCCCATTGTCCAGTAATAGTCGTCCTTGTTGAAATCCGTGGCCGATCCTTTGCTGCCGCTCCACCCCGTTACCGTGTAATAGTGCAGGGAAAGTCCGTCCATGCGGCCGCCTACGTTTTTCATCAGTGTTTCCGTCCAGTTGTAGTCGTAGTCGCTGGCTCCGCTGGCGATCTTGAAAAGGCGGTTCCCGTCGTAGTTGCGGCAATAGGTGGAGTAGCGGCGGTAGAGGTCGGCGTAATATTCGGGGCGCATGCTTCCGCCACATCCCCAGCTTTCGTTGCCGACACCGATGAATTTGACTTTCCATGCCTTATCGCGTCCGTTCTGCCGGCGCAGGCGGGCCATCGGGCTGTCGCCTTCCGAAGTCATATATTCGACCCATTTGGCCATCTCTTCAACGGTTCCGCTACCGACGTTGGCACTGATATAAGGTTCGCAGCCTAACAGTTCACAGAGGTTCAGGAACTCGTGCGTGCCGAAACTGTTGTCTTCGATCGTGCCGCCCCAGTTGTTGTTCACCATCTTCGGACGGTTTTCTTTCGGACCGATCCCGTCCATCCAGTGGTATTCGTCGGCAAAGCAGCCGCCCGGCCAGCGGAGGTTGGGGATTTGCAGGTCTTTCAAGGCATTCAGCACATCGTTCCGATAACCTTGCGTATTGGGTATTTCGGATTCGGGGCCGACCCAGAGCCCGCCATAGATGCAGGTTCCGAGGTGTTCGGCGAACTGTCCGTAGATATGTTTGCTGATCTGTTGGTTCCCCTGCTCTGGATAGATGCGGATGCTCGCGTCTTTCTGGGCGAAGAGGGGCAGTGTGGCGGCTGCCATTAAACTCACTAATACTGTTTTCATGTTATTTTTGTTTACTATGTGTTGTTTGAATGAAAGTTATGTTTTGTTTGAATGAAAACTATGTTTTGTAAATGCGAAACCTGTCGTTTGTAATGGAAACATCTTATTCCAGGTCAATCACGAATGTCGTCAACGATTTGGCCGGCCGGGTATAATCCAGCTTTTTCCCCTTCGCTTCGACAGACCGGAAAGACCGGCAATCCTCCGTTTCGCTTGTGCGCCAATTGCTAACGGAAGCGATTTTGCCGGAGAGCTTGTTCAGGTCGATGACGAAAGGACGCTCCGAGCCGGTCGTGTTCAGAACGGCGATGACCAATTCTTTTCCCGTAGGAGAGAGGGCGGCAAGCGTCTCGGCGTTCCCCGTTTCGATAAAGGTGTAGCCTTGTTTGAAGAAGCGGGTGATTTGCATGCGGACATACAGGTTCTTGATCGCCTTGTATTCCTGTGTCTTGAAATTGCCGCGCAGAACGCACCATTCGTTGTTGCCCTCTTCCATCAGCTGCCAGTCGAGCCAGGCTTGCGGGCGCATGATCCGCATGTCGTCGAATAGCTTCTGGGCGAGCAGCAGGTTGCTTTCCAATCCTTGCCCTTTACTGGGGCCTGTTTCCGACTGCCAGAAGGGTTTGCCGGATTGCCGGACGAGCCTTCGTACTTCCTCCCGTTCGGCGTTCGTGCCGGAATAGGTGTGGGTGTTGAGCTGCCCCAATTTATCCCAGATGTCTCCGGCTGCCTGATAGGATTTCTGTACGGTCAGGAATTGCCGGAGGTTGGTTTCGTCGGAGGCCGACAGCACGGTGTTGAGGCCCGTGGCTTTCAGCTTGGGATATAGCATCCGGATGATTTTCATCTGGCTTTCCGGTTCGAAGTGGCAACCTTCCTGGCTTCCTTCCGCATACCAGTAATCGGAAAAAGACTCGTTGAAAGGCTCCAACGTCTTGAAATCGATCTGATAGGCTGTTTTGTAATGCTTGCAGACATCTAACAGGTAGTCGCAGAACATCTCGTAATATTCCGGTTTTAGGTTGTCTTTCAGCGGGTCTGCATTTCCGGCGGCGCAACCGCTGTAGGTCATCCAGTAGGGTGCGGAGTTGGAGAATGCCTCGAAAACGGCATCCGGGCGTTTTTCTTTGATCTTCAAGAGGATCGTGCGTTGTCCTTTATCCGCCTCCCAGTTGTAGGGGGCGGTGGGAGAATCCTTGAATCCTTCCATTTCCGCCCGTTTCCCTTTTCCTTTGACCATGTGGCCGTCTGCATGTGCCGGATCGTCGCCCCCTCCGATATTATAACGGAAGATATTCATGTTGAGTTTGTCGGGAGAGGTGATCAGGTCGACGATCTCGTCCACCTTCTTCTCGTCCCAGTTTCCGACTTGGGCGGCCCACCAGCAAAGGGAACTTCCCCAGCCTTCGAGTTGCTGGTAACGCTGGGACGGATCGATTACGGCAAGTTCGCTTTCCGTCGCTTCCGCCTGTGCGAACAGGGGAAGCACGACGGCAGCCATCAAACTTATGAATGTGTTTTTCATGTATATCGATTTAAAACTTAAACGGGTTCATCTTGGCATACGCCTTGTATTCTTTGATCATTCCCGGATATCCTTCTTCTGCACGGGGCAGGTAGCGGAAACCGGAGATCGTAACATCCTCACGCAGATCGATTACGACCTGGTGCGGGTATCTGTCTCGACGGGCAGTGCTCCAAAAGGTCGATTCCTGCAGGTCGAAAATCTTATCGGCTGTGAAGTTGCCACCCCGTGTCTCTTCACTGTCGGCATACGCAATCTGCCAGTGCTGGCGGGAGAGCGGCTTACCGTTTTCACCCAGCAGGTAGAACTCGGCGATGGCTGCATAGTCCCTGCCATCCTGGGAATTCAGCGCTTCGAGGCAGAAGAAACGGGCTTTGACCGGAGCGTCGAACTTGACTTCCTGCCATCCGTTGCCGGCTTTCAATGCACCGGCAGCAACCGGCTTCTCGTTTTTGAGATCGAGGCTTTCACCCTCTTTGCGGTGCGTCATCGGCGCTTCGGCACGAAGCATGTCCAGGATCGGTTTGTTCAGACCTGTGATCGTCGCCTTTTCCGGGCCTAACAAGTCGAGTACGATGATTTCATTTTCACCCTTCTTCAGCCAGCAGCCCGGCATGAAAAGCGTTTGCTGCGGACCGATTTTCCAGAAGCGGCCCATAGCCTTTCCGTTTACCCAGACCATACCTTTTCCCCAGGTCTGCATATCGAGGAATACATCGCCTGTTTCTTCCAGGTTGAACGTCGCACGGTAATAAGCCGGTCCGTCCAGTTTCTTGCCCGGAGCGTATTTTTTGTCTTTTACGAACGGGTAATCCACCGGGAAGCTGTACACCTGCCAGTTTTTCAACTCTTGGGTGGAACCTTCGTTCAGCAACTCCACTTTCTCGGTGATCCCTTTGCGGTCGTGGATCGCCTTGTCGAAGTTGACGCGTCCCATAGCCTCTATCAGGATATCCAACCGGGTTCCGGCAGTTAGGGCCGGCAGTTTAAGGGAGTTCTCACCGCGGCGGCGGTCCAGGCGTCCCAAGAGTTTTCCGTTCGCATAGACCTGTGCCCAGTCATGTACTTCCGTAATCAGGAGGGTAGTGCCGGATGTCACGGCGGGCAGAGTGGTCCGGTACAGGATCGTTCCCCAACCCTGGTCGAACTGTTCCATCGGTTTGATGTCTTCGGAAGTCTTCGGTTCCGGCAGGTTACCGAATAAAGGAGCGACCTCCTTTATCTCGAATTCGGGTATTTCGATGATCGGTTTTGCTGCCGGTACCTCTGACTGTGTCTTTTCTTCGTCCATATAGCCCGCAAGAAGTTCACGCAATTTGAAATATTTGGGTGTCGTCCATCCTGCTTCGCTGATAGGCGCGTCATAATCGTAAGAACTGCACATGGCCGAGTAGGCAGGGCTGTTGGCGCCTCCCCAATGACCGAAAGTCGTTCCTCCGTGTGTCATGTAGAGGGAGAACGAGATGTTGCGGTCGAGCATGTCCTTGAGGCCGGAAACCATCGTTTCCGCATCGCGTGTTTCGTGCTTGCGTCCCCAGTGGTCGAACCAACCGCTCCAGAACTCGCTGCACATCAACGGGGTGTTGGGGCGGACTTCCTTCAGTTTCTTGAATTGTTCGTCGATATTGGCTCCTGTGCCGAAGTTGACGGTCCAGACCAGGTCGTCGAGGGCGTTGTTCAGGAAGTTGGAACTCCAGTCGCACTGGAACAGGGGTACGTCTGTAAATCCTGCTCCCTTCACGATATCGCGGATGTTAGCGATATATTCCTTGTCTGTTGCATAGGAACCGTATTCGTTCTCGACCTGTACCATAATAATATTGCCTCCTTTTGTGATCTGGAGGTCGGCAAGTTGTTTCCCGATTTCATTCATGAACAGTTTGGTCCGTTCCAGGAAATAAGGATCGTTGGTACGCAGTTTGATATCTTCTTTTTTCAGCAACCACCAGGGCAGTCCTCCCATTTCCCATTCGGAGCAAACGTAAGGGCCGGGGCGTAACATGATATACATACCATATTTCTGTGCCAGGCGGCAGAAAGCGGCAATGTCGTTCTGTCCGCTAAAATCGAACTCGCCGGGCTTCTGTTCATGGATGTTCCAGAATGCATAGATGCAGATCGTATTCATGCCGAGCGCTTTGCAAAGTTGGATTCGGTGCTCCCAGTATTCGGCCGGAATACGGGTGTAATGGATCTCCGCGGCTTTGATCACAAACGGCTTTCCGTCTAACAGGAATGTCTTGTCGCCGATCGCGAAAGTGTGTTCTCCCGCCGGCTTTTGGTTGCAGCCGGAAAAGACAATAAGAAACAGGGCTATCAGCCATGTGGCTGTGTTCTGTAGGTACTTCATGATATAAAATTAGTTTATAAATATTTTCCGGGGATAAAAGTACATAAATTACACTTATGTGCGGGTATATTTATAGTTCATAAAGGGGAAAATATAGTTCCATTTACCTCGATTTGTGTACCTTTGCCGGATAAATGAATGATTAAACGTTGAACAAAATGAAAAAGTTAATGGTGATACTGCTTGTTGCCGCCGGAATGACCGCAATGGTGGGATGCAGCAAGACTCCTGTGAAGGAGGCTGCAAAGAATGACGCTATCAATCTGGCAAACCTGGATACTGCCGTAGCTCCGGGGACCGATTTCTATCAGTACGCTTGTGGCGGCTGGATGAAGAATAATCCGCTGAAACCTGAATATGCCCGTTTCGGTACTTTCGACCAGCTCAGGGACAATAATCAGGAACAGATCCGTACGCTTATCGAAGGTCTCAGTGCGACTCCTGGGCAGGAGGGAAGCGTCGGACAGAAGATCGGCATGCTGTTCGCAATGGGAATGGATAGCGTGAAACTGAATGAAGACGGTTATACGCCGATCAAGGATCAACTCGCTGAAATCAATAAATTGGGTACGAAGGACGAACTGACCAAGATGGTGGCTACCCTGCATAAAGAGGGGATGGCTCCTTTCTTCGCCTTGTATGTCGGGGCCGACGAAAAGAACAGTTCCATGAATATCGTGCAGTTGTACCAGGCTGGCCTGGGGATGGGCGATCGCGATTATTACCTGCTGGAAGACGAAAGCAGCCAGAAGATGCGCGAAGCCTATAAGGACTATATTACCCGCCTGTTTACCCTGATCGGAAGCTCTCCCGAACAGGCCGAAGCTGCTGTCGATGCGATCATGAAGATCGAAAAGGGCATTGCCGAAGTCTCTTTCAGCCGTGAAGACCTGCGCGATTCCCAGAAGAACTATAATAAGATGTCTATCGAAGAGTTCAAAGCCAAGAACGACCCGTTGAACTGGGATATTTATTTCGAAAGCATGGGGATGATGGAGATCAAATATCTGGATGCGAAGCAGCTTCCTTTCTACGAAGGTCTGTCCGCCCTGATGAAGAATACGACTTTGGATGAACAGAAATATTATCTGACATTCAACCTGCTTAGCTCTGCCGCTCCTTACCTGAGCGATGAGTTTGTTACGGCAAATTTTGACTTCTATGGCAAGACGATGTCCGGACGGCAGGAACAGCAACCGCGTTGGAAACGTGCTTTGTCTACGGTCAACGGCGCCTTGTCGGAAGCTGTCGGCCAGATGTACGTGGCTAAATATTTCCCGGCTTCTTCCAAAGAAAAAATGTTGAAGATGGTCGGTGACTTGCAGAAAGCGTTGGGCGACCGTATCGCCGGCCTGGAGTGGATGAGCGATGCTACTAAGGCGAGGGCGCAGGAGAAACTGGCTGCCTTTATCGTCAAGATCGGTTATCCAGACACTTGGCGCGACTACAGCGGTCTGGAGATCAAAAATGATTCTTATTGGGCGAACGTGCGCCGTTCCAATATCTTTGAAGTCAATTATATGTTGGCGGATGTAGACAAACCGGTCGATAAGGCTCGTTGGGGAATGAGCCCGCAGACGGTAAACGCTTATTACAATCCGACAACGAACGAGATTTGTTTCCCTGCCGCCATCTTGCAACCTCCTTTCTTCAATCCGGAAGCTGACGATGCTGTTAACTATGGCGCTATCGGTGTTGTAATCGGCCACGAAATGACGCACGGATTCGACGACCAGGGCCGCAACTACGATAAGGAAGGTAACCTGAACGACTGGTGGACGGCCGAAGACGCCGCTCTCTTTACGCAACGTGCCGACCGCCTGGCCCGGCAATATAGCGATATCATTGTTGTGGACAGCGTTCATGCCAACGGCCGTTTCACTTTGGGTGAAAACATTGCCGACCAGGGTGGCTTGATGGTCGCTCACTTGGCTTACCTCAATTCCTTAGAAGGTAAAAAGACACCGGCTCCGATCGACGGCTTTACCAACGAACAGCGTTTCTATTTAGGCTACGCCAACCTTTGGGCTCAAAACATCCGTCCCGAAGAAATCCTGCGTCTGACCAAGATAGACCCGCACTCATTAGGCAAATGGCGTGTCAACGCCGCCCTCCGCAACATCGATGCTTTCTATACAGCATTCGACATCAAAGAAGGCGAACCGATGTACATGCTGCCGGCTGACCGGGTGGTGATCTGGTAAACCCCTCTTTCCCCTTCTTTGTTGTATCTTCATTCTAAAAACAGAAAGAGATATGAAAAAGAAGAATGTAAAAAGACTAACGTCAGTTGTTCCGGTGTTTCCTTATATGGATAAGCTGATATGCCGGAAACGACTGGACGGGAAAGAATCGACAGCCGATCTGTATCGCGCTTCCTGCAACTGGCTGCGGAAGTTCAGGGGAGGCTGTCAATTGCTTTTCTCCCACATCACTCCCTCACTGGTAGACCACTTCTGTAGTTTCCTCAATTCGCAGGAGCACCTGGCTACCAATTCAATCAACAGTTACATTAGCAATTTCCGTGCTATGTATAATACCGCTATCCGCGAAAGTATAATTTCCCGGCCTGCCATCCACCCGTTTGAGCACCTTACCCTCCACCCGGAAAAGACGGCGAAACGTGCCGTCCGCCTGGAAACAGTCAAGGAGATAGCCGGTATGGACTTGAAGCACGACCCCAGCCTGGCTGCAGCCAGGGACTTCTGTCTCTTCTCCTTCCTCGGTTGCGGAATCCCGTTTGTCGACCTTTCCCATCTGACGCATAATAATATTGTAGGGGAAGAACTGGTGTACAACCGTATTAAAACCGGAACATTTATCCGGGTTCGGATCACGCCGGGGATGAGGCATATACTGAATAAATATGCGTCGCCCGAAAGCCCGTATCTGTTTCCCGCCCTTACGCTGATAGACGGGAAATCATCTCATGAAGCCTATAAGCGCGATTTGCGGCAGTACAACCGTAACCTTCGGATTCTTGGCGAACGCTTAGCCGCTCCGGTGTCCCTGACCTCGTATGTCTTCCGCCATACCTGGGCGACGGAAGCCCTTCGGAAGCATATACCGGTAGCAGTTATCAGCCAGGCGCTCGGCCATACGTCGGAGAAAACGACGCGTAATTATCTGGCCGCCCTCGACCAGTCGGAATTAGATGCAGCAAACAGGATGATCACACAGGAAATAGAAGGGGTGATGGGGGCGAGGGCGTAACCCTTATTTGCGATATAAGGGAGATCGGATTCTAAAATATCTAATACCGGTAAATATTATCTATTCTGAAAAACCGAACGGAACAAAGATAAACAAATATTCATGAAACAAAGACAAACTTTTCTGCTTATATTAGGTGGATGGCTTATTTTATACCTTATGCAAGGGAAATCCTTTTCATTTAGAGGTTCTGTGGTTGCTGTTTTCAATTAGACATACTCTACTTCATTAAGGATTTGTTTGCCAATAAAAGGGCTAAGTAAAGACATAACAGATTGGGATATCCGAAATTGAATATCCAATTCGATGGCGGGTAAATGCTGGTTTGTCGGTGTGTTTCTATTGACGGTGTCTTAGGTAGCAAGCTTTGTCTTATACCGCAGGCCCTCTTTTGCCGTCTGCTTCAGCAGACGGTTTAAAAGGTTTGGAGGCAAAGCCTCTTCCTCTGTGGACTTCAGTCCCTTTCATCTATTGTATTAAAAGGGGTTAAAACCCACAGAGGAACCGGCAAAGCCGGAACAATCATCTATCCGTCTGCTGAAGCAGACGGCAAAAGAGAACCTACGGCACAAGGTGTAGCCTTGTCTGTTAGTTCACCGGCAAGTAAACATTTATCTTCTCCCTTATATCGCAAATAAGGGTCAACCTAATTATTCATTTAAACCATACAATCATGGCAGAAGAAATTATTTTAAGTGCGGATCTGTACAACAATGCTGTTACGGAGCGCACGGACGATTATACCGCCAAGCCCCGTGTGACGGGAGCGGTAAGGAATCGTCAGGTTGCTGAAAGGATTGCTGCCCGGGGATCCGAGTTTAGGGTCGAGACGGTCGAACACATCCTTAATATGGCTGATCAGGAGAAGGTGTTGGCTATCGCCGAAGGAAAAAGCGTGATAGACGGAGTCGGTCAGTTTCTCGTAAATATCATAGGATCCTTTATCGGTGAGAAAGCTCCTTTTGATCCAAATGAAACACAAGTTGGGGGTAACGTACACAATCGGTAAATTGTTGCGTGAGACTTTGAATAAAGTTAAAGTCGTCACTTACAAGGCCACTACCGGCCCGGTGATCAACGACATTATCGACTCTACTACCGGTGAGATGAACCAGCAGTTGACTTCTGCCAGTGCCGCCATCATTAGCGGCGAGAATATCAGAGTTTCCGGTGACGATGCCGCTAACGGCGTATTCTTCACCAAGACAGGCGGCGAGCCGTTGAAAGCAACTCTGTTGATCCACAACAACCCTTCGCAACTGACCGTCCTTATGCCCGCAATGGAAGATGGCGAATACACCTTGAGTATCACCACCCAGTACGGACACGGCGGCAAACAGGTAAAAGAACCCCGCACCTATACGTTCCCCACTTTGCTCTATGTCGGCAATAAGCCGGGCGGCGAAGAAGAGCGTCCGGGAGAACTCTAAACGGAGAGCCTGTCTCCCTGTCTTTGGAGAGGCTCCCTCTCCAACGTTAGGGAGAACCTCTCTCCAACATTAGGGAGCCGCCCTCTCCAACATTGGAGAGGCGGTGCGCCTAACAAATGTTAAAACGCCCGGTGCGCTTAATCAATAAATTATTAGAAATATGAAACAAATGAGGGTAAAGGCAATATGGCTAATCGCTATAATTGCCTTTTTTTCTACAGAAAACATGCAGGCTCAAAACCTGGTAGTGAGCAATGGAACAAGCGGTGTCGATTATGATTATGACGCTAACCTGCTGACGGTAAAAACGGCTATACCTCTTGAAATAACAAGTAGCAGCGAACCTGTAACCGACCGGATTATGATTACATCCGGTATTAAAGCCCAGATCACATTGAATAATGTCAAGATCGATTTAAGTGGGCAGGATAATGTTTGTGCATTCGATATCCTGGGTAATGCTTCCGTCGCCCTGACACTTAGCGGGGAGAATAGCTTGAAGAGCGGTAAGGATTGTCCCGGGCTTCGTTGTACGGTAACGGGCCAGGATACAGCGGTTGTTACTATACAGGGGAGTGGCAAGCTGGAGGCAACAGGCCTTAATGAAGGAGCCGGTATTGGAGGAGGAGGTAAACAGAAAGCCGGTATTATCACAATTGAAAGCGGTGTGATACATGCAACGGGGGGGAATGGGGGAAGCGGTATCGGTAGCGGAATAGACGCTGAAGGTGGTAAGATTACCATCAAAGGAGGAGAAGTGACAGCTATCGGCGGAAAAGATGCTACAGGTATTGGCAGTAGCAGATATGGAAATAATAATAGTTGTATTGTCCGGATAGAAGGCGGGAAGGTGACTGCTTCAGGTAGTAGCGGTATTGGAGGTGGAGCAAGCCGGTCGGGAGGTACGATTATAATTACCGGAGGTGACGTAACTGCTACCGGCGGTACCGGGATAGGTGGTGGAGGACGTATGGGAGGGTATACCAATCCAACAGCCGGATCCGGTGGAAACATTACTATTTCCGGAGGCCATATTGTCGCAACCGGTGGCCAGGGAGCCGGCATTGGCGGTGGTGGTGCCTGTAAAGGGCACGGCGGAAACATCACGATTACCGGTGGAACAGTAATTGCTTATAGCTCGTCGGGAGCCGGTATAGGTGGTGGTTATGGCTATAGTTCCGAAAGAGGTGGCGACGGCGGCACTATCGTGATTTCCGGCGGTACGGTGACGGCTATTACCGGAAATAGTGGAGGTGAGGGTATCGGTAGAGGAAAAGGAGAAAGACTTGACGGAAATAACGGCTCTTTTTCTACCGGAACTAACGGCAATGCCTTTATCAAGGCGAACGGGATCAGCGACCAGTCAAAAAAAGGCTCTTGGTCCGGAGTCATCATTAATAACAATACCGGTGTTGTCTATGGCAATACCGTTACACTGACTACCGATGCCACAATCCCGAAAGATACCACGCTGACGGTAAATGCGGGGCAGAAGCTACAGATCAAAGATTGCACCTTGCATAACGACGGGACGGTTGCGAACAACGGCGAAATATGGATTGTCGGGAACGGGAAGTTTACAGGTAATGTCCCCAGCCCGAATACCGTAAAGGCAGGCTATGAAGTGACCTTTAACCTGAATTACGACAATGCCGGGGAGCCGCCCGCTTCACAAATTATAGAATCGGGGAAAAATGCGATTGCACCGGATCCCGCTCCCGAGCGGTTATATTATACCTTTGAAGGTTGGTATGATACGAAAGGAACATCCGGCGGAACCGTCCTTTCCGGGAAAACAATAAACGAGGCAACCCTCTTTTATGCCCGCTGGAAGCTGAATACGTTTAGCCTTAAAGAGGGGGTGAACAAAGAGTGTGTGACGGCTTATGGCGAGGATGAGCGCTATTCTCTTTCCGCTTTGTTGAGCGACGGTGCTTTAGAGGCTTGTGGCGCGATGACATACACGGTGAGCGGTGATAAACCCGATTGGCTGACATTGGATGCTTCTACCGGTCAAATTACCGGTTCGCCGAGAGATGCCGATGCAGGCGGTACGGGTACGCAACTCTCCTTTACCATCACCGCCGCCAATGGGTCGGACCAGACGGTTACGATCACCTTTAAGAGGAACAGGAAGGCGCTGGTTGTCACTCCTGAAAGCAACCAGTTCGTCTATACCGACGAAGCAGAGGCCTACGAACCTGTCTTTTCCTACAATGGAGAAATCAGCGATGAAGTGCCTGCCTTTACCGGAAAGTTGAGCTGGGAACAGGGCGGGGCTGGTGCAGACAGAAATATCACCGGCGGCACACTGGCACTTGCCGATGCAACCGGCAATCCCGGTTTCAAGGCCGCCAACTATGACTTGAAACTACATGAAAACCCTGTCACCATTCATGTTTTCAACCAATCGCTCGGGGAGGCTTATGATGGAGAGGCTTCGAAATTGGCAAGCAATGTCCCGGCGCAATGGACCAATGCCGACATCACGTTGGAGGCTTCGGCTGGCTTCAAGCTTCAAGTTGTTGCCGGGTTGCGCACAACCGGCGATTGGAAAGAGCGCCTGAGCATTATGGAAGAGGGAAGCTATGATTTCGAGTACCGGTTGCTTCGCGATGGAAGGCCGGAATCTATAGCCTCCGAAGTGAAGTCTGTTGCGGTGAAGCTGGATAAAACAGCTCCGGAGTTGAAGGCTGGTTCGCCCGTCGTTACGAATCTGACGGCCGCCTTTACGTTGGCAGACACCGGTAGTGGCATTGTTTCCTATAGCTACAAACTGGATGACGTGGACAAGGGCACTACGGCTGTAGACGGCGCACCTGGCGAACACACCTTCCAGATAGAAGGTACGGCCGGCGAACACACGATTATCCTGGCCGTGAAAGATGCGGCAGGGAATACGAATGAGTTCGCTCCGGTTGTTTTCATGTTGCATAGTTCTTATATCCCGCCTGCCGTTACCTATTACACCGTCACCCTCCCCTCTGTCGAAGGCGTCACCCTGAGCCGGAAAGCCGGAGGCTACACGGTGGAAGAGGGCTATAGTTTCTCTTTCGGCCTGACATTGGATGAAGGTTACGGCGCTTCCGTCCCGGTGGTGAAAGCCAACGGTGTGGAGATAACCCCGCGTGAGAGCGACGGCAAGTATGTCATCCGGAATATAGAGGAAGACATCCAGGTAACCATCGAAGGCATCGTGAAAGACGATCCTACGGCGAATGCCGTTATCGATGGGGGGAACCGTATTTATGCCGTTCGGAACATCGTTTATATCGAAAGCCCTGTCAAGGCAGAGGCACAGGTCGTTTCTATCGGCGGGCGTGTTATCCGGCAATTGCATCTCCAGCCGGGAACCAACCGGGTGGAAGACCTGCAAGCCGGCGTTTACGTCATCCGCCTGTCCGACGGACGGAATGAGAAGGTGAGCGTCCGGTAATTTGAAGTAGAGTATATATATATGAAAAGAGATGTATGAGCACAATGTGTTTTCATACATCTCTTTTATTCAGGTAAAACGGTAATTAACGCTTCGTCCAGTTTTCAATCTTCTCGAATGAGCTTGATTTCTTCTTCTGCCGGTATGTCGTCTTCCCAGGCACCGGAAAGTGTATTGAAGAAATCTGAAGAATGAGATACAGACTTTGCTGATATCTTTTCTTTCAAGGATTCAGAAAGTTTGCTGATTAAATCAAGTTTTATATCCGGACTTAACGGCGATAATAATTTCATATACCACTCCGCAGGAGTCAATGTTGTTGCCATAATATTTCCTTTTATTTTATGCTGCATAGCAAAAGTAACAATAAATAGAATATATCTTTGTAATTTTGCACCTTTCTTTTATACATTAACAACTCGGATAAGATGAAAAAGCTTTTGGTGCTGGCGGCTTTGCTGGCGGTTGTTTGTTGTGGGGAGGCGCAGAATGTGCAATTGCATTATGATTTCGGGGGTGCGCTTTATGATAAGGATCTGGACGGGCGTCCGGCGCTGACCTCGACGGTGGAAATGTTCAAGGCGGATAAATGGGGGAGTACCTATTTCTTCGTCGATATGGATTACACCAGCAAAGGCGTTGTTGCCGGCTATTGGGAGATTGCCCGTGAGTTGCGTTTCTGGCAACCGCCTTTTTCCATACATGTCGAATATAACGGGGGAGCGTCGAATCGTTTCTCTTACAATAACGCCTACCTCGGCGGTGCGACCTATACCTGGAACGCCCCGGATTTTACGAAAGGTTTCACCCTTGCCGCCATGTATAAATATATCCAAAAACATCAGGAACCCAACAACTTCCAGCTGACGGGAACCTGGTATATCCATTTTGCCAAGAACGGCCTTTGCACATTCAGCGGTTTCGCCGACTGGTGGAGGGAACGGACCGATTATGCGGACGGCAACCGCCGGAACTTCATCTTTTTGTCTGAACCCCAGCTTTGGGTGAACCTTAACAAACTGGAACATGTTGATGATAAGTTCAAGCTAAGCGTAGGAAGCGAGGTCGAGCTGAGCCAGAATTTCGGTGCACGTAAAGGGTTCTATGCAATCCCGACACTGGCGATCAAGTGGTCATTCGATTGATCCGGTTGGAAATGCTGAAGAAAAAATGCCGTCAGATGGTATCCCGAAGCAGCCAGAACATGTAAATCACATAAAGGAGAATCAGGACGAGCCCTTCTGTCCGGGATATTTTTTGCCCGCTTTTCACCAGTGGCAATAACAGGACGGATATGGCTGACATGGCCAACAAGTCGATGTAGTTTACATTTTTGGCCTCGATGGGATGTATTAGCGAACAGGAACCGGCTATAGCCAGCAGGTTGAATAAGTTTGAGCCGACGATGTTCCCGATGGCAATATCCGTCTTGTGCCTGGAGGCCGCGACGATAGAGGTAGCCAGTTCCGGCAGGCTTGTCCCGGCGGCAACGACCGTAAGTCCGATAACCGCTTCGCTCACTCCGAGCTCTTTGGCGATGGAGACCGCATTGTCCACCAATAACCGGGAGGCAAAGACCAGGACGACCAGGCCGCCAACGATGGCCAACGTATCGATGGCCCAATGCTTAGGCTGCTCTTCGAGTTCCAGGCTCGGCCCTTCTCCATGTTTGCGGGAGTAGAACAGGCTGAATAATGTGTAAATGATGATGCCTGCCAGGAAGGAAAGTCCTTCCGTCCGGCCTAATGTCCCGTTCCAGAACAGGATGGTGAACAGGATGGTTGCGACCAGCATGACCGGGATATCGATCCGGAGCAATCGGGTTTTTACCTGGAGCGGGCAAATGGTAGCCGAAACTCCTAATATGACCCCGATATTGAAGATGTTCGAGCCTACGATGTTTCCGATCGCTATGTCACCCTGCCCGTCGAGCGTGGCGTTCAGGCTTACTACCAGTTCGGGTGCGCTTGTCCCGAATGCGACAATGGTCAGACCGATCACCAATGGTGAAATTTTGGCTTTGAGAGCTAAAGCGGAACTCCCCTGGACCAACCAGCCGGCTCCTATGTAAAGCGCCGCCAGCGAGAGAATCAATAACGTCAGACTTGTTATCATGGCTCTTTTCTTACTTATAGTTTGTTAATCTATTAAAATGTCTGGCTTCCTGTTGCCCGGCAAAAAATATTTGCCATAACCAAGTAAACAGCAAGTTGTTTTATAGGCAGAAAAACGTACCTCGGAAAACCTCGAGATCACCACGAAGTGAACAACAGGAAGCTAATAGACATTCAGTTAGGGTTGTTAGGAATTATTCTTTAATATTCGTATTCTTCTTGCTTCGGACTATTAGCTTCCTGCCGCATTTGAATGACCCGTAAAGCAATCATTGCTACACTCAGCAGGGCAAGACCACCCATTGTTATTTCTTTTAATAACAGATTAGAGAAGTCGGTTGTTCCGATTAATACCAGAATAATGAATGACAACATCATAGTTGCATCCACAAGATCTTTATTTATTTTCATGTCTGTGCTTATTTTCAGGTTGTTAAAACGATCCTTTTTATTTCTCATCGATAGCCGTTTCTTCCGTAGCGGAAGGAGTGCTAAGGCCTCTCATGATGCCATACAGGCCCGTACCGAGGGCTCCCATGACGACCACCAGTTTCAGATAATCGTTCGGAATGATGGAGCTACAAGCGAGTACACAACCGATAATCGTAATAACGACATAAATATAGATGCTGATTTTATTCTTTTTAGTAGACATAATTATTTAATTTTTAAGTGAATAATGAATTGTTTGCATTCCGGGGGAATGCAATAAGGAAACGGTATGGAATCCATATCCCATACGAAAACGACGAATTATCCGCTTGCAATCAAATAATGATTTTCCGCAGGCCATACACATGGTATCCCATGCGGCAAAGGAGGGTTGAGAAGTTAATGGTTTGACATATTGTTACCCCTTCGGATACTTTCCGGAGAAGGTTGATTTCTTTCAGGCGAAAATACTGGATTGCTCTTTCTTCAATCTTCAGCAACCGTATGTTTAATGTGTTGCCGGGGCTTTGGGCGGTCCTGCGCGGTGTCAGGCAATTGCTGCCTTTCAGGTCGCTACTCAGGATTTCCAGGTTATGTTGCATGTCGGCAACCCCTTTTTCCTTCATGACCGCCTCTTTCTGCGCCTCAAAAACGGGCGTAGTATCGTTGTTTTGCACCTCTTCGGGTACAAAAAGCAACATACCGAACAGCAGAGTCAATATGAATAGGAAATTCTTCATGCTGCAAAGATATATGAATTCTTGCGTAAAAAACAAATATGTGCCCTTTTTGTTTTTACTTTTGCATGCAAATTATGCATATGACAGATATGGAAGATAAAAAATCTCTTGCCGGGGCTTGGGTGGAGGCGGCACGTCCCAAGACTTTGCCGGCCTCTGCCAGCCCGGTTTTGCTGGGATGCGCGTTGGCCTATTATGACGGGGCGTTCGACGTGGTGCCGGCCTTGTTGTGTTTCCTGGTGGCGCTCTTCGCCCAGGTTGCCAGCAACTTCGCCAATGACTATTTTGATTTCAAGAAGGGAGCCGACGGGGAAGGCCGGTTGGGCCCCGAGCGGGCGGTCGCGCAAGGATGGATCACGCCGAAGGCCATGCTGGCGGGCACGTTCGTGGCGTTGGGGCTGGCTTGCCTGTTCGGCTTGTTGCTGGTCTGTTTTGCGGATTGGAGGCTGATAGGGGTAGGGATTGCGGTCGCCATAGGCGTGCTGGCCTATTCTGCCGGGCCTTTCCCCTTGGCTTATAACGGGCTGGGGGATGTCTGCGTATTGTTGTTCTACGGGGTCATACCGGTTTGTTTCACCTATTATATACAGACGTTGAGCTTCTCCTTATTGTCTTTTTTATTATCGGTGGCTTTGGGGCTTTTGTCCGTAAACATCTTGGTCGTCAATAATTACCGGGATTACGGGCAGGATAAGGTTGCCCGCAAACGGACGACGGTCGTTTTGTTCGGCCGCCGCTTCGGCCGGGTGTTTTATGTCCTGAATGAATGCCTGGCGTTCCTCCTGGTCCTTCCGCTTATCCTGGATGCTCCCTGGTGGATCCTGTTCTTATTCGGGATCCTGTTCGCCCTTTGCTTTTACACGACACGGGAGCTGTTTACGCTGGAAGGAAGAGCGTTGAACGGCACGTTGGGGCGTACGGCGCGCAATGTATTCCTGTTTGCGCTGGTCCTTTCCCTCCTGTTCGTATATGCAGGCCGGGGCGGATAGCGGGGAGGGCTATTTCAATGCTTGCAAATGGGTCGCTTTCCTGTAGATTTTCCGCAAGGCGCCCTGGATCGACTTGGACAGGATTATCAGGGTTACGGCGACGATGATAAGCAGGATGCCCATCGCCAGGTTGGGGGTGAAAGGTTCGTTGAAAACCAATACCCCGACACATACGGCGGTGATAGGCTCCACGGCTCCCAATACGGCGGTAAGCGTCCCGCCGATATTATGCACGGCAAGTACGAGGGTGATGTTGGAGATAACCGTCGGGACAATCGCCAACAGGACCAGATTGGCAAAAGACATCAGGTCGGGGACCGGTTGTATGCCTTCATGGGTCCCGGCCTTGACGGCAAACAGGATCGTGCTGACGATAAAGACGTAGAAGGTCAGTTTGCGGCCGGTCATCTTCAGCCCGCGGGTCGACCCTCCGGCAAAGGATTTATTGACGGTCGTGATATAGAGCGCGTATCCGACCGCCGACAACAACACGATGAAAACGCCTGATGCGCTCAGCCTCGTATCCCCTTCATCGATCGAAAGGCGAGCCACCCCGCAAATGGCCAGCACGATCGCCATCAGGGTAATCCGGGAAGTCTTCTCCTTGAAGACCAGCAGCATGATCAGGGTCACGAATACCGGATAGGTGAAATGGAGCGTCGTAGCGATCCCGGCCGACATGAAGCTATATCCCCAGAACAGGAACATGGCGGAAGCCGTATAGAAAAAACCCAACAACACCAATACCGGGATTTCCCCCCTTTCCACATGGAAAGATTCTTTCTTTGCGGCCATAATCCCTGCCAGGGCCAATGCCGCAAACAGGAAGCGATAGAACAGGATCGAATCGAATAGCATCCCTTCCGCCATCAAAGGCAAGGTAAACAACGGGATCAACCCGAACGTCGCGGATGTCAGGATGCCAAAGGCGAACCCTTTTAAATTACTCATAGCACTACTACTTCTTTTTCTTTTTGATAAAACCGCCGGCAAAGGTAGTTGAAATGGTCAACCTTACCAAAATTTACGTCCGCTATAAATCATCATTCGGATAGTTCACATCTTCTCTCATTGGTATATTGTCCAATTGATTCGTATTCTTATTTTCAAACTCTTTTTCAAACGACCGATTTGGCTTCACTCTTTCTTAATACATTTTGATTATCAATGTATAAAAGGGTGAAGCCAAGCACCACAGGACTGCCTTCATCTTAAAAAATTTACTTTCACCCTGTCTTGTCCTGATTCAAATAGGCTATATCCCCTCCGGCCTCTCATCCAAAGCAACATATTCAGGTGAAAAATAAAGAGGTTGTCTGGCTTTTTAATATTCTAATATATAGTGGATTAAGTCTTATCTTATAACTCTTTTTATTATCGTCCTGAGCCGAATATCTTTTTGGCTCTTGTCGAAAGTCTTTTTCTGTAATTATCTGTTTTGGACCGATCTGTGTAACCGGTTTCGCCCTTGTGTTTATCCCCAATGATTATCGGATGAACCTTAACCTCCCTAAAGCTATGCTTTGTCGTAACTGTCCAAATATTGGACAATCTGCTTGTTTGTTCTTGTTAAATTGTCCCTGAATCCTATTTATGTCCGGTTACTGTTTATTTTTACCTGAAAAGAGAGGTATTATGAAAAAAGTGCTTGTTCTGCTTTTTATTATAAGTTGTTTCTCATGTGGGAAAAAACAACTTTTGCCGGTGTTGGATATTGAGGAACTGCAAAATGCCAACTGTATCGTAATAGATGATTCTCCCGGCTATCAGATCCAAAATTATGGAGCTGCGTTCTTGGACAGTACGGGTGGTTTCCAGCCGAAAGATATTTGTAAGATGACGGCTATGGGGGAATCTTTATATGTATTGGCAGACGGTGAATTGCGTTGTTACGAATTTCCGTCCGGGAAGTTAAGACATCGCTTTCTCTCATCGCACTGTTTCAGCTCTTTCGCCCTTGACACGCTGACCGGCACGTTATACGGGCTGGACGGGAAGAGGGCGGAACTGGTTTCTTTCTTGTCCGATGGCAGGGAGAATGGACGCATGCAGCTCGATCGAGCGTATACCTATACGAATGTCGATTGTACGGGAGGCGGACAGCTTGTCCTGTTGACAGATGAATTTCCTGATCCGGCAGTATTCAAAATGAAGACTTTCGGTGGGGAACTGATCCGTTTACCTGTCCGGGGAAAAGGGCGGAAACCTATGGCTCTGCCTGATAGCCTGGCTTGCCCGTTGCAGGTGGTCGGCAATGGGGCGGAAGGCAAGTTCTATAAGTATTTGCTGAATGATACGCTGTACTTGTTGAAAGGGGATAGCTGCCTTCCGGTTTTCATCTGTAACATGGGAAAGGACGGGGCACGGTTTGGAAGTAAGACGCATGCATTGAAAAATAACAGACGTCTGTGTATAACCGGTCTTTGGGAAACCGGAGACTATTGGTGGATACAGTACCGTTCCGACTATCTCGTGAAAGAGAAGCTGTACAGGTGCACCACGATGGCTATCCTCTATAAGGATTTAAAGATAAAGGATTCCGGCTATGAGTTTTTTATCCAAGGGAAGACGATTGCAATGGATACCCGGTTTCCTGTTTTTCTGAACGAGGAGGGAACCTGTTTTTTACAGATATATGACCGGGCTGACCATCTTAAAGAGGAGAAAAAGGAACTTCCGTATAATTTGGAGAATGCCCCGGATCGGGATAACTTGGTTTTAAATTACTTCTATTGGAAACCTATAAAAAATAAAAAGAGATGAAAACATTAGATTGGACAGGACTCTTGTTGGGGTTGCTGCTCTGTTCCTGCCAGCAGGAAACAGACTCAGGCTTATTGTCTTTGACATTGAATGATGTAGGGCTGATTAATCCGGGTCAGGAACTGTCTCTTGACGCTTTGGGAATGAAGGTCGATGCGATACCGCTCGAAACGACGAACGATTGCCTGATCAAGAATATATCGGTCTTGGAGGAAAGTCATGATTTCTACTGGCTGATATCTGATAATCTGATTTATAAGTTTGACAAGTCCGGTCACTTCCTCCAGCATATAGGTGCAATTGGGCAGGGACCGAAGGAATATGTGTCTGCCAAAGTTATCCAGCCGGTTGAAAAGGAACATTCTTTATATGTGATGGATTATTTCGGCCGGAAGATGACTGTCTATGATTTTGACGGCCGCTTTCTCCGTTCTTTCAAGTTGCCGGAAGAGACTTGGATGGATAATTTCAGGTATAAGAATGGAAAGGTTTATTATCTGACGACCGGCAATTCGGTTATGCCGGATTTATATTGCTATGACGTGCAGGCGGCCCGGATGGACACGTTGTGCAAGCGTGACCGGGAAATGGGAACGGAGGGTTATATTGGGCAATCTTTTATTTATGTACTTGACGGGGATATGTACACCTATCATTATTTTAATGATACGGTGTATCGCATTGATGAAAGTAAAATCGAGCCTGCGTGGCTTTTCCAGACGGGTAAGATGAAATGGGCGTATGACGAATTGACGATAGTGGCGGACTTTACACCGAAAGTAAGGCCAGACGGACCACGCATCCAGATATTCGACCTGTTTGAAACAAGTGCTTATAATTTTGTCTTCTATGCGATTTCGGAATATAAAGGGGAAAAGATGAAACCGTTTATGGCTTTGTATGACAAGAAGCAGGATCGCTTTTATCCGCATGCGAATCTAATTTCACCGGAAGCTCCCTGGCTGTCAGTCAAAAAAGGCGGCAAATTGATCAAGACCTCCGTGCCGGGTTCCCTCTATGCAATAAAAGATGCGGTTGATTTAGTAGGGAAAAAGGGGTTTGAAATGGTAAAAGAGGATGACAATCCGGTATTGTTGCGGTATGTATGCAATTAATTGAAGAAGGAAGGTGTGCCAAAAACTCTTGTCCTCGTGCTTGACACACTTTCCTGCTTTAATTAAGGACGAATCCTTTTTTACAAAAGCAACCCTGCGGCCACCTCTTCCGCAACCGCGTCGTTCTTGATGGCGGCTACCAGGGCGAGAGCGAAGTTCATGACCAATCCGGGGCCTTTGCCCGTTATGACGTTGTCGGACACTTCAACGGCTTCGCCGGTGACGTTCGCGCCGATCAGTTTCGGTTCGAAACCGGGATAGCAAGTCGCATTGCGGCCTTTCAGCAACCCCAGTCCGCCCAGTACCAACGGAGCGGCGCAGATCGCGGCAACGATGCGGCCTTCGCGATATTGCTGGAGCAATGCTTCCTTGACCGGTTCGGAACTATCCAGGTTGGTCGCGCCGGGCAACCCTCCGGGAAGGATGAGGGCGGCGGCGCCGTCCAACGTCGCGTTTTCCAGGGTCGTGTCGGCGGTTACCAGGATGTTGTGCGCACCTGTTACGACCCGCTCGCCTGTGATGGACACCGTTTCGGCTTCTATGCCTCCGCGACGCAAGATGTCGACTACGCCCATGGCTTCCATCTCTTCGAAACCACTTGCTAAAAATACCATTGCTTTCTTCATATTAACTCCCTTCTTTTTAGTTGAAAGGTGAAAGACCTTTCACCTCAATCGTTTTACTACTTCAGTTTATACAGATAGGTGATCGTGCCACTCTGGTTGTTCGCCCCGCCGATGCTATTGAACTTGGCGCGTTTGGCCGCATCCAGGGCACTCTTGCGCATGGAACCGTTGTCGATGTTGGTCCCCTTGCCTATCTCTGCAAATATAACATTTCCTTTTGGATCTACCGTAATGTTGATCACGATTCGCCCCTCTTCCTGGATCGTGTAGGCAGGACGGGGAAGGCCTCCTGCGCCGATCGAACGTCCGTTCAGGTTGAACGAGCCGTAGCCTCCCACGCCTTCGTCGGCTCCGTGGTCGGAGTTGCCGAACGGGCTGCCCTGGTTGCCGGTCCCTGATCCGGCATCCCCCTGGCTATCCCCTTCCTGGTTGCCCATGCCGAAAGCTCCTGCGACCTTGTTGCTGATGGCCTGCTCTTTCTTGCGGCGTTCTTCGGCAAGGCGTTTCTTCTCGGCTTCTTCCTTACGGATGCGTTCTTTTTCAGCTTCTTCTTTCCGTTTCTTTTCCTCCTCTTTCTTGCGTAGCTCTTCTTTCTCTTTTTTCTTTTTCGCTTCTTCAATCGCAACGCTTTCCTCGATGTCCTGCGTTACCAGTTCTTCCTTGGGTGTTTCAACCTTCGGTTCGGGTACGGGAGGAGGGGGAGTAGTCGTTTCCTGAGGCGGTTCCTGTCCGGTATATTTAGGCTCGAATGTCCCTGATGCCGCATTGACATTCCCGAAGTTCACCAGAATGCCGCCATCCTCGTCGGGAACGATCGTCTTCAGGACCGTGAACCCCAGGATCAGCAGGATGAACAGGTGGAAAACAACCGAACCCGCTATGCCGTATATGTCATCTTTATTTAACTTCATACTCTTTTTAAGTTGAAACTATTTCTGCGCTCTCGTGGCAAGTACCATCTTGAATTTATTTTCGTTAGCGATGTTAAGAATACGTACGATTTCCCTGTAAGGAACCGTTTCGTCTGCATACAAGGCTACAAACATTTCCGGCTCTTTTGCATAACTATCTTGCAGGAACGGCGTGATTTCTTCGAAGGAGATCAGCTTTTCCCGCTGGTTGCCGAAGGCTACATAGTAATTCAGGTTCGCATCGATCGTGACACGCGTAAGCGGCTTGGCGGCCGTTTGCTTCTGCGCTTGCGGGAGTGTCACCTTGATGGCGTTCGGAATTACTACCGTAGAGGTAACCATAAAGAAAATCAACAACAGGAATATGACGTCCGTCATAGAAGCCATGCTGAAGCTCTCGTTTACTTTTGTTCTTCGTTTTAAAGCCATGATCAATTAGCGGGTTCGTTCAATAAGTCCATAAATTCCATCGTGCGGGCTTCCATCTTGTTTACTACGTTGTCTACCTGCGAAACCAGATAGTTGTAGGCAAACAGGGTGATGATGCCGACTACCAGGCCGCCTACCGTTGTCACCAACGCTTCATAGATACCGCCCGACAACAAGGTTACGTCTACATTCGTCCCGGCATTTGCCATATCGAAGAAGGCGCGGACCATACCGGTCACCGTACCCAAGAATCCCAACATCGGGGCGCCGGCGGCCGTCGTGGCGATCAGCGGGAATCCCTTTTCCAGTTTGGCAATCTCCAGGTTGCCCACATTCTCGATAGCAACCAGCACGTCGTTCATCGGGCGTCCCAGGCGGGTGATACCTTTCTCGATCATGCGGGCGGAAGGGGTGTTGGTGCTCCGGCACAGGTTCAGGGCCGAGTCGACCTTCCCTTCATGGATGTAGTCCTTGATGCGGTTCATAAATGTTTCATCTTCCTTACCGGCGCGGCGGATGACCATCAGGCGCTGGATAAATATATAACATGCCATCAGCGACAATAACAATAAGACAACCATGATCCAACCCCCTTTGAAAGCCAGGTCGATTACATTGATTTCAGCTTCCGTGGGTGCTGTTACCGCCGTGAGGTCCGGCATCTGTTCCGTTGTTTGTGCCCCTACTGCTTGCAGGGAAAGTAAAATGCTCATTTTTATTCAATTAAAGAATTAAAGAATTAATAATTAAAGGGTGGGTTGCAAACAACCTTTATAGAGTGAGATTGTTTCTTTCAAACCGTAATAGAGGGCGTCGCAGATCAAGGCATGCCCGATCGACACTTCGTCCAGCCCCGGAATGTTTTGATGGAAATAAGCCAGGTTTTCCAAACTCAGGTCATGGCCGGCATTTACGCCTAATCCCAGGCTCTTGGCAAGTCTGGCGGCGGCGATGAACGGTGCGATCGCTTCTTCACGGTTTGCCGGATAGCGGGTCGCGTAAGGTTCCGTGTATAACTCGATACGGTCGGTTCCTGTCTTGGCGGCCAGCTCGATATTCTCAAGGTCCGTCCCGACAAATATGGAAGTACGGACGCCGTGTGAAGTAAAAGTATCGACTAATTCGCTCAACTGGCCGAAGTGGGTTTTTACATCCCAACCGGCATTTGAAGTAATGGCATCGGGCGCGTCCGGCACAAGCGTCACCTGCGTCGGTTTTACTTTCAGGACCAGGTCTATAAACTTCTCGCAAGGATAGCCTTCTATGTTAAACTCTGTTTTTATTTCCGGTTTCAAGGCATATACATCGCTATACCGGATATGGCGTTCGTCCGGTCTGGGATGGACGGTAATCCCTTGTGCGCCGAAAGCTTCACAATCCAATGCTACTTTTAATACGTTTGGTACATTGCCACCGCGTGCGTTACGAATGGTTGCGACCTTGTTAATGTTTACACTTAAATTTGTCATCGTATATCGTTATATCTTTTTTCTTTCATTACATTTGCACAAAAGTATCGGCAAATTTAGCAGTATTTAGGGAATATACAGAAGAATGTTGGTGAAAGATTTCATAACGGAAGAACTTCCGGTGTTAAAAAGTTTTGACACTGGGGAATACGCATTAGCCTTGATGGATGATTTTAAGTTAAAGCATCTGCCATTGTTAAGCGAAAACATATATCGGTGCCTGGTTTCGGAAAAAGACCTGTTGGCGATGCCCGATCCGAATGCCGCTATCGGAGATCCGGTACTGTTTTCACCGAGTGTACGGGAAGATACCCATATCCATGAGGCGTTGGCATTGGTCACCCGCTATCGGTTGAGCCTTCTTCCGGTCGTGAGTGCGGAGGGGGAATATCGCGGAGCCATTACGCGCGATAAACTGGTCGATATCCTGTCCGAGCTTTGCAATGCCGATACGGCCGGAAGTGTTTTTGTGCTGGAAGTGATGCCGCAGGATTATTCGATGACGGATATCGCCCGCTTGATCGAGGCGAATAATGCGCATGTCCTGAGCCTGCTTTCCTATACGGATAAGACGACCGGGCGGTTGCATCTGGTTGTCAAGATCGATCTGGAAGACGCTTCTCCTGTGATCCGTAGTTTTGAACGTTTTAATTATACGGTTCTTTACTATTTCATGGAAAAGGGGATGGTGGACGACCTGTTGCAACAACGAATGGAAGAATTGGTCCGTTATATGAACATATAGGGATTTGAAAATTGAGAATTGAAGATGAAGAAAGTAGGAGTTTTCGGGAGTGAATATCAGGCGGATAAGCAGCTTGTGATTAAGCGTTTGTTTGAAAAGCTGGCTTCTTTGGAGGCCGAGGTTTTTGTGGACCGTGACTTTTATCTCTTCCTTACGGATGCTTTGAATTATGAACCGCCGGTATCGGGCATCCTGACAAGCGACGAGTTTGATCTGGATGTGGCGTTGAGCCTGGGAGGAGACGGGACGTTTTTGCGTACGGCCGCCCGTGTGAATAAGCAGGATATCCCCATTTTAGGCATCAACACCGGCCGTCTCGGTTTTTTGGCGGATGTGGCAAGCAATGATATTGAAGATACCTTGGACGAATTATTCAAAAACTATTATAAGACGGAAGAGCGTACTTTATTGCGCCTTCATACGGAAGACCGGATGTTTCACGGTTATAATTATGCCTTGAATGAGATTGCGATCCTGAAACGGGACACCTCTTCCATGATTACGATCCATACGGCGCTCGACGGGGAATACCTGACCTCTTATCAGGCTGACGGCCTGGTCATTTCTACACCGACAGGTTCAACGGCCTATTCGATGAGCGTGAACGGCCCGATCATCATCCCGCAAAGCAAGAATTTGGTATTGAGCCCCGTCGCCCCGCATTCGTTGAATGTCCGTCCGCTGGTAATTCCCGATTCCTTTACGATCACGCTGGGGGTGGAAAGCCGGAATAAATATTTCCTGATCGCCCTTGACGGGCGTTCCGAAATATTCCCGACCGGTATACAACTACGGGTGAGTAAAGCTGATTATACGACCAAAGTGATCAAACGATATAACCATACTTTTTATCAGACCCTCCGTGAAAAACTCATGTGGGGAGCCGATACAAGGATGAAATAGATGTCTCTATAATTATGTTTTATAGCATGTTTTTGTTAAACATGGTTAAGCAAATGAATTTTCCAAGTGAAAATGTGTGCTACATAACATAAAACCCGTATATTTGCACTGTGTTTTTCATGGTATTAGATTTAAGGTTAACAATGAAGATTGGCTGTCCGTGACGGATGGCCTTTTTTTGTATATGATGGCACGGATTTGCAGGATAACCGCAGAACTATGGCATCTTTGTGTTATGTAAGGGAAAAACCGTATCTTTGCATACAATTATATGTCAAGATCCAAAAATAAGATATGAAGAGAGTTTTCTGCCCCAAATGTGATAATCAGTTAGCGTTTGACGAAACAAAATACCCGGAGGGTAAAGTGTTGGCATTCGTATGCCCGCAATGTGGTTCCCAGTTCAAGATCAAGTTAGGGCGAAAAGTTGTCCGTACCGAATCGGGGCAGGAGAAAGAGGTAAAGGAGCCGGATTTCTCCTGCGGCTATATTACGGTAATCGAAAACACTTTCGGGTTCAAACAGGAACTTCCCCTCGTAATGGGCGATAACGTGATCGGACGCCGTAATAAAGATACCGACGGAGTCGATGTCCCCATCATCACGAGCGACCCCAGCATGGGCCGTAAACATTGTGTGATAAATGTGAAAGAAGATAAAGAAGGGAAGCTTGTTTACACGTTGCGCGATTTCCCAAGCCTTACCGGAACATTCCTGTGTAGTGTCCTTGTCGGAAAGAAAGAACAGGTACGCATCGGCGAAGGCGCCATTGTAACGATCGGTGCTACCACCTTTATTCTCCATGTACCGGGAGGGGAGGAAGAGTAGGGTTTGCGATTTAAACTTAGATACTGCCCCGGAGTGAAACTGACCTCTTGCATCAGGGCGATAAGGGAGATAGGGGGAATTTGGCGTAGGTTTCGGGAGAGATGGATGCAAAAAATCCTTTTCAACTCCGGTTCAGTAAACTAAGCTAAAGAATCATTATTCATGCTTTTTGTTTTAGACTTCGAGTATAAAACAACTCATATCGGGTTTGGCTCACGCCCTTTTGCATAAAGAACCACAAAGATTTTAAATAAAAGTTTTATTAACTATGGTTAAATAGGACTTAAAGAGCTATCAGTTAGTCTGTAATCCTTGTATTGTATTAAAATGTAAGTGTTAAATCGGATATTTCGAACAATCTTTCTGACAGATCCCTTTTTTATATGTACTTTTGCAATCGAAAGAGGCAATAAGGTTAATTAATGGAACAGAACAGGGTACAGGCCACTACGGGGATCACCTTCCGTGTACTGGTCGCTTTGAGCATATGTCATTGCTTGAATGACACATTACAGTCCGTTATCTCGGCTGTTTATCCACTATTTAAGGAAGATTTAGGGTTGAGCTTTGCCCAGATCGGATTGATAACACTCGTCTACCAGTCGGCAGCATCCGTATGCCAACCATTGACAGGACTGTTCTTTGACAAATGGCCCTCGGCATGGTCGTTGCCGACAGGAATGAGTTTTACGCTCGTGGGGTTGTTGAGTCTGGCTTTTGCCAATACGCTTCCATTAGTCCTTTGTTCGGTGGCATTGGTAGGGATCGGCTCGTCGGTCTTCCATCCGGAGGCTTCCCGGTTGACTTCGCTCGCATCAGGCGGAAAGCGGGGATTGGCGCAATCGTTGTTCCAGGTCGGGGGAAACCTGGGCGGGTCATTGGGGCCGTTGCTTGCCGCCGTGTTCGTAGCTCCCTACGGGCGGAGGCATATCGCCTTGTTCACAATTATGGCCTTTATCGCGATTATGGTGATGATACCCGTCGGCCATTGGTATAAAGGCCTGTTGCTCCGGTTGAAGAAAGCGGAAGGGGAAACGGATAAAGCGCATGTCCGCACACCGCTACCGATGGGAAAGACCGTCTTTTCGATAACGATCCTGCTGATCCTGATCTTCTCTAAATATATTTATATGGCGAGTTTGAACAGCTACTACACCTTCTACCTGATCCATAAGTTCGGGGTCAGTGTGCAGGTCTCCCAGCTTTACCTGTTCGTCTTCCTGATTGCAACGGCTATCGGGACGCTGTTAGGCGGACCGATCGGTGACCGCGTAGGGCGCAAGTACGTGATCTGGGCCTCCATCTTAGGAGCCGCCCCGTTCACACTGATCATGCCCCATGTGGAGAACCTCTACCTGACGGCGATCCTCAGCTTCTGTGTCGGCCTGACCTTGTCGTCTGCTTTCCCGGCTATCTTAGTGTATGCACAGGAATTGCTGCCTTATAAATTAGGTCTGATCTCCGGCCTTTTTTTCGGTTTTGCTTTCGGGGTGGCGGGGATCGCATCGGCCGTATTGGGGAATATGGCCGACCGGTATGGAATAGAGGCGGTCTATAACGTCTGTGGATATATGCCGCTCATCGGATTGGTTACGTGGTTCTTGCCCGACCTTAAAAAGAAACGGTAGGGGCAAGGGAACAATAAAGGTGATCGCCTTGTTATAAATCATAAATTTCGCACAAACTAAATTTAGACGCACTTATGATTTATAACTTTACTCACTTCAGCATCGCCCTGTTGTGGCTTCTTCCTGCCTTTGTCTCTGCCCAAACAGAGCCGATGGACTTGTCGCTGGAGCAATCCCTCACGCTCTTGCAAAGCGAGAACAGGAGTCTCAAGATTGCCGGAAAGGAAGTGGAACTGGCGAAGAACGAACACCAGAAACTCAATGCTTTTTGGTATCCCACTATCAGCGCCGCAGGAGCTTATGTGCATATGTCGAACCCGGTCGAGGTACGTCAGTCCTTGAACCAGTTTACCGATCCGGCGAAAGAGTATGTCCATTCCATCCTGCCCAACGACCAGTTTATCTCATCACTTCTCGATAAAATCGGACAAAACACATTGACGCTACCGCTCATCTCGCAAAACGTCACGTCGATCGATGCAAACCTGACCTGGCCCATCTTTACAGGCGGCAAACGTATCTATGCCAGCAAGATCGGCAAGAAACTCGTCTCCGTCGCCGAAGTCAACCGTGAACAGGTAAGCGCGAATCAGCAGGCATTGCTGATCGAAAGCTATTTCGGCCTGCGCCTCGGCCAGCGGGTTGTCGAGGTAAAGGCTGAAACCTACAACTCTCTGAAAACTCATTACGACCAGGCCTTGAAGCTGGAACAACAAGGAATGATCAACCGGGCCGAGCGTCTTGTCGCACAGGTAAGCATGGAAGAGGCAAAGCGCGAACTCGAATCCGCCCGGAAAGACCTCGAAGTCGCCAGCCAGGCACTCAAGAGCATGATCAATATAGGGGAAGAACAGGAGATTCGTACGACAACCTCCCTCTTTATCAACGAGAGCATTCCTTCGGCCAACTACTTCAAGGAGATGATCCCCTTTAATAACTACCTGGTCAACCAACTGAAGTTACAGGAAAACATCGCCGGCGACCAGTTGAAGATCGGTCGTACAGGCTACCTCCCCAACATCGCCCTGATCGGCAAGCAGACCCTCTATGCGGACGGACTCGACAAATACCTTATGCCGCGCACGATGATCGGGGTAGGCTTTACCTGGAACATCTTCGACGGCCTCGACCGGGAGAAACGTATCCGGCAGGCACGCCTGACCAGCCAGTCGCTCGCCATCGGGAAAGAGAAAGCAGTGACCGATTTACAGGTAGGAGTCGATAAGTTCTACTCCCAGATGCAGAATGCGATGGACAATGTCAAGGCGCTGAACACTACACTTGAGATGAGCAACGAACTGGTCCGCATCCGCGAGAAGTCCTTCAAGGAAGGAATGGCTACCTCCTCGGACGTGGTAGACGCCCAAGTGGTACTCTCAAAGGTTAAGACTGCCTTCCTGCTCGCCTACTACCAGTACGACGTGGCGCTTGCCAACCTCCTATCCATTTGTGGCATTCCCGAAGCCTTCCACCAATACCGGATGGACGGTAAAACAGAGATCTTATAAACATAAAACCGTATAATCATGGACAAATCGAAGAAATACCTGACGATCTCCTTTATAGTAGTGCTGATCGCCGTAATCATCCTGTCTTTCGCAGGCATGCTCCTGTTGAAGGACAAACCTGTAATCTTGCAGGGACAGATCGAAGCAACCGAGATACGCATCTCCGGAAAACTACCGGGCCGTATCGACACATTCTTAGTAAAGGAAGGGCAGAATGTAAAGGCTGGTGACACCCTTGTCGTCATCAATAGCCCCGAAGCACTCGCCAAATACCAACAAGTGAACGCCCTTGAAAATGTTGCTCGCTTCCAGAACCAGAAGGTAGACGAAGGAACGCGCAAGCAGATCATTGCCACCGTCCAGCAACTCTGGAACAAATCGAAGTCAGACCTCGAACTGGCAAAGACCACCTACAACCGTATCGAAGCCCTGTATAAAGATAGCGTCGTCTCTTCACAACGACGGGACGAGGTGAAAGCCCTGTATGATGCCGCCGTTGCCGGTGAACGCGCGGCCTGGAACCAATATCAGATGGCGCTCGACGGCGCCCAGATACAGGACAAAGAGAGTGCCCGTTCCTTAGTGAACGCTGCTAAAGGCACGGTCGAAGAGGTCGCCGCCCTCTTGCAGGATGCCCGACTGATAGCCCCGGAATCCGGCCAGATATCGACAATCTTCCCGAAAAGGGGAGAACTGGTCGGAGCCGGGATGCCCATTATGAACCTGATCGTGCTTGACGACGTACATGTGGTGCTGAATGTCAGGGAAGATCGCCTGCCGTTCTTCCCGATGGGAGGGACGTTTGTTGCAGATGTCCCGGCAATCGACAAGAAGAACATCGAGTTCAAGATCAATTATGTCAGCCCCTTAGGTAGCTTTGCCACCTGGAAATCGACCAAGCAGACGGGTAGCTACGACCTCCGTACGTTCGAGATACACGCCCTACCGGTCGGAAAGGTGGAAGGTCTGCGCCCCGGAATGTCGGTATTGGTCGACCTGAAAGATGTAGATAAGTAATGATGATTTATCGTTACAGGTAAATCATCATTTGTAAAACAACATTTTAACGATGAGTGAAACAAACAAACATAACGCCTTTCGAACTATCCTCCGGCGTGAACTGGACCGGATGGTCTCACGGCGTCTCTATTTTGGGGTGTGCATCGTGCTACCGCTGTTCTGCATCTTCTTCATGTCTACGATCTTCGGTAACGGGCAGATGGAGAACATACCCGTCGGTATCGTCGATGAAGACAATACCTCCATGTCGAGGGAAGTCGTGCGGACCGTCGAAGCTGTCCCCACCTTCAAGGTCACCCGCCACTATGCCGACGAAGCAGCTGCCCGGCGTGCCACCCAGTCGAAAGAGATATATGGTTACCTTGTGATCCCCACCGGCTTCACGGCCGACGCCATAGCCGGACGACAGGCGACGCTTGCCTACTACTACCATTATGCCCTCCTGAGCGTAGGGGGTGAGGTACGCGGCGCTTTCGAAACCGTCCTTCGCCAACTCTCGATGGCCCCGGTCATGATGCAAGCCACCGCCTTAGGAATCGGGGAGGAGCGTATCACCACCTTCCTGCTTCCCGTCAAGGCCAGCAACCACCCCCTGTTCAATCCCGATCTGGACTACTCGGTCTACCTGAGTAACCCCTTTTTCTTTATCCTCTTCCAGGTCATTATCCTGCTGACAACGGTCTATGCCATCGGAAGTGAGATCAAGTTCGGGACGGGGTTGGAGTGGCTCTCGGCGGCAGGCGGCAATATCGTGACGGCGGTAGCGGGAAAGCTATTGCCTTACACCGTTGTCTTCAGCCTGATGAGCATATTGGCGAACTATGTCATGTTCGGTCTTATGCACATACCGTTCTCATGCGGTTTCTGGCCGCTCAATCTTACGGCTATCCTGTTTGTCGTCTCGACACAAGCATTAGCGGTGTTTATCTTCTCCATCTTTCCCGCGCTCAGCATCATTATCAGCATCGTTTCGATGGTCGGTTCGCTTGGTGCAACGCTGTCAGGCGTGACTTTTCCCGCACCTTCGATGTATGCGCCGGTGCATTATGCTTCCTACCTGTTCCCTGTCCGCCACTTCACTGAGATCTACCAGAACTTGCTCTACGGGGATTACGGCTTTGCTTGGACATGGGTGAATTACGCTGCGCTGCTCTGCTTCCTTCTTCCCGCGTTGCTGATGTTGCCCCGTTTGAAGAAAGCGATTTTGAACGAAGAGACGTGGAGGCATCTCGTCTCTTAAAAAAAGAAATATAAATATGAAAGTAATATCTGTTATACACGATGAGTTCAAGACTATTGCCGGCAGTTATGCCATCCTGCTCGTGCTGATGGGTGGTATCTTTGTCTACGGCTTGCTATATAATTATATGTATGCTCCCGACCTGGTTCGTAAAGTCCCGGTCGCTGTCGTCGATCATTCCCATAGCGAACTGAGCCGCCACTACGTCCGCCTGCTCGACGCCACCCCGCAAGTCAATGTTGTGACTACAGCTACCGGCTACCCGGAGGCTCAGGACATGATGAAGTCGGGCCAGGCGGCTGGTATCCTTTACCTGCCGGACGACTTCGAGGATCGTGTTGCCCGTGGCGAACAGTCTGTCTTTATCATGTATGAGACGACGAGCGCTTTCCTCTACTACCTCGCCATGCAGGAAGCATCAGCCGCCTCCATGTTGGCACTGAACGATGACTATCGACCGGAGATGCTGGTGTTCCTGCCTCAGCAGGCCGCCCCGAAACTGGCTTCGGCTCAGGCCGTCGAAGTAGTCGGGACCGCCCTCTATAATCCGACCGAGGGTTATGGGACTTACCTGATCCCCTCGGTTCTGGTCGTGATCATCTTCCAGACGTTAATGATGGTGATCGCCATGATAAGCGGCGACGAACGGCACAGCGGCTCGATTGTCCGTTTTGCCGGCAACCCCGTAAACCTCTCTTTCGGGCAAATGGCGCAGGTGGTGATCGGCAAGACGTTTGTCTATGGCATGCTGTATGCGGTTTTCGCTTTGTTCCTCTTGGGGCTGATCCCCTTGATGTTCGGCCTTCCGGATATCGGCAACCCGCTGTATGTCATCATGCTGATGATTCCCTTCCTGTTGGCGACCAGCTTTTTCGGGCTTACGGCGTCCCTGTTCTTCACGGACTCCGACGCGCCGCTTCTGATGATCGCCTTCTTCTCTGTCGGCCTTATCTTCCTCTCCGGTGTCTCTTACCCGATGGAACTAATGCCCTGGTACTGGAAATTGACACATTATATCATCCCGGCAGCCCCGGCGACAATGGCTTATGTCAAGTTGAACTCGATGGGAGCCTCAATGAGCGAGATACAACCCGAATATATTACCCTATGGGTACAATGCGCATTCTATTTTGTGACGGCTTGCCTGGTTTACAGGTATAATATCCGGAAAGCGATGGTAAAAAGGTAGAGATATAGCTCCAATCCAATCCCGTCAACCCGATCACTGAAAGGAAAATGAAGATGCTATCCTGGCGGGTATAAGATGTTTGACAGCAGGCAAGATAGTGGAAATCTGTTAGCTTTCTTAACACCATGATGCGTATATTCTAAGATAAATACTTACATTTGCGTCTGTATCTGATAACATGAAAAAGAAATGAAACGAATACTACATTTGATCTTGATCAGCTGCCTGTGCCTCTCGGCGGCAGCACAGAAAAATGCCCCTAAATGGATGGATAAAGCCAAGAAGGCGGTTTTTACAATTACTACTTATGGAAAGGATGGAAATAAACTCGCAACCAGTACGGGATTCTTTATCTCTGAAACAGGCGAAGCGGTCTCTGCATACGATATCTTTAAGGGAGCAGAGAAAGCAACGGTCACGGACTTCGAGGGAAAGACTTTCCCGGTTAAGAATATCCAAGGCGCAGACGAACTGTATGACGCCGTAAAGTTTCAGGTCGAAGTGCCGAAAAAAACTGCTTTCCTGCCGATCGCTACTGATCCTGTCACAAATGGGACGAATGCCTATCTGCTGTTGTACTCTACCGGCAAGAACGCTACCTTTAAATCAGGTGCTATTACCGAAGTAAGCAAATTGAAAGATCCGTATAAATATTATAAGATGGCAATCGCATTGGAGGAAAACGAACTCAATGCCCCGTTACTGACTCCCGAAGGTGAAGTGTTCGGGCTGGCACAGGCTGATGCCGGTGGAAAGAAAGATATTTGCTACGGCCTTTCTGCCGGATATGCAGGTAGTTTAGCAATAGGCTCTGCCGATTACCTAAGCTCTACATATCGCAATATCAATATACCAAAAGGATGGCCGAAGGAACTGGACCAGGCTACTGTTGCGCTCTACCTGATCAGTGGCACGCAGGATGTAAAGGCACGCCTGGAAACGGTCAATGATTTTATCGCCACTTTCCCGGATGTTCCTGATGGTTACCTGAACCGTTCCGATCTTTATGCCTACAATCGTGCGGCATTGGCAAACTCTCCGGCTGAACAGGCAGCTTACCTGCAAAAGGCGTTGGACGACATAAAAACCGCTTCCAAATATAGCGACAAGAAGGGTGATTTCTGGTATAACCAGGCTAAGTTGATCTACGGTGTTGCTTCGGCCGACAGCACGCTGGCTGATCCCGCCTGGACAACCGAAGCCGCTATGGAGGCACTGGACAAGGCGATCGAAGAGGACAACCTGCCTGCCTACCACCAGTTAAGGGCAGATATCTTGTTTAATAAAGGAGAGTTTCAACAGGCATTCGATGAGTATATGATCGTTAATAACAGCGATATCGCCTCTGCTTCTTCCTATTACCTGGCAGCAAAGGCAAAAGAAAGGATTACCGGTTTTAATATCGGTGATGTGATCGACTTGCTGGACAAGGCGATCGAGAAATGCGGGACAACCATGAATGCCGAGGCGGCAGCTTATGTGCTGGAACGAATCGACTGGCGCCTGCGTCTTGCACAATACACGGAGGCTATCGCCGACTATGACCTATATTATACGCTGGTCGGTGGTCAGGTGCTTCCGAACTTCTTCTTCCTACGCGAACAGGCCAAGTTCCGTGCCGGTGACCTGGAAGGCGCTTTGAAGGATATCCAGGCTGCAATACAAGGAAGTCCCGATACGCCCGACTACTATGCGGAAGAAGCCTCCATCTACGTTCGCCAGCAGAAGTATGAAGATGCACTGAAAAGTATAGAGAAGGCAATCGCAATCGCTCCTGATTTCGGAGCCTGCTACCGCTTACGGGGCGTTTGTTACGTCCGTTTGGAGAAGAAAGCAGAAGCTTGCGAAGCATTCAACAAAGCTAAAGAATTGGGTGATCCGCTTGCCGAAAAGTTGATAAAGGAACATTGTAAATAAGAGAGGAATATGAAGAAACTGATGAATGTATTGCCGTTGTTGCTTGTTGCTGTCCTGCTGTTTGGTACGGCTTGTCAGAGCAATAAGAAGAAGGAAACGGAAAACGTGAATGTAACGTTGTTCGATAAGGATCTCCCTGAGATCAAGACACTGGTCAACGGCGAATGGGAACTGGTGAGTGGCAAGAATGCCCGTGAGTTCTGCGAATATGAGAATACCTTCATCAAGTTTGCAGACGACCAGTATGTCTGGACGGAGGACGGCAAAGCCGAACCGGGGGCCTTGAACTGGCGCAAAGCGGATACGGGGGCCGGCTATGAAGCCTATCTGATGGATGTTTTCTACGAGACCAACCCGGCCTATCCTGTGTCTATCAAAGGTGATACTCTTATCCTGCAAGACTGCTCGGAAACAGGATATAAATATACTTTAGTTAAGAAATAGCCTGCATCACAAGCCGGTATTTAGGGGGCTATCCTTTTATTCGTCTCAAAGGCTTAATTGGATTCCCCCTTTTTCTTTCAGCTTTTTCGCATTTCCGATTTTCCTACTGCCTGTTAATCACCTTCTTCAAATCATTCGTGCCTCCCGACAGGCACATACATTGTGCAACCTCTTTTCTTGGCTGTGGAGGTAAATAAAAAGAGAACTAACGATCCAAAACGAATGTATAATATTCGGAACAAATAGGAGGGAAGAGGTGTTCTTAATTCATAATCAACTAAATAATTATCAATATGAATTTACATGTGACAAATAAGGATCATATCCTGGGCTCCGCCGATGCCCCGATAGAAATAGTAGAATACGCGGATTTTCAATGTTCCTATTGCGGAAAGGCTTTTTATATTATGAAAGATATCCTGAAAGAGCAGGGTGATAAAATCCGCTTCATCTTTCGTAACTACCCGTTGGACGAGTTACACCAATATGCCGTACATGCGGCTGTTGCTGCCGAAACAGCCTCGGCACAGGACAAGTTCTGGGAAATGCACGATATCCTGTTCGAGAACCAGAAAGAACTCGATGATGCCCATTTGATCGAGTATGCCCGTCTTATCGATATGGATGTCAAGAAGTTCAAAGAAGACTTCGGGCAGGAACGTTTCGTCCGCAAGGTACAGGAAGACTACGATTCAGGTAATAAGGCCGGTGTAGAAGGAACTCCCACTTTCTTTATAAATGGAAAGATTTACGAGGGTAACTGGATGACTAACGAGTTTCCGGAATATCTGAAGTCACTTCTTAAGTGAACCGGACAGACTCATCGGCAAGAAGGGTTAGTGTTGAAGAAGGAGGCTTAATCTCTGAAGAGATGAGCATTAAGCCTCTTCTTTAAAGGGAAAATGGTATGTTAGTATCTAAGATCTGTTTGCCAGGTAATGCCGCTGACATCCGTGAGAAGCAATTCGTATCTCCCTTTAGGCAGATCAGCTAAAGAGTTGTCGCTGATCGTCAGGTCGGCTTTGCTTCCGAGCGGAATAACCAGGCTGTGTTTGCCTGGTGCGACTTTGGCTATATACTGATTTTGAATGTTTGATACCGGAAAGCGGGACAGTGCTTCTGCATCCTTATTCAAGACCACATTCCCGTTTTTGTCTTTCAACGTGATGCCGATCAGGAAAGAACCATATACATCCGCCCCTTCAACACGGTAAACAGTGAAGGACAACTTGCCGCTCTGTATACTCGCGTCTGATATCTCTATTTTAGGTTTAACCGATTTGTTATGCAGCTTTCCCCATACCCCGTTGTGGAAGATCTGATTTGTTGCAAGCGACACAAACAAAAGGGCAAAAGCTCCGGCTCCGGCAATCTTGCCGAGCGTGCCGGCCCTTAAAGGAAGTGCTCCGGAAGTCAGCCATACCAACCATGACTGGTTCCGTAAGGCTTGTATCTTGGGGAGTAATAGATAGTCGAGTGAATATTTTCCCCCTCCTGACAGAAAGATCGTGAAGCCCGCAGTTGCTCCCAATATCCCGATCTGCCATTCATCGAGGCAGGTAGTCCCCAGCCATCCCGATCCCAGCAGGATACCGGTAGCCAGGCTGAAAACCCCGATACTCATTAAGCGGGTAAAAAAGCCAAGCATAATCAATAGCCCGACGATTCCTTCAATGATGGTAAATATAACCATCGCCCACCAGAGGACATCCGGTGTCGTAACCAGATATTCGATCATCGGTTTGATACCGAAAGCGTTGGGGAGGAAATGGTTGAATTTCTCTCCGATATAACCGGGTACATCCGGTATCAGTTTATTCTCTAAGACGAGACGTCTCCAAAAAGCTGAAAAATAGGTTCATCCGACAACCAATCGTAATGAAAAGGTAAATAAACCGACTATGGAGTATGCATCGAGCATCTCCTGCTTATTCTGATTTATCATGTTTCTTAATGTTTTTGTAAGTGTACTAATTTGTTTGAGTCTTTTTCGTAAAAGTAATTTGTCTTGGAATAACTCTTAAATAATTAGTTTACGATAGCAGATGAACAGCGATTGCTGTATGAATACATCTGTGTTTCGCCTTACTTGTTCGGATAGGACTGTCGTAGAGGGCAAGCAGAACTGTGTGCCGTCCGGAGAAAGGCCGGCCAAATGTGTGTATTGAGGATTGTTTTGCTCCTTACCAGGTGCAGATACTTCGAAGGAACAGGTATTGCGCACTTTGTTGCAATTCTCGACTTTGACTGTTCGCAAATGAATATTCATCATCTGCTTAAGCTCCCTTTTGGTAGGGCAGGAGAGCAATAGGAAGAACATCATCGGAAATAGGATGAAGCCTGCTAAATGTTTACCTGTTTTAGATGCCGTCATTTATTGAAGTTACATTTTTCGTGGAATATCAGAATTCCGGTTATCATTGCTTTATTGAATGAACTTTTTTTACTATGTTTGTTTATAATGTAACAACCGGCGTTCCATTTTGTTTTGATTTTCTACATATTTTTCTGATTATATTTCCATTTAATAAAAAAGTCCTTGCAATCCGCGGATTGCAAGGACTCTGCTTATACTATAAATGATAGTCTTTTACTTCTTCATAGCTTCCTCGATAGCAACAGCTACAGCAACAGTAGCACCTACCATCGGGTTGTTACCCATACCTAAGAAGCCCATCATTTCCACGTGAGCGGGAACGGATGAAGAACCGGCGAACTGAGCGTCACCGTGCATACGGCCCATCGTGTCGGTCATACCATAAGAAGCAGGACCGGCTGCCATGTTATCCGGATGCAGGGTACGGCCTGTACCACCACCTGAAGCTACAGAGAAATACGGGTGACCGTTTTCCATACATTCTTTCTTGTAAGTGCCTGCAACCGGGTGCTGGAAACGAGTCGGGTTAGTAGAGTTACCTGTGATAGACACGTCAACACCTTCTTTACGCATGATAGCAACACCTTCGCGAACGTCGTCAGCACCGTAGCACTTAACTTTAGCACGCAGACCGGTAGAGTATGCTTTTTCTTCGATTACGTTTACTTCGCCAGTCATATAGTCGAACTGAGTCTGAACGTAAGTGAAGCCGTTGATACGGGAAATGATTTTAGCAGCATCCTTACCCAGACCGTTCAAGATAACGCGCAACGGTTCTTTACGAACTTTGTTTGCCATTTCTGCGATCTTGATAGCACCTTCGGCAGCAGCGAAAGATTCGTGGCCTGCCAGGAATGCGAAACATTTTGTTTCTTCACGAAGCAGACGGGCAGCCAGATTACCGTGGCCGATACCTACCTTACGATCGTCGGCAACAGAACCGGCGATACAGAATGCCTGCAGACCGATACCGATAGCTTCGGCAGCTTCGGCAGCATTTGTGCAGCCCTTCTTGATTGCAATAGCAGCACCTACAACGTAAGCCCAGCAAGCATTTTCGAAACAGATAGGTTGTGTTTCCTTACACATTGTATAAGGGTCGATACCTTTAGCGTCGCAGATAGCCTTTGCTTCTTCGATACCGTTGATACCATATTCTTTTAAAACCGCGTTGATATGATCGATACGGCGGTCATAACTTTCAAATAAAGCCATATTATTTTTTACTTTTTTAAGTTCTTATTTACCAGAAATAAAGATATCAGAAAATTGAAAACAAGCACACCGCCGCAGCAGGCCACATAAAAAGCCATCCAGGGACGGTCCGGCTTAATCACGAAGTAAGCGATAACCGTTGCCACTATGGTGATTGCGATCAGCCCGAAGAGGACGCGTGTCAGTGTTTTCTTATTCATTACGAGGATCGATATATTTTACAGCTTCTTTGAAACGACCGTAAGAGCCCTTAGCTTTTTCCAGTGCTTCGTTAGCATCCATACCCTTCTTTACCATATCCATGAACTTGCCCAGGTGAACAAATTCGTAACCGATTACTTCGTCGTCAGCATCGAGAGCCATACGAGTACAGTAGCCTTCAGCCATTTCCAGGTAACGAGTACCCTTAGCCAGTGTTCCGTACATTGTACCGACCTGGCTACGCAGACCTTTACCCAAGTCTTCCAGACCGGCACCGATAGGCAGACCGTCTTCAGAGAAAGCAGACTGTGTACGACCGTAAACGATCTGCAGGAACAATTCGCGCATTGCAGTGTTGATAGCGTCACAAACAAGGTCAGTGTTCAATGCTTCCAACAGTGTTTTGCCCGGCAGGATTTCTGAAGCCATAGCAGCAGAGTGAGTCATACCTGAGCAACCGATAGTTTCTACAAGTGCTTCCTGGATAATTCCTTCTTTAACGTTCAGAGTCAGCTTACATCCACCCTGTTTCGGTGCACACCAACCGATACCGTGAGTCAAACCAGAAATGTCAGAAATCTGAGTTGCTCTAACCCACTTTCCTTCTTCAGGAATCGGAGCACACTGGTGGTTAGCTCCCTTTTTTACAACACACATGTGTTGAACTTCATGTGAATAAATCATAATCGCTAATTTATTATATTAAAGTGATAATAAAACTTTATGCTAATTTTAATGTAAGATCGCTTTATAAAAGACCGCACAAAGATAAAATTTTTAATTCAGCCGTGCAACAGGCCCGGTTATTTCAAAACTTCTTTAATTTTATCTTCCAGTTCCTGGCCGTGCAGGTTCTTGGCGATGATCGTGCCGTCTTTGTCAACCAGTACGGTATGAGGGATGCTGTTGACGCCATAAAGGGCGGCTCCGCCGTTCTGCCAGCCTTTCAGGTCGGACAACTGTGTCCAGGTGATGTTCAGGTCTTTTACGCCTTTGGCCCATGCGTCGGCTTTACTGTCCAGCGAGATGCCGACGATATCGAATCCTTTGCCCTTGTAGTCTTTATAGGCTTTGACCAGGTTCGGCATTTCTGCGCGGCAGGGAGGACACCAGGATGCCCAGAAATCGATCAGGACGATTTTGCCGTTACCGACGTATTCGGAGAGTTTGTGCATTTCACCTTTGGCATCCGGCATTTCGAAATCCGTGAACTTCTGTCCTACGGCAACCTTTTTCAGTACATTCAGATGATCGATCATGTAGTTGATTCCCGGAACGGATTTGAAAGAAGAATCAGCTTTGGAGATGATTTCATTTTGCCGGTCTTCGTCGATGTTGTAACGGAAATCGTACAGGTTCTTGGCGGCAGATTGTTTGTCCGTATGGGTTAGGATGTAGTTGACAACGGCTTCTGTAATCTTCCGGTCGATTTCCTCATACTTAGCTTCTGCTTGTTTGATCAGGTTTTCATCACCCGATTTCATATCGGCAACCAATTTGTCTATACCGGAGCGTAAGTCTTTAATCTTAGCCTGCAACTCTTTTTGTGCATCATTTTCAGGTGTACCGCTAACAGTGGAAGTCGAATCCAGTACGACTGCCAATTTCCCGTTTTCCAGTACGAATGTTGCCATGAACGGAGCGTTTTCTCCAGGGGCGACCCGTACCGGTTCAACCACTTCTTCCGAAAAACGGAGAGTACGGAGGGCGGGGGCGTTTTGTGTGCCTTTCAGGGCAAAAGCTCCGTTTTGTACTAAGGCGCTATCCAGTGGTGCAGCGTCTTTTACCCCATATTCATAGAGGTATACATACTTACCGTTCAAATCACTGTTTGAAACGGTACCGGTAATTTCGTAACCCGGTTTTTCGCTACAGGCTGCAAGAAGCAGGACGGAAGCGGCGATAGGAAGATACTTTTTCATATATTTACGTTGTATTAAAACGATTAATACTTTATTAGTTACAGACGTTTGGTGCAAAAGTAAGAAAAAATTGACACATTATTTACTATATTTGTGGCCTAATAACCGTTATTATGAATTTATCCTATATAGATACCAGATATGCGGCGTTTTTTCGTTTTGTCAGGTCTGTTATTGTCTGCTTGTTCCTGTTTTCTTGTCCAGTGTCCGCTGGGATTTCCCTGCATATGGCGGATAATATAGATTTGTCGAATAATGCCATTCTTGACATGTACCAGGATGAGAACGGTTATATGTGGATCGGCACCTACGATGGCTTGAATTTGTATAATGGAAAGAATACCTATGTATTTCGCTTTGAGCCGAACAACAAGAATACTTTATGCAGCAATATCATTAATAAAATCGTGTATGGCGGAGACGGATATCTGTGGGTATCGACTTCTATGGGATTGAGCCGGTTCTCACTGAAAGACCGGAAAGTGACGGAGTCTTATACGGAATATCCCGAATGCCTGAACGTGGCGTCTGATTCGGTAGGTAATACGCTGGTCATAAAGCAAAAAGATTTTATCTCCTGCTATTCTCCCGAAGCCGGTTCTTTCCAGGATGTACATGTACAGGGAATGAATGAAGAAGTAGCCAAAGTCTTGTTTGCAGGCGGGGAAAGGCAGTTCTTTATTCTTGACGCCGATGGCAGCCTGCTTGAGATTTGTCCGGACTTCGAATCTTTTCCTTTGTCATTGGACATAAAGAAAACTCCGGTCCATGAGAAGAAAATAGACCGTGCTTATTACCTCGATGGCATTCTGTACTATGTGGATATGGAAAACCGCTTTTACTCTTACCGGATGAAAGATCGCAAGAAAGAGTATCTGGCCGACCTTACCGGCTGGATGGATAAATACGGAAAGCTGTCCCGCATCGCTTTGTTTCATTCCGACCCGTACCTGGTTTTCAGGAATGGGCTTTTGCTGAACATCGGCAATCCGGAAGAAGAGGCACTGGGGTTTGATGTCGGGTTATTCTGTGTCTTGCCTGACCGGAAGCAGGATATTCTTTGGGTCGGGACAGACGGGCAGGGAGTCCGGATGTATTATGACAAGTATAACCGGTTCTCAGGAATTCAACTCAAAAATTTGCCGATTGTCATGCGTAATCCGGTCCGTTCGATCTATACCGAAGATGAAAAAACAATCTGGTTCGGAACCAAAGGGAATGGTTTTGTGCGTGTGGAAGATTATGATTCTTACGAAAAAGGAGAAATACCGGTTGGAAAGGTCAAGCATTTCACTACGTCGGACGGTTTGTCCAGCGACCGTGTCTATTGTTTCCGTAAAAGCAACTATTATCCCTGGGTGTGGATCGGGACGGAAGGACCGGGATTATCCTATTATTCTTTGGTGGATAAGAAAGTTTATACGCTGGCAAGCCTTGTCGATACAAAGATCCGGTACGTCCATGCCATTCGTGAGGTGAATGATTCGACGTTGTGGATGGCAACGACCGGAGATGGTTTGCTGGAGGTTGTCATTGGTAAAAAAGATGGCGAACCTGTCATTAAATATGTGGAGTCTTTTATCCTTGAAAAGAATGGAAAAGTTTGCAATGAGTTCCATTCTATGAATTATGATGACGAGGCCTCCCTCCTTTATTTAGGAAGCCGTGGGGGATATGGGTTGGTCCGCTTTAATCTGCTGACTAAGAAATACGAATTTATTCCGATGAATAATGCAGGCAACCGGGCGGTAGGGGATGTGCTTTGCATGTGTTATAGCCAGGATTCTACTTTTTATCTGGGAGCCAGTTCAGGTATGACGCAGATGAAATTACATTCGGGGACCCCGGCGGAGGTACGCCAATATAGCAGAATCGACGGTATCAAGAATGATATGGTTCATGGTATTCTCGAAGATCCTGACGGCTGTATCTGGCTGAGTACGAATAAAGGGCTGGCCAAATACAATCCTCACAATCATTTTTTCCATAATTATGGAAGTCCTGATTTGGATGTGACGGAATTCTCGGACGATGCTTATTGGAAATGTCCTTACACGGGAAAACTGTTCTTTGGCGGAATTAACGGACTGATCTGGGTAGATCCGCAAAACGACCGGCAGGAAAATTATAAGCCGGCCTTGCATTTCTTTGAATTGAAGATGGGGAATGAAACGCATAGTTTGTACGACTATACGGATCAAAAAACCGGATATGTGACCATTCCTCCCAACATATCCACATTTTCGATTTCTTTTGTGGCGACCGACTATATACATGGGGAAAACTATGAGTATTCGTACTTATTGGAGAACTATAATACATCGTGGGCCGAGCTGCAAAAGGATAACGAAGTCGCTTTTACGAAGTTGCCTTATGGCAATTATGTTTTGAAAGTCCGTTACAAGAATGATGTGTTCGATTCGGATGCCAAAGAGTATTTTTTGCATATACGGGTATTGCCACCCTGGTACCGCAGTTCGTGGGCTATGATTGTCTATGGTCTGTTGCTGGCGGCCATATGTTCGGGTATCGTGTATTGGTTGCGTCTCCGGATTGTGGAAAAACAGGCCGAAGTTGCCCGGAAAATCAGGGAAGAACAAAAAGAAAAGCTGTATGAGGCGAAGCTGAATTTCTTTGCCAATATTACGCATGAACTTTGCACGCCTTTGACTTTGATTAATGGTGTGAACGATTATATCAAAACATCCGCCGACCGGTTGGCTGACGGAAAACTGGAGAAATATGCCCGTATCCTGGGCGAAAATGTCACAAGCCTGAATGAATTGATCCAGGAAATTCTGGACCTCAGAAAGATAGAGGAGGCCGGATTCAGCCAAATACATATCAAACGGGTATCTGTAAGCGGTTTGATCCGGAAGCAATGTGAATCGTTTATGCCTGTCGCAGAGCAGAACGGGATCAATTTCACCTTCAATGAAGCTGGTAAACCGGTCTATTGGAATACGGATGTCCCCAGTCTGAAGAAGATTATACGCAACTTAGTGTCGAATGCATTCAAGTACACGGAACAGAAAGGCACGATCGATGTCTCTGTCCGGATAGAAAATGATTCTTTAATAATAAAGATCTATAATACGGGTAAGGGGATAGCGGAAGCTGACTTGAAAACGATATTCGACCGTTTCCATATCTTAGGTGATTTGGATGGAAATAATTATACCCGGATGACTTCCAGAAACGGATTGGGACTTTTCATCTGCCACAGCATGGCCCAATTGCTTCGTGGAGAGATAAAAGTGGAAAGCAAGGAGGGAGAATCTGCCGAGTTTATTGTTACGTTGCCTTATCTGGAAGCTGAGGAGGCGGATTCGGATGGACAAGCCGAAGAAGAGGGGCCGGTTGTACAACCGGTGGTTTCGGCAATGACTGCCGAAACCGAGGTGAATACCGGTAGTCCGGTTATATTGGTAGTCGATGATAACCGGGATATCGTTTGGTTGATTAAGGAAACACTATCGTCCGAATATATTGTCCGCGAAGCATTTAATGCAGAAGAGGCTTTGGCTCTGATGGAACAGCAAACGCCTGATTTGATTATTACGGATATCATGATGCCGAATATGGATGGATTTGAACTGATCAGCCGTGTCAAGTCTGATAAATTTACCCGGCATATACCTTTAATTGTAGTGTCGGCCAAAGTCTCGGAAAATGAACAGGCAGAAGGTTTGAATCTGGGCGCCGATGCTTATCTGACCAAGCCATTCTCGTCCGTGGTGCTCCATTCTGTCGTGAACCGGTTGATGGCGAATAAGAAAGAACTGAAAGACTACTATTATTCCCCGGAAAGCGCTTACGAACAGTCCGGCGGGCAGTTGATCCACCAGGAGGATAAGGAGTTTATGGATTCCGTGACAGCCATAATTAAGGAAAATCTTGCGCAGGACACGTTGCGTCCTGAACTAATAGCCGACAAATTAGGCATGAATGCCCGTGCCTTGTATCGCCGTTTCAAAAAGATTTCGCCGTTGACACCGAGTGATTTCATCAAGGACTATCGCATGATGCATGCAGCTCAACTTTTAGTCACGACAAACCTGAGCGTGCAGGAAATCATCTACCAGGTCGGAATCTCCAACAAATCCTATTTCTATCGTGAGTTCTCATCTAAATACGGAATGACGCCCCGACAGTACAGGATGCGTGGCATAGAATGAGATAAATATAGTCTGATTGTTAGAAGTCTTGCACTTCTTCCCGCATGAATTCATAATACTGCTTACGCACATTATTATTGGGGATACTTAGTACGATACGTGATCCGCGTGTGGCACTAATCGTCAACATGCCGTAATAGAACAGCAGGCTGGGAAAAATCTCAGGATTGGCAATCTCCGATGCAGGAAAGGTCGTGACCAAAGTCGTAACGATCTGCCCCTCATTGGTGATCTTGCGCAGTACACCTTTCCGGTCACCGTCCAAGCGATCCAGTTGGATGAGTATCTTCATCTTGTTGTAATCGGTGCGGGTGTTCGGATCGATCATCAGTTTAGGGGACTTGCCTAAATCCATATAGTTACGCAAATAATAGAGCACCATGTCGCAGTTGAACATTTTCGGGTCACGATCCAAGCATTCTTCGGCAAAACAATAGTTGTCATACCAAGGTTTCATCTCTGTGATCATGGCTTCGATATCCGTATTGTCCGGTAGTTGTCCGGCATCCTTATAATATTGCAACATGGTACGCACATCTTCCTCGCTGAACCCCAGCATCATATTGAATTGATAGCTGGTACTGATGTTCCAGCCGATGTTGAAACCGCTGGCATGTGTCAAGGCATGGTAGACCTCGTTGCCTTGCTCATTGAGGACCACGTTCGTAAAGTTGTCATATTCGTCGATGATGAGGTAAAGAGGTATGTTTTTTTCCCTTGTCTGGAAATTCAAATAGTTCAATTTACTGACAAAGTCGGGCAATTCTTCAATTTGTTTTTATTCCTTCTGTTTACGAGGTATCACAAATGTAGTCTATTCTTTTGGAAAGAACAAAGAATGTGTAGACTTTAAAATGTTTAATGGAGATATCTTTATCCGTAATCCTAAACTCGGTTTATCCGAAGTGACAGAATAAAGTAGACAATAACCCCTTTTCAGTCATTTTTCTATTTCAGCTGAAATTCCGGTTCGTTTTGAACTGTCACTTTTCTCGTCTTTCCGGTTTTGGAGTGACGCTGTATGTCAAGTGTTCGGCGTGTCGTTTGGATGCCGGGGCCGGTCTGTCGCAATAAATGGAAAAACGTGACAATATGACAAACCTCAACTTCGGGAGAATCGAATATTTGCGAACGAAGTCGGGGCGCCTCCAATTTACGTCAAAAGCCTTTTCCTGCCTTTCCTCCATGAGGTGCGCAGAACTTTTCCATGACGACCGTCTTCGTTGCCGTGAGTTGCCGTGTTCATAGGTAGTGACGACCGTCTTCGTGGCGATGAAGCCAATCTTCAAGGCGATAAAGACGGTCGTCGCCGCAGAAGGTTGGCAGATTGATGAAAAAAGGATCGTTTTGCCCTGCAAAAAACGAAATTCCGGTTGCTCTGCCGACTGGGTGTCCAAATGTGAAATAATCTATTATTTACAATAAGGGGGGCTGGAATAATGATTTACTCGCACGAGTCGCAGTTCGGTACTTGTTTATGTCCCGTAGCAATAGCTTTAGGCATCGTAAACCTATGAGTTAGGAAACGTAATACATAGTTTTGCCACCCTTATTGTCACATTTATAAAAAAGCCATTGGTTCGAATCGAAACTACTACCGCATATAATCCGGTTTTCTCCCCCATCTAATTCGATTTACCCGCAAGGGTAATATTTTTTAACAAATAGCCGTTTTCCCCATGTTGTTAATTATTAAAAGATTATGCAAGATTTCGTGTTTCAAGGGGGATATTGTCGTTTTTTTTGTCACTCGGTGTGTTCGGTCGCCGGGAGAATGACCGGTTTTTTGCATAAGTGCCTGTCTATGTATAGTGTCTTGGTTGTACAAAAGAGTGTCATAATCGACCACGGGTTGAATATGACACTCTTTTTGTTATCCTGTGTTACTGCCGTCGTGTTAAGATCGGCTAATATTGCCATCAAATTACAAAAAATTAAAGGAACAGATTGGACGGTGATTCTTCCGGTCTTTTTAGAATTTAAATTATTACATGTGTTAAATTAAAAAGCAAAAAATGATGAATGAATCTAAGCTATTATCTCCATGTGGGATAGCGAAGGCCTCAGCCTTATGCTTGCTAATGTCTGCTTTTTCTGTTAATGCCGTGTTTGCTGCTCCGGAATCGGATAGCAATATAATGGTGGTACAACAGGGTAAGACATTGACAGGTGTTGTGAATGACGAGTTTGGTCCGGTTGCAGGAGCCAATATCGTTGTGAAAGGTACGACAAACGGTACTATGACCGATACGGATGGACGGTTTTCCATTTCGAATGTCCCGGCAGGCGCTGTTTTGCAAATTTCTTTTATCGGTTATCTGACTCAGGAGATCCAGGTAGGAAATCAATCTACTATTAACGTAATGTTGAAAGAAGATTCCCAGGCCTTGGACGAGGTTGTAGTGGTTGGTTACGGTACAATGCGTAAATCCGACTTGACGGGATCTATCTCCACAGCCAAAGGGGTAGATATCATCAAAAACCAATCGTTTAATGCCCTTGACGGATTGAAAGGTAAAGTGGCAGGTGTGAACATTTTTTCCAATACCGGACAGCCGGGTGGTGAAATGCGTGTTGTGATCCGTGGTGTATCTACGATTAATGCATCGACTTCTCCTCTGTATGTTGTGGATGGAGTGGTTATGTCAGACTTCCAGTTACTGAACCCGAACGATATTGAATCTATCGAAGTGTTGAAAGATGCTTCTTCAGCAGCGATCTACGGTGCACGTGGTGCGAACGGTGTCGTTTTGGTGACGACTAAACGTGGTGACGGAGGTAACGGCGTTCGTGTCTCTTATGACGGTTCTGTTTCAATCGGCACGATGGCCAAACAGATGGATGTGATGGATGCCAATGAATGGATGGCCGCTTTCAAGCAAGGTCTGGAAAATGCCAACGCATGGCAGGGCAAGAATTTTACGACCGATTTGTCTCAGATATTTACGGATGACCGTTTGTTCAATGCAGACGGTACTCCTAAATATAATACGAACTGGCAGGATGAAGCTTCCCGTACGGCTATTTCACACAACCACCAGATTAGCATCCAACGTGCAGGCGACAGTTCTTCGGTAGGTGCGTTCATCAACTATACCGACCAGCAGGGTATTTTGCTTAATTCTTATTTCAAGCGTATCAATGCCAAGTTGGCGTATGATGACAAACCGACTAAATGGTTGTCGACATCCGTGAATTTATTGGTCAACCATACTTGGGGTAACCGTACAGCCGATAACCCTTATTCACAGGGCGCTTTGCGTACGATGATCGAACAGTTACCGTTCTTGCCGGTTAAGTTGGATGGTGTATATACGCAAAATAATATTGTCAGGACGGCTTCTATTTTGAATGACAAGGATAATCCGAACAGTGGAACTCAAGGATTCAGCCCGGAAGGTGTAGGTAACCCGGTTGAATTGTTGAATAATCTATATTCTATGCAGTACCGTACGAAAATCTTCGGTAATGCCGGCCTTACTTTCCATTTGATGAAAGGCTTGGATTTGAAGACACAGTTCGGTGTGGATTACCAGAACGGCCGTAATGCAAGTTACACTCCGTTCTCTCCGCGTCCAATGATTAATCAAAATTCTGAAGGTTATGCTTCTGCAAGCAATTCGAACTCTTTTTACTGGCAGGAAGAAACCTATATGAATTATTCGACTTTGCTGGGTAAGCATTCTATCAATGCCATGCTCGGTTTGTCTTGGCAAGGACGTGATTATACATCTTTCAACGCTTCCGACAGTAAATTTACGGACGACTTCTATGGCTATTACAACCTGGGTAAAGGAACAGACCGTCCGAGTGTCGGCAGTGACTATGACAAATGGACGATGAACTCCTATTTCCTCCGTCTGGCTTATTCTTATGACAGCAAGTATATGGCTACGGTGACCGGACGTTATGATGGTTCTTCCAAGTTCGGTTCCGGAAATAAATATGCATTCTTCCCGTCTGTCGGTTTAGGTTGGTTGATGTCCCGCGAAAGTTTTCTGGAAGACAACCCGACTATCAGTAAGTTGAAACTGCATACTTCTTATGGTTTGACGGGTAACTCTGAAATCGGTACTTATCGTTCTTTGGCTACAGTAAGCCAGTCGAATACGATTATCGGTAATGCATTGCATACGGTGTCTTACCTGGATAACATGCCGAACTCCAATTTGAAATGGGAAAAAACAGCTCAGTTCGATTTCGGCGCTGAACTTGGCTTGTTTAATGATCGTTTGAGTTTCGATGTTTCCGGTTATTACAAATATACATCGGATTTGTTGCTTGACCGGCCGGTTCCGGAATCGACAGGCTATTCTTCGATCCTGGACAATGTCGGAGCTGTTTCCAACCGAGGGGTCGATATCCTGGTTACGGCACGTCCTATCCAGAATCGCGATTTCCAATGGACTTCGACGATCAACTTGGGCTACAACAAGAGCCGTGTTGAAAAATTGGATGAAAGTGCATCTGTCGATCCGATTACAGGAAAACGCCAGATTACGGTTGACGGTTTCGTCGGTTATGACATGCTTATACGTGAAGGCGAACCGCTTTCTTCATTCTACGGTTACAAACGTATCGGTATTTATGATGGCAACCCTGATAACTGGGATCCGGAAACTATGAATATTCCGTCTGTTATCGGTGAAAAAGTGACTTCTAAAGACCGTGTAATTATCGGTAATGGTTTACCAGACTGGATGGGATCTTTCGTCAATACATTCAACTACAAGAATTTCGATTTGACAGTTGACTTCCAGTACACATGGGGGGTTGATCTAATGCAGGAATATTACCACTCTACGGTGGCTCGTTTCCTGACTAACGGCCTTGACCGTATTTATCAGGAAGCATGGCATCCGACTTTGAACCCGAATGGAAAAGAACAGGCCATCCGTCTGAACAATTTCGGCCAGGGTGCGAATAATGCAGCAGATGATGATTGGGTGGTTAACGGTTCTTATTTGCGTTGTAACATGATTCAGTTAGGTTACACATTTGATCCTAACGTGATCAAACCGATTGGCTTGTCTTCATTGCGTTTGTATGCTAACGTGAATAATGCGTTCCTGATCACTTCTTCGGATTATTCAGGATTTGACCCGGATAACTCATCTCGCTTAGATGGCAATAACTGGGGGGCTAACCGTCAGTTCTTTACTTATCCGCGTCCGAGAACATTCATGTTCGGTATCAATGTTGGATTTTAATCAGTCATAAATAATATAAGATCATTATGAAACTAAAGAAAAAATATATTTCATTATTGTGCATGTGCTCATTGGCCATGAGTTCATGTGACAGCTTCCTGGAAGAGAAGCCGTTGGATCAAAAAGATTCGAATCAGTTCTGGCAGACTGCGTCTGATGCGGAAACAGGTGTGAACGCATTGTATTTCGGGGGTGTCCCTTATCTGTATAATACGGGTGGCGGTTGGACTCCCAAGGCTACCGCTTGGGGAGGCATTATCTCCGGTTTGTATGTCGACAAACGTAAAGACCGTCAGTTTACCAATGCTTCGGAAGGTTGCAACTTCAACGTTGCATCATTCGACGATCAGGCTTGGAGCTACTGGCATGAGTTCTATAAAGGAATCTCTCGTGCAAACTTCGTACTTGCCAATGTGCCGAATATGACGGACGTATTGAGTGCGGAAACCATCAAGAACTATGTGGCTCAGGGTAAATTCTTCCGCGCTTATGCTTATTTCTGGTTGGTAAAGGAGTTTGGTGATGTGCCTTACATTTCCGAACCTTACACCTCTCCGGACGGTATCTTTAAAGAACGTATTCCGGCTGCTGAAATTTACAGCCTGGTTGAACAGGATTTGCTTGATATCGTGAACAATAATGCTTTGCCTAATAAGGCGTTCTATGATAATGGTTGCTATGCTACTCTTCCGATGGCACAGACATTGTTGGCACAGGTTTATTTGCAAAGAGCAGGCGCTCCGCTTAACGGTGGAAACGAAGATTATGCAAAAGCAGCCCAGATGGCTTTGAAGGTGATCGAAGGCGGCCAGCATGCGCTGATCCAGGCAAATGGAAGTAGCGACGACCTCAATTCGGCATTTAATGTGATCAAGACGACCAATACGTCTAACGAGATCATTTTTGCAAAAGAGTATAACTATTCCAATCATAAAGTGGGTAACTCTTTCCCCGGCCATTCGATGGGATCGGATGCAACCCAATGGAAAGATGCTAACGGCAATACGATTTTCCATCCGAGCGGTAATGTTCTGGAAAACATCTATTTGCCTTGCGATATGATTATAAACAGTTATGAACCGGCTGACATTCGTGGACATGAAAAGCAATTTTTCTTCAAGGAATATACAGACGCTACGGGTGTAACTCACACGTTGAATAATTATGGCAACTGGGCTTGGTTTGATGAAAAATCCTTGATGGAAGGTCATGATGGCGACTATGATATGCCGACATTCCGTTATTCGGAAGTCCTACTGATCGCTGCTGAAGGTTTGGCTCGTACAGGTAAGGAGAGTGAAGCGCTTGGTTATTTGAACCAGGTTCGTAAACGTGCAGGTCTGGCAGATGAAACAGCGACAGGCGACGCGTTGATCCAGTCTATCCTGACTGAACGTTTACATGAGTTCCCGTTGGAATTTAAGGTATGGGATGATATCCGCCGTACTCGTTTGTATCCGGAAGAAGTTGGTGCGCAATCAGGCAAGTTGAATTGGGTTCCTCTTACTTCTGCGAAGATTCAGAACAAACCGGACGGACAGATTCGCGTAGGAGCTATTCCTGAATATGCTTTGTTATGGCCGATTCCGCTGGATGAAATACAGGCTAATCCGGCTTTGCAGGGACATCAGAATCCGGGATGGAATTAATAAAGCTCGTTAAGCGTTTAGTTAGGTATAAAAATTCAACATAGGGAGTTGTGTTTTTGATTGAGCCTTCTTCCCGTAAGCAGTTTGTTTGCGGGAGGGAGTGCTTTCTCAAAAATTGTGGAGAATGGACGGTATATTGTTTAATTTTTGAGAGTTGTGTTATGAAAATAAATATATTAATATCGATAAGTTTATTATTGTGTTCTTGTCAGGCAAAATTGCCGGTGAATGTTCCCGAACTGTCGGACGGGGACCCGACGACTTGTTTTGTGGGGACGGATGGTGTGAATAAAATCGTTTTTGATCAGCAATATACTGTTCCTTTCCAAAGTTATAAAATCTATTCCTCCGGCGAGACGCCTGCACATGATCCGTCTGCCTGGACATTGAAAGGTTCCTATGACGGGAAGAACTGGGTGGTTGTGGATGAACGGAAAGATCAGGCGTTCTGTTCCCGCTATCAGGAAATCCTTTGTCCGATAACCAAACCTTCCAATTACAAACAATATATGCTGGAAGCCGCTACGGAGACCGGCGATACGCTGGTGATAGGCGACGTGTCATTTTACGACACGAATTTGAATGCGGGCTGGGAAGCGTTCAAATATCCGGGAGTCGACTTTGAAATTCTCGATCCCGAAACAAAGGGGGCTTCCGTTTATGCAGGCCTTGTACAGAACCCTGATGAATATATCCGCTTTCATGCCCGTAAAGTTGCGGAGATTCTGTTCTATACGGCCAAAGACACCATGAACGACGTGCAGAAAATCGAATATACCCTGAAAGATTATGACGGAGTGTCTGCCAAAGGTGGCAACCCGCCTGTCATCTCGATTGTCTACAGCACGCAACATATCGAGAAATCGGCAAACGAATCCCTTTATAAGCTCGACTTCGAAACACGTGGCGTTCTGTACCATGAATTGGTACACGCTTACCAGTTCGAGCCGAAAGGAATCGGTTCCTACTCGACCAATAAGACATTCTGGGCTTGTATCGAAGGTTTGGCGGATGCAGTCCGCGCTCAGGCCGGATATTTCGATATGAGTACCCGCAAACCGGGCGGTAACTGGATGGACGGTTATCGTACGACCGGCTTTTTTATCCAATGGCTGACTACCAAAGACCCGGATGCCATCCGTAAATTCCATGAGACGGTTCGCGACCTCGACGAATGGAGTTTCGACAAAGCGATGAAGCGTATGTTCGGCGAAGATGCCAGCATTGAAGGGCTGTGGAACGAGTATCAAGCCTTTTTATCAAAATGAAATAGAAACACGATATCATGAAAAAGACAATTCTTTTATTTTCTGCATTGCTGACCTTTGGGAGCTTGTCCGCCCAGGATAAGACCGCATGGGTGAACCCGATTATCGGGACGAACGGGATGGGGCATACGTTTCCGGGGGCTTGCGTGCCTTTCGGACTGGTTCAGTTGAGTCCGGACACAGACACGATCCCTCATAACGTGGATGGCAAGTATCAGCCGCGTGCTTATGAATATTGTGCCGGCTATCAACATAAGGACAGTAGTATCGTCGGGTTCAGCCATACGCATTTTAGCGGAACCGGACATTCCGACCTCGGCGATATCCTGATTATGCCGGCTACCGGCGAATTGAAACTGAATCCCGGAACGGCAACCGACCCGGACGGCGGCTACCGTTCGCGTTTCTCGCACGATACGGAGGTATCCCGTCCCGGCTACTATGAAGTGATGCTGGCCGACTACGGCGTGAAAGCACAACTGACGACAACCAAGCGGGTTGGCGTGCATAAATATACGTTCCCGAAAGATGCCGGGAACCAGCGGATCATCTTGGATATGGTCCACGGTATCTACAATTACGACGGAAAAGTCCTTTGGACGAATATCCGGGTTGAAAACGATACGCTGGTCACGGGCTATCGTATCACGAACGGATGGGCGCGTACCAACTATACCTACTTTGCCATGTCTTTCTCCAAACCGGTCGCTCATTACGGATGCGAGGAAAAAGCAAAAGTCAATTACCGGGGCGGATACGGCAAATTCAATATGAAAGAAAACTTCCCGGATATAGGCGGACGCAAGATCGTCGCTTATTTTGATTTCGATCCGGCGGCTTCCGAGGAATTGGAAGTGAAAGTCGCCCTTTCGGGAGTCAGCACCGACGGCGCTTTGAAAAATCTGCGGGCTGAAGCCTCCGGCTATCGTTTCGACCAGTTGGCGGCTCGTGCCGGTGAAACCTGGAATAAGGAATTGTCCGTTATCGAAGCTACCGGCACGGGCGACCAGTTGGCGATGCTGTACACCTCTTTGTATCACACCATGATCAATCCTTGCGTATATACGGATGTGGACGGACAGTATCGCGGGTTGGATCATAATATCCACAAGGCGGACGATTTCACGAACTACACGGTCTTTTCCGTTTGGGACACCTATCGAGCCCTGCATCCGCTGTTCAACATCATCAACCGCCGGGTAAATACGGATATCGCCCGCTCCATGCTGAAGCATTGCGAGCAAAGCGTGCATAAGGCTTTGCCTATTTGGAGCCATATGGCAAATGAAAACTGGTGCATGATCGGATATCATTCCGTTTCCGTTTTGGCCGACGCCGTGGCGAAAGGCCTTCCGTTGGACAAGGAAGAGGTTTTGAAAGCGATGGTGAGCAGTTCCACGATCCCTTACTTAGACGGGACCGGCGAATATATGGAAAAAGGCTATGTCGCACTCGACCATAACGGCAGCGCCGCTTCACTGACGCTGGAATATGCGTATGACGACTGGACCATCTACCACACGGCCCTTTTGGCCGGCAACCGTTCTGTTGCCGAAACGTATAAAAAACGGGCGGCCAATTATACGAATGTATTCGATACGAATATCGGTTATGCCCGTCCCCGTTATGCCGACGGACGCTGGAAAGAGAATTTCAACCTGCTGAGTACGCATGGAGAAGGTTTTATCGAAGGAAATGCCTTGAACTATTCTTTTTATGTGCCGCAGGATGTAAACAACATGATCCGCCTGATGGGAGGCGACAAGTCCTTTGTCTCCAAGCTCGATTCCCTGTTTACGATGCACCTGCCTGCCGAGTTTTTCGCCCAGACCGAGGATGTGACGGAGGAAGGCTTGCTGGGCGGCTATGTGCATGGCAACGAACCGAGCCATCATATCCCGTTCCTGTATGCCTGGACCTCGCAACCCTGGAAAACACAATACTGGCAGCGTGAAATCATGAATAAGATGTACCGCAATAATATCGACGGCCTTTGCGGTAACGACGATTGCGGACAAATGTCCGCCTGGTATATCCTGTCTTCGATGGGATTCTATCCGGTTTGTCCGGGAACGGACCAGTATGTGCTGGGCGCTCCCTATTTGCCTTATATAAAGGTAACGCTGGAGAACGGCAAGACATTCGAAGTGAAGGCCGACAAGGTGAGCGACAAAAACCGCTATGTCAAGTCGGTCAAGCTGAATGGCAAACCCTATACGAAAGGGTTCATTACCCAGCAGGACATCATGGACGGCGGTACGCTGACGTTCGAAATGACCTCTTCCCCTAATAAAAAACGTGTTTTTAACGGGACAGACAGACCGTATTCCCTGTCTTCAAATTAATTAAACATATTCTATCCATGAAGAAATTATTTATTTTAGCGATTACGCTTTGCAGCAGCCTCTTTACGGTGGATGCGACCGACAAAAAGGACCTGGTGGATTACGTGAATCCGCTGGTCGGAAGCCAGTCGAAAATCTCTCTCTCGACGGGTAATACCTATCCGGCGATAGCCATGCCCTGGGGTATGAATTTCTGGATGCCACAGACCGGAAAGATGGGAGACGGATGGGCGTACACATACGACGCCGACAAAATCCGTGGTTTCAAGCAGACCCACCAGCCCAGCCCGTGGATCAACGATTACGGACAGTTTGCCATCATGCCTATTACCGGCAAGGTGGTGTTCGACCAGGACAAACGTGCCAGTTGGTTCTCCCATAAGGCGGAAGTGGCAAAACCTAACTATTACCGGGTCTATCTGGCAGACCATGACGTGGTGACGGAAATCACGCCGACCGAACGGGCCGCCATGTTCCGTTTCACTTTCCCCGAATCGGATAAATCGTATGTGATCGTGGATGCATTCGATCGGGGTTCTTACATCAAGATCGTTCCGGAAGAGAACAAGATTATCGGATATACCACCCGGAATAGCGGGGGTGTTCCGAAGAATTTCAAAAACTATTTCGTTGTTGTGTTCGACAAACCGTTTACCTATAAAGCGACCGTCGGTGACAGCGAAATCCGTAAAGGCGAAACGGAGGCGCAAGAGAATCATACGGGAGCCATCATCGGCTTCTCCACCCGTAAAGGCGAGGTTGTTCATGCTCGCGTAGCTTCCTCTTTTATCAGCCCTGAACAGGCGGAACTGAACCTGAAAGAATTAGGCGGCCGTTCGTTTGACGAAATAGCCGAGGCAGGCCGTCAGGTATGGAACGAGACTTTAGGACGTATCGTTGTGGAAGATAACGATGTGGACAAACTGCGCACGTTCTATTCCTGTCTGTACCGTTCGCTGCTTTTCCCGCGTAGCTTCTACGAACTGGATGCCAATGGCAAAGTGGTGCACTACAGCCCGTATAACGGAGAAGTGCTGCCGGGTTATATGTTCACCGATACCGGTTTCTGGGATACGTTCCGTTGCCTGTTCCCGTTCCTGAACCTGATGTATCCGGATATGAATACGAAGATGCAAGAGGGCCTTGCCAATACATATAAAGAAAGCGGCTTCCTGCCGGAATGGGCAAGTCCGGGACATCGTGGCTGCATGGTCGGCAACAACTCGGCTTCCGTTGTGGCGGATGCTTACCTGAAAGGACTTCGCGGATATGATATCGAGACGCTTTGGGAGGCTGTCGTGCATGGGGCTAACAGCGTACATCCGAAGGTGAAATCGACCGGACGTTTAGGATATGAATATTACAATGAATTGGGCTATGTGCCTTATAACGTGAAAATCAACGAAAGTGCCGCCCGTACGTTGGAATATGCTTATGACGACTGGGCTATCTATAAATTAGGGAAGGCTTTAGGCAAACCGGAATCCGAAATTGCCATTTTCGCGAAACATGCCATGAACTATAAGAACCTGTTCGATCCGGAAACCAAGTTGATGCGTGGCCGTAACGAGGACGGTTCGTTCCAGTCTCCGTTCAACCCGCTGAAATGGGGAGACGCCTTTACGGAAGGCAACAGCTGGCATTATACCTGGTCGGTTTTCCATGATCCGCAGGGGCTGATCGACTTGATGGGAGGAAAGGCCGGTTTCAACGCCATGATGGATTCCGTATTCAATGTCCCGCCTTTGTTCGATGACAGCTATTACGGCGGCGTGATCCATGAAATCCGCGAAATGCAGATTATGAACATGGGTAATTATGCGCATGGCAACCAGCCGATCCAGCACATGATCTACTTGTACAACTATTCCGGCGAACCCTGGAAAGCGCAGTACTGGGTGCGTGAAGTGATGGACAAGCTCTATTTCGCGACTCCCGACGGCTATTGCGGGGATGAGGACAACGGGCAGACTTCGGCATGGTATGTATTCTCGGCCCTCGGCTTCTATCCGGTTTGTCCGGGTACGGACCAGTATATCTTGGGTTCTCCGCTGTTCAAAAGCGTGACGCTGAATCTGGAAAACGGCAAGAAGGTCGTAATCAAGGCCAACAATAATGGCGAGGCGAACCGTTACATCTCGTCCATGAAGGTGAATGGTAAGAACTATACGAAGAATTATCTGACACATGGCGACCTGATGCGTGGCATGACCATCAATTACAATATGTCGGTTACTCCGAATAAAAACCGGGGTACGCAGGACAGCGATGTCCCTTACTCATTCTCTAATGAATTAGGAAAATAATCGGAATGTATATAGATTAGCCGGAAGCATTAATATTAACATAAGCACTTAATTATGATAGCACTTCCGGCAAAACTATAATCAAAAGGGCTATTTGGACCTTGTTTCAGATAGTCCTTTTTATTTATAATTTAAATAGGTGATTTATGGGGGTGTTAACAAACGAGCAAGTCTCGTGCTACAGTCTCTCTTTTGCCGTCTGCTTCAGCAGGCGGTTTAAAAGATTTAGAGGCAAAGCCTCTTCCTCTGTGGACTTCAGTCCCTTTCATTTATTGTATTTAAAGGGGTTAAAACCCACAGAGGAGCCGGCAAAGCCGGAACAATCATCTATCCGTCTGCTGAAGCAGACGGCAAAAGAGAACTTGCGGCACAAGGCGAGCCTTGTCTGTTAGCTCACTGGTAAATCATCATTTATCGGAATATATAATGACAATAGTTTGAACATGAAATTACGAATTTGTACTTTGATCGCTGCGTCGTGCGTCGCCTTATCCGGCACGGCACAGAATGAAAAGTTGACGGAATACGTCAATCCGATGGTCGGAACGGATGGTTACGGCAATGTATATCCGGGGGCGCAGATCCCGTTCGGAGGGATTCAGATCAGCCCGGATACGGATGCCAGGTACTATGACGCGGCTGCCGGCTATAAATATAACCACACTTCGATCTTAGGGTTCAGCCTGACGCATCTTAGCGGGACCGGTATTCCCGACCTGGGAGATTTCCTGTTTATCCCCGGAACCGGAGAGATGAAGCTGGAACCCGGAAGCCGTGAGAACCCCGATGAGGGCTATCGCTCCCGGTACACGCACGACGAGGAACGGGCCACCCCGAACTATTATGCCGTCCGCCTGCAGGACTATGGCGTGAAGGCGGAGATGACGGCAGGCCTGCGGAGCGGAATGTTCCGTTTCACCTATCCCCAATCGGAAAAATCCTTTATCATGATCGATATGAACCATACGCTTTGGCAGTCGTGCGAATGGGCCAATCTGCGCATGGAAAACGATTCGACCATCACGGGTTATAAGTTGGTGAAGGGATGGGACCCTGAACGCCACGTCTATTTTACGGCTGTCTTTTCCCGAAAATTGACGGGACTGCGCTTCATGCAGGATAAAAAGCCGGTGATCTATAATACATCCCGGTTCAGGAGCGACCGCGAGGCCTGGGGAAAGAACCTGATGGCCTGCCTCTCTTTCGCAACCAGGGAAGGGGAGGAGGTGATCGTGAAAACGGCCATCTCTTCCGTCAGTACCGCCGGAGCGAAGATGAACATGCAGGAACTGGACGGGTTGACTTTCGACAGCCTCAAAGAGAAAGGGGTGGACCTGTGGGAGAAAGAATTGCAAAAATACCGGATAACCGCCGACCGGAAGACAAAGGAAACGTTTTATACTTCCGCCTATCATGCCGCCCTCCATCCTTTTGTTTTCCAGGATGCGGATGGCAGTTTCAGAGGCCTGGACAAGAATATCGAGCAGGCAAAAGGCTTTACCAACTATACGACTCTTTCCTTGTGGGACACCTACCGGGCTTTGCATCCCTGGTTCAACTTAGTGCATCAGGACGTCAATGCCGACATCGCCAATTCGATGCTGGCCCACTTTGACAAAAGCGTGGAGAAGATGCTCCCAATCTGGTCTTTTTACGGAAACGAAACTTGGTGCATGATCGGGTATCACGCGGTTTCCGTCCTGGCGGATATGATAGTCAAAGGGGTAAAGGGTTTCGATTACGAACGGGCGTATGAGGCGATGAAAAAGACTGCCTTGAACGAACATTACGACTGTCTGCCGGACTATATTCGGAATGGCTACATCCCGTTTGACAAAGAGGCGGAGTCGGTTTCCAAAACATTGGAATATGCCTATGACGATTATTGTATTGCGCAAGCCGCCAGAGTATTGGGAAAGGAAGACGATTACCGCTACTTCCTGAACCGTTCTTTATCATACCAGACATTGGTCGATCCGGAAACAAAATATATGCGGGGCCGTGACAGCCAGGGCAACTGGCGTACTCCGTTTTCACCGATCGCTTATCAGGGGCCGGGATCCGTGAACGGTTGGGGAGATATTACGGAAGGGTTTACCATGCAGTACACCTGGACTGTCCCGCACGATGTACAGGGGTATATCAACCTGACCGGAAAAAAACTCTTCGAGAAGCGGCTGGACGAACTCTTTACGGTCGAACTGCCGGAAGATATTCCGGGTGCACACGACATCCAGGGGCGTATCGGCGGGTATTGGCATGGAAACGAGCCTTGCCATCATGTTGCTTATTTATATAATTATTTGGGTAAGCCCTGGAAATGCCAGAAATGGATTCGTGAAATCGTGGATCGTTTCTATGGCAACGAGCCGGGATCGCTGAGCGGGAATGACGACTGCGGGCAGATGTCGGCCTGGTATATGTTCAACTGCGCAGGCTTTTATCCGGTAGCCCCTTCCAGCAATATCTATAACATCGGCTCCCCTTGTGTCGAGGCGCTTTCGATCCGGATGAGCAACGGAAAGGAAGTAAAGATGACCACGGAAAACTGGACGAAAGAGAACGTCTATGTCAAAGAGCTATATGTCAACGGAAAGAAATATGATAAATCCTATCTGCCCTACGAAGACGTACAGGCCGGTATTACCCTTCACTTTGTGATGAGCGGCAAACCGAACTACAAGCGTGCCGTTTCGGTCGAAGCGCGTCCCGCCTCGTTGGCGTCGCCGGACAAGACGATACTTTACCAGATATCTGATAGCAAGTAAATGAACGATTTCTATTCGATTTTCCGATAAATCTCAATATCTTTGCATGAAACATTTATCTCTTTATTAATTTAAAGACTATTGCTCAATCGTAAATCAGGATAAATATATGGGAAATATGGATATAAAAGATGAAGCATCAATAATAAACAGTGATGAAAATGTGGTTAGCGATGTGGAACAAGCCGATCTGTCAATAAACGGAGATGATTCATATACCATATATCCGAATGCCGAAGTGAGGGTGGAAAAGGCTCAATATAGTATTATGCATTTGCATACACTTTGTCTGAAGCGGAAAGAATTAATAATTGATCCGGATTTCCAGAGGCATGATGTCTGGAAACAGAGGCAAAAATCCGAGCTGATCGAATCGATCCTAATGGGAATTCCTATACCATTAATGTATTTATTTGAGGATAAGAATGGGAAGAAGCAAGTTGTTGACGGACGACAAAGGATAAGTGCTATTCTGGATTTTCTGGAAGGAAAGTTCAAATTGAATAATCTGAGAATATTGAAGCAGTTTAATGGATGTTGTTTTGCGGATTTGGATTTGAAGCAACAGGGAGTTATTGAAGACTTTCAATTACTTTTTTACATTATACAGCCTCCGACTCCTGAGCGGGTAAAGTATGATATCTTTGACCGGGTAAATCGCGGAGGAACTCCGTTGAATAAGCAGGAAATGAGGAATGCCTTATACCGTGGACGTTGTACACAGATGTTGGATAAACTTTGCTGTTCTCCCGAATTTTTGATTGCGACAGGGCGTTCTATTAATAAAGAAAGGATGAAAGACCAATATGTCGTTTTACGGGCAATGGCCTTTCTGATGTTGCATCGTGGAGAGTTTAAAGATATTCCGGCTCTCCAATACCGGGGGGATATAGATGATTTTCTGGCTCGTTTTATGGTTTATGTGAATGATAATGCACCTGAAAAATTGATTGTAGGTTATGAGAATCTGTTTATTCAGTGTATGCAGATCAGTTATGATCTTTTAGGAGAAAATGGTTTTCGTTTTTCGGGAAATGGGATTAGAAGACCTATAAACATGCCTCTCTTTGAAGCATTAAGTTATTTGTTTTCTTTTGTCCCTGAGAAAATCGATTACACATGGGCATCAAGACTCATACTGGATATAGAATCAGTAAAGGAAGAGTTTGATGATTCCCGTTATTTTTCCGGTAATATAGACTCGACTACAAGTGTCTCTTTCAGGTTTGATCGAATGGATAAAATAATAAACAGGATTCAGTTATGATAAAACATATACAAATAAAAGACTATAAATGTCTTCATGATGAGAACCTGGAGATAAAGCCTTTTACAATTGTAACGGGTGTTAACTCGGCGGGTAAGTCAAGTTTGATACAGTCGGTATTACTTCCTGTTCGCAGGATAGGGAAAAATGGACAAATTTTACTGGATACTATTGTGAATCTGACATTCGATGCAATTAGAAATAAGTATTATAATGCAAAAAGTGTCAGGGTCGATATCGATATCGATAATGTGCATATTTCCTATCACGGAACAAATGAACTCTCTTTGGTTTTTCTTCCTTCGGAAGAGGATGCCGGCATGCCGATCGACATAGAGCAAAATTTATACTATTTGTCTGCCAATAGAATCGGGGCGGAGTTGCATTCCAAAATTTCGCCACAGTTTAAAGTGGGCGTAGTCGGTGAGTATATAGTAGGTTCATTTGAAAAAGAAAAATCTAATCCTTTAATGCCGGAATTGATTAAAGATGATTCCTCTTATACTTTATCTGCTCAGGTGAATTATTGGTTGTCTTATATTTTAGATATACCGACGGAGTTGCAGACGGAACGCCGTTTAGATGATGTGGTCGAGGTCCAGTATAAAAGTGACGGGTTGGGGAATATTTCGCCTTTCCAGTTGGGAGCTGGCGTAAGTTATCTTACCAAAATGTTGATCATGTGCTTGCGGGCAAAAAAGAATGATGTTATTCTTATCGAAAATCCGGAAATCCATCTTCATCCGGCCAGTCAGGCAAAGGTTGGTGAATTCTTGGCCTTTATTGTTAGAGCCGGTATACAGGTAATCATAGAAACACATTGCGAACACCTTATATATAAGGTCGGTTATGAGATTTATAAAAAGCGTTTTTTGAAAGATGATGTGACCATTTTGTATAAAGAGGGCATCCAGAATCCGTTCATTGTACTTGGCTTTAAAGAGGATGGCAAGTTTACTCGTGACTTCCCGGAAGGTTTTTTCGATGCGACTTTAGCTGAACTGCTTGAAATGGAATAATATGGGGAAATATAGTTTTGTGTTGTCTGATACTTTGTATAAGCAATATTATTTGTTTAAGGAGCATCAGGACTATGATAAAGATATAATCTTGCACTTGCTTAAGTTTCGTTGTGGCGAGTTTCTGACCAATACCAGACAATTAGATGATATCGGGATTGGCGATCGTGTGTCGAAAAGTCTTTATGACTCTTTAAAGTATGCCCGGTTAACAAAGCAGACTTTGGAAGAACTGGCAAGAAAGACTGACTATAAATTGATATTGTGTGATGACAGAACAGATTATCCGTATGTCAATATCATGTCCGATCAGATCAGTAGCCATATCACCGGTTGTTTTTATAGAAATGTCCATAGAGATAAGGCGATCAGGCACATAAGAGCACTATGCCAGGATGCGAAAAAGATATGCCTGTACGATCAATACCTGAATGCCTGCAAGGATGTCTTGAAATTGATTTTGCCAAACAAAAAAGTAGAACTCGTCTATCATTCGAAGCATTTGAATGATAGTGCTGTTGCTGATTTGCAAAAGTATAATCATCAATGGTCTTTTTCCTTGGATGATTCACTGTTGACCCATCATGATCGATATATCGTGATTGATAATAAAATGGAAATCATCTTATCCAGCGGTTTTATGTATTTGGAATTGACGGGTAAGGAACTGACTTATGTGGTTAGGCCTGTTCAGGGAAACAGGCTGTTAGTGAATGGCTGAAGAAAAATGCGGAATAAAGGGCTATATCGTATTATCTTCTTTCGCGAATACAGAAAAATTTCTATATTTGCACCGCCTTTAATTAGGAATCAGATACTTTCTAAATAAATCAGATTAAGAAATGACAAAGAGTGCATTACAAATTGCAAGAGCAGCTTACCAGCCAAAGGTTCCCGCTGCATTGAAAGGCGCTGTAAAAGCCGTAGATGGTGAGTACACACAATCAGTTGCCGATCAGGACGAAATCAAAAAGTTATTCCCGAACACGTACGGAATGCCGATTGTTACTTTTGAAAAGAACAATGAAAGCAAAACACTGCCGGCAATGAACGTAGGTGTGATCCTTTCCGGCGGTCAGGCTCCTGGCGGCCATAACGTGATTGCAGGTCTGTTCGACGGTATCAAGGCTAACAACGCAGCTTCTTGTCTGTATGGCTTTATCCTCGGACCCGGTGGTCTGATCGATCATAAATATATGGAACTGACGGCTGACATTATCGACGAATACCGCAACACGGGTGGTTTCGATATGATCGGTTCAGGTCGTACCAAGCTGGAAACAAAAGAACAGTTCGACAAGGGTCTGGAAATCCTGAAAGAACTGGACATCAAGGCACTGGTCATCATCGGTGGCGACGACTCCAACACGAATGCCTGCGTCTTGGCCGAATACTACAAGGCTATAAATGCCGGTGTCCAGGTTATCGGCTGTCCGAAGACGATCGACGGTGACCTGAAGAACGAGCAGATCGAAACTTCTTTCGGTTTCGACACCGCTTGCAAGGTTTATTCGGAAGTTATCGGCAACATCCAGCGCGACTGCAACTCTGCACAAAAATACTGGCACTTCATCAAGCTGATGGGACGCTCGGCTTCCCACATCGCTTTGGAATGCGCTTTGCAGACTCAGCCGAACATCTGTATCATCTCCGAAGAAGTAGAGGAAAAGAACATGTCTTTGGACGATATCGTGACTTATATCGCCGGCATCGTTGCAAAACGTGCTGCCGAAGGCCACAACTTCGGTACGGTGCTGATCCCCGAAGGCCTGATCGAATTTGTCCCGGCTATGAAACGCCTGATCGCCGAGCTGAACGACTTCCTTGCTAAACACGATGCCGAATTCAAGATGATCAAGAAGAGCGAACAGCGTGCCTACATCATCAGCAAGCTGACAAAAGAAAACTCCGACCTGTATGCTTCCCTGCCGGAAGGCGTGGCACGTCAGTTGTCTTTGGATCGCGACCCGCACGGAAACGTACAGGTTTCTCTGATCGAAACAGAAAAATTGCTGTCTGAAATGGTTGGCAAGAAGTTGGCTGAATGGAAGGCTGAAGGCAAATACGCCGGCAAGTTCGCTGCACAGCACCACTTCTTCGGTTACGAAGGCCGTTGCGCCGCTCCGTCCAACTACGATGCAGACTACTGCTATTCCTTGGGCTATACGGCTTCCTGCCTGATCGCTGCCGGCAAGACCGGTTATATGTCTTCCGTACGCAACACGACTGCTCCGGCTGACAAGTGGATCGCCGGCGGTATCCCCGTAACCATGATGATGAACATGGAAAAACGCCACGGCGAAATGAAACCGGTTATCCAGAAAGCCTTGGTGAAACTCGACGGCGCTCCTTTCAAGAAATTCGCTGCCAACCGCGACGAATGGGCTATGACGACAAGCTATGTTTATCCCGGCCCTATCCAGTATTTCGGCCCGACTGAAGTATGCGACGAACCGACCAAGACGTTGCAGTTGGAACAGGCTAAATAATATATCCAACGATATATAATCAATAAATGATAGAGGTAAGGCATTTCGCTTTACCTCTATTTTTTTATCTTTACGGAAAAATAAAAGGATATGGATAATTTGCAGCAGTTATTGGACGAATGGCAGACCCTTCAGCCTCTGAAGCCGGAAGATGAGAAGCGGTTAGACCGTAAGTTCAGGTTAGAGTTTAATTATAATTCGAATCATCTGGAGGGTAATACACTGACTTATGGCCAAACAAAACTTTTGTTTATGTTTGGTGAGACATCTGGCTCTGCTTCCTTGAAAGATTATGAAGAAATGAAAGCCCATAATGTCGGCCTGGAGATGATGAAACAGGAAGCAATGGATAAAGAACGTCCCTTGACCGAGCAATTTATCCGTGAACTGAATAAGACAATTCTTGTCCAGGATTATTGGAAGGATGCCAAAACCCCTACAGGTACAAAGACTCGTATGGAGATAAAGGTCGGAGTATATAAATCCCGTCCTAATTCGGTTATAACAGCGACAGGGGAGGAGTTCCATTATGCATTGCCGGAAGAAACACCCGCTTTTATGACGGATTTGGTAGATTGGTATAATGCAGAGGCGGCAAAAGGCGTCCTCTCTCCGGTGGAGTTGGCCGCCTTGTTGCATTACCGCTATATCCGCATTCATCCTTTTGAAGATGGCAATGGGCGTATTGCACGCTTATTGGTGAATTATATATTGTTTCGGAACGGTTATCCAATGATTGTGATCCATACGGAAGATAAGCAAAATTATTTGCGGGTTCTGCATCAATGTGATGTGGCGGTCGGCCTGACTCCTTCGGATGGTGCAAATGCTTCGTTGGATAAAATCAGGCCGTTTGTCGGTTATCTGAATGATTGTGCGGAACGTGCTTTGCGAATCGGCATAAAGGCTGCTAAGGGTGGGAATATAGAAGAGGAGGATGATTTTGAAAAAGAACTGGCTGTTTTGCAGCGGCAGATAAGGAAAGAAGAGGTGAAAACCGATTCGCCCAGGTTTAGCGTCGAGATGGTTTTGGATGTATTGGAAAAGGTGTATAAACCATTTGTGAAGAAGTTAGAGGAAGCGGTTGCCCCTTCGGAGGTGTTTTTTATGTCTGTCCGGAAATATGACTGGATCAGCAAAGGGCTTGATCTGATTACGGGTGAAATGATGAAAACATCTTCCGTTTCAAAAGAAACGTTGGATGACCCTGAAACACAAGAGATACTTGAAAATGCCCGTGCATTCGTTTTTCGGATCGATTTATCCGAGCCTAAGCGGGAATATAATATGAAATCGATAGCCGTTAGGATAGATGGCCGTATATTCCTGGAAGAAACCTATTATACATTTGCCTCTGATCCGGATAAATTTTACCCATATGCGACCTATCCTTCTTCGGAAGATATTGCCCGAATGATTCAGTCCATAAAAGCCAATATCCTTTTAAGCATAAGAAAGGCGGCAAAAACGGAATAGCTGCTGCGTGCGTTTCATGGATTGCCGATTAAAAAAAGAGGCTATAACCGGATATGATTCGGAGAATCATCCTGGTTATAGCCTCTTTATGAATTTTACGAAGTAAGCAATATAATTCGGGGGAGGCAAATTTTTCAGGTGAAATAATCGTCCCGGCTTGGGAAAAAGACTTTGACCGCTGTTTTAGAAAGTCAAAAAACACGAATCCAGGGTATTTTCGGTCTTTATTTATTTGCTTATCCGTGAAAAGAGCTATATTTGCAGCGACTAACATTTTTTCCCAGTAGCAGTGAACCTGCTTCTGCATGGATGCAGGCATTTTTATGCCTGTCTCTATCCCCATAGGCGGTTCCGTACCCCCGTGGGGAGCATTAATGTGCCTCCAGCTTCTGGGAAGTGTTAGTCAACGGGAAAGGCGGAACCGTTCTTTTTTCGCCCTACTTTTAATACCTTTTATATTATGGAAGCAGCAAACACCTCTACACTCCCGACAGAAGCTATCCAAGAAATTTTTTTCAGGGAAGAAGCCAGCCGTATCCGGAAAGCGTTCGCCAACAAAAGCGATGAAGAAGACCTGGATTATCTCCTTCACCAGTTACGATGCATGAAAAGCCTGATAGTACATCTGGAATTGCCTTGGGACCGCCTGATCCCTGTCTTTTTCAGATGTTTTGCTTATTACATGCGGCAACCGAATGTGGAGAACACTCGTAAAACCTACCAACTGGCCACCCGGCTGATGGATTGCATCGTCTTCATGTCCCAGAACGGAAGGATGATCAATACTTTGGTGGAATTTTTGAATCATCAAATCGACGACCTTGATAAATTGCTGGCAGAAAAAAGCGAAACTCTGTCTTAACGAATAAATATACTTTGGATTGTAAAACAGGGCACCAAAATTTGGCAGAAACATAAATCATCATTTAATGGTTCAAATATTGGCAGTTGTGAACCGTTAATGATGATTTATATGTGAGCTAACAGACAAAGTTGTGCCTTATGTCGCAGGCTTTCTTTTGCCGTCTGCTTCAGCAGACGGATAGATGATTGTTCCGGCTTTGCCGGTTCCTCTGTGGGTTTTAACCCCTTTAAATATAATGGATGAAAGGGACTAAAGTCCACAGAGGAAGAGGCTTTGCCTCCAGATCTTTTAAACCGTCTGCTGAAGCAGACGGCAAAAGAGAGCTCACGACATAAGGCACAACTTTGTCTGTTAGCTCACCGGTAAATCGGCATTTACGGTTCAAATATTATCAATTTAGAACTATCGATATTCTTTCTCAAAATCGGATTGCGGATTGCCTGTTCTTCCAATAAATCTATCTCCCGGTGGAGGATGGATGATAGTGAATCTTTCAGGTCAAAGTAGTTATCGGCATATTCTTCCAATAGAACATTTTCAAAATCGACAACTAAATCGATATCACTTTTATCATTGAAACGATTGGTCAGGACAGAACCGAAAGCAAACAACTTTTTGACCTTATGCTTTTTGCACAAAGCTATTATACCTGGCAGATAGTTATTGAAGAAATCCATATTTGTTGTATTTGCTTGGAACAAAGGTATGTTTTAAATCCGAAAGATCAAATATCCTTTTTCACGATCTCTTCCAACATCTCCATATTCTTCCTCTTTGTCGTCCCCATAATCAGGAATAAGTCGATTAAGTACCAAACGCTCAAGCCGCCGAATGTGAGCAGTTTGAAGATTCCTTTGATCTTGTCTCCGATCATGAAACGGTCCAGCCCGAAGTATCCAAAGAAAAAAGAAACAAGCAGCATGTCGCCTGGGCTTTTGAAACGGGTTTTTACTAAAACTGCCTCTTTTTCAGGAGGAAGGTCGAGCAACCGGTGGATCGGTATTTCATAATCGGGGAATTTGCTTTCATTCGCGAGAAGGAACTTGTCTACTTTGTCTGCTTCCATATTATATTAAGTATTTCTTTGATAAAAAATAATTCTTTTCCGTCCGATATGTTCTATCAAGTCCGGATTGGTCAGTCTGTTTTAGTTTGAGCAATGCTTTTGGGTAATTGGAAAAGCGTTGTTGCCAGCGTATATCTTGTTCTTTCATCTTGAATTATTTTTATATGTGGCAAATATAAGGTTTTTCCGTATCTTTGGACTTCGATAATCATTAAAACAACAATCTTATGTTTTCAGGAATTGTAGAAGAAACTGCTCAGGTCGTGGCGATCGAGCATGATAAGGACAACATTCATATCACGATGAAGTGCTCTTTTGTCGATGAATTGAAAATTGACCAGAGTGTGGCCCACAATGGCGTCTGCCTGACCGTGGTCCGCAAAGATGGAGATACATTCACCACTACAGCCATGCGCGAAACCCTGGAACGTTCCAACTTGGGACTTCTGAAACCCGGCTCGCTCGTGAATCTGGAACGCAGCATGATGATGAACGGACGCCTGGACGGACATATCGTGCAGGGACACGTCGACCAGACTGCCGTTTGCACAAGCGTGGAAGATGCCAACGGAAGCTGGTATTATACGTTCGAATATCCGTTCGACAAGGAGATGGCCGGGCAGGGATATATAACCGTCGAGAAAGGTTCCGTCTGTGTCAACGGTGTGAGCCTGACCGTCTGCAATTCGAAGCAGAACAGTTTTCAGGTTGCGATCATTCCGTATACGCACGACAACACCAATTTCTGCCAGATCGAAAAAGGGACGGTTGTCAATCTTGAGTTCGACATCGTAGGAAAGTATATCAGTAAAATAATGCAGTTCAAATGAAAGATTTCCTCTCTTTGGCAAGCCGGCGGCAGAGTGACCGGGCTTTCGATCCGCAGCGTCCGGTGGAAAAGGAAAAATTGCAGCGTATTTTAGAGGCGGCGTGTATCGCGCCGTCTGCCTGCAATTCGCAGCCCTGGCATTTTATTGTGGTGGACGATCCCGAACTGAAGAACCGGGTGGCGGATGCTACCTCGAACCGCGTCTTAGGGATGAACCATTTCACCAAACAGGCTCCCGTGCATATCCTGGTTGTGGAGGAGAAGCCGAACCTGGCAGCCGGTATCGGATCGTGGATCAAGGATAAGAATTTCTCCCATCTGGATATCGGCATAACAGCCGCCCATCTTGTGTTGGCTGCCGAAGACGAGGGGTTGGGAAGTTGCATTGTCGGCTGGTTCGATGAAACGAAAGTCCGCAAACTATTGAATATCCCCTCCGGCAAACGCGTCCTGCTGGACATCGTCGTCGGCTATTCCACCCAGCCGGACAGACCCAAGAAGCGCAAAGATCCGAAAGAGGTGGTCAGTTATAATCGGTATTAGATATAATACACCTGCGTTTCCATATCCCTGTCTTGTAATAAACAAAGGTAGCAACCAACCCGATTGCAATGCTGATCCCGATCGCCCACCAGATCCCGCTGCGTCCCAACCAAGAACTGAGATAATAGGCGAGTGGGATACGGATCAGCCAGAGGCAGATCAGGCTGGTCAGCATCGGGAACAACGTGTCTCCGGCTCCCCTTAACGCCCCGTTGTAGACATTCAGTGCCCCGTGTACAATGAAGAAACCGCCGATAATCAGCAGATATTCCTTCCCGATCGCCACGACATCCGCATCTTTCGTGAAAACCTTCATCATCTCGTCGCCGAACAGATAGACGGCGGCAAAAGTCAATAGCCCCAAGACTATATTCGTGTACATCGTAAACCGTACCCCCTTTTTCACCCGGTCCAGTTTCCCCGCCCCGATGTTTTGTCCGCAGAAAGCCGCCAACGCCCCCGACAGGGTAAGGACAGCCTGTGTGATGATCGTGTCTATTTTCCCCGCAGCCCCGTAAGCCGTCAGCGTATTGGTCCCGAAACTGTTCACGATCCCCAACAGTGCGATCAGTCCGAGGGCGATCGCGCATTGCTGTACGCTTGTCGGAAGTCCGATTTTCAGGCTCTCTTTGAACAGTTTCCAGTCGAACAGCATATCCTGCTTTTTGATGGACAACAAGGGGTGCGTATTGTTTACATACGCTAAGGCGATACACATGCCGATCCCCTGCGAAATGACAGTCGCCCGCGCCGCCCCCTCGATACCCCATTTGAACACGAGTATGAAAAGCAGGTCGAACGCGATGTTCAGGATAGTCGTAATCAGAATGAACAGCATTGGACGGACAGACTCGCCCACGCCCCGCAGAATCGAAATGATACTGTTGAAGGTCACGAACAGAAACGTCCCCCCGATATAAATGCGGAAATAAGCCACCGCCTGCGGAATAACCTCTTCCGGCGTATTGGTCAGGCGAAAAACCGGCTCGGCAAAAATTATCCCTGCAATGGACAATATCACGCCCCCGACCAGCATGAAGATGAAGAAGGAGGAGAACGCAAGCTGTACCTTTTGATACTGTTTAGCCCCGAAAAGTTGTGAAATAACTACCGTAGTCCCGCTTCCGACACCGATCACGAATGAAATGATGAAGTAATAGATGAAGAAGGAAGCCGATACCGCCGCTAATGCCTCTTTTCCCAGAAACTGTCCGACAATAATACTGTCCGTTATGTTATAGAACTGTTGCAGCAGATTCCCGATCAGCAACGGCAACGCAAAGCGAACGATCACCTTCCATACCTTCCCCTCCGTCAGATTCGTATGTGTATTTTTAACTTTCAACTTTCAATTATCAACTTTCAACTCTTCAGAGGTCTTTCAACAAAATGTTATCATTCGCCTTAATCATGTCCTCGCGGGTTTTCAGCAAGGCTTTCCATTCTTTGCTGAACAGCCGGGACGTGTCGATCTTGAAGTTCTCCGAACCATATTCGTCCATGCGGGTCAGCAGGTAGCTGACCGTGATCTTGTTTACGTCGATCGCCGGCTGGTAGTGGACGACCCGTTCGTCATCCCCGTAATTGACTTCGATAATGATATGTAGTTCGGTCAACTGGTAGAGTATCTGAGTCGTGATACGGATCGGTATGCGGTAAGCGTCCGACAGTTCATCCGCCGTATAAGGCTTTTCCCCCTTCACGAACCGCTTTACGATCAGGGAAGCGATCAGCAGCGTGAGGAAATCTTTATATCGCCGGCTGATGTTCTTGCTGTCCCGTTCGAAACTGAATTTCTTCACGTTCTGGGAAGCATACGAGATTTCCGCCCCGAACAGGCAGATCAGCCAGGACAATTGCAACCATAGCAACAACAGGGGCAAAGCGGCAAAACTACCGTAAATCGCATTGTATTTGCTCACCCAGATCTGTCCGCTGATGTAGATGAACTGGAAGAACTGGAACGCGATGCCTGACAGGATTCCGGCCACGAGGCCGTTTACAAACCGGACCTTCGTGTTGGGCAACGAAATATAAAGCCCCGTGAACGCCAGGATCGTAATGATATAAGGTGTTATGTTCAGTATAAGTTCGACTAACGGTGTAAAAAAGAAATATTGGCTGATAAACGAGTTTTGCAAGGTTGACAGGAAAATAGACAAACCGCTGGAGGCTGTCATCAGCACCGGAAGGACCAGGAACAATGCTAAATAGTCGGATATTTTCCGATACCACGGCCGCGATTTCTGTATCTGCCAGATATCGTTGAACGTGTCTTCTATCGAAGAAATCAGATTGACAACCGTATAAAACAACAGGATCAAGCCGACCCCGATGATTACGCCGCCCTGTGCCTGTTCCAGGTAGCTTTCCACGAATTCGAATGCCTTGGTCAACTCCGCCTCATGTCCGGGGAAATAGTCGAATAATTCCTGGCGTACGGTGTTCTGGAAGCCGAACCCTTTGGCTATCCCTAACAGGACTGCCAGAAGAGGTACGATCGACAGCAGGGTACTATAGGTGAGGGCAGAGGCTTTCGTTTGAAGGTTCTCGTTTTGAAAACCCCTGACAGCAAGAATGATTGTCTTGATGATATTGATATAAAACTCTTTCAGTCCGCTTACTTCATTTTCGGTGATCCGCCAAATGTCGTAAGTGACGAAACGGATCGTTCTTGTCAGTAAGGCGTTGATCCGTTCTCCGAGCGTCTTTTTACCGGTTGTTTTCATATATAATAATGTGCCAATAAGTTAAATGTGCCAATATACCAATAGAAAACCATTTAATTGGCATATTGTTGAATTGGTATACTGGCACATTATAATAAAAAAAGCAGTCTGCCTGTAAGCCGGGTTCTGTACTCCCGCTTGTACGGGAGCGTCTGCCATTTATCTCGTCTTACTGTCACCAGTAAGCTTTAGCGGTCTACCCCCCGGCATCGGACGAGCAATCCTACATGCGCCGGTATACATGACCTTACAACCCATAAGACGTACGGCATCCTATATTACTATAAGACCCGGTGAGCTCTTACCTCACCTTTTCACCCTTACCGGACAGGTCCGGCGGTCGTTTTCTGTTACGCTACTCTACCCTCGCGGACAGCTTCCCGTTAAGAAGTATGGTGCTCTTTGTTGCCCGGACGTTCCTCCCGTCCCGGAGGACGAGCGGCAGACCGGCAGACTGCAATGGGACAAAGGTAATTCTTTTAATTGATAATTGACAATTGGCAATTGACAATTTTGAGGGAAAAGGACACGGCTCTTTCATTTAACCCCTCTTGTTTTCCGGAAACATATCCGACACGCTAAAGGAATACGAATTTAAGATTGTCAAAATGTCACTACTACCCCATCCAAATCGGATTACTATCCCATTTTTGGGGAATTACTATTGCGGGTAATATTTTTTAACATTTCTAAATGCGCTGCTTTACCCCGATAAGGATAATAAAACGATACTTGCCCAAAACTGTACTTGCGGATTGCTTTAGCACGAATCCGCTTTTTAAGCAACTTGCTGTCTGCTTATCGTGCAGTTTGGAAGGCTTTTCTAATTGTCAAATATCCATTATCAATGGTTCTGAAACTTTCTGCCGTTCTTGCTGTTATATTATTGAATATATGACCATTTGTCAGGTGTTGGATTGTTAAAAAGGTACTTTGCATTACACAGTACTGTTAATCGCAGTTAAGCCCTTGTGGAGCGCCGTTAAAAGTGATAAAAAAACAGTCGCAAATGGAATAATCGCACGTTTTTTGAGTTTTCTTTGTCGGAAGAAAAGTGTTAAATTTAAATGTTTGATAAAATAAAAAGAGTATGAAAAAAATGTGGAAGAATGTGCTTGGTATCGTTCTCGTCGCTGCAATCAGTGCGGGAGCGGCTGTTGGGACGAGTGCTTACCTGATTAATAAGAATCAACCGGTATATAGTGCTTCCGGCTCAGCAAATACCTTCAATCAGCCGATCCGGTTAGCTGGTTATAACACGGTTGCTGCAGAGAATACGGATTTTACCAAGGCTGCAGAAAGTACGGTTCATGGCGTTGTGCATATTAAGGCCACGACAAACGCCAAACAATATGCCGACGGTGGCAATCAGCCGCAGTATGTCGATCCGTTCGAATATTTCTTCGGATTCGGAGGACGTGGAGGTGGAGGTTTCCAGCGTCCGCAACCGCAACCACGGGTAGGAGCCGGTTCCGGGGTGATCATTTCGACCGACGGATATATTATAACGAACAACCATGTGATCGATGGGGCGGACGAACTGGAAGTGACATTGAATGACAACCGCAAGTTTGCTGCCAAACTGGTCGGAACCGATCCGACGACGGATATCGCTTTGCTTAAGATCGATGCGAAAGATCTTCCTACCATTCCGTTCGGCGATTCTGAAAAACTGAAAGTCGGGGAGTGGGTGTTGGCAGTCGGTAACCCGTTTAATCTGACTTCTACGGTTACAGCCGGTATTGTGAGTGCTAAAGGACGTGGCATCTCGATGGGAGGTGGCGATAAGAGCAAGATCGAGTCGTTTATCCAGACCGATGCAGCCGTGAACCCCGGTAACAGTGGAGGTGCGCTGGTGAATACGAAAGGTGAGTTGGTCGGTATCAATACCGCTATTTATTCCGAAACAGGAAACTTTGCCGGTTACTCGTTTGCAGTGCCTATCAGCATTGCAGGGAAAGTGGCAAACGACTTGAAGCAGTATGGTACGGTACAGCGCGCAATCCTGGGTGTCCAGATTATGAGTGTGGGTGACATCGCCGACATGCTGAGCTATCCGAACCTGCCGGCTAAACAGAAAGAGGAACTGAGTGCACTGAAATCCAAGATAAAAGTTTCCGAAGGTGCATGTGTGGCTGATTTTGCAGACCGCAGTACTGCTAAGGAAGCCGGTATTGAAAAGGGTGACGTGATTGTAGCCGTAAATGGTGCAAAAGTAAAATCTGCGAATGCTTTGCAGGAACAGATCAGTAAATATCGTCCGGGTGACAAAGTACAGGTAACCGTAGACCGTAATGGTAGCACCAAGACGTTTAATGTGGAACTTCGTAACGCACAAGGCAGTACGGCAGTAGTGAAAGGAGCCGCCGACAGTGCCGAAGTTCTGGGAGCCGCTTTTAGCGCGTTGACAAACGAACAGAAACGTGAATTAGGTGTAAGCTATGGTATTGAAGTAACCGGTTTGCTGAATGGTAAACTGAAAGATGCCGGTATTAAAAAAGGTTTCATTATCATGGTTGTAAACGACCAGAAGATTTCATCTCCTGAACAGCTTGAGAAAATAGTTGACAAGGTTTTGAAAGGCAACGATGACGATCGTTACATCGTAGTAAAAGGTTTCTATCCGAATGGACGTACGAAAGTATATGCTATAGATCTGGCTGAATAATAAAATAACGTTATATTCGTCTTATTTGGCGGGAAGATTGTTAAAGGTTTATAATTGGCTGGGTGTAGGGTGCATCCAGCCAATTCTGTCAATAAAAATAATATTATCTTTGCACCCTGATATTCTCAATATAAAATTATTGGATGAGACAGTTAAAGATCACAAAGTCCATTACCAATCGCGAAAGCGCTTCTCTTGACAAGTATCTTCAGGAAATAGGCCGTGAAGATCTGATCACAGTAGAAGAAGAAGTAGAATTGGCACAGGCTATCAAAAGAGGCGACCGGAGAGCATTGGAAAAATTAACCAGAGCAAATCTGCGTTTTGTTGTATCTGTAGCTAAACAATATCAAAATCAGGGGTTAAGTTTACCGGACCTTATTAACGAAGGTAACCTGGGGTTGATTAAGGCAGCTGAAAAATTCGACGAAACCAGAGGTTTTAAGTTTATTTCCTATGCTGTATGGTGGATTCGTCAATCTATTTTGCAGGCTTTGGCAGAACAGTCAAGAATCGTACGTCTTCCGTTGAATCAGGTGGGTTCGTTGAATAAAATCAGCAAAGCCTTCTCTAAATTCGAACAGGAAAACGAACGCAGACCTTCTCCTGAAGAACTTGCAGACGAACTGGATATTCCGGTAGATAAGATTTCGGATACCTTAAAAGTATCGGGAAGACATATCTCGGTGGATGCTCCGTTCGTGGAAGGCGAAGACAACAGTCTTTTGGATGTGCTTGTTAACGATGACGCTCCTATCGCTGACCGGTCGTTGATGAACGAGTCATTGGCAAAAGAAATTGATCGAGCACTTGCTACATTAACCGAAAGAGAATGTGAGATAATCAAAATGTTTTTCGGTATTGGCTGTCAGGAAATGACATTGGAAGAGATTGGCGACAAATTTGGCCTCACAAGAGAGCGCGTCCGCCAGATCAAGGAAAAAGCAATTAGAAGATTAAGGCAAGGAACACGTAGCAAGCTCCTCAAATCGTATTTAGGTTAACCTCTCAGGAGGAAGACAAAAGAATTTAAAAGCCTCTTATCCGTCAGGGTAGGGGGCTTCTTTGTTATTTCTTGTTTATGATTTTGGTTAAGCTTTTCCTTGTACATTATTATACGTATATAAGAGCCGTCAGTATAGCCTGAAAATAGGGGTATATGAAAAAAGAAAAAAGTTTCGTTTGTAACAGTCAGTGGTTCAGAAGTTAGCGTAAAAACGTCACAAACGGGTGAAAAAATAGTTGCAAAAATGTTTGGTGCGTATGTTGTAAAGCACTACTTTTGCATCCGCATTCGAGAGAGAACGCAGGTAGTTAAATGATGAAACAAAAAACTTTTGAAAAAAGTTCCGAGAAAATTTGGAAGTTAAAAATAAAAGTTATTATCTTTGCACCCACGTTCGCTAAACGAAAGCGAAAAAGTTCTTTGAAAGATTTACATATCAACAAGTAGTACAAGAGACGTAGTAGGAATACTAAAACATACCGTCAATAACTACAATAAACAACGAGATTCTGGGCAAAAGGCAAAAAAACAATTTAACAACGAAGAGTTTGATCCTGGCTCAGGATGAACGCTAGCGACAGGCTTAACACATGCAAGTCGAGGGGCAGCGGGGGCAGCAATGCCTGCCGGCGACCGGCGCAC